>NZ_JBLQTJ010000004.1:0-597128 GCF_048685235.1 Curtobacterium sp. BNK-1 | reverse complement strand
AAAGCCACTTAAGGACAGAACATTAACTGTTGCTGAGGATTGCCCGGAAGGAAGTCTGTCTGTAAAAATCCAGCCTTCAGATGGCGACAACAGTAAATCCAGCGTGCCCGGGTTCGTTGAGGAAGGGTGCGTCGTCATTATTGGGAAGCACAAATATATCGTTGCCGCTAAAAGTTTTAACACCATTGACATTCATGAGCCCGGACTGATGGAAGATGTTAAGCCAGGAACCAAACTGGAAATTGTCAGTAAGTTCACTGCCAACTTCGCATTCAGCCGTTCAGCCATCATCCTGGCTACCCGCGCCCCGGCGCTGCCGGAAGAAGGCGACATGGCGGATGACCGCATCATGATCACCGACCCGCGCACTAACATGTCGTTTGAAGTCTCCATGTACAGACAGTATCGCCGTGTGCGCTATGAAATCGCCGCGGCATGGGGATGCCAGAACATCAAACCGGAACACAGCGCCCTGTTGCTGGGTTAGTCCTGGTCAGCCACTTCAGACAAAGTCCTTTCAGATGAGGTCATACATGCTGACACCCCAGCAGCAGGCCGACGCACGTCGCTATATGGGCTATCCCATGACCGGCGACACGTCACCTGACGATCGCAGTGATGCAGCTTACGCACAGGTCACATCAGGCCGGTTCCAGACGCTGGCTCACCGGCTGACTACGCTGCGGGCTGAGGAGGAAGCCATCGTAGTGAACTATCTGACGACACTGGCCGGTCTGGAAAGTGGCATCACCCGGGCAGCAGATAACCTTGATACGGATAAAGCAGCTGTCTGGCAGCGCAACCGGTCAGAAGTGTCAGACCGCACGCGGCTCTACAATCAGTGGCGGCGTCAGCTCTGCGGACTGCTCGGCATCACTCCGGGCCCGTCGCTGGGCAATGGCGTATCAACTGTGACACGGTGCTGATATGGACGCACATCAGCTGGCGGCGAAGGTAAACCAGGGTAACGGGAAGGCCGCGAAACGCCTGGGCAGTACGGCCCGTCATTACCGGGCGACATCACCCTTCAGCCCTCTCGACGCGCAGCCGCTGCGACAGCTTTCGGCCTCATTCACCACCGATTATGGCTATATGCGGGCGGCGCGTTTCGGACAGGACACCCGTATTGGTATCTTTGACGCGGCGGGGTTTGAGGCAGGCGATATCCTGGTGTCCACAGAGGGGACCTTTTACGTGGCAGCCATGCCGCTGTTACAGCCTATTCTGTGTGTCAAAGCTGAGCGGCTTGTCAGTATCCGTCGTACCGCTCAGACGGGTAATGATGCCGGGCTTCAGGATTACGGTGGCACGACTGCAGCAAATGAAGCGCTCATCATGTCCGGCTGGCCCGCCAGTATTCTGCTGAGCCGGGGCGGTGAGCACAGCCCGCTTAAGTTGCCGGGTGAGATGCGCAGCGCGTGGCACAGCATCCTGATGCCTGCGTTCAGAGACCTGTCTCTCCATACCGGGGATTTTGTGACGGATGACGCCGGGCATCGGTTTGTCATCAGCGGCACGGAACTGACCGACATGGGCTGGCGTCTGACGGCGCTTCAGGTGACGGTGTAACATGGCCAGCACTGATGATGTTGCCCGTTACCTGGCAGAGCGTATTTCAGGTGTTGTGTATCCCGGTGGCAGCGGGCTTCCGGGCATCATTAATGCCGCAGTGAAAATCTATCCGGGCTGGCCGGTGCCGGGCATACTGCAGCAGGATATCGAGAACGGTGGTGTGCACGTCTCCGTATGGCCACTGCCGACAGAGCGTAAAATCAGCACGGCGCTTGGCAGGCCGTTCCGTTTGATGGCGAAGGGCAAACCCTCGCTGCAGTTCACAGTGAACGGCACCGCGATAAGTGTTGCCGGTGTGGCGTCGGCACTGACTAACGTGCAGATAACCCTTAACAGGAAAACGTTCAGTTTCCATTTCCGGGCGGGAACCACGGCTGGACGGGCAATACACGCGCTGTCTGCAGCACTGCCGAAGTCATTCACTGTGCTCAGCAGTGTCTGCATCCCGCTGGCAGAGCATCTCAGTATTTCCGTTACCACCGCGGGCACGGCTGTAAAAGAGCTGCACAGGCAGATAAAGGATTTTCAGATCACTGTCTGGGCACCTGCGCCCGGCCTTCGGGACCGCATCGGCAGCGCCATTGATACGGCGCTCTCTGAACAGTGTCACATTGACCTCAACGACGGCGCGCCCGCGCAGCTCCTTTATACCCGGCAGTCTGATTCCGACAGGTCAGAGAACTGGCATGTCTACCGGCGCGACCTGATTTTCAGCGTGAATTACGCCACCACCCAGGCCATTACCGCACCTGAGGTGACCAGCACGGTCGTCACCGTTAACGGCCAGCAGACCACACCGTAAACCCTTTTTCCAGCATCAGTTCACTCATCCGGAGTCTCTCTCATGCCGATTTATTCAACCGGCGACCTCAACACGTCTGCACTCACGGCACCTGACCTGTATGTTCAGGTTGTTCCGCCCCGGGCACGTTACATTAACGGTGTACCCACTGACGGGCTGGGGCTGGTGGGTGTGGCAGGCTGGGGGCCGGTAAATAGCGCCTTTCGTATCACGTCAGATAACGACATTGCATTCTTTCTGGGCACGCCTGAAAACCGTAAGTATGACCTGGCGACAGCGGCTGCCATTTCACTTCAGCTCGGTGCGGCGAACCTGAACTGTGTGCGTGTGACAAACGGTCAGGATAAAGCGGCCAGTGGCAGACTCTGTGAAAATGCCAGTAAATCAGGCCTGCTGCTGACCGCACTCTACAGCGGTACGCGGGGAAACCAGATAATTGCAGGTATCGGCAGCGGTACCGCCGTGAACTCGAAAAAGCTGACCCTCAGCCTGCCGGGCGTGAGTGCGGAAGTCTTCGATAACCTGCAGGGTGAGGGGGAGGCGCTGTGGAGAGCCATGGCAGAGGCCGTGAATTACGGCCAGATGAATATCCGTGGCCCCAGCCAGCTGGTACGTGCGAAAGTCACTGAATCTGAAGCGCCCGCACAGGCCGCGGTTAAAGAGGTTACTCTCAGCGGCGGCACTGACGGCGCGACCGGTATCACGGATGCTACGCTCCTGGGGACGGATGGCACTGATGCACCCCGTAAGGGCATGTACGCACTGCGTGGCACGAATTCACAGGTCATCAACCTTACCGATGTGACCGATAAAGCGTGCTGGCCCGCCATGGCAGCATTTGCGCGCTCTGAAGGTGCCTATGCCATCGCCCAGGGCCCGGCCTCCGCAGGATGCAAGGCGGTGTCAGAAGCACTCAACAGCTCTGGCGTGGACGACTGGCATCTCAAGCTGATTGTGGGTGACTGGCCTTACTGGAAGGACACCGCAAACGGCACAAACCGCATGATTGCGCCCGCGACCTTTGAGGCAGCGAATATTGCCGCCCGGGCACCCCATGTTTCCACGCTCAACAAACGTATCCCCGGCATCATTGCCACCGAGCGGCAACTGGCGGGGCGTCCTTACTCCGTGCCGGAAATCGGGGCCATCAACTCAGCCCGCCTCGATGTCATCACCAATCCCTGTCCGGGCGGCAGTTACTTCGGCATGCGCTCCGGGCGCAACACCTCATCGAATCCGACCCAGAACGATGATACCTACACCCGCATGACCAATTTCCTGTCGCTGACCATTGCGGCGAGCTTCGGCAGTGTCGTGGGTGATAACCAGACCACGGACCTGCGCCGGGAGACCAAAAGCACGCTGGAGTCTTTCCTGTCGAATCTGGAGACGCTGAAGATGATTGGCGACCCGAATGGCGGACCAGCCTTTGCGGTGCGCCTTGATGCAGCCAATAACCCGGATGCGCGCGTGGCACTGGGCTACATGACAGCCGATGTGCAGGTGAAATACCTCAATGTGGTGCGCTACTTCCTGGTGAACCTGGAAGGGGGCGGCAGCGTGTCCATTTCCGTCTCAGACAGCTTGTCGCGCTGAACACCGCCTCACTTATTACTTCGGAGATAAACCATGCCAACCCTTGGCTATACCGTGGGGCGTGATATTGCTGTCGATATCAATACGCCGACGGGAAAACTGCGCATTCCCAAAATCATGAGCTTTGACTCAAAGCCGCAGGTCTCGACCCATAAAATCACACCGCTCAATGGCATTACCGACGAGCTGCAGATCCCCGTCGGCTGGAATGGCACCATCGCTGCTGAACGCATGGATGCCACGCTCGATGACTTCTGGGCGAAGTGGGAAGACAACTACTACAACGGCATCGATCAGCCCCGCGGCACCATCACCGAAACCATCACCGAGGCAAACGGCACCGTCAGCGTGTACCGCTATGAGGGCGTGTCGTTTCACCTTACCGATGCCGGTAACAAGCAGGGCGAGAAAACGGTGAACCAGACCCTGTCATGGACAGCCAACCGCCGCAAAAAAGTGAACTGAGGAGTAAACAATGGTGCAGGTCAGAGTGCATGAGACGCCACCCGCCGTGGCGGAATCGCCAGTGAAGTCAAATCAGGTCCGGGATGCCAGCGGGCGTGTCATTACCCTGCGTGAGCTGGACCCGGTGCAGGAATCCCGCCTGACCGTTGCGGTAGGTCCTGAGATGGCCATTAACGTGATGTACATGAACATGTATGCCTTTCCGGCAGCGGCCGTGGCTGACATTGACGGCGAGGAATACCCGTTACCACAGAACCCGAAGCAGATTGAAGGCATGCTCGCTATCCTGGGCAAAAACGGACTTAAAGCGGTGAGCGTCTTTCTTCGTGCCAGGTCGAAAGACGACGAAGATGAGGCCACGGAGACCGCCGCAAAAAACTAGCGCAGAACCCCGGGTTTATTAACCAGTGCTGGCTGATGAAAGCCGGGGTTCCGTTCAGTGTGATTTTTCCGGGCCTGACAGCGCTTATGCCCCATGAGCGCATCGCTATGGGTGTGGTCATCGGCGAACTCGAGGGTGGAACCTACAACTGGAGCACACGAAGTTGGGAGGAGAGTAAGTAGTGGACCTTGAGCAGCTTGCAATGGAGCTATCGTATGCATCAGCCCGTATCGCCACCGGACTGGAGTCGGGTTTTCGCGTCATCGTAAAAGAGATTGAGGAAACGGCCAAAGAAGAGATTGGCGTTTACCAGCCTGCCTACGGGCCTTTTGATGCCTGGGCACCGCTGGCTGAATCAACCAAAGCCGATCGCGTTCGCCGGGGTTACAGTGACGACGAGCCGCTGCTGCGTTCAGGCGAGCTCAGAGAATCTATCCAAAGTGAAGTTGTGGGTCTGGCAGCTATCGTTGGGACCAAAAGTGAAATCGGGCTGTGGCAGGAGGTTGGTACTGAACGCATACCACCGAGACCGTTCATAGGACCGGCGTACATACGGAGGATTGGCCCGCTGATGCAGGCAAGCAGGGAAGCTATTCTAAACGGATTTGAGATTTGCATTAAAGATTAGATCGGTGTCATTTAACCGCTGAATAGGGGACTGAAATGATGGCACTGAAGTGAAAAAAACCCGGCCAGAGCCGGGTTTGTCATAAATGAGATATTTAATTTTTTTGTGAAGATAAAGCGGCTACAACATAACCATTGCTAACACCGAATTTTTGCTGTGCCAAGGCTTTGTAAGCATTATCAAGCATTTGCTGTACTGTCATAATTTCTCCTCATGTGTATTTTAGGAATTACGGTCAAAAAAGCTTTTGTTAAATTCTTTAGGGAAGTAGTGTTTACGTTTAATCCATACAAACCCATCTCCCTTAGATATTACAGCAACATCTACGGGGCCGCCAACCGTTTCATGGTCGTTAGATATACGGCGTTTAAAAGCAGTGATATCTACAAGAGATTCAGCCATATAGGCTAAATCTACCTTCTCTAAAGAGTTGAGCATTGAAAGCATTTTTGTTACATGGTTGCTTGCTATAAATGCTTGTTTTTTCTGCTTAAACTCTTCGAAGTAATTGTCTTGCACTTGCTCTAAAACACGTAAGCACTCATTAAAATCTTCTGGGCTAAGCTTATCGGAAATGTAATTCTCAAGACTATTTCTAGATTTAAGAATAAGCTCATGAACGAGGGTGTTTGTGAAGTTGTTAACGTTTCTACTACATCCCTCAATGAAGGTCACAACTTCGTCTTCTTGGGCAAAAGGACAAATGCCTGCTTGATATGGATCACTGGTTTTGGTCTTATCTTCGTCGACTATGTAAAGTAATTTTTCTTTAAACAGACCATAGATGTGTATGGTTTTTATTGCAGGATAATATTCTTTTTCCCCATAACCTGCGATAACAATACCGGTAAACGACTTAGTGTTATTTTGTTTGCAAATCAAAAGAGCGGCGAAATTTACTAATTTTTCTCTAGTCGACTCTGGAACCGGCTGAGAAGGGTCAATTGGAATGATTTGGACGTAGGATTCTTGCACATATGATGAGACATACTCTAACGCTTCAATATAATCATCTTCATTCATCGTAGGAAAAAAGTTTTTATTATTGAGCGTTAAAATCTCCTCATCTAATTTTTCATCTAATAGCTTATAAAAATCCAATACTGTCACTGCAAGAGAATTGGCTTGCATGAGCGCAACCATGCTGGTTTGAGTGATGTATTGAGTAAACTCAGCAAGTTGGCGTGAAAATAGTGTTTGAGCACTTTTCATCCGCATGTAGTCATTGATTAGTAATTTATCTTCTTGAAGAAAGTTAACTAAGTCACTGACGTAATCATTTATAGTGTCTTTAGGCGTATTTGCATTTTTCAGCCTATAGGATTTTATAAGCAATTCCCACGGAGCTCCTGCCAAAGCTGAATTATTAAAAATCATAATTCCCACAGGATGCTTTTTGCAAAGTTCAAATAACTTATTGGCGCTATTGTTGATTTTTACAAAATCATTGTTATTTATAGTAACTGCTGAATCTGCTGCTAAAGCCAGTGCGGTACTGTTGAAAACGGCAATTTCTGCTGTCATAGTGATTTCTGCTATTGACCTGGTAAACGATTGACGACCCAGTCTTATGCTGGTTACGCGTGTAAGGTTGTATCGGCATGGTTGGATGAAACTTTAGCGTGAATGTTGATTACTGTTCATCATAAGATAAATTCTATACCAACTCAAGGCGATAGCATATCCTGAAAGATGACCAGTGCTTATGTCTCGGCTCCAGTTCCAACCTACAAAAACTAGTAGATCGGCGCATATTGGAATGATGCTCAGTGTTTTTGTTAAGGTTACCTGATAAGATGTTTCGGGTTGGAGTCATTGGATACTTAAGAAATAAAAAATTTTCTGTCGATAGTGCTTGGTTTGCTGCCACTGTCTGGCTATACAGTGCGTGTAGCCAATAAGACTGTTAAGAGCAGAAAAATATAATCTGAACGCTGCTAGGTTTGAGAAAGGCACTCGAATGACAGGCGAAGATAAAGCACCAATTATAATCTTCTTACTAGGAGTTCCTGACGTCAAAACTGCAATGGACCATGCTATTGAGAAATTTAAATGTGCATTTGGCCTAAGTGATGAAGTGATTTACCAGTTAAATCATGCGTTACTATTCGGCACTAATTGCTTTAGCGTGGAAGGAACCCAGATTATCTATAAATTACAAATAGAGTGTAAAAGCCAATCTGATGTTGAGCCACTTGCGGGCAGCTTTTATCTAAGCGAAATTGCATTAAGTTAAGGCTGATTTTTTCACTATTCCACTTTCGGGTAGGTACATGAAAAAGATTTTAATAGGTACATTACTGGTTTTACTGCCATTCACTTCAGGTTATGCAAATGACATGGTGAATAATCTTAGGGCTTCCCCGGAAGCGGTGTGTGAGGGTAACCCTCAACACAAAGAGTGTATTCAGGCTGTTAATAAAATGATATCCGCGACATATCAAGTCACAAAGGCTGGTTCTATGTGCGAACAAAACAAAGATAAATTGCACATGTTAAGTGATGAATTGCAGAAACAATGCTCTTCATTCGTTGAAGCCATGGACTATATGGAATCGCTAAAGAGATAAATTTAGCATTCTAACCCGCTACGGCGGGTTTTTTATGTCTATATAATCTTAGCTAAAAGCCATGGATAAGCGCTTATCGGTACGGCGCATTTGGCCACTTCTTGTAAGCGAAGACATAGAGCATAACGAAATGTATGCCCGGGCAGGACAGGAGCAACGCCATCTTCCAGCCAAACCCAGCTTTCTGAGCCATGCGAAAGCATGGGATAAACATCAAAAACCAGATGATTGAGGACAGGACTGCGAGAGGGTTTGGTTGTTCCATTGAGCGTTCTCCTTGAATTACATGCCTTAAGTATCGGCAGTCAGCCTTAATTATTCAGTGTGAATTAGCACTGTTTATGGCTTCTTTAGCAAATCAATCTGCAGAAGTAGGCGCTTATGTGTCTCGATCGCATCCCATATCTGGTCTTGAGTGTCACCGTCCCATTCGGGGCAAACAGCAAACTCTGCGCGAAATAGCTTCAGCCTGATATGGATAGCCGCCACTTCGTCTCGATTGCATTTTGTCGCGATAAAGTTGAGTTGAGTGTCAGTTGTTCGCTTATAAAGCGACTGAACATCTCGGGATTTTTCAAATAACCGGGAGAGCTTATCCATAGCCTGAGGCTCCTATAATTGGGTCCAAGCCAATTATCGACAGTTAAACGTTAAAGTTCAGTATCCCTTTTGTATGTTGAGCTCCGCAAACAGACTCGCTGCGGCGGGTTTTTATGCACATAAAACGAGGTTCCTATGGATATTCAGGCTTACCGTGTAGCCGTGCGCCTTGCACTGGATGACCAGATTACACGCAACCTGCTTCAGGTAAGCCGTGATGCGATTGAGCTAAATAAGAAGTTCGTCACCATCACCAGGAACATCAAAGCACTGACCCGTGCGGCCCGCGAGGCAACATCTGCGCTGCGGGCGCTCAATCGCTCCCTCAATAATGAGTTCTCTGGTGCGTCACGCGGCGCGCGTGAATATGCCGGTGCCATCCGCGAGATTGCTGACCAGACACAGCGTATCAACCGGGCCTCGCGTAATGCCCCGCTGCTGGCAGGTGGTTACGGTGCAGCCATGACACTGCCCGTTCTGGCAGCGGGGGCCGCCGCTGCAGGTGGCAGCGGTGGATATGGCAGCCCTGGCGGGAGGCTCGCACTCCCTCCGCCTTCAGGACAGGGTGGCTGGTGGCATGGCTGGCATAATGGCGTGCCCCCGGGGGGCTGGGGCGGCGGCGGTGCAGGGCGTGGTGGCGGTGATGGACACCCTCCCGGCGGAGGCTCCTTTTCAGAGGGTATGACAAATCTGGCCACCGGCTATCTGGGTTTCAGAATGCTGAAGGGCTTTGTTGATGAGGCAGCCCGCTACCAGACCATGACCGAGAAGTTCAGACAGTTCGGCATGGGTCAGGCTGCGACAGATGAAGCACAACGTTTCGCTGAAACTACCCGTATCCGGGGCTCCTCGGCCACTGACATAATGAAATATCTTGTGGAAGCGCAGGGGGTATTCAGCGAATCCGGAGCAAAAACGCTGGATGAGCAGCTGCGCGCGGCAAAACTGGCGGCACCGGTGCTGGCGCGTATCACCTTCGCCTCCCGCGGGCTGGATGAACATCAGCGTGAAGCCACAACCGCAAAACAGATGGATATGCTGCGCTTCACCGAGACGGCGGGTGGACTGAAAAGCCCGGAGCGCTTCAACGAACTGATGGACGCGGCGTTCCGTGCCATACAGTCTTCAGGCGGTAATGTCGATTTCACCCAGTACCGTCAGTTTATGGCCAAAGCGGGCACCTCTGCCTTCAACCTGAGCAATAAAGCCCTGTTTGCTGAGCTGGAGCCGATTATAGGTGAACTGAAGGGCAGTTCAGCGGGTGATGCGCTGATGACCGCTTACAACCGGTTAAACGGGATTGTGAAGCTGCCTAATCAGGTTACGCACGACCTGATGACGATGGGCATCTGGGATGCCAGCAAGATTGAACTCAACAGCCTGGGCGGCGTGAAGCGTTTCCGGGGCAATCCACTTATCAACGCGCAGCTCTTCAGCCAGTCGCCTGTCGAATACTATGAAAACGTCATCCTGCCACTCTACCGCAGGCACCATTACACCGAAGAACAGAAGCAGCGTGAGAACGCCCTGATATTCGGGCGTACCGGCGGCAAGATGTTCAGTCTCATCGACAAACAGCTTGAGACCATTCATCACCGCATTGATGCCTACGGAGTCGCGCGCGGCCTGAATGATGCCTATGGTGCGGTCGGCAGCACTTACAACGGCAAAGCGATCGACTTTCACAAGAAATGGCAGGACCTGCAGCGGGTGATGGGGAAAGATGGCGGCCTGCTGGACACCTTCACACAGGGTCTAGACATGCTCACGCACTCTCTTCAGCAGATGGCAGACATTGCGCACCGGCATCCTGAGATGGCGAAGTTTGCGGGGCAGGCGGCGCTGTCCGTGACCGGCCTTGCAGGCATCAGTGGCGGATTCTGGCTCATCAGACATGCTGCGGGCGCACTGCTGACACCACTTAAACTGGCGGGCTGGGGCATTGACCTGCTTATTGGCAGAAGCGCCACTACAGGTCTGACAGGACTCACCGCCGCGCTGACCGGTCTGCCGGGCATAATCTCTGCCGTAACGCTTGCCGCCCTGTATCCGGGCAGCACGGTATCGCAGAGCCGGGAAATGGCAGAGCGTGGCAGACTGGCACGTCAGAATGCGCTTGACCACGGCGTTGCCTATAAACCCTGGATGCCTGCCCAGGCGGACTTCGACAGACAGCATCTTCGTGAGCAGGCGTTTCGTAAAACCGGCAGGTATCCCCCGATACCGCCAGTTTCTGGCGTTAATAACGGGCAGCCCGTAAATCTGCTGATGACGCATGAAGGTCGACAGGTACTGGTGGCCACTGTCATGAGTGGCATCAGTAAGCAGGCAGCCAGAGCACCGTCATCCACCAGCACCTTCGATCCATCCATGCTGATGGTGTATCCCGGTCAGGCTGGCAGCCTCTCTCTGCCCTGATGACAGCCTGGTTTGAACCACATCCCTGCAGGCAGGCCTTATATGCCTCTTCTTCAGCTAACACCTTCACAGCTTCCGGTATTCAGAATTCTGAACGCCGCTTTGGCCATGCTGATTTCACTGTTAGTGAGGTAATGAAAATCGCAGTCACTGCGTTCCGTTATGGCAACTGTGAGATTATCTGTGGAGCAGGATAATGCTTAATGAATTCGTTTTATTGCTGATGCTCATGGGCGCAGGGCAGGCAACTGCCGGGGTGGCGCATCATCAGGCAAACACTGGCATTACCGCAGAACAGCCGCAGCGTCCATCGCAGACAGATGCTCTGATGCGCAATAAACTGCTGAACGATCCGCTCTCTCCAGTCGTTGGTGCTGAGCAACCTGTACTGAAAATTGTCAGTTTCGTGAACTACGACTGTATTCATTGCAAACGACTGGACAGTAATCTGGAAAAGCTTTTAAAGGCCTATCCTCAGATTGCGATCACCTACAAACTGATTTCATACGGTCCGGAAGCGTCAACCGCTGTTACGCGCATGGCGCTAGCCGTCTGGATCGAAGAACCTGAAAAATTCCATGCTTTTCACCATGCGCTGATGTCAGACAGCGGTATGGGTGACGACCTGCGTATTTATTCAGCCCTGCATGCTGCCGGAATGAAAGTCACAACTTATCCGCTTGATACACAGAACATTATCGAAGTGAATAAGGCGTTAATGAGACGGCTTCATTACTCAGGTACGCCGACAACCATTATCGGGGACAGGGTGCTGACTGGCGAGGTTACTTATGACTTGCTGGAAGAGGCCGTCAACATCGCACTGGCCGGAATAAATGACAGTCATCATCTGGCTGACCTGCAGCAGAATAAAATCCGGACTGAATAACGTCTGGGTAGATGCTTTTTTGCACCATATTTGATGTCCGGACATCTTTTGCAGGCAGCCTGAACGGTCAGGCTCTGAAAATTCGCATGCCTCCCGGCAGATGGCGGCTCCTATTTTTCATTGTCAGTCATATCTGAAACAGGCACTCGCAGTATGTCCCTTCTGAATTCTCTCACGCAGTTTGCTCAGGGTATCGATCCGACTGTTACCCGGCTTATGCTGGGCGACTTCGAGTTTATGGAATTTGAGGTCCCCGAACAGGTTGTCATTCACGGCAGACAGAAAACCGTCCGGCATCAGCTGATTGGCGGCCACCGCATTATTGATGTGCTGGGCACGGAGTATGAGCCACTGACCTGGTCTGGCATCATCACGGGCTCGCAGGCGGGTGAGCGTGTCAGCGCGCTTGAACGCATGCGGGATGCCGGGCACCCGGTTCTGTTGACGCTCGATGACTATCGTTTCACGGTGGTCATCACCGCGTTCAGTCCGGTCTACGAATATGTCTGGCGCCGCCCCTATTCCATTGAGGTCGCGGTTGTCCGCAATGAGGGCTCGCCAGCGAAAGTGGATGCCCTGACCGGGGCGCTGCGGGAGCTGATTGACAGCGACCTGGGCCGCGCGCTGGGCCTTGCCAGTATCATCAACGTTGATGCCGTTACGCAGGCAATCAGAAATCTGCATCAGGCGGTTAAGAAGGTAACGGACTTTGCGCATGCTACTGTTGCGCAGATTCAGTCCGTTGTCAGACCCCTGATTGCTGCCCGGAATATCATTCAGCATGAGCTGGCACTGCTTGAGGCTGCGACTCTGGAGATTACCTCACTGGGTGGACTGGTACCCGGCAATCCCATATCAAAAACCGTCAGTAATCTGCTTCTTCAGTCAGACCACGCGACCCGCATTCCGGCCCTGTATCATCTTCAGAATGTGCTGGGCAGGCTCAACAAAAATGTAAACTCAGGGCAGGCCGCCAATGGCGTCAGAGCGGTAACGTTGTCCGGTGGCAATCTGTATAAGGTGGCATCAGAGCAGTATGGGGACGCCTCTTTATGGACCAGTATTGCCGATGCCAATGACCTGGCCGATCCGCAACTGAGCGGCATTCACACGCTGAAAATACCCACCAGCCCGGCGAGTTAGCGATGAACGTCAGCAACCCCATTACCGAATCGGGCGCCCGCCAAGTCAGCGGGCGTTGTGTTTTAAATGACAAAGACGTGCCATTTGTATCATTCAGCGTTGAGAACAATGCCTTTCGTGGTGCAGGGACGTTTGAGCTAACGCTGGCAATTTCAGCGCTGCCGCCGGACATGCAGCTGCTTAACTGGTGGGCGGTGCAGACCACGATCAGGACCGAGCTGTTCATTTCGATAGTAACCCAGACCGGTGTTAACGAGAAAAGACACATCACAGGCAGCATTGATACCTGGCATTACGAACCGGCACGCTTTGAGATTTCAGCAGAAGGGCGCGATTTCACCGCAAAGCTAATTGATGCGAAGACACCGGGTGAAAGCTTTAAAAATCTCACCAGTTCACAGATAGTCACCACGCTGGCGCAGCGTCACGGCCTGACACCGGTTGTGACGGCGACGACACAGCGCGTCGGTGAATACTATAAGATCGATTCGACACACCTGACAGGCGAACAGACGGAATGGGACCTGATAACCAGCCTGGCGGGCATCGAAAACTTTTCGGTTTATGTGGAAGGTGACAGCCTGCATTTCGAACCCCGACGCGACCCTGCGGGTGATGATGATTATGTTATCCGCTGGCAGCCTCCCGGTGAGCAGGCGTATCCCCGCTGCCATGTCTCCGATGACCTGACATTTTCACGTGCGCTGACAATTGCCAGGGGAGTGTCGGTTGAGGTGCTCAGCTGGAATGCAAAGTGCAAGAATAAACAGTTCAGTGCCTCTTACCCAAACCCTGGTAAGCGAACAGTTCCCGGAAGCGCCTCATCTGACACGCAGATTTATCGTGTCATACGTAACGGATTAACGCCTGAAGCCGCCCATGCGCTGGCACAGTCCATCTACCGGCAGGTGATACAGCACGAGATGAACGTCAGCGGATCAACGGCAGGTGACAACCTGCTCATGCCTTACATGCATGTACGTATTGAGGGTACACAAAGCCCGTTCGACCAGATTTACCATTGTGATCGGGTGCGACGTACGCTGAGCTGGGAAACAGGCTACACCATGCAGATGTCGGGTAAGAACCACAGCACGGCGCCGGGTGTTGAGCGGTGAGGGCGCTGCTGAATATCATGGCGGCGACATCGCGCCAGTGCAATGCGGGTGAGAGGGGCACACGTCAGGGCATTATCACGGCCTATGACCCGGACAACTACACAGTGAAGGTACTGCTGCAGCCGACGGGTGAGGAAACCGGCTGGATCCCCCTCAGCACGCCATGGGCAGGAAACGGCTGGGGGCTTGCGGCAGGGCCGATGATTGGTGCCGTAGCTGAGGTTGAGTTTGATTCCAGCCTGGCCGGGGTTGGTATGGCGGCAGGGCAGTTTTATAACGATGAAGACCGCTGCCCGGGTCCCCCTTCCGGTGAATTCTGGCTGGTGCATCAGGGCGGATCGCTTTTAAAGTTTCTCAACAGCGGGGACGTCCTGCTGAGTGCGAAGGAAAAACTCATTTATGACGCACCAGCACATCACTTTACTGGTGGCGACGTCCGGATAGATGAAAATCTGACGGTCGGTAAAGAGATCAGCGACAACAATGGTCGCTATGGCACGGTTCATCATATTCGTACCGTTTATAGCGGTCACACACATCTCGAGAAAGGTCAGGGCAACTTTACAGCCCCGCCAGAACAGCAAATCAAAGCCACTCTGCAACGGTAACCTATGCACGACCTTTATCATTTTACCGGAGGAGATCTTGCGCCCTCCTCTACGGGCGATCTGCGCACGGCTCTGGGCAGCGTTCGCACGAAGCAACGTATTCTGCGACGACTGCTGACCAACCCCGGTGATTATCTGTTTCATCCTGAATACGGTGCCGGGCTGGGTAAAAAAGTCGGTGAAGCTGTACAGCCGGGCGAGTGGAAGGCGCTCATCAGCGGCCAGATGCTGCTTGAAGAGGCCGTCGCGCACTATCCACCGCCAGTAGTGAAACTGGTCCTGATAGAAGGGGGCGTCAGCGTATCCATTGTCTACACCGATGCCCTGACCGGCACGCCAGAAACTCTCCACTTCGATGTCGCGAGGTAAGCGGATGTCATCGCTCAACGTCAAATCCTTCACTGAACTCGTCGGCGAACAGGTCACAGCGATACAGGCTCGGGCAGCAAAGCTGGTGGATTTTTCCATCGGGAGCATTCTGCGTTCACTGGCTGAATCCAATGCCGGTGTGGTCATGTGGCTCCAGCAGCTGATTGTAAAGCTGCTGGTGACAACCCGCGCGGCGACATGCTCCGGCGAAGACCTGGACAGCTGGATGGCAGACTTTGGTTTTTTCCGTCGCTCTGCTGTACAGGCTGCCGGTAACGTGACGTTCTCCCGTCTTACCCCCGCGAGCCAGGCCCTTATCCCGGTCGGGACAAAGATAACCACCCTCGATGGCACACAGAGCTACACGGTTATTGCCGACCGGCCCGGACAGTCGGGCTATGTCATCGCAGCGGGTGTGATTTCCCTGGAGGTACCGGTGAGGGCAGATACCGCAGGCGCTGCAGGTAATGCGCAGCCGGGTACCGTCACCCTTATTACGGGTTCTGTGTTATATGTCGATCAGGTGACTAACCCAGCGGCGTTTGTGGGCGGTCAGGACGCTGAATCAGACGACGATTTCCGCGCGCGATTCAGAATGTGGATCGCTTCATTATCAAAAGCCACAAGAGCGGCGATTACGTTTGCGCTCAGCAATGTTCAGCGCGGCGTCAGCTTTACCCTGACCGAGAATGTCTCCTGGGACGGTAGACCACAGCCGGGCTATTTTTATGCCGTTATTGATGATGGCAGCGGTATGCCGCCACGCGAATTGCTTGATCGTGCATACAGGGCTATTGACGATGTGCGCGGATTTACCATCGCCTTTGGGGTTTTCAGGCCGGTGGTCATCTATGCAAAGGTCATACTTTCATTTACGACAGATAATGAAACAGATCACTCTAAGGTGGCCGGTCTGATTGAGGCGGCCGTATCGCAATACATTGCAGACCTTCATCCCGGACAGCTTCTGGCCTACACCCGGATCATCAGAGTGGCCTATGCGGCCAGTCCACTGGTCACGAACGTGACATACCTTACCCTCAATGACGGTAAAGCTGACCTTGCGGCCTCGTCAAAACAGGTTATTCGCAAAGGTCAGATTACGGTGAGCTGAATGGCTAAAGGTGACAGGAACGACTTTCTCAACCGGCTTCATGCGCTGCTGCCGCCAGGCTGGTTCAGTGATGACACACCGATTTTCGAAGGTGTGCTTTCAGCCTGTGCCACCGCGTTATCCTGGTGCTACACCCTTTATCGCTACGCACATAAGCAGACTCGCATCTCCACGGCGAGTGATGGCTGGCTGGACGTTGCAGCCTATGACTTCTTTGGCACTAGCCTGACCAGACGTGCAGGTATGTCTGATGACCCCTTCCGGATCCAGATAAAAACGAATCTGCTTCGCGAGCGGGGTACGCGTCAGGCCGTTACCAACATTATTGAGATGCTGACCGGGAACACACCAGTCGTGTTCGAGCCGTCACGCCCTGCAGATACAGGTGCGTATGGCGGACCTGCAATCGGTTATGGTGCTGCGGGTGGATATGGATCACATTGTCTGCCTTACCAGGCATTTGTGGTCGTCAGTCGTCCGCGCGGTCAGGGCATCCCCCAGGTGGCAGGCTACGGAATTTCAACAGCGGGCTATGGCAGTGCTTCGCGCGCCCAATATGTCTCCCGGGGAATGGTTAAGGGCAGTGTTACGGATGCACAGATTTATGCTGCGATCGAAGCCGTCAAACCGGAAGGCACGCTGGTCTGGGTGAGAATTCATTAATCTCTCTTCCTTCGTTAACAATCATGCAATGGCCACCCTGAAGGTGGCCTTTTTTAATGGGTAACTTTATGGATCGTCAGATTGTTTATCCGGGCGCTATTCCGCTCGAAACCGACCTGCTTAATACCAATAAATTCGCCATGACAGGGCTGGCGAAACTGGCGTCAGCCTTTCTGGGTGAGAGTACCTGGCTATGTGGTCTGGTATGTAAGCCTTCCGCACCGGCTTCCATGACTGTTCAGGTCGGGGAGGGGCAGATTTATTCCCTGCAGCATATTGATGGCACGCCTTACTCGTCACTGGCTGCCGATAACATCAATACTATTCTGAAGCAGGGTCTGAGTCTGACACCCTGCCTTTTCAGGCTTGATGCACCCGCCATGCAGGGGCACAGCATCAACTACCTCATTCAGGTGGCTTATGCCGACACTGACACGGGGCCCGCTGTGCTGCCATATTACAATGCTGCTGATCCGGCGATCGCTTTCAGCGGACCAGATAACAGCGGCGCACCACAAAACACGGTAAGATCCGGTGGCTGTCATGTCTCATTAAAAGCGGGTATGGCCGCCCGAAAAGGTGAACAGATAGCCCCGACACCGGATCCCGGTTATACGGCAGCATGGGTAATTACCGTGGATAGCGGCGCATTATCCATTGATGCTTCAGCGATACATATGGCTGAGGATGCGCCTTTTCTTCCTGAGGATGGCATCATTGCTGCTGTGCAGCAGGGACGTCTTAACAGTGGCAAAGTTAAAAGCGAGGGTGATAACTTTCATCTGATCTGCCAGCCACCCGTCACAAAGCTCACAGATGGCATGCGTCTGTTCTTTCGCACACAGGCGACTAATGCAGGGGCATGCAAACTCCGTGTCGGTGATTTCCCGGCCTGTCCGGTCTTAAACGATGACGCCAGAGAACTCAGGAAGGGTACCCTAAGCAGCTGCCAGCAAAATGAAGTTGAGTGGAATGCGACTCTGAATGCCTGGATCCTGTGTAATAACCAGCAGCATATTGACTGGAGTAATTTTGATCGCCGCTATATTCCCGTAAGCGGCGGGGAAGTAAAAGGTCCGTTAAACGTTGAAGGCTCACTGAGCACCGACATGCCATTGAAGATTGGGAAAGCAGAAGTCACTACTAAAGGCGATATTGCTGGAGAAGCATGGAGCGGCGGAAGTCTGCATTCATGGCTGGCAGGCCGTTCAGCATCATTTGTTCATAAGACAAAAGGCTTCCCTTTCATCTGGAAAGATCCGGTCAGTAAGCTCGTTATTCAGGGAGGACTGCATGAAACAAGCAAAGGCGAGATTAATTACCCGGCAGCTTTTCCCAACTACTGTTCCCTCGTATTAATTACGCAATGTGGCAGACATAAAATGAGTAAAGACAATTCATTTATATCAGATGTTAATCAATTAAACTTTACCCTGCACGCCGGCAATGGTGAACCCGCATTCTACTGGCTGGCTATGGGGTATTGATTATGCAGATGGGTTTCAGTGCAAAAAGTAATGCCTTTTATTTTCTGGATGAGGAGGCCGCTTACAGAGGAAACGGTATCTGGCAGGAGGATATTATTCCTGTTTCTGATGAAGTCTGGCAACAGTTTACCGGTACCCCCCCAGAAGGGAAACAGCGTGGGTCTGGCAAGGAAGGAATGCCCGTCTGGACGGATATCCCTGAACAGGAATACAGCACTATTGAGGATAATCAGGCAATAAAGAATGCGCTGCTGGAAAAAGCCGATACCGAAATACGCATGCTGGCGGTAGTGCAGGATGTATACGGACTAAATGAAGAAGAGAAACAGAAACTCGACGCCTGGAAAAAACATTTAGCTGAAGTATACAGGCTGAATGCAAGTGTAATGAAAAAAATAGACTGGCCAGCAGCACCAGGCAATAGTTGAAAGTGGCTCGTCCGGAACGAGCCACTGAATTAATACTTAAAAGCGATATCCCGCATTGACGAAGACACTGGTCATCTTATGTTTTTTTGATGCAAATGCGGCCTGAGATCCTTCAAAGCCCACAGTTAATGCCAGATTTTCGGTTGCATCAAATGTCAGCCCTGTGCTGTATGCAAACTGGTTGGATGAAGTGGAACCATTTTTCATCTGAGAGTTGTTGCGATCATCGAAGATTAATGGATTATCTACTTTCGTATGCGAAATCCCCCCTAAGGCAAAGACGCTGAGTTTCTCTGAGATGCGATAGGTCGGGCCGATCAGAGCAGAGTAATATTCTGCCTGTCTGTCTAACCGATGTTTTGCATTATAATTCTCTTTGCATTGTGCATTACTCCTTCTGCACTCAGTGTCAGCATCCTGCCAGTTCTTCTTCATCACCGACACAGATCCCATGAAACCCCACGGTGATGATGTCTCGTACTGAAACCTGAAGTTTCCGCCCTGAATTTCACCAAAATCTTTAATATGGCCACGCTGGTAACCAAAAGACATGGTAGGCCTTACATCCGTATCCTCAGCCATCGCATTGGTACACAAAATTGTGGTGGCCAGCAAAGCCATGGACGCTTTTCTGAATAACATCTGAACTCCTGCTTAAAAGTGGGATGCATGATTCGGCATGCACAACCGTTTAGAGGAGGCCATTTTCAATCAGGTACAATTCAGAAAAGTGAAAATTAAGTATGTCTTTTCAGTCTGTTACAGTTGATTTTTCCGGAGCTGCCGGGTTAATTGCGGAGCATGCAAAAAGTGAGTTAAGGGTAGTAATACAGTTCATCGTTGGATGTCGTAGAATGGATTTTAAGTGAAGCGACGGCAGCTTTGTTCGTAGCTGGACTAACGTCCAGGCTCTTCACAGGAAAGCCAGCGGGAATCTGGAAGGCGTGCTCCTTAATCGAGACCACTGAATTTACGGTTCAGCAGAATGGTTTAGATTCTGCTTCTTTAGGCAAGAGATGAAGCATAAAAAGGGAATTTGAGGAACAGGTGTGTCAGACAGCATGCATGGCAATGGGGAAGGCTGTCTGGGAGCTGGTTGCTGGTGGGGAGCCAGTGACGCCGGAGAACGTTGCCAGCAGAATTCTGGCTCTTTCAGAGCGTCGGGATGATCTGGCGGCCAGCATTGCATTGTCGGTGCTTTTACAGGCGTAAAAAGGAGGCGGGGCAGGCAATACAGATAGAATCTTGAAAGCCATCAATGTCCGCTTTGTGCCATAAGCGGACGCTGACTTATCAACAACCCACTTGAGTATTAGGGTGAATCCTGCTCACGGCTGGATCATCATAAGAAAGAGCCGCCCAGAGGCGGCTAGTCATTATTTGCGTGGTTTATCCGCATCCGAGCGCTTCTCTCGAACTCTTCCATCATTGTTACGATCGCGGGGCTGGGTACCACCGCCAGGTTTAGGAACAACTACGCCAGGATTGAGTGGTCTTCTGTCCGCCATAATTCCATTTCCTAATAGAATGGCAAAAGTGCCGTCTTTTTGATACGCCTAGTATCATGACCTTTCAATCCCGATAAGAAGATATGTTGCGCGGCATCATCTTTTTTCCTCTTTTCGCTCATAGCAGGCATTAATCTGAAGTTAATCCGCTTTGTGCCAGAAGCGGCCTCTTTGCTTTCATCTGTAAAGAACAGAAAGCTTGAATCTTTAACTGAAGACTTTAAGTAAATCATTTTTCTAAAGCTTTATGTCGCTCTGCCGTTACTTGAAAAAAGCCATCGATTTAAATCACGGACTTAGCTTTATTCAGGATGGAGAGAAATTTAACTATGAATATCAATACATTATGACCTGCTCCCCGTTGATTAATACACCACGATGTTAGTAATGTCTTCATAAGCCACATGAGGACATCCCCATGAAGAAGCGTTTTTCCGACGAACAGATCATCAGTATTCTCCGCGAGGCCGAAGCCGGGGTTTCTGCCCGTGAGCTCTGCCGTAAGCACGCCATTTCCGACGCCACCTTTTACACCTAGCGTAAAAAGTATGGCGGTATGGAGGTGCCTGAGGTTAAGCGCCTGAAGTCGCTTGAAGAGGAGAACGCCCGCCTTAAGAAGCTGCTCGCCGAGGCCATGCTGGATAAGGAGGCGCTTCAGGTGGCTCTGGGGCGAAAGTACTGACGACAGACCAAAAGCGCGAAGCCGTGGTGTTGATATGTGATGCGACCGGTCTGTCGCAACGTCGAGCCTGCAGGCTGACTGGTTTGTCCCTGTCGACCTGCCGCTATGACGCTCAGCGTCCGGCGGCTGATGCCCATTTATCAGGGCGCATTACTGAACTGGCACTGGAGCGCAGGCGTTTTGGCTACCGCCGCATATGGCAGTTACTGCGCCGTGAAGGGCTTCTGGTTAATCACAAGCGCGTGTACCGCCTTTATCATCTGAACGGGCTGGGCGTTAAACGCAGACGTCGTCGTAAAGGGCTTGCAACAGAACGTCTGCCGCTGCTCCGCCCGGCGGCACCCAATCTGACCTGGTCGATGGATTTCGTCATGGATGCGCTGGCTACTGGCCGCAGGATCAAGTGCCTTACCTGCGTCGATGACTTCACAAAGGAATGCCTGACGGTCACTGTTGCCTTCGGGATTTCAGGTGTGCAGGTCACGCGTATTCTGGACAGCATTGCGCTGTTTCGTGGTTACCCGGCTACGATAAGAACCGATCAGGGCCCGGAATTTACCTGCCCCGCGCTCGATCAATGGGCCTTTGAGCATGGCGTAGAGCTGCGGCTTATCCAGCCCGGCAAGCCGACACAGAACGGATTTATTGAGAGTTTTAACGGACGCTTTCGCGATGAATGCCTGAATGAACACTGGTTCAGCGACGTCAGTCATGCCAGGAAAACCATCAGCGAATGGCGTCAGGATTATAACGAATGTCGCCCGCACTCCACGCTGAATTATCAGACGCCGTCTGAATTTGCAGCGAGCTGGAGAAAGGGTAATTCTGAGAGTGAAGAATCCGACATTACTAACTGAGTTTTGTATTTAATCCTGGGGGCAGGTCACTGTTTCTGGCAATATGGCCGCGTTGCTGGTAATGATGTGTGAGTCGATTGGGTTAATCATGCTGGTGGCTTCTGAGTCAATGTGAGGCGAGGGTAAACGGTTTGTAATATTTTGTTGCCCCTCTTTTTATGGTGAAACTAATGTTGGTCATGTAGAATTCCATCAGAACACAGCCGCTGCTGCCGCTGCTTCTGCACAAGAGATGGATACTATTACCCTGCGATATAATTTGCCTGCCCTGTGCAGGCTTTTTTTATGTCCTGTATTTGTGACTTACCGCTCCATTTGTTTACAAAATTTGCTTTATGTTGTCTTTGTACTAACTTATCCGCCTACATCCAACGCATGTTGTGCGTGTAATAGAGAGTATACATTTCCCCATTGAGTCAATTGCCTGCCATGAGCGGGCTTTTTTATGCCTGTTTTATAGGTGGCGAGAAGATCTGTTTGCAGGAACAGATTAGTCAGGCAATAACGGCTACAGTGAAACCGTTTTTCAGAGAACCCATAGCCCACATGTTATGAAAAAATGTCAATCAACCTCTTTGAGTCTGTTAGCTTGCCCTGTGCAGGTTTTTTATGTGCAAAGCGGTGTGCCTTATCTGGCTTATTCTAAAATGTAAGTTACATTATTGATGTAAAACGAACAGCTGCACCGGTCAGGATGCAACGTGTACAGCTCTAAGACAGAAACTTCTGGGATGCATTTAAGCCGCTATGCCCGGTTTTTTTCCACCCGGTACGCGTCTGCCTACGCAGTATGGCCAGAGATATTCCATTCACCAGCCAAAAGTTAAGAAGCTCTATGTGTTATTTTAAATGCTTTTTATTGGCTTTTTATCAGGAATAAACGGTAATTTACCGTAAATTTCCTCCTCTATTATCTTGGTTTTTTCGACTTCAATTCAGAGCCTCCTGCTATGTTTTTTATGTCAATGTCATACATTACCGGAGCAATACAGCAATGTTACTAAATGCTCAATGCAGTTAACCTGAACAGCACACCCTGTCTGATTATCAGTGATGGCAGAGCATTACGCGCCGCCGTGGAGGAGGATGACACTTCAGAAGAGGACGGCGAAATGCGCCAGCGAGTGCTGGCCGTGCAGGAACTGGAGCTCGTCACCCGAGTCAACATTATGCTGCGCGTTCTGTCATTCGGGCCACTCCGGATGAAGTACAGTCAGGTACTGGCTTTGTATAGTTAAGATTTTTCTCTATTGGTTATATGCTGATAAAAAAAAGTATTTCCGCACTTTCAGCTACATCCTTTCCTGTCATGTTTATCCGGATGAGATGCGTCACCATTACTCTTAAAAAGACCAGGCCGCGCTGACTTAGCGCAGACGCCTTACTGTCTCTGCGACCTGGATACCGCTCTTCCCTGCTCTGGTGATATATTGACCAGCCGGCGGGAGGTTACTTCTATAGCTTCACCCTGGCTGATTTCGACCGAGCCGCTTTTTGGCCAGCTGATGTCCCTCAGATATCCTGCCAGTGCAGCTGATGCTGCTACTCCGGTAGTCGGATCTTCATAAATATCACCGGCATGAAAAGGATTCCGGACATGAAAAAGCGTGAATTCGCGGCAAAAATCAGACGAAATGTTTTATAACCTTCACGACGTGCCAGCCTCTCGCCCTTCGCCAAGCCATACGCCATGGCATTAAGTGTTTCACGATCCCGTAATGCAAGAATAAGATGATCGCACCCACCATGCGCCACCGCTGGAGGGATGTTTAGATCGAGTTTGTCGTGGCTTTGGCCAAAAAGGCTGAGCGTATCATGCAGTGCCTTGTGTATAACGTAAAGTCAACGCTTAAGGCTAAGTGTGGCGATGCTGTCGCTTTCCAGCTCAGCACCCACCTGCAGGAATATTATTCAGAAGACTGGCTATGACCCACGGCGAAGAGATGATCGAAAGGGAAGGACTACAGAGGATTATGGTACCTGAAACGTTACCGAAAAATTTGTAGCACTGAATAAAGAATTGCGACTACAGAGTAACTCATAGGCTTCGATCTTAGTTTTATATTTTGTACATAGCAGTGTACATAACAAATAATTACTCTCAGAACAATCCCCTAAGGGCCCTATATGGCAGGGTTTGCAAAAGTAATGCTGTCATTTTCCTGAGTTATGAATTGGGAGGATGTTTGCCTCCGATGGGAATAATAGTAACTCAGGTTATGATATCAATATTAACTATTAGTGCGGCAATGGTGATCGTGCTAATTGTTTATCTGAGGATCAGACAGCGACTGTGCCGTCTCCGTTATCAACGCCCTGAACCAGCGATGGGCAGGATCGTCGCGATAGCGTGCATGCCAGCCCATTTCAACCGGAAAGGTGCCCAGGTCAACCGGCGCGGGAATGATTCTGAGCCGCTGATCGCGTGAAAGGTGCTGACAGATCAAACGCGGCAGGGTCGCGCAGTAGTCCGTGACCGCAATCATTTCCGGCACGGCCAGAAAGTGTGTGACGGAGACTGCAACCTGACGACGCAGGCCTCGCTGTTCAAGCGCCTGATATAAACCGGCGCGCATACGGCCAGGCGGCAGAACGTTGACGTGCTTTAGCTGCTCATATTGCTCCGCGCTGAGGTTTTCGCCCACCAGCGGATGATCGGCGCGTATCACGCAGGCCAGACCTTCATTCATCAGGTGCTGAACGACGAGATTGTCGGGCGGCTCCACGATACGGCCCAGCACCATATCGGTATTACCTGAAATCACACCGGTTTCAGTGACGTCATTGCCAAAAGGAGTGAGGCGGAGTCGGATGCCGGGCGCACAGCTCCTCAGACGAGCCACGATGGCAGGCATCATGATGAATTCGACATAGCTGTTAGGCGCAAGCGTGAAGAGCCGGGTGGCATGAAGCGGATCAAAGTCCTGCTGGCCAAGAATAACCTTGTCGATCGATGACAGCGCAGCACCGACCACTTGAGCCAGCTGTTCCGCTTTCGGCGTCGGTCGCATCCCGTAACGCTCGCGGATAAATAGCGGATCGTTGAGCGTTTCACGCAGCCGGTTTAATGCATTAGAAAGCGCCGGCTGGGTTATGCCAAGCCGTTCCGCTGCGCGGGTAACGTTGCGCTCTTCCATCATGACCAGCAAAACTGGCAGTAAATTCAGATCGTATTTCATTAAGCTATAATGCTATGTGAATAACTGAAATTGAAGAAATAAATTTCATAAATATTCGTAACCCCGCCATGATTAACGGGTCAACGCAGAAGATAGCGGCTCAGACGCTGGTTCTGACTATACTTACACCTGAAACCGACTAACTGTGATATGGAGCGGAAATGAAAATTTTAATGGTTTTGACCTCGCATGATGAGTTGGGCACCACTGGCAAGAAGACCGGTTTCTGGCTGGAAGAACTTGCCGCACCTTACTATGCATTTCTTGATGCGGGCGCAGAGATTACCCTGGCTTCACCGAAGGGCGGACAGCCTCCACTCGATCCAAAAAGTGATGAACCCGATTCTCAGACTGATGAGACCCGCCGCTTCCATGCCGATTCTGCTGCTCAGGCAGTACTGGCCTCGACCGTCAAGCTTGATACTGTTGATCAGGAAGCGTTTGATGCCGTTTTCTATCCAGGCGGCCATGGTCCTTTATGGGATCTGGCAAACGACAAACACTCCATTTCGCTGATTGAGCAAACCCTGCAGGCGGGCAAACCGGTTGCGCTGGTCTGTCATGCTCCAGGTGTCCTGCGTGATGTGAAAAATGCTGATGGCACGCCTCTGGTCAAAGGAAAGAAAGTTACTGGCTTCACGAACAGTGAAGAAGAGGGCGTTGGCCTGACTGAGGTGGTGCCGTTCCTGGTTGAAGATGTGCTGAAACAGAACAGGGGTCTCTACTCACGCGGTGATGACTGGCAGTCCTACACGGTTCAGGACGGTTTGCTGATTACCGGTCAGAACCCAGGTTCATCAGCCGAGACCGCGAAGGTTTTACTGGCAAGCCTGGCAAAATAAAGCTCTTTACAGCATGCTGAGTTCTGAGGGCGCCTGCGGGCGCCTTTTTTTATTCCTTCAGTTAAGTGCCGGGGCAGATAGTGACCTGCTTAATTATTCAGGTTGAATAGATTAGGGGTCAATTTTTCTTAATATTGATAATAAATTTACGGGCGCTTCAAAGCAAAATTATTGCCTAAAAAATTCACTGCAAATATAAACATGTTTTTAAAACCAGTGTTGACATCGTTTTTTATATCCGTAAAGTAGGACTCATCAGCGGCGTGCAGTTGCCCTGATAAACCGGAAACAAAAGCGTTATGAGTAAAGTAAAAAGGCCCGACAAATTTGTGAGTTGAACTTGTCGGTGGTTCTGTTAAACATTGTTCTTTAAAACTGTTCGTTAGTTAAGATAACCCTGTTAAATGGAGTCGAAGTAAGTCTTTAAGAAGTATGTAGTATCGCGTCGCGATGATGTAAGGCCTCGTAGTTCTGAACGTTACGTTACGACAGGATACGATTGCGGTTTAAACGTCGTAATGAAAGTAAGGCAACGCATCAAAGAGTATATATCGCGATGGGGGTGTGCAGATTTATACGGGCCTGACCTGTCTTTGTCTCCTGAAAGACTATCAGGTGGTTGAAACCGCTAATAATAGTGACATTTAAGTATCGTGATCATTATTATCCGCAGGATCTGTTCATAAATAGCAGTACCGAAGTAGTACCTATCAATTAAGTTAGTTAATGGTAAACGTAAAATCTGTAGTACCTTAAAAGCCCTGGCTATTTCAGTCAGGGCTTTTATCTTTTTACGATGTCTGTCAGTTCTTTTCAGAACGTAAATATGAGTAATTAACATTATCAAAGCAGCTTTTCTCGATAATATTTAAAGTGATTCACGCGCGATTTATTCTCCTGCTATTTTTTCCTCAGTTCAACACTCTTTTTCCTGAATTCCCCAGCATCAATTTTTACCCCGCTATCGACATAGCAAAGCGCGATTTTGCCTTTTCGACGTAGGACAGAATGCGATATAACGCCCCGTTATCCTGTCTGTTGCTTAAACAAAATCGCAAAACAGTGAGCCGCAGTCCGCTATCCCTGTTAATACACCACCGTTTTAGCCACGGACGCCAGTCGTTCACGCAGCCACTCATGCCCTTTGTGATGATGGGTTCGGTTATGCCAGGCCATGATTTTGCTGAAGTTAGGGATGATCAGCGGTGCTGGCAACATGACCAGACCCGTAGTGTCGACCGCCAGTCGTTTCGGTACCACGCTTACCAAATCAGTGACGCGCAAAATTTCCGGGAGCACCAGAAAACTGCAAACTGAGAGCGTTGCACGTCGGGCCCGGCCAATTGCAGCCAAAGCCTGGTCGGTGACCCCATGAAATTTTCCGACGGGCCACGAAACCAGCGCATGATCCTGCGCACAAAACTCATCCAGCGACAGCGTCGCACTGCCCGCCAGAGGATGATTTTCACTCAGCAGACAAACATATTCTTCATTGAACAGTTGCTGCGTATGCAATGTCGGCGGCGTGGTCTCTGGCGTCAGCAACGCCACATCAACGTCCCCATGTTCAAATTGTCCTGACAGGGTCTTATCTGGCAAAGTAATGATGAAAACATAATCAACCCAAAAAAGGAAAATGCATATGTTATACTTTTCAACTTATTGAAAAATAAGATCTATGTCCAAAATATACTGAAGAAAGACTTACTCAGCATGGTGATAGATGACTGATAGATTTCTCACCTGACAACTATGCATCTATAAGTTTCCACTAGTAATTCATATGAAAGTATCTCTTTTCAGGATTCTATTGCCTTCAGGGAGCCGGGAAGGGTTTTTTTAGGGGTTTTTAATTTACCCGTTGCGAACCATTTCCTTTTTCAGATGGCAAAAAAATCAATCTGCGTCATAGTCAATATTCATCGAGTTATTGCGCTATAGCTTTCTTTTGAAATTCATCTGCGCCTGTTAAGTGCGCTATTCAAACAGAGGTTAAAATGTCTGCAGAATCTCCAGAGAATATCTCCAGCGATCTTTCACAGTTCGTCGGTACGCATTTTGTCTATACCTACGATAATGGCTGGAAATATGAGTGGTACGCTCGCAACGAAACCACCTGCGACTACCGCATTCATCAGGGATTGGTAGGTGGCCGCTGGGTGACAAACCAGAAAATGCATGCGATTCAGTTCGCCCCGGGCATCTACAAAGTAGACTGGCATGAGCCCACCGGCACCTGCGTCAGCCTGCTGTTTGATCTGAATCGCACCCTGGTTCACGGCACAATTTTCTTCCCGCAGTGGATTGCCGGTGAAGGTCAGCATCCGGAAAAAACTATCTGTTATCAGAATGACTTCATTGAAGATATGCACCGCTTCCGCGATGAAGGGCCGGCCTATCCGTATGTGATCATTCCAGAGTTTGCGAAAGTGACCTATATGAAGAATGAAGGTCCAGATAACGATGAAGTGATCAATCAGGCACCTGGACAGATGCCTGCTGACTATTTTGATGGTAAGTAATTAAGCCGGTCACCCGCCCCTACGGGCGGGTAGCTTCTGCCTGACGCGCCAGGGTGCGGGCGAGGATTGATGAGTAGAGTGGTTTCCCTCCCAGAAACTGCGCCAGCAGCGTAGCGCCCAGACAGGTAATAATCATCGGCAATATCAGCTGATAGTTATCGGTCATCTCCAGCACCAGTACGATACCGGTCAGCGGTGCCCTTACCGACGCCGCAAAAAGTGCTCCCATCCCCGCGATAGCAAAGGTGCCCGCTTCCAGATGATAAAACGGGAAGAGGTCCGACATGGCCACCCCAAAGGCTGTGCCGAGCAGCGTACCCAGCGCCAGCATCGGCGCAAAAATACCGCCCGGCGCACCTGAGCCAAAACAGAGCAGGGTGGTCACCAGCCTGACCAGAAAGATGATCAGCAGCAGGGTGAACGGAAAGACGCCATGGACCGCCTGTGGAATCAGTTCTGAACCGCCGCCTGCGCCAGGTGCAAACAGCAGAGCCAGAATACCGCAACTGCCGCCTAGCAATGCACCGGCCAGCACCACGCGCGCCGTTTTACCGGCATAAAAGCGCGCAAAAAGGTCCTGCGTGATAAATATCAGGCGGTTAAACAGGACGCCGACCATACCGATTATCATCCCGAGCACCAGATAGAGCCACAGCGTCTGCACGGGCGCATCAGCCAGCTTGCCGACGGAGATCACCGCCTGTTCGCCGTTGAAACAGCGGAACACAATGCTGGCCATAATCACACCGGTAAACACGGCTTTAATTGAAATCAGGTTATAGCGGAATTGCGGACGCATCTCCTCGATGATAAACAGGATGCCTGCCAGCGGCGCATTAAACGCCGCCGCCAGACCGGCCGCCGCGCCGGTTGCCAGCAGCGTATGACGTGCCTCATTGCTGCGCATCCCCAGAATATCAATGACCATGCGGCCAATGTTCCCGCCCAGCTGCACTGTCGGGCCTTCCCGGCCCAGCACCATACCGGCACCCAGCGTGCCCATGCCGCCAAAGAACTTCACCGGAATCACCCGCCACCAGCGCACAGGCCTCAGCTCTTCCAGCGCCCCTTCAATTTCAGGGATACCGGAGCCACCCGCTTCGGGAGCAAAGCGCCTGACGAGAAAATATCCCACCATCGCCAGCAGAGCCGAGATGGCAAAGGCGGCGGCGTAGAGCATCCAGCCCTGAAACTGCGATGGTATAAGCGTGTCAGCACGCCACTGCTGTATTGTTTCAACGGCCCGGGCAAACGCCACGCCCGCCAGGCCAACCAGCGTACCGACCAGCGCGGCACAGAACAGCATCGCCAGCGGCGTTTTATCACGATAGAGCAGGACGCGAAACATCCGACTGCGCGCCGCGATGGAGCGGGGAACATAAACCGGCTGCGGTGATTCTTCATTCATTGAGAGACATTCTTGTTCAACCAGACCAGCGGGCCAGTTTACTGAGTGATAGGGTGAAAACAAACGTCAGGATCAATTTCATCGGGGTAAAGGGTTAATTCGTCTGTGGTGGACAAACCACTTGCGCCATGCGTTCGCGGTAGGCTGGATCATCCTGGTTTTTCAGCGCCTGAGCCGCCGCAGTCAGCGTGACCTGATTCTGCTTCTGGTTATGCTTATCGTTAAGAAACGTCTGACGCAGTTTTTCATCGGAGATGGCTGGTGATAACTGGCACTTCTGGCGCAGATCGTCAGTTATCTGCTGCTGACGCAGCGCAAACTTCAGCGTGTCGTAGGGTGCGGCTGCCACAATCAGCGGGCTTAACAGCGGCAGAATAAACAGCGTGTTGCGGATCACGTTCATGATGGTCTCCTGACTGCTGAGGACAGGATCGGGTCTTCGGCAGTTTTCAGTTGATATTAATCGCATTGAGTGATTAGCCTGAGCACAATATCCCCGACCGACTGCGGCAATGTCGCCACGGTCGACGCAATAATCATAGCAATACTGGCGTGACAGGGAGCTGACATGCAGCCACATTCCACTGAAATTCTCACCGCTGACTGTTGTATCGTCGGCGGTGGCCCGGCCGGATTAATGCTGGGTTATCTGTTCGCCCGCGCAGGCCTGCGCGTGGTGGTGATCGAAAAGCACGCCGATTTTCTCCACGATTTTCGCGGTGACACCATCCATCCCTCGACGCTGGAAATTATGCACCAGCTCGGTCTGCTGGAATCTTTCCTGACGCTGCCGCATCAGCGTGCTGAAAAGCTGGAGGCGGAAATCGGCGGACAGAGTATTACGATGGCCGATTTCTCACGCCTGCCGGTTCAGTGCCGTTTTATCGCCTTTATGCCGCAGTGGGATTTCCTGAACTATATGGCTGAACAGAGCGCCCGGTATTCGGGCTTCAGCCTGCTGCAGTCGACCTCTTTTGAGTCGCTGAATGTTGAAAATGGCAAGGTCGGTGGTGTGATAGCTTCCCGCGGGAATCAGCAACTGCACATCCGCTGTAAACTGGTGGTCGGTGCAGATGGCCGCCATTCACGCGTACGCGAAGCGGCGGGACTGACCGGACAGGAGTTCGGCGCAGCACGCGATGTCATCTGGTTCCGCTTAAGTAAACAGCCGCAGGATCCCGATTTGGGCATGGGCCATAAAGGGCCACGCCAGAACTTTATTGTTATCGATCGCGGCGACTACTGGCAGTGCGGACTGACCATTCCGAAAGGGGAGTTTGAAGCGAAACAGGCCGCCGGACTCGACGCGTTTAAATCAGAAGTGGCGGCCCTTTCGCCCTTTGAAGCGACGCGCATGGCGGAAATCGAGAGCTGGGAGGCGTTCAAACTGTTGACGATACGTATTGACCGCCTGGATAAGTGGGCGAAGCCCGGGCTTCTCTGCATTGGTGATGCGGCGCATGCCATGTCGCCGATTGGTGGGGTTGGCGTAAATCTGGCGATTCAGGATGCGGTAGCGACGGCGAATCTTTTGACCGATCCTCTGAAGCGAGGAGAACTGCAGCTGCGCGACCTGGAAAAAGTGCAGAAGCGCCGTCAGTTCCCTACCGTCGCCACACAGTTTTTGCAGATCAAAATGAGCCGCAGCAAAGCAAAAAGAAAACCTACGGGAAGCAGCAAGGTTCCCGTGATTATCCAGCGCCTGCCGTTTCTGCGTTTTGTACTGGGACGCCTGATCGGTCTGGGCTTCAGGACGGAGTCGCCGCAGGTTGCGCACATGAAAGAAGAGCGTTAAATGATTTCGACAGCGATCAGATATCATGCGACACTGTTTCACTGTGAAAGTACTGTCAGATTGAGCCGCTATTTATCTGATAATTGGGCGCTAATTGAGCATTTCTGAGCTAAATTATTTTCGATTTTTGCGCCTGCATAGGAGAGGTTTCAGTGCATAACGAGCAAAATGGCAGCGACGTAAAACGTCTGAGTGCGATCAAGGCACTTTTGTCCCCGGATGAAGCCCGGGATAAGGTGCTGGAAAGATTCGTTAATCTCGCCAGCCAGGTGCTGGGTATTTCTGGCAGCTTCATTTCAATTATTGACGATCATAACCAATATATTAAAGCGTCCCGCAACTTCGATCTTAAGCAATCGACCCGTGATGAATCTCTTTGCCGCCACGTCATTGATGGTGAGGGACATCTGGTGGTGTATGACACCTTACTGGATGAGCGCTTTGTCACGCACCCATTTGTGAAAGGCGATCCGCATATTCGTTTCTACGCCGGTGTCTCGCTGCAGAACCTCGACGGTGCGGTGCTGGGCACGCTCTGCGTCACCGACACCCAGCCACATCCCTTTACGGATGAGAAACTCGCTACGCTGCGCTCACTGGCTACGCTGGTCACCTCATTTCTGGATGCCTGGAACAATGCGGGTTTTGCCGACGTCATTACGCACCTGCCGAATCGCCCACGTCTGATTCGTGATATTCAGCAACTGACCCTTGTCGCACCACAGAGCCGCTTTCGCCTGATTCTTATCGACTGCCTCGACATCATTCGCGCCTATGAGCTTTCCCGTGCGGTGGGCATTGCGCCGATGGAGAAACTGCTAAAGCAGATGGCGCAGGATGTCGCTCACCGGCTCAATCTTCCGGAGAATGAGACGCTCTATACTTTCGCCCCAGGCCGTTTTGCCATTGTTCAGCCTTACTCGGGTCGTTATACCGCACATAACATGATCGACCTGTTTAAGGGCATGAAGGCCGATCTGGCGGAAAATATCACGCTCGACCTGGATGTCTTTACCGGTGAAACAGAGTTTGTACCGGGCCAGATGGATGCCAATGAAACGGTGCGTCAGGCCGTGAGCGCGCTGCATGAGGCGGTGGATGAGAACATCAGTGCAATGTGTTTTGAAGAGAGTTACGACTCGCGGCGCACCGATGACTTTATGATCATGAACGATCTGGCTCAGGCGCTGAATAAAGACGAAGAGCTTTACCTGGCCTGGCAGCCTAAAGTGTGTCTCAAAAGCGGTAAAACGGTCGGGCTGGAGGCGCTTATCCGCTGGAATCATCCTGAGCGGGGCGAGCTTTTCCCTTCAGAATTCATTCCGTTAGCGGGTAAAACCAACCTGATTTCCGATCTGACCAACTGGGTTATCGATCACACTATTGAGCAGCTTACGCGCTGGGATCGCGAGTACGATTTGATTCCGGTTTCGATCAACGTCAGCGAACGCGACTTCGCAAAGCCCGATTTTGCCGATCGGCTGGTGGCAAAATTAGCGGCGGCTCAGTTACCCAATTCTATTCTGGGCATTGAGTGCCTGGAGAATGAACTGATCACCAAAACCAATGTGGCGATCAGCGGGCTGGAAGCGCTGAAATCACACGGCTTTGTGATCTCGCTGGATGATTTCGGCACTGGCTACAGCAACATCAGCTATCTGCAGGATATCCCGCTGGATGTGATCAAGATCGACCGATCCCTGATCTCGCGTATGGGTGAAGATGATGCATCAAAAATCATCGTCAGATGCATTATTCAGATGCTGAAAGAGCTGAACTATACCGTGTTGGCTGAGGGCGTTGAGACGGAAGCCACCCTGACGTTGCTGAAAACTTACGGTTGCGATCAAATCCAGGGCTACTTCTTTTCAAAACCACTGCCAGCCAGCGATATTGAACACTGGCTTTATCAGAAGTGATGCCAGGCAAATGGCCCGCAGCGATCGTTGCGGGCTCTCTTATTACTCACTGCCGGTGGCGTAGCGCTCAACCGGCGTGATGCTTTTAATCAGCTTGTTATCAAACAGAAATTGCTCGTAAGCCTGATAGCGTGCGCGATCCAGTTTTGCCGGATCGGCAGCGAACAGCGGCAGGGTAGCACGCCATGCCTGATGATTCAGCGGCGTGTTCAGCTCCGGATGCGCGCGGGCAAAAGCCTGCCAGCTCTCCTCCGGGTGCGCCTGCAACTGCGCATTACCCTTCTTCAGTGCCCGCAAAAACTTTTTGATTTTCTCCGAGTGTGCCTCATCACGGTTGGCGACGATGATCAGTTCGTCATAGGCCGGAACACCATAATCCTCGACGTTGAAGACTACCGGGTTTTTACCGTGCTGTTTCATATCAAGCGCTTCAATATTGCGATAGCCGCCGATAACGGCATCCACCTGCCCGGTCATCAGGGCACTGGTGAGCTGGAAATTGACGTTAACCAGCTTAACCTGATCGGCCTTAACGCCATCATGGTTCAGCATGGTCGCCAGCGTCGCCTGTTCAATGCCGCTGACCGAATAGCCGATACGTTTCCCTTTTAAATCGGCTGGTTTTTTTACCGTTTCGTCTAACGTCATCAGCGTATTCAGCGGACTGTTAATCAACGTACCCACCCGCATCAAGGGCAATCCCTGATCGGCGAAGAAATGCAGCTGCGGCTGATAGGTAATCGCTAAGTCCGCCTGCCTGGCTGCCACCAGACGCGGCGGCAGCGCCGGATCGGAAGGCGGCACAATGTTAACCTCCAGCCCTTCTGCCGCAAACGCGCCGGTCTGCTGGGCCACCATAATGGGTGCGTGATCGGGATTGATATACCAGTCGAGCACCAGTGTCAGTTTCTCCATCGCCTGAGCCTGTGTGGCTAAAGTGGCGCTGAACAGCAGGGTAAACAAAGGCATTTTTGTCATGGGTTTTCTCATTGGTATGGTCATTAATGTGTCTCGGGTGCCCAGGTAATCAGGCGGCGTAGCAGGATGTCGAGGGTCAGCCACAGGGCCAGCGTCATCAGCACCAGAATAAACAAGGCGGCGAAACAGAGGTCGCTCTGCATCCGGGCGTTGGCATTCAGCATCACGTAGCCCAGCCCTTCGGCCGAGCCGACCCATTCACCGATGATTGCGCCTATTGGCGCGACGGCTGCCGCCATCCGCAATCCTGAGCCCAGGGCTGGCAGCGCGGCTAACAGCCGGACATGGCGCAGTTGCGCTGCAGGTGATGCGCCCAGCGTACGAGCCAGATCGAGATAGCCGGGCGTGACGCGACGCAGGCCATCAAAAAAGGCGGAGGTCACCGGGAAGAAGATTACCAGGACGGCCATCGCGACTTTGGCGCCCATGCCGAAACCAAACCAGAGCACCAGCAGCGGCGCCAGGGCAAAAACCGGAATCGCCTGGCTGGTGATCACCAGCGGCATCATCCAGCGCTGCAGCCATGGCGAAAAGGTCATGCCCAGCGCCAGCACACTCCCCAGCAGCACGCCGAGGGCCATGCCGCTGACGATCTCGGTCAGGGTAATCAAAGTGTGATGGCCGAGATAACCTGCGTTTTGCCACAGTTCGATGGCGACCGCAGCGGGTGAGGGCAGCAGAAAGGCCGGAACCGAAGTCAGCGTGGCGAGCCACCACAGCGCAATCAGTCCGGCAAACAGCATCACTCCGCGGTGAAGACCGGCAAAACCTTTGTGTAATCTCATCCCGCTATCCTGCTCAGCTGCTTCAGCAATGCGGCCTGACTCTGCAATACCTGTATGTCGTCTGCAGCCCGCGGTGGCTGGCCCGCCAGGGGCGGGCAGGTTTCAATTCCCGCAGAACCGATCATAAGCACGTGGTGACTGAGCCGACTCGCTTCAGCGGCGTCATGGGTAATCAGCAGCACGGTGTGTCCGACCAGCACTTCTGCGGCCAGCGTCTGGATCTGAGCGCGGGTGAGTGCATCCAGTGCGGAGAAGGGCTCATCCATCAGCACAACGGGCTGACGGGTGTAGAGGGTGCGGGCCAGCGCGGCGCGCTGACGCATCCCGCCGGAAAGAGTCGCGGGTCGCGCATTTGCAGAATGGCTAAGACCTACCCGCATCAGCAGATGCTGCGCCCAGTCGCGATCGGCCCTTTCACCTTTCAGGCGACTGGCGAGACAGACATTTTGTTCAACCGTCAGCCACGGATAGAGCAGATCCTGTTGCCCCATCCAGGCGATGCGTCCGGTCAGTGGCAGGCCGTCGCTGCCGCTGACCTGCCCGGCGGTGGGTGGCGTCAGACCCGCAATGACCCGCATCAGGCTGCTTTTTCCGACGCCGCTGGCACCCAGTAAAGCGGTAAAAGCACCGCCCGCGATCTCCAGATCAAGCTGGCTGAAGAGTGGCTGCTGGCCATAATTCAGGCTGAGCTGGCGAATTGAAATGCCTGGCGGCACCGGACTGCACGGCAGGTTCATGAGCTGATCCGCTGGGCGGCAGCATGGTTGAGACCCATCTGCCAGAAGGCGGCTTCCAGCCGGGTCGCGGTGGTGAAGATCTCCGCCAGCGGGTTAAACCGCTGTTCACCGGCGCGCTGCCGGGCCAGGGTTTCAAACAGTGAAAGTGAGGAGCGAACGCCAGCCAGATAGGCTTCGTCGCCGTAATTTTCTATCCATGCCGCGTAAGGATTCCCCTCAAAGCGGGTTGCGGGATCATGCAGTAGTGTCAGGCCAATTTCAGCGTAACCGGCAACGCACGGCATCAGCGCGGTCAGCAGTTCCAGCGCATCCCCGGTGTGACCCACGTCCAGCACGTAGCGGGTGTAGTTGAGCGTTTCCACGGCTTCGGGTTCACTCGCCATAGCCGCCTCGCTGATGCCCCATTGCTGGCAGTAAGCCTGGTGAAGTGGCAGTTCGCTGACGATGGCGTTAAGCGATGCCGTTGCGCTGCGTAAGGCTGCTGGCTCGGAAAGTTTGCTGATCAGCAGGCCCCAGGCACGGGCGAAGTGCAACAGAAACAGATAATCCTGGGTGAGATAGTGGCGGAAGGCGGCGGGTGGCAGGTTGCCCTGACCGAGTTGCCGCACAAAATCGTGCCCGATATAGGCGTGCCATTGACTGCCCGCCTGCTGGCGCAGACGACCATAAAAGCCGGTGTCGAAAAGCGGATGTGACATAGGATCTCCAGTAACAGGGAGATCCGGGCATACGGTCTGGAACAGGGAATGTTGCAGGAGATGACGCAGAAAATCTGCCGACCCGTCCCTTCGCTGGCATGACCCAGATCAGGTTCAAAGGGTTCGGCTTACGCCATCTCAGCCCATTACAGGACACCCCTCGGAGACATTGGTTATACGATAATTACTGCCGGAGTACAACGGCAGAAATAAGCGTTCTGTTCAGGTGTGGTTGTCGCGACAGTAACAGCATGACGATAGAATTTAAGTGACGTTGTCACTCAAGATCCGCACCATTACTGGCGATGACTTTTTTGTACCACCAGAAGGATTTCTTCCGCGTGCGCGCCAGCGTGCCGTTACCCAGGTCGTCGCGGTCAACATAGACAAATCCGTAGCGCTTGCTCATTTCACCCGTTGAGGCGGCAACCAGATCGATACAGCCCCAGCTGGTGTAACCCATCACTGGCACGCCATCCTCAATTGCGTCGCCCATGGCGCGGATATGTTCGCGCAGATAACTGATGCGGTAATCATCGTTGATCTCGCCATTTGATTCGATCTCATCGCGCGCGCCCAGGCCATTCTCCACCAGAAACAGCGGCTTCTGATAGCGGTCATACATCATATTCATCGTGATGCGTAAGCCGAGCGGATCGATACCCCAGCCCCACTCACTGCGCGGTACATGCGGATTGGTCAGGGATTTCACCACATTGGCGGCGCTGCTGTTCTGCTCGTTCATCTCGGCCGAGGCGCAACGTGAGGCGTAATAGCTGAACGAGACAAAATCGACGCTGTTTTTCAGAATGTCGGCATCGCCGTCAGCGATCTCAAGCGTCACACCTTTTTCACGGAACACGCGCGCGGCGTAGGCCGGATAGGCTCCGCGCGCCTGCACATCAATAAAGAACAGGTTTTCGCGATCCTTTTCCAGCGCAGCCCAGACATCTTCCGGTTTGCTCGACCAGGGATAGAAGTTGCCGCCTGCCAGCATGCAGCCGACCTGGTTCATCGGATTCACTTCATGCGCGATGCGCGTCACCAGCGCGCTGGCGACCAGTTCATGATGGGCCGCCTGATACTTTACCTGATCCTTGTTCTCACCGGGTTCGAACACCAGACCGGCGCCGGAAAACGGGCTGTGCAGCAGGATATTAATCTCATTGAAGGTCAGCCAGTATTTCACCAGGCCATCAAATGCCTCGAAGCAGCTGCGGGCATAGCGGGCAAAAAAGTCGACCATTTTGCGATTGCGCCACGAGCCATATTCAGTCACCAGATGCATCGGCACATCAAAGTGACAGAGCGTGACCAGCGGTTCGATATTATATTTCCGGCACTCCTCAAAGACCGCGCGGTAAAAGGCGATGCCTTGCGGATTGGGCGTCAGTTCATCGCCATTGGGATAGAGACGGCTCCAGGCAATCGACGTGCGGAACACGCTGAACCCCATCTCCGCCATCAGCGCAATGTCTTCCGGATAGCAGTGATAAAAATCGATGGCTTCATGGCTGGGATAAAATTCATCGTCACGCAGGGTAAAACGCTTTTCCAGACCGAGTTTGACCGGCAAACGGTGCGGGCCATGTGGAATCATGTCGACGGTGGTTAAGCCCTTTCCGCCTTCACGAAAGCCGCCTTCACTCTGGTTGGCGGCCAGTGCGCCGCCCCATAAAAATCCTTGCGGAAACCTTGAATCAGACATGCAATCCTCTTTTCCGGGTCAGCGTGACCCTTTCCTTTAGTGGCTATTAATCGCGTTAGCGCGTTCGGTAACGGGCGCAGGTTGCGTTGCGCTTTCGGGTGCGGTTTTGGTTTCGGGTTCGGTTTCAGGAATATCTTCAAAACCTAACAGCAGCGTCAGCACAAATGACAGCACCACAGACAACACCATGACCGCACCGACCCAGACAATACTCATGGGATTGGTAGGATCGAAGAACTGTACGCTGGTAAACAGGCCGGGAGAGGCCATGGAGTGGCTGGCCAGCCCGCCAATGCCCGCGACCGCGCCACAGATAAAACCACTGATCAGACAGGCGATCAGCGGTCGTTTTAAGCGGACCGCAACGCCATACAGCGCCGGTTCTGAAATGCCGGCAATAATCGCTGATGCCGCCGCTGCCAGCGCGGTCTGGCGCAGTTCACGGTTTTTGGTCCGGAACGCCACCGCCAGCGACGATCCTCCCAGCGAGAGGTTGGCACCAATCTCTGACGGCATCACCATGCCCTCTTTGCCGGTTTCGGCAATGGTCTGGATGATGGTGGGGGTGAACACCCGATGCATCCCGGTCATCACCAGCAGCGGCCAGATTGCGCCCATAATCGCGACGGAAAGCCAGCCAAGATAGCCATGCACGGTGTAGACCAGCGCGGAGATGCCGCTGCCGATCCAGATACCAATCGGACCAATCAGAACAATCGCAATGGGTGCCGCAATCAGCACAATCAGCATCGGTTTCAGGAAGTTTTTAGTGACGGCAGGGGTAATACGATCCACGCCGCGCTCGATGTGCGACAGGATCCAGGTCATCACCAGCGCCGGGATCACCGTATAGGTATATTTCACCGCGGTCACCGGGATGTAAGCAAATTCCACCGCCTGACCCTGTGCCGCTTTCGCCATCAGTTCAACAAAGTTGGGATGAACCAGTACACCGGCAATGGCGATCGCCAGCGACATGTTCGTTTTGAATTTCAGCGCCGCAGAGGCGGCCACCATGATCGGCAGGAAGAAGAATGCGCCATCGCCAATCACGTTGAGGATGACCAGCGTTGATGAGCCTTTCTCAAACACGCCCGCCATATCCAGGATCATCGCCAGCAGCTTAACCATTGACCCGCCAATAATGGCCGGAATCAGCGGCGACATGGTGCCCACCAGCGCATCCAGAATACCCGCGCCGATGCCTCTCAGGGTGATTTTGCGTTTCACCGGGAGAGTCGAAGCCGCACCGGGCGATCCCAGTTCCAGCACCGCCTGATAAGCCTGCGCAACGTTATTACCGATGATCACCTGGCACTGGGTATCATTGTGCACCACGCCCATAACGCCATTGATTGCTTTCAGGCGGGGGTAGTCGACCTGCGTTTCATCTTTCACCACAAACCGCAGGCGGGTCATGCAGTGGGTTACGGCTTCGATATTGGTGAGGCCGCCTAGCGCATCGACAATGGCGCGTGACACCTCGGCATAATTTCTGGGCATGATCGCTCTTCTCTGTAGGGTAAATCGGTCAAAGTTTTTATGTTTTTGCGCCTGCGGACAGGCAAATAGGAAACCGGTTTCACAAAATCATGAAGTGCTTTCACAGCGCCGACAAGCGCCAAAATCATCAAGATCTCTTTTTTGTGAACTCCATCACCTGATGCTGCCAGGTAACTTCATACTAAGGCGGGGTAAATATTTCCAAGATTGAGAGGCTTAGGTAGACTGCAGGACGACGCAGCAAAGGAGCATCACCATGGCAACGATTCAGGAAGTGGCAAACAGGGCGGGCGTCTCAAAAGCGACAGTGTCACGTGTGCTCTCGGGCAATGGCTATGTCGGGCAGGAAAAGCGCGAAAAAGTACTGAAGGCGATTGCCGAAACCGGATACCGGCCCAATCTGCTGGCGCGCAACCTGGCGACAAAAACCTCTCAGACCATTGGACTGGTGATCACCAATACGCTCTACAGCGGCAGCTACTTCACTGAACTAATGGCACACTCCGCGCGCATACTGGAGCAGCAGGGCCGCCAGCTGATTCTGGCGGACGGCAAACACACCGCTGAGCAGGAAGAGGCGGCGATACAGTTTCTGCTCGATCTGCGCTGTGACGGCATTATTATCTATCCGCGCTTCCTGAGCATTGACGCGCTGGATGCGATTATCTCCCGGCACAAACAGCCGATACTGGTGATCAACCGGCGGCTGCGCGTCAACCATAGCTACTGCATTTACAGCGATCAGCACGCCAGCAGCGCCACGGCGGTGAGCCATCTGCTGAATCAGGGGCATCGCGAGATCGCGTTTATCACCGGTTCACTCGATTCGCCGACCGGCGTCGAGCGACTTTCCGGCTATCACGCTGCGCTGGCCGCACAGGGCATTGAAGCCGATTCCCGGCGAATCGTGACCGGTAAATGGACGGCGCAGAGCGGTATGGCGGCCGTGGACCAGCTGCTGGAACGCAGGGTGACATTCAGCGCGCTGGTGGCGAGTAATGATGAGATGGCGATTGGTGCCATCAAACGTCTGACTGAATGCAACATCGCGGTACCCGGGCAGGTTTCGGTGATTGGCTTCGATGATATTCCGCTGGCGCCCTTCATCACGCCGTCGTTATCCAGCATGAAACTGCCGGTCACCGAGATGATCGATGAGACGATTAACCGCCTGCTGAACATGCTTGATGGCGGAGACTGGCATACTCAGGCACCCTTCACGGCCAGCCTGATGATGCGGGACTCCGTTACTAAAGGCCCCGGCCGTTCTGCTTAACCTGCGGCGATCTGTATCACCTCTATCGCCTTTTCCCTGAGCTGCGCTGCCGCCGCCGCATCCAGCGTCTCATCGGTAATCACGTGCCCGACCTGATAACCGGATGAAAGCGGATAAGGGTGAATCTGACCAAACTTGGAGGCGTCGGTCAGGGCATAGCTCTCAGCGCCTTTCGCCAGCACGGCATCCACCACATCACAGCGCAGCATGTTGCGGCCGGTAAAACCGGTCTCCGGATGCCAGCCATCCACGCCAACAAATGCCCGGTGAAAATGAACCTGCTGGATGGAATACCGCGTCAGCGGGCCGACTACTGACTCACTGCTTTTCTGCAGCAGGCCACCGAGCACAATCACCTCACAGGTGGCTTCCCGAAGAAGCTGGGCAATATAGTGACTGACGGTAATCAGCGTAAGATCGGCGCGGTCAGCCAGCGCACGCGCCAGCAGCGCATTGGTGCTGCCGCCTTCGATGAAGACCGATTCACCCGCCTGAACCAGACTGGCCGCATGTCGTGCCAGCGCCTGCTTGATGGGATAGCGGGTATTCATGCGGGTGCCGACGTTATCGCTGTCCAGCGCCAGCGCGGAACCGTGAACCCGCCGCAGCAACCGGTCGCGTTCCAGCAGCGTGAGATCCTGCCGCACCGTCACTTCAGAAACCCCGGTAAGCTGCGCCAGTTCGCTGACCGTTACGCTGCCCCGGCTATTAACCAGTTGAATAATCTGATGATGTCGCGGGTTCATAATTGCGTTTCGCAGAAAAAAAGAAGCTCCAGTGTAACAGGGATATCCCGCGCTGGTGTACAACGCGGGATTGGGATCAGGACAAATCCAGCGACCGGCGTCCGTTAAGATTGAGGTCCTGCAGCGTAAAACGCTGGCCCCACTCTGTTTCATAATCTTCCGGCGGAAAATCTCCCGGTGAACGTCCCTGCTCCAGGGCCTGTGCAACCCGCCGGGCATAGGCGCGGTTTTTGTCACACATAGGTGCAGCGGGGATATACATCACATTGCCCCAGCCCTGCTGATCTTCAACCGGTGCAACGGCGTGGATCACATCACAGTGCCACCATACCGAATCGCCCGCCTCTAAGGCCGGTATCGAACAGAGTCCTGCAATCAGGTGCGGATGCCACTGTTCATTAACGGGCAACACCCGGCCCGGCGCGACGCCGCACAGTTCATCTTCAGGTACGTCTGAAAGCAGCGGGCGCAGCAGAACATAGGCCATCGCCTGCGGCACCGGCACCACGTGCAGCAGGCCCTGACCGGGGATCATATCGGAGAGTGCGGTCCAGCCCTGAAAGGTCCGGAACACGGAACATTTGGTGGTACCCGGCAGATCATACTCATCCACTTCGGTGCGGTGAGCTGCATCCCAGGGGTCGTAAGCGGCAAAATCACCGTGAAACAGCTTACTGAAAACCTGCTGATACGCGGGGAGTAACCAGCGTTCCAGCGCGCCGGAATCGGTATGGGCGCCTAATCCCTTCGAGGTGGTGCCCGGCAAGCGGCGACGGATGCGATCGGGATAGATAACGCTGACATCCGGGTCAAACCACTGCTTTCCCTGTGATTCAGACTTCCATAACCGGTTCAGAAAAGATTGCGCGTCAGCCATTGCCGCGCTCTGCCGCGCCTGCATTTGCGCCTGTGACCAGTAAATCGGATAGATTTCGGGGCGGGAGGCGGCCAGCGATCCAAAAAAGTCATCTCCGGGGCCGCGATAGTGTTCGTCAAACCGGTTGTGATCCAGATAGTCGAGCATCGACTTATCCCATGCCAGCGCCTGCTCACGCGCGAAGTGCTGCTTAATTACCACACAGCCGCGACGTTTAATCATCGCCCGGGTTTCATCCGAAACCTTTCCCGCTGCAATGTCCTGCATGGGCACTACCGGCCAGGCACTGCCCGTGCGCTTTTCATCTGCTTTTGCTTCAGCAATCGCAGCAGTGATGTTGTCGCAAACCTGACGGAAAAGGGCATCGACATCACCAATCTGTTGACGTAACTGCTGTTTCATCTCGCGAATAGCGGTTTTGACGTCGTCAGGTAAAGGGGTTGATCGGGAATCTTCACGCATCTCGTGCTCCTGAATATCTGGGGGTTGAGTTACGAATGTAATTAAAATAACCTTCATTCGTAATATTCGACTGAGGTTAACATCCTTTTAACGAAAAAAAACGTGCGTGATAACACAACTCCGGAACCGGAACGCTCTGAAAGCCGTTAGCAAAGTCACTATTTGCATTCTCATTAATCCACACAGCGAGTAAGCTTTATGAATCAAATCAATCAGCCGAAAGGACAGAACGGCGAACGTATAGGGGCAGGCGAGATGGCGGTTAAGATGATTGCGGTGGATATGGACGGCACCTTTCTGGACGACAATAAGCAGTACAACGTTCAGCGGTTTTCACGTCAGTATGCGCTGCTGAAGCAGAAGGGCATCCGTTTTGTGGTGGCCAGTGGTAATCAGTATTACCAGCTGCAGCGCTATTTTCCCGACATCAAAGATGAGATCGCTTTCGTGGCGGAAAATGGCGCATGGGTTTCTGACTGTAATGAAGAGATCTTCTGCGGAGAGTTAGCTCAGGAGAAAGTGCATAAGATCCTCGATATCCTGGCGCATGAACCTGACATCGCGGTCGTGGTCTGTGGACGCAACGGCGCCTATATGCATTCATCCACCTCTGATGAGGTGATGGCAATGCTTGCAAACCACTATCACCGGCTGGAAAAACGCGATGACCTCTATGCCATCGACGACACCATTTTCAAATTCTCGCTGAAGCTGGAGCACGAAGGGGTTGATGCACTGCTGCAAAGACTGCATTCCCGTCTGGGCGAGCTGGAAAACATCATGCATCCGGTATCCAGCGGTTTTGGCTTTATTGATCTCATTATTCCCGGCTGCCATAAGGCACACGGCATTGCGCTGCTGCAGGAAAAGTGGGGCATCAGCGATTGCGAAGTGCTGGCGATTGGTGACAGCGCCAATGATATTGAGATGCTGCGTCAGGCCTGCTTCAGTTTCTCAATGGCCAATGCCGCTGATTCGGTCGCTGCCGTGGCGCGCTATCAGACTCAGAGCAACAATGATGAAGGCGCGCTGAATGTCATTTCCCGCGTGCTGGCGCGCGAATTCCCGTTCGATTAAGCCTGCACTGCGTGAGAACTGGCGGCCTTCTATCCGCCACTCTCCTGATGGCTGCGCGCGTGATGTTCCATTTCATCCAGCGCAGCCTGATTCTCCAGTCCCCACTGATACATCTGCTCTATTGGCTGTGCGAAGGTATGCCCCAGCGGCGTGAGGCTGTATTCCACTTTTGGTGGCACCACCTGCCACACCTGACGCGACACCAGTCCGCGCTGCTCCAGCTCACGCAGCGTCTGAATCAGCATCTTCTTCGAAATACCCTGCAGGCTGCGCTCCAGTTCACCCGTGCGTGCCCGATTTTCCGGCCAGTGATAGAGCGCATGCAGCACCATCGTGCTCCACTTCACCGAAAAGAGCTCCAGCAGGCGGCGCGGCGGTGAATCCGCATAAAAGCAAAGTTTTCCTTCAACCCAGACCGGCATAGTGACTTCCCAATTAGTATGGTAACCAAAAGGTAACTACTACCAAATGGGTTTCCGTGTGTCTATAGTGGGCCGCTTTCTTTACGACCACCAGGTGAGAAGAGGCAACAGATGAAAATTAACGCGCTGATAGCGTCCCAGGCAGACCAGCCGCTGCGGGCAGGCCAGGTAGAGTTACGCGAGGTGCAGGCTGACGATGTGAAAATCGAAATTCTTTACTGCGGTGTCTGTCACTCCGATCTGCATATGGCCCGTAATGAATGGGGCGTCAGCCGCTATCCGCTGGTTCCCGGTCACGAAATTGTCGGACGCGTTGTGGCAGTGGGGGGCAACGTCACTAAATTTGCCGCCGGGGAAACGGTTGGCGTTGGCGTGATGGTCGACTCGTGCGGTGAATGCCATTTCTGTCAGCAGCAGGAAGAGCAATATTGTGAGGCGGGTTTCACGCCGACCTACAACGGCACGGATAAATACACCGGCAATACGACATTTGGCGGCTATGCCCAGCATGTCATCGCCGACCAGCACTTTGTGGTCACGGTGCCCGACAATCTGGCGCTGAATGCGGTGGCACCGCTGCTGTGCGCTGGCGTGACCGTCTGGTCACCGTTGCAGCATTTTAACGTCAAAGCAGGCGATCGTGTGGGTGTGGTCGGGCTCGGAGGATTGGGCCATATGGCGGTTAAACTGGCCAGCGCGCTGGGCGCAGAAGTCACCCTGTTTACGACTTCTCCGGCGAAAGGGGAAGATGCACGCCGGCTCGGCGCTAAGAACGTGGTGATCTCGCGAGACGCCGCACAAATGGCTGACTGCCAGGCGTCACTGGACATCATTCTGGACTGTGTCGCTGCACCACACGACCTCGATCCTTATCTCGGTGCACTGAAAACCAATGGTCAGCTGGTGCTGGTGGGCATTCCCGATCAACCTCATCCGTCACCGAATGTGACACCGATGGTGTTTCGTCGCCTGAGCATCACTGGCACCTCAATTGGCAGCATCCAGGAGACGCAGCAGATGCTTGACTTCTGTGGTCAGCACAACATCACGGCTGATGTTGAGATGATCACAGGTGAAGAGGTCGAAACTGCCTTTGAACGTATGCTGACCAGCGATGTGAAATATCGTTTTGTCATTGATATGCAGAAAACCCACTGGTGATGAATACGGCCCGCTGTGAAAGCGGGCCGTCAGACTTTTACACGGGCTGAACCCGAAAGATAAAGCCCTGCATATAGTTACAACATACTTAAATGTTTTAATATCAACTCACCTCATTGAACTCCGTGCGGCAGGGGTCTTACAGCAAGATCGTTCTGATTAGAAAAAAAATACCCGGCTCATTGACCGGGTATCTGTTTTGACGTTTACCAGGCGCAGTTAATCCTGCTCTTTATCCGTGTCACTCTTTTCCGCTTCTTCTTTCTCAACAACATGGGTAAAAGGCTTAAGCAGCTGAATATCCAGAATCACATACACCATGGTGCTGATAAACAGGGAGATGACACTGCCAAACACTCCGCTGGTGGTAAATGTCAGATAGTTATAAATCACCAGCCAGGTCAGGCAGATAAACAGCGCGAGCGAAATAGAAAGGTTGGGCACGGAGTAGTTGCTGGTACCACCGCCCTGGGTATGCGTCGCTTTAAACAGATTTCCGATGGAGTATTTCTCCAGCACCAGGATAGTCCTTTCCCAGTTACGCTGTTTACGCGCGCTGGCGCGGGTCAGGAACAGATAGAGAATAGAGATGAAGAAGCCGGAGAAGGCGATCAGCACCGGAATCGCTTCCAGCGCATATTCAATACTCTTATGAGGCGTGCCAGTGGTGCTGAGATCAAGCGTCAGCGAGGCACCCAGCGCAGCATATAAAAAGAGAAACAGAATCAGAAAAGTCAGGCTACGTTTCCAGTCGCCATCGGCCTCTGCACCTTTTTGCTGGATGGCCAGCTGAAGCGATTGCTGAATCTGTTGTGCCTGTGGTGAGTCTGTTTCAACGGTGTGGCATGGCGCAGCAAAGAAGTTGTGCATAAACAGCTCATCTTCTTTGTGAATGGTGATTTTCATCAGAAACCTGTATTCGGGAAATTTTCTTTATTCTAATCAGCACAGCATGAATTAACAGTAACTTTGGCTTTATACCTTCAGCCCCGCACTGACTCAGCGGGATATCAGTTTCATCAGGCTACCTGAAACTGAATCGGTTGCGAAACTCTGCTCAGCATTATCCTCTTCGTGACGCAATTGCTGATAGCGCAGCAGCGCGGCATCGGCGTTATCGGCATGCACCACGTCCCACACCATCTTATAGCCATCAGCCATTAACGCGTCCTGCTGATCCTGCCGCTCAGTGTTCACGGCTCTGACTGTTTGCTCTTTCTGAAACAGACGATAGTCTGGCATGGCTATTTCTCCCCTGGATGGTCCAGCGCTTTAAACTGCTTAATGGCTTCATTGATATTGTTGGTATCGACGGTTGCAATACAGCGATCGCCGTTGAACACCTCATAGCGGGCGTTGTGCAGCTGAAACAGCAAATCCCTGCCACGGAAGTGTATACGTTTCTGTTTAACGCCAATCCCATGCCGCCGTAATAGTGCCTGTGACAGGCGATCGGTCTCTTTTATCATTCCTTCAGCTCCTCGGCAGTACGTGGTCACTGCCAGTAAACCTGATGAACATTAGTTTTATATTAAGAGATAACCCTATTTTTTACAGGGCTAAGCGCAGGTTTCAGAGAAATTACCGGGCTGCATGTGCTGACGGAATCAGCAGCTCACCGGATTAATGCCATTCCCTGCGTTAACGGACCGCAAATGCGGTACACTTGCCGGAATAACTCGCCACAGGACACGCCGCTATGAACGATAAAAAGATGATTTCCATTGATCAGTTCAACGCTGATGAACGACTGGCCGTCGAGCAAACCTATAAGGGCCTGGCCGAGAAGTACCGTCAACGAACCGGTAAAGAGCCTGATAGCAAAAAAGAGAAAGAATTCAATAGTGAAGCTCGTCAGATCATCATGACCAGCAAACTGGAGAAGGAGAGGGCGCAGGCTGAGAAGGAGAAGAAAAAACCGCTGCGTAAGAAAAAACCTTCTTCAATGACCGCCAGTGAAATCAGCGATTTCAACTGGTCTGCCTCAGTGGTTAAAGGCCGCCGATAAAAAGCTTCCGCGCGTATTCATGGCGCGCGGTATCTTCTCACATTACTGCTAATGTCCCCTGACTGCCATCGTCCCCGGCACACAAGTCACAGGCTGACGAGATGCCTTTCGCGGCCCGCAATAAGAATATTCTGTAAATAGTTTACCTTAATTCATTAATTGCCGATAAACTGCCATAACCTGTTGCTGCTTCAGTCTGCATATGAATTACTACACTCCTGACGATATTCAGCTGAAGCGCCGATCAACGCGATTTGTGCGCCGCATGTTCATGATGCGCCAGCTCGGCACCTTTCTCTGTTTCCTGCCCATTCTGTCAGTATTGATGGAGCTGGGAAAAAGCCTGGAACTCTGCGCACTGCTATTTACTAATGCGTTTGTCTGGCCCTATGCCGCTTTCAGACTGGCATTGCGATCGCGCGATCCCACGGGTTTTGAACGTAAGAATCTGACGCTGGATGCCGCATTCGGCGGCTTCTGGGTGGCAACCATGGCGCTGAGTCCGCTTCCCTCGATTATTATCATGGCGGTACTGATCTCTGATCGTTACTCGGCGGGCGGTTGGGTTCAGCTGAAGTCTGCTCTGCAGGCCTTTCTGTTGACCTTTTTACTGGCCTGGTTAGCCGAAAAGGCGCCTTTGCAGCTGACCTTCTCTACCCGCACCGTCTGGCTGACTCTGCCGCTCGCCAGCGGCTATCTGCTGGCGCTCAGCGTGGTTTCACACAATCTGACCCTGAGTCTGCGAAAGAAGAATCAGGAGCTGGAACGCATTGCGCTGATGGATCCTGGTCTGAAAATACCTAACCGACGTCTCTTTGAGCGGCGGCTTGAAAGCGAGTTTTTACGTACACAGCGAGGTGAGGGTAAAGCCTGGCTGATGCTGCTGGATGTCGATCACTTCAAACAGGTTAACGACACCTTCGGGCATGAAGCCGGCGACTTCCTGCTGGCAGAAATTTCGGCACTGCTGCGTGACAGCGTCGGCCTGAAAGATATACCTGCCCGCTTTGGCGGCGATGAGCTGTGTGTGATTGTGCGGGATGCGGATGAAACCAGCATCATGTTGCTGGCAGAGCAGATCAGACAGGGGATTGCCCTGCTGCGGCTGCCGGCTTCATCTACCTTTCAGTGCTCGGTGAGTATCGGGATTGCACCGGCATGCGATGCGGCGACAATTCATGAATGGCTGAGATGCGCCGATGAGGCGCTGTATCAGGTCAAGCGCGCCGGACGTAACGATGTGCAGTTGTGGCATTCTGGCACGCTGGAAACGCTGAGTGAAGTCAGGGGCAGTTAACAATGCAGCCTGAGACCCTGTCTCAGGCTGAGAGATTAAATCGCCGGGTAGTCGCCGGTGCCTTCAGGCCAGGGCGTGAGCAAATCAAAACCCTCATCGGTGACAGCGACAGTATGTTCCCATTGTGCCGAGAGCGAGCGATCTTTGGTGACCACCGTCCAGCCATCTGACAGTACGCTGGTTCCGGCTTTACCAGCATTAATCATCGGTTCGATAGTGAAAATCATGCCTGCTTTCAGTGGCATCCCTTCACCCGGCGTGCCGTAGTGCAGCACCTGTGGATCAGTGTGGTAAATTTCGCCGACACCGTGACCGCAATATTCACGAACCACCGAGAAGCCAGCCGATTCAGCGACACGCTGGATGGCCGCGCCCACATCGCCCAGCGTCGCGCCAGGACGGACGGTTTTGATACCGGCGACCATCGACTGATAGGTGATCTCGACCAGACGTTTTGCACGGACTGACGGTGTGCCGACAAAGTACATCCGGCTGGTATCGCCATACCAGCCATCTTTAATGATCGCTACATCGATATTAACGATATCGCCATCCTTGAGTTTTTTGCTGGCCGGGATGCCGTGGCAGACCACATGATTGACCGACGTGCAGGTAGTGCGGGTATAACCGTGATAACCGATGTTTGCTGGCGTCACTTTAAGCTCATTCACGATGAAGTCGTGACAGATATCATCCAGTTCTTCCGTGGTGATGCCGGGACGGACGTGAGGTGTAATCATCGCCAGCACCTGAGCCGCAGCCTGTCCGGCTGCCCGTGCCATTTCGATTTCCGCTGCGGTATGAATTTTAACGCTGTTCATGACACGTCTCCTTGTGTGGTGAGGCTCTCTTTAGGGAGCATATTGCGTATATCAGCGCTGCCTTCCAGTTCAAGCCGGATTAGCATCTGCGCCAGTTGATGTTGGGTCTGCTGCGGATAGAGTTCTGCCAGCATACCGAGTTTTAGCCAGTGTTCTGCCTGTGCATTAATTGAGCGGCTCATCGCCTGACTGGCGATGCGCAGATTCTCATGCATCAGGTCGGAGATTTTTACGATACCCATGCAAGCCTTATATGAAACGCATATGTTTCGTATAGCTTAACGTTATCGGCGTGATTTGAAAAGAGGGGGGAGATTGTTGCGCGTCTGAAGCAGGGTACAGAATGATGACCCACGGCCACGCATTTCGGTGGGGATAGAAAATTTATAGATAATAGAGAGGTGTGTATGGCCAGGTAACAGTAGTGCAAGCTCCGCCGAAAAAGCACTGACACACTGGCTATTTGCTGAAAGGTTAGCTGATGACTGAGCAGATGAAATACTGGGTTGTTCTGGTGGCTGTGGATATTAAGTCAGTAGAATTAATGGTATAAAATATGGGCAAAGATCAGGGATGTAATCATGAAAAGAATAATTGCTTTGACTGCCGCATTGGCAGTTTCAGGATGCCATATGAGCACAAATCACATCCGACAAAAGGGAATTAAGACTCCCGACGCGTCAGAGATTAAAAGTCAGTGTGAATCTCAGACACCACAGCAAACTCAAGAGCGTGAAACTCAGCTTTGGCTCTGCCAGGCTGTTACAGCAATACAATATCGGTTTTTCGATGCAGATAATTATCGCGGTAAAACATGTGATGTAAGGATCAGGCAGCCGGAAGGCGAGCCTCCGGTAAGCATCAACGTTCAGGGCGGAGATCCAGCTCTGTGCGCTGCTGCAATTAAAGCAATCAAACAAGCTGCAGATGCCCACACTTTTCCAATGAGACCCGCCTTTATGAAGGATGAAATCCCGATACATTTTGCTCCGCAATAAGATTACATAGCTAAGGAAAGTGTTAAGCGTTGCACTTAAATGTCTAAACTCACAATCCCATAAGGCACCGTGCTGCTCTGAAGCTATGCCGTCAGATACCGGCTGCTAAAACTGTGCACCGCGATGCAGTTATCCGTTGTCAGCAACAGACAGCAAACTCTTACTCCGGTACAAGCTCCATTCAGCCCAGCAACTTTCAGGGTTGATATCGAAGTAACCGCGGCATTCAGCCATGGCGAGAGCAACATCACGCGGCACTTCGATAGTTGTGGCATTATCACGGATGCTACTGACTTCCTGCTCAGTAAGCGGGCTTCCTTTCTCATTCTCAATTCTCATCAGTAATGGGATGAGGGCAGGTATAAAAACTATGGTCATGAGTTATATCTCATATTATTAAAGGTTCGTGTCCCTACGAAGTCACTAAAATATGACCTCTCCGGGGTGCGGTAAGTGGCATTCTGTAAAATGTGTCTTCCTGAAAAATATCAATTCATCGTCGTTTCATCGCTACAAGGCTTGAAATCAATTAACACTGCCCAGGCATACAGGCAGGTTTGTATAGCCCGGCTGGCTTACCATAGATAAGGGTGAACATGTCGGTGCCATATTCTGGCTAACTGGCTGAGCCTGGGGCTGATTTGGATACTGGTTGTCATAGCTGTTCGTTGAGGGTTTTCTTGCGGCCTGACGGCCCTTCTCACGCACGTAGGATGACGTGTAGTTATGGGCCTGGTATGCGCCATAACCCGCCACGCCCGCAGTAGCATATCTGGCCGTTCGCTTGCTGCTGGAATATCTCTTCTTGATTCTGGGTGTCGTTGTTTGTGATGAGTAAGCTGAACTAAAACTATGGCTGTAGCTTCTATGCCCACCCCCACCACGATGGCCGCGCGCATCAGCTGTAAACGAGGCAGCCATCAGTGACGCCATAGTCAGACTTAAAATAATTCCCTTCATTACTGCTCCAGTTTATTCATATTCATTAATCATGTTCTCGTCAAAAATCACGATATCTTCAGCCAGAAGAACAATTTTTTTAGATTTATTTAACTCGTTCAACGCTGCGCTATCCTTATGAGAGGAGGTGCCCATGTGTGGACGGTTTGCGCAGTACAGCAGCAGAGACGATTACTTTGCATCCCTGGGGATGAAGCCCGATGAAATTATTTATGATCCGGAGCCGATAGACCGCTTTAACGTAGCGCCAGGCACCAAAGTGCTCTTGCTCAATGAGCGGGATAATGAACTGCACTTTGATCCGGTTTACTGGGGTTACGGTCCGGAGTGGTGGGACAAACAACCGCTTATCAATGCGCGTGGTGAAACCGCTGCGACGGGACGCATGTTTAAACCGCTGTGGGAGCATGGCCGCGCCATTGTTCCTGCCAATGGCTGGTATGAATGGAAGCGAGAGGGCGACAAAAAACAGCCTTACTTTATCTACCACAAAGAGAAAGAACCGCTGTTCTTCGCCGCTATCGGCAAAGCTCCTTATGGTAAAGATCATGGGCATGAGGGTTTTGTTATCGTAACGGCAGCGAGCAATAAAGGCATGGTTGATATCCATGACCGACGCCCGCTGGTTTTAAGTGCGGATGCTGTACGCGAATGGCTCAGTGCCGAAACCACGTCAGAACGTGCTCAGGAAATTGCACATGAAGCCGCATTGCCGGAAAAGGACTTTACCTGGCATCCTGTTACAGCCAAAGTCGGCAACATCCACAATCAGGGTGAAGCGCTTATTAAAGAGATCAAGCCTGACTGAACAGACTGATGAGGTGAGAGATTTACATAGTTTCCCGCACCGTTTCCCGTTATAAAAACAGGATCACTCGTTTCTTAATCTGAGAGCGTTTATTTTGCAGCAAGACACTATGCGGTTGTTTCTTCGGCCAGTCACCCCATCAGATGCCGATGATCTTTACAGGATCTACGGCGACCCTGCGACGAATACGTTTAATCCCGCGGGCCCACATCCGGATATCCATCATTCACGGGAAGTGCTATCGCGCTCTATCCGTCACTGGGAATTGAATGGCTTCGGCAGTTGGGCTATCTCGCTTCAGGATAATCCAGAAAGAATCATCGGTTTTGGGGGATTGAGCATCAGAAGCTTTGCCGATATCACGATCAATAATCTGGGATATCGTTTCTCTCCGGAATCCTGGGGGAAAGGACTGGCGACGGAATTTGCGAACTATGCAGTTAGTTATGGGTTCGAAGAGATAAAACTGGCTGAAATTTCTGCAGTCGTAAGAGCGAATCATCTGGCTTCACAAAAGGTTCTGATTAAGGCCGGACTCCGTCATACCCGGGATATTTATGATGTGGAAAATGCGCCCGCAAGCATGCTGTTTACCCTGAGTCAGGATGAATGGAATCAAAAACGGGGGTGAGGAGGATATATCCTGTCCTGTCAGTACCTATCGTTTCAGGTCAATCAGTGCGAGCTGTAGATGATGCGCTATAAAGTTCGCTTTGAGCGCGCTGTAGCGTTGAGCATCGTTGTTACAGAGTGATGCTGCTTCACGCTTTATCTCAGCATAGGTTGCTGCGATATCTCTGTTTTCTCTGAGGTAATCACGGAAAGCAAGGTGCCTTATTATCTGTTCGTCTCCAGCTGCAAACGCATGCACCTGATGGCTGCGCCGTTCTCCACCCTTAATGAAATATCTGCGGTCTGAGATTCCGTTCTCACCACGAGGACACTTCTATTGTCAGTCATCTCAAATGACGCTGAAGAGTCTGTTAAATCCGTGGTGCCACAAGCGAAGCTGGAATAGTTTTATCCGCATTCAGGCGACAAGTTACGAGAATAACACTCACTGCCTTAAGGGCATCCGTCAGGGATTTACCCTTTTACTCAGCCCAGGAACCATCGCTTCTTACCCCTTTCATTACTGTAATTTTTTTCCCCGCTGCCGATAACAGATCCAGTACCAGCGAGCCATAGAAGCGGAACGTCGGTGATAACTTATTAATTCAAACATCGGGGTCTCCTATGTATCGGAACAAAAAAATAAAATTAAGCGTCATGCTCACTGCGGCATTCCTTACTGTCATCTTAACGGGCGTTTTTGTGACAGGATTTGCCGGATTTAAACTCAATACGGCCAGCGATCAGCAGGAATTGACGCGCGCGCGGCTGGGCGATCTCCAGGCCCTGCAGACGCTAAAAGATAATTTAACTCAGCAAACTGTCCTTTTACTATCCGTGGCTTCAGACACTCAGCCTCAGGCAGAGGCCACTGTAAAAAACGAGTTCTCTGCATTGCAGACCAACAATGATAATACCACCGCGCATTTTCGCGAGCTTATCAACGGTGCCAAAAGCATTCCGGGGATCAATCTTGCTGAAGTAGAAGAGGCTTCCACGCAATTAAATAAAATCGAAGTGGCAGCGGGTCCGCTACATCAGGCAGAGCAAAACCTATTTATGCAGAACGCCACTCCGTTCCCGGAAAAACTCCGTGGTGAACTGATCCCTGCGCTTTCGCACTACCGTAGTGCGGTAGATGGGATGGTTGATTATCAGGCGAGGGTAACGAGTAAAACGGCGGAAACGTCGACTCAGGCGCTCTCCGGTGTTTATATGACGCTGGCAGGCCTGACCACCCTGTTTGTTGTGATGGGATTTGTGATGAGTGGGCTGATCACCCGCTGGATCAAGACTCAGCTGGGTGGAGAACCTTCGCATGCGCAGGGCCTGGCCGCTGCGATTGCGGCGGGCGATCTGACGACAAAAGTGACCCTGCGTCAGGGGGATACCGTCAGCATGATGGCTTCTCTGGATAGCATGCAGAGCAATCTGCGTGACCTGGTCTCGCAGATTAAAGATTCTTCCGCTTCGGTCGCCATGGCAGCTGATGAAATTTCCCAGGGCAATACTGAACTCTCTTCCCGTACAGAGCAGCAGGCCGCCGCTTTGCAGGAAACCGCCGCCAGTATTGAGCAGCTTACGGTCACGGTAAAAAGTAATGCAGCGGGCGCACAGCAGACCGCGGATTCAGCCCGTGAAACCGCTGCGCTGGCGCGTTCGGGTGAACACGATATGCAGCGCATGTCAGAGACGATGAATGATATTTCAAAAAGCGCGGTGAAAGTCCGGGATATTACCTCCGTTATCGAAGGAATTGCATTTCAGACCAACATTCTGGCGCTTAACGCGGCAGTCGAAGCAGCACGAGCGGGCGAACAGGGTCGAGGTTTCGCCGTCGTTGCGGGTGAAGTCAGGACGCTGGCACAGCGCAGTGCAACGGCAGCCAGAGATATTAAACATCTGATTGAAGAGGCTGTGGCGCAGGTCGAAAGTGGTGTTGTCGTGGCAACCGGCACCGGCAAGAGCATTCTTGATATCAATGCGATGGTTGGAAAACTTGCCGTCGCGATGGATAACATCTCACTCGCCTCAGCTGAACAGATGCAGGGCATTTCACAGGTCAGCATCGCAGTGAACGAGATGGATGGCGTCACGCAGAATAACGCCGCGCTGGTTGAGGAGTCCTCTTCGGCATCACAGTCGCTTTCAGCCCAGGCACACGCTTTACGTGAAGCAGTGAATGCTTTTCGCATTTAGGTTCATGCGCATAACTCACGGCGAAAGACGTGGGTGGAGAGCATCTGAGCTGTCCGGGTCATAGGTTTTTACATTACTGGAATGTATGACCGGGAGCTATTTCTTGCCAGTAATGACGGCTGTCTGCTGTTCGTGAAAAGCAGAAGTTGACGCAGTATGGACTCGTTATGATAAGCCCACCTCTGGTGGGCTTATTGCATATCGCCTCAGCCTGAACCCCCTCAGATAAAAAAATTTTAAATTTTTTTGCATCCGTTTTCGCTGCTCATTCGTATTAACAGATAAGGGCGCTCTCGCCCTGTCCGTTAACTCAATGAGGGAAGTGAAAATGAAACCATTCCTGCCAACTCTGATTTTTTCTGCATTAGTCTTCAGCGGCGCCACTTACGCGGCGAGCATGGACAGCGACACGGTGATGGTCGGCGGTGCCGCCATGTACCCATCGAAAAATATTGTTGAGAATGCTGTTAACTCGAAAGACCACACCACGCTGGTCGCGGCTGTTAAAGCCGCCGGTCTGGTCCAGACACTTGAAGGGAAGGGGCCGTTTACCGTTTTCGCGCCCACCAATGCCGCATTTGAAAAACTGCCTAAGGGCACCGTCGACTCCCTGCTTAAGCCAGAAAATAAACAAAAACTCACCAGCATCCTGACCTATCACGTGGTTGCAGGAAAACTGGACATGAAAGCGCTGGAGAAAAAAATCAAAGCGGGTGGCGGTAAAGCCGAGCTGAAAACGGTGAATGGCGAATCACTGTGGGTGATGGCAAATGGCCCGCACAATATTCAGCTTAAGGATGCTCAGGGCGATATTGCCAGTATCACCACGTATGATGTGAATCAGAGTAACGGTGTGATTGACGTTATTGATACCGTGCTGATGCCGTAAAGCGTTACCTATACTGTGTGTAGCCACTTATCGCGTGGCTACATCTTTCACAGGGAAGCCGATGACAAAAAATGTGCCCCATATTCAGGCCGGTTTAATGAATCAGATAGCCGTCGGTGATAAAGCTGCTCTTGAGCAGCTTTACCGCGTTCTGTCGCCCCGACTCTATGGGATCATCCTGCGGATGGTGAGACGCCGGGACTGGGCAGAAGAGATCCTTCACGATACGTTTATCCAAATCTGGCAGTCGGCTAACTATTACGACGATAAGCGCAGTGAGCCGCATATCTGGCTCAGTCACATCGCCAGAAATCGGGCGATTGATTTCCTTCGTAAACATGAAAACAGAAGCTGTTCCGTGGAGGAGGTCAGCGAAGCGGAAGCGGGTTTCCAGACGCCACTTCCTGCCGATGCGAGTCATGCGGAGGCGCGTCGCCTTCAGCACTGCATGGCGCACTTACCCTCTGAGCAGCGACAAAGCATTTCGCTCGCCTATTATCGTGGCCTCTCACAGAGTGAGATTGCGCTCTCAATGAGTCAGCCTGAAGGAACGGTGAAAAGCTGGATCCGTCGCGCGTTAACCCATCTTCGGGAGTGCATAGGCCTATGACTGGTCAGGAACAACATGATCTTACTGCGGCGGAATATGTGCTCGGCCTTACCGACGATGAGACCCGTCATCGGCTGGATAAACGCCTCAATGACGATTCAGTATTCGCCGCGGAGGTGCTGAACTGGCAGAAAGCGTTCAGCGGCATTGATCTGCTCACACACGACGTTATCCCGCCTTATGCGGTCTGGCAGCAGATTGAGCAGGATCTTGGCCGGAATGCAGGCGTCTCTGGCACGACATCAATCCGCAAGCATCCTGGCTTCTGGCTCGGCTGGGGCCTGGCGGCGGCAATGGCTGGCATCCTCATTTTCACCCATTTAAGCAAGCCTGATGCCCCACAATCCCTGCAGCCGATTGCGGTACTCAGCGGCGCACAGCCCGATGCACAGTTTGTGGTGAATCTGGATAAGTCAGCTTCACTCCTTCAGGTTTCGGCGCTGAACATCACGCTGCCAGAGAATAAAAACCTGCAGCTCTGGCTGATCAGGGGCAGTGCTGCGCCACAATCTCTGGGGCTGATCAATCACCGCGACAGTAATGTTTTCCGGTTACCGCCTGGCGAGTTAGATAATCAGACGGTACTGGCGGTAAGTCTGGAGCCGGTGGGGGGATCTAAGCTCAGCGGGCCGTCCGGTCCGGTGATTTTCCAGGGCAAAGTCACGGTGCTTTAATCATCAGGACGCGGGTCCACGGACCGGGATTCAGCGGGATAGGGGAGTGGATGGCTTTTCAAATGGCAAACCTCATCCCCTTGCCTTAACCAAATCAGGAGGGAATGATAAAAGAATGGAAATCAGAACGGCGTTGGAGTCTGATGCGGCAGGCATCAGTGAGCTGATACATATTGTGTCGATGCAATGTAATTTTTCAGAGACGGAACCCTGTCCGCAATGGTTTATCGACAGCATAAAACCCGATGCGCTTAAACCGTTGATTGTTTCAGATGACTATCTCTGGCTGATTGCCGTGGAAAGAGGTGAGGTGACAGGCGTACTCACCCTTTTCGAAGGCAATTTAGTTAAATACCTTTTTGTACATCCGAAATGTCAGCGTAAAGGGGTAGCGAAGGCACTCTGGCAGCAGGCGATTCCCGAACTGCGTGCAGAAATTAGCGTACGTTCTTCACTCATTGCCGTCCCTTTTTATGAGAAAAGGGGATTTAAAAAAGTCGGGGAGGTCAAATTTTTTAACGGCGTATCATTCCAGACAATGATCGCTCAGCTCTGAATTAACAAAGAGATTTTTAGGTTCTCTGTTTCCGCAATAAAACGGCCCGGCCACGCATTTATCAAACCAGCTTTGAGGGTGAGCGGAACCGGGCCAACCCGCCTTATTTATACCCGCGTATATTCCCTGTCTTCAACTCACTGACTTTTTGCGCCATCGCTGTCCGCTAATGCTATATCGGGCGCGTGATTTGCAGCGTTTTTACACTTCATCAGACTCTTTTTACGCCTTTTTTACAGGCCGTTCGGTTTAATTAACGGCACCGGGCGTTTACGTGACAACGTTACACGATGGCAGTCACAACCCGATTTTGCATAAAGCGTCTGCAGGCAATAAGTGGACGGGGTGTACATTCATGAGTGGTTTTCTCCAGTTTATTCTCCGACCTCCTATTAATAGCGGCTCGCTGCCAGGCACTGGTGCCTCTCCGCAGCGGGTTCTTAAGGAATACAGCATGTCAGGCCTTATTCTTGTTTCGCATAATCAATGTCAACGTTCGACGCTTACTGCAATTTATGACGGCATCCTTTCCCGTCAGGGAGGCGTCTGGATTAGCTGGGATGGTGAAAGCAGGGTGATGCCTCCGGATGCGTCAAGACCCTACGCCGTGCAGCAGATGGGTCAGTATGAAACCGTGACCTTCCCGTATACGCCTGGCGAGCTTAATGAGGGGTACCACAATTATATTCATAAAGGGCTCTGGCCTGTTTTTCATCAGCGTCCGGACATGGCTCGTTTTTCTGCCAGCGGCTATCAGGAATATAAAAACATCAATAAAGCCTATGCGCGCGCCATCTGCGAAAACGCCGCACCCGACGATGTTATCTGGATTCAGGATTACCATCTGCTAGGCTGTGCCACCTATATCCGTGAAGAAGGATTGACCAACTTAGTGGGTATTTTTCTGCATCAGCCTTTCCCGGCTGGCAGAATGTTTGAAACCATACCCGAATGGCGCTGGTTCACTGACTCTCTGTTATGTTGTGATCTGATTGGCTTTCAGACCGTGCAGGATATGAATAACTTCCTGGTCTGGCTGGAGAGCGAATTCCGTATAGAACGGCTGGAGGCGCAAAGCTTTCGTGTTCATGGCCGGATTATCAGGGTGGGTGTGTTTCCTGTCGGAATTGACCTTGACGATGTCCAGTCTCTGCGTGATAGCAACAGCTGTGCTTACATGGAGATGCAGTGCCGCGAAAGCCTGCCCGAAAATACCGTGCTAAGCGGCGGCCATCTTGATGAGAGTTCAGGTCTGCCTTACCGAATCAGCACCCTGGAGGTGCTGCTGCGAAAACATGATTGCTACCAGAAAAATATCACGCTGTTGCAGCTGGCGCCTCCGGCAGCCGGACACGCACATGATGCGTCAGAACTCGGTCACGCTCTGGAAGCACTGTGTGGGGAGCTTAATGGCGTACATGGCACAATGAACTGGTATCCGGTGAACTATCTGACTCATGGCTACAGCCGCGAAGAGCAGGCTGGCATCTATCGTGCCTCACGCGTTGCGCTGGTGACGCCGTTAATGGCGGGCATGAGCCTGATGGCCAAAATGTATATCGCCCTGCAGGATCCGAAAAATCCCGGGGTGCTTATCCTCTCGCAGTTTGCCGGTGCAGCCGGGCAGATGGAGGGTGCCATCATCGTCAATCCTTATGATCCTGATGCAATGGCCAGTGCGGTACATCGTGCATTGCAGATGCCGTTACACGAACGGCGGTCTCTGCATGCCCGTCTGATGAAGGGACTGCATATGCACAACAGCCATCACTGGGCTGAGTCATTTTTGCGCATGCTGAACGCTGAGCCAACTGCCCCGGAAGCCTTGCCGTCGCCTGCCTTTTTTCCGCACCTGAGCAGTAGCCGGGCGAGGTACTGAGTTTTTGAGTTGAAGTGGTATTTCGCTGGTGCGCGGGTTAGCGGGGCGAAAGCCAGATAATCGGCCCACTCTGAGCCGATTATCTGAAGCTGAAGCTAATTATTTACTGATTGCGTCCACAACTAGTTTTGCCGCACTGGCCAGTACGTCTTTGCGCGCGACCGCGTCTTTGTCCTTCTGGGTGAAGTAGGTCGTCAGGATGATGGGTGCCTGATCCTTCGGCCAGATGACGGCAATATCATTAGTTGTGCCATAGTCACCACTGCCGGTTTTATCAGCCACTATCCAGTCAGCCGGCAGGCCTGCTTTAATACTGTTTGCACCTGTTGTATTGCCCTTCATCCATTCTGACAGTTTGGCTCGCTGCTCTCCTTTGAGGGCGGTCCCGAGAACAAGCTTATTAAGCGTGTCAGCCATCGCTGAAGGAGTCGTAGTGTCACGCACATCATCCGGGATTGCTGTATTGAGTTCTGGTTCCTTTCTGTCCAGGCGAAAAGCCTTATCGCCGATTGTTCGGGCAAAATGCGTAGCCTGTTGCGGGCCACCCAGATACGCAAGTAATTTATTCATCGCGGCATTATCGCTGTATTGCAACGCCGCAGCACTCAGTTCAGCAACAGTCATTGATGAGCCGATATGTTTCTGTGTGATGGGATTATAATTAACCATGTCGCTTTTATTTATATGAATTTTTTTATCAAGCAAACTATGGTCACTTTCATTTTTCTTTAATATCGCTGCTACTGCCATTACTTTACTTGTGCTGCACAGCGGGAATCTTTCATTGCCCCGCCATGAATATTCAGAACCATCCGATGTGTCAACGACTGCAACGCCGAGTCTGCCACCAGATTTATTTTCCAGTGTCTCAAACTGGCTCTTTAGCGTTAGCTGGTCAAAAGCAGCATGGGCTAACACTGGACAACCTGTTGCGGCCATCAGTAACATGCCGGTCAGGCTTCCTTTAAAGTTTATCATCTTGCATTACCTTATTCTGGCATTAATAAAATCATGGGGTCTTTTAAGTCACGCAGAAAAAATGCATCCCTTAAATTATTTGCCCCAAAATAAATCAATTTCCTTGTAAGAAAAAACGGTATAAATTGATGCCAGTCATAAGTTTTTCTGGGGGCTGATTTGAAAAGTGATATCCCACTCAATGCGCTGCGTGCATTTGAAGCATCTGCCCGCCACCTCAACTTTACCAGGGCAGGCATGGAACTCTTTGTCTCTCAGGCTGCGGTCAGTCAGCAGGTCAGGCTGCTGGAAGAGAAATTAGGGGTGACTTTGTTCAAAAGGCTTTCCCGGGGCCTGGAGTTGACCGATGAGGCGCGGTTGCTATTCTCAAAAATTTCAGAAGAATTTCATCGTATTGAGAAGGCTTATCGTCAGTTTGAAGGAGGTAAAGTCAGGGAGGCACTGACGATATCCTGTGTGGGCACCTTTGCGCTGGGCTGGCTTTTACCAAAAATTGAAGATTTTCAGCAGAGACATCCCGCTATCGAACTGAGTATTCAGACGAACAACAATGTCGTAAGCATTGCCGGAGAGGGAGTGGATTTTGCTATAAGATACGGTTCGGGTAAATGGGCGTCATCGCATAACCAGCTATTGCTGGATGCGCCGCTGACCCTGTTATGCCGGCCTGAAACGGCGAAGAGACTGACAAAACCTGGCGATATATCCGGCGAGACGTTATTACGTTCTTACCGTCTTGAAGAGTGGGATAACTGGTTTGCTGCGGCGGGTATTTCCCCATTCAGAATTAATGGACCTGTATTCGATTCTTCACGCCTTATTATTGATGCTGTGATGATCACTGGCGGCCTGGCACTGGCACCTGATGTCATGTTTCAAACGGAAATAAAGCAAGGTTTGCTCGCCAGACCATTTAATATTTATTCTGGTCATGATGGGTACTGGTTAACTTGGCAGAGAGCCAGAAAGATGACCCAGTCGATGGAAATATTTCGCGAATGGATTATTGAGCAAATAATTAGGCCGTAATTTTTTCAGGTTCGTTCTGTCATCACGCTACGCAGTTCCTCCCTGAGCCAGCGCAGTGACAAATCGTTATCAAACCGTTTATGCCAGAGCAGTGACAGGGCTATTTCCGGTGTTTCAACGGGAACGGGGCTACAGCATAAACCGTAATGCGTCACCCACTCATCCGATAGCCCGGCGGGAACGGTGGCTAACGCGGGTGCGCGCGCCAGCAGCGGAGGCAGAGAGGAAAAATGTGGCGTCACGTAGCGAATCGAACGGGCCTTTCCTGATGCCGCAAGCTGGTCATCGATGGCGCTCCAGTTCGCCCCGCGATAGGAAACCAGCAGATGGTCATGCGCCACATAATCCTCCAGCGTCAGCGGTGCACGCAACGAAAGCTGTTCCGGGTGCCACAACGTACAAAAGTTGTGTGACACAATTTTCTCGCGCTGGAGCGTGGCGGGTGTGCTCTCGCCAACCGAAATGGCAAGATCGATCTCTCCGCGCGCGACCAGCTCCGCATCCCGGAAGGGATCGCTGGCCGTAACCTGAAGCGTCACGCCGGGAGCGGTGCGCGTGATGCGCGCATACAGTCCCGGCATCAGCCAGCGTTCAACCCAGTCGCTCATCCCCAGCCGAAAAACATGTGTCGCCTCAGAAGGCGTGAAGGATGCTGGCTGAAACAATACGTTCTGCATCTGTGCCATTAACGGGCCCAGCTCAGCGATCAGCGCTTCAGCACGCGGGGTAGGCTCCATGCCTTTCGCCGTGCGCACAAACAGTGGATCGCTGAACATGACCCGCAACCGGGCAAGTGCATTGCTGACTGCTGGCTGACCCAGATGCAGCTTTTCTGCCGCACGCGACACGCTGCCTTCCCGCTTCAGAACTAACAGCACCGTCAGTAAATTCAGGTCGATTCGATGAAAATCATTTTCTCTGATAGTGAACATCAGTTTAATCAATTTGAGTGATACAGGTTGCGTAAGGATACTGCCCACCACGTTGTGATGAAACTTTCTGGAGAGATATTTATGAAAATTTTACTGATGCTGGTGGCGTCTCTTATTGCGTTCAGTCCGGTCTATGCTGCCGAACAGACCTCTGCACGGGATCAGCAAGCTCCGGGTTATTACCGGATGACATTGGGGAAATTACGCATTACCGCAGTTTCGGACGGCACGGTGACCGTTCCCCTGAATAAATTACTGACTAACATTTCGCCTGAAAAACTAAACCAGGAAATGGCCAGAGATTCGATGACGCCGCAGGCCGAAACATCAATCAATGCCTTCGTTATTGATAATGGTAAACAGCGCATTTTAGTCGATACCGGAGCCGGTGAGCTTTTTGGACACAATGGCGGACATCTGCTGACTAATCTGGCCGCCGCTGGCTATCCGGCAGAGTCGATCGATGCCGTACTTTTAACCCATATTCATGCCGATCATTCAGGCGGTGTTTCACGCGCGGGCAAGCCTGCTTTTCCAAAGGCCGAAGTGTTCGTGGATAAACGGGATGTCGATTTCTGGCTTAATCCGGCTAACGTCAGCAGGGTAGAGACCAGTCAGGCCCATACCTTTGCAGAATCTGAACGGACTCTTCGCCCAGTCATCAATGCTGGCCTGCTTAAAACGTTTATGGCACCAGCCACATTAACGGGGGGAATCCGTGCAGAGTCGACAGCTGGGCACACGCCGGGTAGCGTACTTTATCGCGTAGAGAGTGAAGGTCAGACCCTGGTGCTGTGGGGAGATATCATCCATGCCAAAGCGGTGCAATTGCCCGATCCTGAAGTGGCCATCCATTTTGATGTCGATCAGAAACAGGCTATCACTACACGTGAAAGGGTACTGAAACAGGCTGCAGATCAGGGCTACTGGGTGGCTGCGGCGCATATCGCCTTCCCTGGCCTGGGCCATGTTCAGCATGAAGGTAACGCTTATCGCTGGGTGCCCGCTAATTACACTACGCAGCTCGGGCAGTAGGTTGTTAACTAAAAAATGTAATAATATCAGGGAGAAAATTTTGATGTAAGTTAACAGGCGGCGCTTCAATATTAACAAATTGAATAATGTCTTTTAGTTTAGAGGCTTCTCTGTAAGAGGGACCAGAGCGTTGCCGTACAGATTAGTAATCAATGAGGTTATGGGGCTGATAAAGTCGACAGCGTTATGCCACTCATTGTCGCTGCGCTCTGGGCCATTTCTCACTTCAACCTGAAGGTGAATACAGTCAATGTTCGGGATATCGTTGTAGAAGCTTCTCGCTTATACAGTCCCGTTCTTTCTGTAGGTAGAGTAATAGCGCAGGACCTGATTTTCCGAGGCCAGAACCTTAAAGAAGGTGACAGGGTCATGTTTTACACGGCGCTGGCTAACTTCGATGAAAAAGTTTTCGATAACCCATTCCGTTTTATTGCGGGGCGAAAAGAAAAGCCACTATCATTCGGCACGGGCATGCATATGTGTATTGGTATGGGCATAGCACTCAGCTTTGCTTCGTCGTTTATTGGCCACATAAACTCACATTACATGCTCAGGGACGTTAGCATAATCGAATTTGCAGAGGGTGTGTCTGCGCCAGGTGCTTCAGATTTTAATATTGGAATAGACTTCAATGAACTGGCTGAAAATTAAAGATTTCCGCACGTTACTCGCTTCTCTTTTCATCTCGAAGTTGGGCGATTATGTATATGAGGTCGTTTTTGTGTTTATTGTGCTCGAGAACACGCATAATAATTATCTTCTTGCCGGCTGCGTCTATTTTTTTCGTTTTATTCCTTTTCTATTTTTCGGCCCCGCTGGTGGCTGGATGGCAGACAATTGGCGCATCAAATGTTCAGTTATACTCTCATTGGCAGACAAGCCCTGGGTGCTGATGTTCAATACATTAACGTATGCAATTTCAATTGTTATACTTTGTACGTTTTCAGAAAATTCACAGAATAAAACGTCGGCGTTCAGATTGAAACAAGTATATCAGGAGAATCTATCCTGCATTAAAAGTTTATTTCAGGAAGCTCCTGGCTTATTTATTGCTATTTTTGGTTCATCTGTTTGCATTCTCTTTACCGGATCATTACTTCGTTTTATTATTCCCGCTGTAGCTGTCAGTCAGGGGAATGGGGAGATATTTACCAGCTGGATATTTTCTCTAATGGCTGCAGGCACAATTACCGGGGGGCTCATTTACGGACGGTTTGCCATAAATATTTCACAATTGAATGTTATGCGCAATTGGTTCTTTTACGGAATTTTACTGATTTTAATGTCATTTATTGCCCTCTATTCGCTCGAGGCTCTGCTGCCGGTAGCATTCGTCCTTGGTATGAGTGGTGCATTCGTTGATATTTCTCTGGTGACACTCATACAGTCCTGGTCTTTTGCAGAGAACACAGGCAAGACATTCGGCACGTTTTCTACCCTGGCTAATACTGCTGAAGCACTTTCTGGTCTCCTTTCCGGACTGGCCGCCGCTGCGAGTCTGATGGTTGTTTTTGCAGGCATGAGTTCTCTCATCGTACTCACTGGCATTATCTCAATGGCTTGTCTTCCAGACAAAAAACAAAAGAATATTTCGGGAAGCAACGAATCCGATAGTTCTGTTTAAAGAGTGCCCAAATGGACGACTTAAATAACTGAGGTCTCTTTTAGATATCCAAAGCAGGGGGTTGGTGCCAAAACAGGGCGTCCGTTCCGGACGTCCCTGGAAGTCACTATTTTACTAAAGGTTCTCTTGCACCGGGCCTGAAAGCATGCTTTTTCGCGCACCAGGCGATAATCAACGCAACAGCCATAAAGATCAGTAGCGCCCATGGGAAAGATACCGCACCGGCATTATTGAGAAGCAGACCACCAATGACGCCGCCGCTTGCGATAGCCAGATTCCAGGCAGTTGTAACCATTGCCTGAACGACATCGACATGATTGCCTGCCGCATCAGCGGCAGCCGTCTGCATCTGAGTTGACGCGCCGCCAAACGACCATCCCCATACGATGACGGCCACAAAGACCACAATCTGTTCCCGCATGCCTGCGGCGAGTGCCACAGAAACCGCCGCCAGTGCCACCAGACTGAGCAGAACCAGATTGCGCAGATGGCGATCCACCAGCATCCCGGTTATCCAGATGCCGATAAGTGCCGCAATGCCAAAAATCAGCAGGATAAGCCCGACATTTCCGGTCAGCCCCGACAACTGCAGGAACGGTCCGATGAATGTATAAAGAATATTGTGTGCCGTCATCCATAGAAAGATAACCGCCAGAACAGGTCTGACTCCGGGCATCTGGAAAACTTGCCATACCGGTAGTCGGCGGTCGGCCTGCTGTCCCGGCAGGTCAGGAACCGCCACCCATGTCCAGATGAACAGAATGACTGCCAATGCTGCCATGATACCAAAGGGGACTCTCCATCCCATCGTGCTGCCAAGCCATGCGCCAGCCGGGGTTCCAAGGGACAGGGCAACCGGTATTCCAACCATAGCAATAGCGAGAGCGCGGCCCTGCATTTCAGCAGGAACGAGGCGGCGGGCATAGCCCGCCAGAATTCCCCATGCAAGTCCTGCAGCCACACCCGACATGAATCGGGCTGCCATCGTCAGCCAGTAACTGAACGAAAGGGTGGTAATAGTGTTGAAAATCAGGAAGGTACCTACGGCGAGTAATAGTACCTTTTTACGACGCCAGCCACTGGTCAGAACCGTCAGAGGTATTGCCGCGAGTAGCGAACCCAGCGCATAAATGCTGACCAGCTGACCCGCCATCACCTGAGATACGTCAAGACCCATTCCAATTTCCGGAAGTAAACCCGCCGGAAGGGTCTCGGTCAGGATGGCAATAAAGCCTGTCATGGCAAATGCCAGCAGGGAAGCCAGTGGCAGACCCCGTTGTGTTGTGGTCTCACTGAATACTGTATTGGCGTGCACGTTGGCCCCTTTTTTAGTTTGTAACGACTAAAAATTGCGAAACCCTCCGGATAACGGGTTTTACAATATATATACCGATCGGTATATATCAGAAAGTATAGGGCACACTGAGGCTTGTCAAGTATATATGTATCGATTAGTATTTATGTACGATAAGCGAAAAAGGAGCGGATATGGCTCAGATGGGACGCCCACGGACATTTGACCGGAACGAGGCAATTCGTCAGGCGATGACCCTTTTCTGGCAGCATGGTTACGAGTCCACTTCGCTTGCCATGCTCAAGTCAAACCTCGGCAACGGCATCACCGCCCCAAGTTTCTACGCCGCGTTTGGTTCAAAAGAAGCGCTGTTTGAGGAGGTTGTCGATTGTTATATGACGACTTTTGGTCAGGTTAACGATTGCCTATGGGATGACACGCTTGAACCCCGTGACGCTATTGAACTGGCGTTGCGTCGTTCTGCAAAAATGCAGACAGAACAGGGGCATCCCAGTGGTTGCCTGATTGCGCTATCCGTTAATACTTGTTCGCCAGCGAACGAGCACATTCGTGAGATTCTGGCAGCGCAGCGCGATCGGACCAGGGCGGGATTTTTGCGATGTGTCACAAGAGCGAAAGAGGCGGGACTCCTGGCTTTCGATACCGACGTGCGCGCGCTGGCCACGACCCTTCACAGTTTTGAGATCGGCCTGTCGACTGAAGCCCGTGATGGCGCAACCGGCAATGAACTCGATTCGGCGGTATCAACCGCGATGAAAGCCTGGGATGCTAATGCACTGAACGTTGTTGAGTGACAGAGAACGGCGCTTAGTTTCAGCACGAAGCTTGTGCCTGTCAGAGAGCAACTATGCGGAAGCGTAAAGTAAGCACGTCTCAATAAGTTAATGCCTGTTAGTGAGTATCAAACTTATTGCTGACACCAGACAATGGGTGTGAGACATCAAACGGGACTGCACGCGGTATGGCTTGCCGCCCGCGATCTCCGCACGCCGATGCTCGCTGAAGTGCTGGCGTTGACTGTCGCAGCCTATACTGTTTAACCCACTTGATTTAATACCCGATTTCATTCCCATCATCGGTTATCCCGATTACCTGCTTATAGTGCCTGGGACGTCTTACCCAGTCGATGTCATGCGTGAAAACCGGGAAACCGCAGCGCAAGCTAGTTAATCTCCGGTCGGTCGCATGAAGGCAAGCGGTGTTTATATTGATATGGGTAGTTTGTGCTACTCTGCTTGTCAGGCCACTTAGAGCGTCAGCTTGTGGTTCTGATGTGTTCTCGCTTTATTCCTTTCAGATGTTGTCGCGATCGGCTCAAAATAGTTTTCCGCTCAGATTTGGCCATCTAAGAAAATTTCCCACAACGCTTCTACCGCCCGGGACATCCTCGCTGCGGGTCTGAACAGCCGGATCTCTATGGGTATCCAGAGTGCGCTCTCCTTATGAGCTGCTACGGCAATCGATCCAGCATCAACATCCGGCGCTGCCAGTGTTTCCGGCAGCCAGGCAACGCCATCTCCGGCTTTAACCATGGCGAGTAAGGTGGCAGCAAGATCGGCCGTGAAGGCGATATCCATTCCACGTCTGGCCCGGTTAACCTGTGAGGTATTAGACAGGATGCGGCCCAGGCCGGATTCAGCAGAATAGGAGAGGAAAGGAAACTTCTTACGGCCTGACGCATGGAATAGAGGCTCACGCGTTGTCGGATCGCATCGTGAATACGGCTGTAAAACTTCCCGTCCAAGCCGGACGCTGAGATATTTCGACTGATCGAGATGAATGTGCATATGAGGATGGTAATAACAAAGCAGAAATTGCGCGTCACCTTTCTCAATCATGCGTTCGCAGGCACTTAATGAGTCTGATAACAGTCGAAAAGATCCGAAGCGGGCAATTTTTTCGTTGTTACGCATCAGTGCCGGGAAAAAAGAAAATGACAGTGCATGCGTGGCGGAAAAAATAACATCCGGCCGGGCCTCTCCTGCGGCCTCGATAGATTCACTCCTCAGGGTATAAAGCGCACGAATAAGTTCCGGCACCTGCCTGACGAAAACCTCTCCGGCGCGGGTCAGGCTGACGCCCCGACGATTTCTTTCAAAAATTGGCGTGCCAAGCCACTCTTCTAGCGAGACGATTCTGCGGCTGAATGCAGGCTGTGTCACATATCGTGAAGCTGCCGCACGGGAAAAATTGAGTGATTGCGCCAGCGCAATACAGTCTTCAAGCCAGGTTAACTCCAGATGATGCCGATTTTGCATTACAGGCTGCCTCTTTGGCATTAGAACGGAACCCACGTACTGCTTAGGATAATAGCAGACAGAACAATCAGGTCCTTTAACACTACGCTACTTCATTGTGCCGATGAATGCCGATAAACAGATGGCATGAAATAACTGATTGCGTAGGTATTTTAGTAAAACAGTCTTTGACTGAGAACTACCGGAGAGATCATGCGCATCCTTGATGTTGTAGAAATTACCAAACCCATTGCTTCCCCTATTCGTAACGCGTACATCGATTTCAGCAAGATGACGACAAGCCTGGTCGCCGTTGTGACAGATGTTGAAGTCGACGGGCGCCGTGTAGTGGGATACGGCTTTAACTCTAACGGCCGTTATGGCCAGGGTGGCCTCATCCGGGAACGCTTCCGTGACCGCATCCTGGAAGCCGATCCCGAAAGCCTGCTGAATGCCAAAGGTAACAACCTGGATCCGCATAAAGTCTGGGCTGTGATGATGAGCAACGAAAAGCCTGGCGGTCATGGCGAGCGTTCAGTTGCAGTGGGAACCCTGGACATGGCCATCTGGGATGCAACGGCAAAAATTGCAAACAAGCCGCTGTTCCGCCTGCTGGCCGAAATGAAGGGCGTTGAGGCTAATCCGCGCGTCTTCGTCTATGCGGCTGGGGGTTACTACTATCCGGGTAAAGACCTTGGCGCACTGCGACAGGAAATGCGCGGCTACCTGAACCGCGGCTATAACGTTGTGAAAATGAAAATCGGTGGTGCCTCTCTGGACGAAGACCGCCGCCGTATTGAGGCCGTACTGGAAGAAATCGGCAGCGAAGCGCGCCTCGCCGTTGATGCCAATGGTCGCTTTGATCTGGAAACCGGTATTGCCTACGCAAAAATGCTGCGTGAATATCCGCTCTTTTGGTACGAAGAGGTTGGCGATCCGCTCGATTATTCTCTGCAGGCAGCCCTGTCGGAGTTCTATCCAGGCGCAATGGCAACGGGCGAAAACCTCTTTTCACATCAGGACGCGCGAAACCTGCTGCGTTATGGCGGTATGCGTCCGGATCGCGACTATCTGCAATTTGACTGCGCGCTCTCCTATGGGCTGGTTGAGTATCTGCGCACACTGGATGTGCTGGAGCAGTTTGGATGGTCACCGTCACGCTGCATACCTCATGGCGGCCATCAGATGTCCCTGAATATCGCCGCCGGCCTCGGTCTGGGTGGTAACGAAAGCTATCCCGATCTTTTCCAGCCTTACGGCGGTTTCCCTGACTCGGTGAAAGTTGAAGATGGCCATATTATTATGCCGGAACTGCCGGGTATCGGATTCGAAGGCAAATCAGACCTTATTAAAGAGATGCGGGCGCTGGCTGAATAAGTTTTCGCTTACATTACGGTATGTTTAATGTCACTGCGCCCCTCGTTAAGCCGAGGGGCTGCGGAAAAATATCAATCTCTTAATTAACCTGACGCCTCAGGAAGAATAAATTTATCTGAATCTGAGAGGAGAGTTCGTTATTGAACTGGCAACTGGTAGCATTGTTAATAATTTCGGGTTGAAGGGCTGGCTTTGATTCAGGCACAACATCTTCTTGTAGGTATATCAGCCATCCATTGAATTATCGGCATTCAGATATTATTTTTGGATTAGATATGCACTGGAAATTTTGAGAAATATCAGGCATTTCGAACCACTCATTAACCCTGGTGCCCGACCTGTTTATCCGCGCCTTTAGCTCTCAGGCTGCTCATTTCTCCGTTACATCCTACGGGTAATGAATAAAACATTTTGACTGATATTCAGATGGATTTGAAATCAGCATTTCTTCCCCCTGCCACAGTGTTAAATGAGGAAGTTATCATGAGTGAGAAAACTCTCAAGGGTAATGTGCTTATCGGAAATAAACGCTGGACAATCATATTACCTGCCGTATTCATCATGTATACCATTTCATTTTTTGATCGGGTGAATATAGGCATGGCGCTGCCCCATATAACAGCTGAAATGGGCCTGAGTCCTGTTAAAGCCGGCTGGCTTGGCGGCGCATTTGCCTGGGGTTACGTCGCCACGCAGTTTACCGCAGGATGGCTGGCTCTCCGTTTTGGATCACGGAAAATAATAGGTATCAGCCTGTTTCTGTTTGGGGCCTGCGCAATGCTTACCGGCCTGACGCGTAACTTCGGTGAACTGGTAGCGATCCGTTTCTTACTGGGCATCGCTGAAGGTCCAATTCAGGCCGCCACGGCCATGTTCCTGGCCCAGTGGTTTATGAAGCCTGAGCGGGGGCGGGCATTCGGAATCTGGAATCTTAGCCTGGGTGCGGGCGCGTTTCTGGCCGGTCCGATATCTGGCTGGATCCTTGCACATCATAACTGGCGCATGATGATGGTAATTGAAGGTGCACCGGCCTGGCTGTTCTGCATCATCTGGTTTTATCTGGTCCCTAAAAGTATTCAGGCCGCTGGCTGGCTGAGTGCCGAAGATCAGGATTATATCCAGAAAGACCTGGCCGCTGAGCAGTCAAACTACAGGAATGAGAAATCCGATCCCTGGTGGACCATTCTCAAAATACCGGCCCTCTGGTTGATGCTGATCGGCTACTCCCTGCATAGCATGCTCGCTTACGGTTTTACGCTCTGGCTGCCGACAGCTCTCAAAGGGTATGGCACGCTCAGTGAATTTATGGTCGGTCTTATCAGCGGGATGCCATTCCTGATGACGATGCTGGGCATCTGGTATATCACCCGGCGTTCAGATAAGTACAACCAGGAGCGACGACTGCATGCCGCTATTCCCACCGTCCTCTGTGGTGTGGCATTACTGGCTGCCGCTTTTGTACCGCTGTCATATTACTGGGCTCAGATAGGGTTGTTCATGTTTGTCGGCCTGACAATGAAGATGCTGGTGCCACTGGTTTACGTCAGGCTGACTGAAATTCTCCCGACAAAGAAAGCAGTCCCTGCGGTGGCTTTTGTCGGCGCATGCAGCAACTTCATTGGCCAGTCTGGCGGTCCCCTTATTGCCGGATACCTCAAGCATCTGGGTGGCGGTAGTGATATGACGCTGGCATGGGGCGTTCTGGGGCTGTTCTCAATTGTGGGTGGCGTGCTGTTTGCCCTTGCCGTGGGACGTGAGGAACGCATTCGGGACTTCAGCAAGGCATTTTCTGTGTCTTCACACAGAGCAGTATCAACACGTCAATAATAAAGCGGAATCTTCACACTGCCATCGAACGCCCGATCGGTCAGGATGCGCGGATCAGCATTAAGCACTCTTGTGCACCTGTGGAATTATCATGCTCATCCCCGGCGTGTATCTCTCTCAATACCTGACTGTTACAGCCCGTACTTCACGGGCTTCAGAATGCCTACAATCCCACCAGCGTGATATGTTTCTTTATTGTCAGCGCTTTATACAACGCTTTTGCCAGCGTGCCTGGTTCCACACCTGATTGAGCGCCCTCGGAATCGGTCCAGAACGATTTGATGCGCAGTATAGTGTTGATACTCGTTACGCGTTCCATTTCCAGTACGGCCAGCACAGGATGGCGCATTTCGCCATGTTCCTCTATTGCGTCCGCCTGGATCACTGCGGCGCGGGATGCCTGACTGTCAAAGATAACGTGGCAGCGTACGCCGTTCAGGTTGAGTATGCCGATAACTTCATACAGGCACTGAACAGCCTCTGCACTGTAGGATGCGGGCACAACAAACATAACAGATCCTTCTGAAGTGAAATTTAATGAGCAGCCAGCATAGGCGAACTGTAATCAGAGGAGAAGTTACTGTTTTTGAATGAAAAATGTAGAGTTCTAAGGTTACGATAACGCGCGTTATTTTTACTCCAGTTTTCGCTGGCACTATCAATAACTGAGGTGTAACCCGATCATGGCGTCGGGGCGCGGATTTGACTTAAGGAAAGGCCAGCAGGTGGCAGGTTATTCGTTCCAGTGGGGAATGTATTTATCTGTACGCGCAACGCGTTAGCTGTGTGTTTCAGCCACTTAACAGGATGAACATCAGATTAAGTTTAAGATTTTTCGCGCTCTTCAATCGCTCATCTCTAAATCCTGCCGTCACGTTTAACCCGAGGCCATCAGTATGACATCAGGTGCTGACTCATATATTGTTGTTATCCGTGTAGCAGACCAGTCAGTATGGGTATCAGCTATGTGCCCGATTTTGTCGTACGTGAATCTTTGGATTCGGGGCAACTGAAAGAGGTATTGCCCGGTTACTGTACCAGGCAGGGGTATTTCTCGGCACTCTAGCCGGCCAGCCGATATCTCTCATCGAGAATACGCTGCTTTATCGTTTTTATTGCTGAGTCAGGCCTGTCTCTGTAATCCGTATCGGGAAGTTAATGCTTTCTGAAATCGTATGCACTTTTATGCTTAATTCAAAATCATAAACGCCCGTTTCTGGCATAGAGCAGAGCATTGCCCGTTATATGCAAAAAGCGGATGTTACGTTTATTTGCCTTTATTAGATTATTAAGAGTTATTTATATTGTATGAAGATATTCAATTGGTGCTCATTGAGTCACCTTTTGCTATCGACTAATTCTAAAGCTATAAGTTCTTTATACATTAGGTAAGGCATCATTGGGCTCTCATATACAAAACCCATCCTCATTAAATCAAAGGCGTTGCCAGAAATTCCGGTCGCTGTTCGGCCAGCAATGTAAACCCGGCCAATTCCGGATACTGCGCATGGCTGATGGTATCCGGCAGCATCAATTCTGTAAAACTCCAGGCCACTGCGATGCTGATACCGGCCACAGACAGCATGTCAGGATGACTTTCCCGCAGCCCGTTCTCCAGCGTCTGCCAGGCACCATGCAGTTGTTGAGTTACGCGATCCACCCAGGGCTGGTGCTGTTTTTCTTCAGGCCTGAGACGCTGTTCGTACACAATCTGCACCGCTTTTTCGCAGGCTGCCAGGGCGAAGCCGGTAAGATGCAGATCCCGGAGCTCTTCCACGCCGGACGCAGATGTAGGTGCAGGCGAATGACCGCAATATTTCTCAAGGTAATGAATGATTAGTGTGGAATCGATCAGCACCTGATTATCATCTGTGATAAGCGTTGGAACTTTAACGGCCGGGTTAATTTTCGTTAAGGCATCAAAATCGCCGAATACCGAAAGCGGGCGATGCTCGAATTGAATACCCATTACTTTCATGTAAATAGCAACCCGTCTGACATAGGGTGAATCCAGCATTCCGATCAGGATCATGGCTCTACCTCATATTATGTTGATTAACAAAATCAATTACCTGTGCGGCGACTGGCAAGGGGGCATCTTCCATTAAAAAGTGTCCGGCCTGTTCAAAGATATGCAGCGTGGAAGAGACGATGTTGCGCTGCAAACGCCTTGCATACTCAACGGGTTGCCATTCATCTTCGGCGCCCCATAAAATCTGTACTGGCAGCCGGAGTTGCGGCAATTTTTCTGCAAAGTCACTGGTGTAACATTCATTATAGTGCGCAACCTGATGCTGATAAAATGAAGGCTGCCCTACCACACCACAAAGCGGTGCAAGATAACTATCCAGCCGCTGCTCTGTCATACGATCCTTATTAAAAACAGCCATCTTTAACTGGCGCCACATCGCGCGGTAATGCTCAGTGGCGGGAATCAGCGCATAATCCGCATAGTGATCCCGCATATCTTTCCATGTGGGCGAAGGCCAGGAATCGTAGCTCGGAATATCGGCAATCGTAAGCGTCTTCAGAAGGGATGGGTTGTCGAACGCCAGTCTGAGTGAAATGGCCCCGCCGATATCGTGACCAAAAAGATCTGTTTTTTCGAGCTGCCAGTGTTCAAGCAGTTTCAGCAGAAAACTGACTTGAGCGGTAACCGAAGTATCAGCCGTCAAAGGGCGCTCTGACGCGCCAAACCCAGCCAGGTCATACAGATGAACATGAAAACCCGCATCGACAAATACCGGCACCAGTGACTGCCAGATTATTGAGTGTGCGGGCGTGCCATGAACCAGCACCAGAGGTCTTCCTGAACCATGGACTCCGGTCGCAATGCGACAACCGTTTATCAGAACGTCGTCATTCAGTAATGGGTTATTAGCGGGCATCTACTTTCTCCGTTGTGTTTGTTTCAGTCAGGCTATCCGTTGACTGAATATGACACCAGTGACATTCTTTCCCGCTGTAATCCTACTTTTGTCATACAAAAATGAATAAACGACTCTCCGTTGACTCACTCAGAGTGTTCCGGACCGTGCTGCAAACGGGCAATATGAGTAAGGCCGCATTACTCCTCAACCTGAGCCAGTCCGCTGTAAGCTGGAAGCTCAGACGGCTTGAAGATCAACTTCAATGCCAGCTATTAACGCGCATCGCCGGAAAAGCCGTTCCGACAGAAAAGGGCAGCGTTCTGCTGCAACATGCGGAAAAAATACTTACTGAACACGATCATGCCGTAGCCTATTTTTCGCCTTCGGCACTGCGTGGCAAGCTGCGAATCGGGGTCACTGAACACATCTCAATGACTGAAATATGCGGGGTGATTTCAACCTTCACTCACCACCATCCAGAGGTGGATATACAACTGGTGGTGGAGCAAAGTCATCTCCTGCGTCAGCATTTTTCTGAAGGAAGTCTGGAGATCATTTTACATCAGGATTTCACGGGCACGGCATCGACGGAAGATACGGTATTGTGGAGTGAAAATTTATACTGGTACGCAACGCCTGCCTGGCGACATGACTCGGATAAGAGCCTGAAGCTTATTACCTGGGGACCGGATTGCTATTACCGTAACCTGGCTGAGGAGAAACTTCGCCAGGCAAACATTCCATTTGCTGTGATGCTGGAGTGTCCTTCAGTAGCAGGTATGCTTGCGGCAATAACTACGGGGCTGGGGGTGGGAATACTCAATCAATACAGCGTTGATAAAGCGATTTGTAGCGTGTCTGAACTTGAGAAATTGATGCCTCTGCCTTCGGTTGATTGCCTGCTACGCCTGAACAAATACCGCGTTAACCCAGCAAGCGAAGCCTTCTGCGAGATGCTGACCCGGCTGATGCATAAAGATTGAAAGTGAAGTGGCTGCAATTAGTTGATGAAAAGAGGCGTTGTTAATAATGTCCGCTTCCGACCAGGCGGACATTTTCCCCATCTTCAGCTAACAACCTGAAACTGAAGCCTGCACCGTTAAGGTTATTTTAGCGACAGGGAAGTATCATCTGATGTCGTAAACTGGCACTAAGGCTGAACAAGGCTGTTCTGACGGTCAATGTTAAAGCCAAACACACAAAACCCCAGTAAATCTTTTGCCTCATCCTCCACCCGCGTAATCATAACCAAATCGGTGCTACCGCCGGGCAGCTTTACTTCAAACGGAGGGTAAGGAAGACCTTTTGTCCTGAAATCCTGCAACCAAAGCAGCTTCTCAGCTTGAGACGGTATCACTTCAAAAATATGGCGATGGGTAATGTCCTGCATTGGCCAGCCAACCCGCGCTGCAAAGGTATCACTTGCGTCAACAATCATCAGTTCAGGGCTAAGAAAGCAGATAGAGGTGTCAGGCGCAGCAAACATCGATGAAATTTGATGCGCGCGCTGCTCAAGAGACATTCGTGCCACACGACTATGAAATTTACGGCCAGAGCCAGCGGTGAGAAAATTATGTGTTTCTTCAGCCGGGATCGGCCTGCTGAATAAGTAGCCTTGTGCATAAGCGCAGCCGATACCCCGCAACATCTCAGCTTGTTCCTCTGTTTCAACACCCTCAGCAATGACGTCCATATCCAGGCTGCGGCCCAAACCGACTACGCTGGAGATAATTTTCCGGCTATCCTTTTTCTGAAGCATTGAACGAATAAAACTGCCATCAATCTTAATCGTGCTGGCGGGAAGCTGGATAAGCCAGGCAAGGCTTGAACAGCCGGTGCCAAAGTCATCCATAGCAATCATACAACCCATTTCAGACAATGCTTCGAGTTCTGCATGAGCCGTCTCAATATCATCGATCAATGCTGTCTCGGTGATTTCTATCCTGAGCCGCGAAAGGCTGAACTGATAACGTTCAGCCAGTTTTCTTAAAATTTCGGGAAGGTGCTTACCGTTCAGTTGTGAAGGAGAAACGTTTAAAGACAGAAACTGGTGTTCTGGCCAGGTGCTCGCTGTCATGAATCCCTGAGCGGCCAGACTTGTCATCAGCTCATTGAGTAACCCATGATGTTCCATAGCCGGAATGAACTCAGCCGGAGATACGATAAGCCCTTCGGGCAAAATACGCCGTGCCAGCAATTCAAAACCCACTACATGCTGATCCTCAAGTGAGACTATCGGCTGAAAAAAAGGTTTAAACTCGCCCGATTTAATTAGCTGCTGATAAGTTGCACGAGCATCAGCATCTTTCAATTTTTCATTCATTTAAATATCCTGAAACGTATTTCTGTAAGGCATTGATGACCTGAGCGGGAACGGAATAGAAAACCTTTTTTAAAACCCTGTTTTGTTTGCGGCGGGAAATTAATCTTTTGCAAACGTCGTTTTTCCGGAGGCCTTAAATTGTCTACGGTTATTAAGTACGAGATACATAGCTATGATGTCAGTGAGCGGGCAAGTTTCATGAACATAAAATGCCATATTTATTTAACTCACGGGTCTGCATGAGGCTGATGGTATCTGGTATGGTAAACCAGAAACAAATTGAAACCAATCCCATAAAAATATCGCTTAAGTTAAATATTAAACCCTGTTAATGCATTTAATATGATCAGCAGCCAGGCTCTCTTATGCGTTGACGAATTATACTTATGGATATCAATAAGTCATGTCCGGACTTTTGTCTGCAGGCAGAGGTGGCAGCTCAAAGCTAAGCCACTCATTTAATACCTGCGATAGCCGGAAAATATAAACTCACAACCGTATGTCAAAACTCAGCATAACAATTCACTGTGAATCTTCATGGGGGATCGGAGCGTCGGGATTATAAGGCCTGAAATTTTTCAGATATCATAGACCAAAGATAATTTCGCGCCACATGATTTCAAAAAAATAAATTTAGCCCGCTGGCGGTGAGGCTCATCCATCACATCAGCTCCGGTAGTTGTCGCTGGCGAGCTATCTATAGCATCTTGTTACAGTATTAATTCAAACCAGCGACCTTTAACTGAATATCCAGAAGGTTCTGCCGATAACCCTTTCAGGCATATTTTTATGCCTGTATATGCTCACCAGGAGAAATAATGCTGAATTTATTCCGGAAACAGTCCGCCAAAGAGCCGACAACGATGGATATCGCTGAGAAATTTATCGATGAAACGATGGATGTGGATCATAGTGATGCCACGCTGCTGAAATGTATTATGAACCTCAGCCAGAAAGGCTACTGGTATGTTGAGACGACCGATCTTAAAAGTGACGCGCCTGCATTTGTTTCACCTGAAGCACGCCAGCTTATGGGATTGCCTCTGCAGAAGGAGGTCGGGCTCTCTTCGCTGATCCAGATGATCCATGCGGATTTCCGGGAAGCGTTCAAAGGTTTGATAAGTCATACACTCAAACATAGCGGTGATGAAAAGCTGTTACGCTGCCTGATCAAAACTGGCGCAAATACCTTTCAGTGGTTTTGCATCCGTGCATCATACAGTCGTGAATTTACGCCGCCGCGCCTGGTTGCCGTTATAGAGAATACAGAAGAAGAAACGTCACAGTCCCGCAAGTTTGATATTGTCTCCACCCGTTTTGACCTGTCGCGCGAAATGCTTAATGACGGCCTCTGGGATCTGGATATTATTGGCGGAAATCCCCTGAATCCCGACAACGTATTCTGGTGGTCACCGCAGTTCAGGAAGCTGCTGGGTTTTGAAACCATTGAAGAGTTCCCTGATGTGATGGACAGTTGGGCATCACGCCTTCACCCGGATGACAAACAGAATGCGCTCGATGCTTTCGTCAGCCACCTGATGGACTTCAGTGGTAAAACCGGTTTTGATATTGAATATCGTCTTAAACTGCGAAGTGGTGAATACCGGTGGTTTCAGGCCCGCGGGCAGACTAAACGTGCACCTGATGGTACCCCTTTGCGTGCCGTCGGCGCGCTTATTGATATTCAGGGCCGTAAAGACCGTGGGCGACATGAGGAAAGCGAAGTCAGGCGAAACATTCAGACCGCCGAAACCGCAAAAGAAATTGCCGAACTCGTCTCTGAAAACGGGATTATTGCTGCGCAGATCAAACTCATTTCACTGAACGCCAGTATCGAAGCCGCGAGAGCAGGTGTACATGGCCGTGGGTTTTCTGTCATCGCCAGTGCTATCCGGGGATTAGCAGAAAGGACGGCAGATATCACCGGACACATTTCTCGTCTTCAGATGCGAATAAGTAATTCTGCTAGCGGCATAGAAAAATCGCCTGAACAATAAACATCACACATTGATGAACACTTACCACAGGTAAATACAGGGATGTTCTGGTGAAGAGATACCACAGCATGTCTTTGATTTACTGTAAACAGAACATCAGTTCAGTTCGCAGTTTCACCCTATGAAAATTCTCCCGGAGCGAGTACACATTTCAGTATGCGAACTTGCTCTGGGAGTTACTCAGCACCTCAGAGCAGAGAGTATGGCCTTGTCATCTTTTATCAGCCTGGGCTTTAAGAAATCATGTGTCTGATAGAGGTTTGTTATGGGCGGAAGGGAGACGTTGAGTCAGATTAAAGTCATTAGAAAATGCCAGCCTGCTGGTGGCTGAGGCTCTGTGTGTATAAAAATTTTCAATAAGGACTGAAAGCTTATCTGAGCTGGCTTTGTGCAGATCTGTCCCGCATCACGTTTGATAATCATCTCGCCTGAATATCACCTGCTGCTCTTCAGCCTTTGTCATAAAACCATGATCAGCGTCTGGCACTTAGCCGCCAGAAGATCATCTGGCGGCATCAGTCACTTTAGAAACCAGGTGTGCGGGTTTGTTTACTGTCCATCAGTTTAATACGGGCATTTGTCCACGATGGGTCATTCATCTCCAGGGATGTGCCTGATAATTTCAGTACCGGCTGCTCAGGATCCGGGCCGCATGCCATGGTTGCCATTTTTCCGGGCGCTTTACACCAAACCATTGGTGTATAAGGTGCATTTGACTGGACACCATATTTTTCAACGGCGGCTTTGGCCATGGCATTTTTATTCTCAGTGGAGTATGGGAGCTCGTAAGAAATCTGAGACACAGCCAGCGCATGTTTCGGATCTGCAGGAACACGGCCTTCAAAATGTACAAGCAGTTTGACGCCGTTTTTTTCGTAAGCAATATACTGTGGCTGCTTATCTCCTGTTACCACATTTAGAGCCGGGTATTTATCAACGTCTAACGATGATGCTGGCACATGAAAGTGCTCAGTCATGGCTTTTACGGCCTCATCATAATCCATACCGGTTTTTACCCCGGCAACATCAAAGGTGATTACATCGGCAGCCCGCAGGTTAGCAGCATGGGCCTGGGATATAGCCATCATTGACATTAAAAACAGAGAAGCACGGCGCATAAACATATCAAATCCTTTTTTTGAAAAGTGAGTAGCCCGCAAGCTTTCTCAACTGTGGTTCACATCCGGAAGTGCATAATGATAGCAATAGGGTGATGAATAAAAATCATTTTTCTGCCAATGTCAGATCCTGGCACTGAGGAGACAGCGTTGTGCACAAGGCAACGTACACTCTACGTTCACCACCTCACCAGCCGGCGCCTTAACGGTGGAAAAATCAACCTGTTAGCAGTCCGTTTTTACCGCAAATATCATTTTCCTGTCATTTATCGTCTTTACGCTGTCAGCTTTCCCTCATGGATTTTAATATTATGAAAATAAAAACGATTTCTTTGATTATCAGTTGTGCGCTCTCTTTTTCTGGTCTTGCGGCGCAACCTCAGGCTGAGCACTATATCGTCAGTTTTCCGGAAGGTGCGCGCGTCAGCTACAGCGGCGCGTTCGCCAGTGCGTTTCCGGATGGTTTGCCGGTGGGAATCGGCTCCGGTTTGCTTTTTACCGGTAAGCAGGGGGATGCGCTCACCTTCGCGACCGTCACCGATCGTGGGCCGAATGCCGACTCACCCGATGTGGGCAAACATGAGTCAAAAATTTTCGTCACGCCAGATTTCGCTCCGCTGCTGATGAATATTCGGGTGCAGAACGGCAAAGCAGAAGCCACGGATGCCCGACCGCTGCATGACGACAAGGGCAATATTAACGGATTGCCGCTACAGGATGGTGTCATCGGCTCAACCAATGAAGTCGCGTTAAGCGACACACTGAAAGTGCTGAAGGGCGATAACCGTGGTCTGGATACGGAAGGAATTACGCCGGACGGGAAGGGCGGGTACTGGTTGTGCGACGAATATGGCCCGTTTCTGATTAACGTTGATCAACGCGGCAAGATTCTGGCGATTCACGGGCCGCAGGCTAATGAAGGGGAAAAATCCATTGCGGGCGGACTGCCTAATATTCTTAAGTGGCGTCAGCCTAATCGTGGTTTTGAAGGGCTTACCCGTATGCCGGACGGGCGCATCATCGCCGCGGTGCAGAGTACGCTGGATATCAACGGTAAAAGTAAAAAGCAGGCGCGCTTTACCCGCCTGGTGAGCTTCGATCCGGCGACCGGGAAAACCGCGATGTATGGATACCCTATCGACAGCCAGGCTTATAGTAAAAACAGCGACGCCAAAATTGGCGATATCGTGGCGCTCGATAATCAGCATATTCTCTTGATTGAACAAGGCAGCGATAAAAACGACGCGATGCGCAACCTTATCTATAAGGTGGACCTCAGTGCGGCTACCGATCTTGCCGCATTCGATAAGCCTGGTGAGTATCCGGAGTCGGACGACGAGAAAGCGCTGGCGCAGCGAGGCATTAAGCTCGCAGCTAAAACGCTGGTGGTCGATTTACGTCAACTCGGCTGGCAGCAGGAGAAGGCCGAAGGACTGGCGCTTATCGACAGTAAAACCCTGGCGGTCGCCAATGACAATGACTTCGGCGTGAAAACGGTCATGCAAAATCCGGTGGAAGGTAAGAAGCGCAAGGATTATCGGCTTAACGAAAAGGGGGAACTTACTGTAGAGGGTGAGCCGGTTGCAACGACGATCGGCGTGAAGCCGCTGAAGAAACCGGAGTCGGACAGCGAGTTGTGGATCGTAACGCTGCCGGAACCGCTGAAATAAACGTTCCCCTTGCCCTGGGCTGTCTGCGCTTAGTGCCTGATTTTCTGTAAAAGAGCAGGATACAGCCCGGATTTACCCGCGAAAGATCGGTCTGCGCCGTTTTGTTATAGCGGCCGGCAGCAGACCGATATTCGTTTAAGCAGTTAAACAGCTTTCCACCGCGTTGCGGCATTAAGCGTCACTGGCGAACTTTAAACGTCAGCCTGGCGTTTATTTTTTATTTTCAATGCGATAACCGCTTCCTTCTGCATCCGAGCGCTTTCGATATCGGGCAACCCGGTCAACTACGGCTCAAGTCGCCAGGTTGCAGGGGGTGATTATAACATTGTGTAATAATATGTTATCTGCCTCTTCAACAGATACTCACCACCGTGTAAGTTCTGGGGTCTCATACGCTTGTTGTCCCCGTAATCCGCTGAGGAGAAAGAGAGTGAAAGCAACCGCAATGGCCGCTACAAGTCTGTTAATGCTGATGAGCAGTGTTCACGCTGAAGGTCTGACGACGTCGGCAGATGGTAACAACCTCACCGTCAGCTTCGGCCAGCCCACCATCAAACAGGTGCTGCACTACCGAAAAATGTATGACAAAAAGCCGTTTCCGGATGCGGAGATTTATTATTACGACAACGGTACCTATAAAATCATTTCTCAGGGCGAAAACCACTACGGTGTTTACGTCATGCAGGGCAAGTTTGATGATGAAACTTTCACGGTGCGTTTTATCTCTCTGCCTTCTGCTGACTGGGGCAATAAAACGGCTTTTCATCAGTTAACTTTTATCAGGGGTGACGAGCAGAACGTCTTTATTCAGAATGCCATTGTGGATACCGGTGAAGCCATTGCGCAGCAGAACGGCACCTATACTCAGGAAAAAAACACCGTAACCAACCCGGTCTCTACCAGCTGGAAAAACAAATAATTGTCGGGTGGCAGCGTGTCTGCCACTCTGATTTAAACCCGATGCCTGCCACGTTCCTCGCGCAGGATCATATTGAGTTTTGGCTGGCGGACACCTCCACACACTGATTTTTTACTCAGAAGATGCATAGCCGCAATTAAATGCCTTATATTTCATAGTCTGATGTACATTTGCCGCGCCCACGACAGCAGTGCGATCGCGCTGCAACATGCAGTACCGGTAATCTGACTGTGAAGGGTAACTCCTGCTTTTTTTGATAATGCCAACACTCAATTTGTCAGGTCCTGAGGCGTAAATATGGACAGAGTTTCACTCCTGCTGGATGTGCAGGATGTCGCTTTTTCAGTCGGGGATAGGCAGCTACTGAAACCGGTCTCCCTGCAGTTATATCAGGGTGATTGCGTCTTGCTGACCGGCCCATCCGGAAGCGGAAAAAGTACCTTCCTCAAAATCCTTGCTTCGCTGATTACCCCCACCTCCGGGCAACTTTTCTTCAGGAACAGTGATATCACCACGCTGAGAGCAGAGGCCTATCGCCAGCAGGTCTCGTACTGTTTTCAGACGCCGCAACTGTTTGGTCAGACGGTATATGACAACCTGGCGCTGCCATGGCAGATTCGCCGTCAGAAACCTCAGCGGGACAAACTTGTTGCTGCGCTGGAAAGCGTAAATCTCTCAGGGGATGTGCTGAATAAACCTGTTGAACAACTTTCAGGCGGAGAAAAACAGCGTGTCGGACTACTGCGCAATCTGCAGTTTATGCCTGAGGTGCTGTTGCTGGATGAAGTCACCAGCGCACTTGATGAAGAGAACAGACTATCAGTACTTTCACTGATTAACCGGATCGCAGCTGAAGAAAAGGTAGCCGTGGTGCGGATTAGCCATGACGTTAACGATATCCAGCAGGCTGAGCAGGTGCTTCGGCTTGAGCCGCCAGAAAAGGAGAATAAGCGTGAATCAGCATAATATCAGTGACACCTCGCTGTTACTGTCACTGACGCTGGTGGCTATAGCGCTGCTTATCAGCCAGAAAGAAAAGCTCGGCATGAGCAAAGATATTCTCTGGAGTGTATCCCGGGCGATAATTCAGCTGGTCATTGTCGGCTTTGTATTAAAGTCGATCTTCGATGTTAATAACAGCTGGCTCACGGTATTGATGGTGCTGTTTATCTGCGTTAATGCCGCGATCAACGCCCGTAAACGCGGACGAAATATTGATAACGCCTTTACGATATCGTTTGTCGCTATTTTTAGTGGCACCGTTATCACGCTAACGATTCTGGTGCTGAGCGGAGCGATAGCGTTTGTTCCGATGCAGGTCATCCCCATCACGGGCATGATCGCCGGTAATGCCATGGTCGCAGTAGGGCTCTGTTACAGCAACCTGAACCAGCGCTTCAGCGACAACCAGCAGAAAATTATGGAGATGCTGAGCCTTGGCGCATCGGTGAAGCTGGCATCGGGCCGCATCATTGCCGACAGCATTCGTACAGCTATGATGCCGACGGTGGACGCTGCCAAAACCGTCGGACTGGTCAGCCTGCCAGGGATGATGTCCGGACTGATTTTCGCCGGAATAGATCCGCTCAAGGCGATTAAGTATCAGATTATGGTTACGTTTATGCTGATAGGAACTGCCAGTCTGTCAACGATCATTGCTGTCTATTTATCCTATCGTCGTTTTTATAATGCCAGGGCGCAGCTAAAAATATCGGATAGATCGCTGGATTAGTGAAACTGATTTGCGGATCTGAATGTTATAGCTGGTGAGGAAAGTAAGTCTGTTATCAGACGCGCTCGGTTGCTTGCGAGCGCTTAACTGACAGCTGAGTGCTCAGGGGATGCTGCAAAAAACTCCCCGCTGATCTGAAGTATCCCGGCAGGGTTCGTGCTTTGATTGTTCATCTGAATGCCTGATACACAACTGGCTTTGGTGTTTAATTCTGCCTGTTCTGATAAAGGTCCCAGCGGTTGCCGTACAGATCTTCAAAAACCACCACGGTTCCGTACTCCTCTTCACGAGGCTCCTGGGAGAATGTAACGCCTTTCGATTTCATGGCTTTATAGTCTCGCCAGAAGTCATCCGTCTGCAGAAAAAGGAATACTCTTCCGCCGCACTGATTGCCGATAAAACCTTCCTGTCTGTCATCTGAAGCGCGAGCCAGAAGAAGATTGCAATCGCTTTCAGGGTCAGGTGTAACTACAACCCAGCGTTTACCTGGCTGCGGTGTATCCTCAACAAGGGTAAAACCCAGCTTTTCGGTGTAATACTCAATTGCCCGATCATAGTCATCAACCACGATGGCCACATATCCCATACATCGCTTCTGCGTTCTCATTTCTGCTCCGTCATGTTTCAGGCCTGGTTGCCTTGAAACATTGTTTTAACACAAACGAGTATCCCTGGTTTAAGTGAATTGATTCAGTCATCACAGTATTCAGCCGTTGCAATAAAGATACATCAGCTGACATCAGCCTATAATTTTTATAAATTCATGGCGCGGGTATAAAAAAAAGTTTGAGGGATTTACTCATACACACTCGATATTCTGCAATCCGTTCCGGTGCTAGGCTAAATCTCTTTTACCGTGACGTTCTTTATTGCGCTGTTTCCTGGACAGGTACTGGGCGTAGAGCTGGCGGCGATCTTCGCATTGTTCACCAGCCTGGCATGGAACATGACCTTTAGCTTCTATCAATCGTTACGCACCGTATCTGCGGATTTGGTGGAGGTTTCCCGCAGTTTCCATCTGACAGCATGGCAATGTTTCTGGAAACTGGACGTGCCTTTTGCCGTTCCGGGGCTGATCTGGAACATGATGATGTCAATGTCTGGTGGCTGGTTCTTTTTCGTGGCCTCCGAAGCGATCACCGTGGGCAATAACGCTTATACGCTGCCCGGCGTAGGCGGCTATCTGGCTCAGGCTATCATGCATAAAGATATTCACGCCATAGGCTGGGTATTGCTCACGATGGTGATTGTGATTCTGGCATAATTTTTTCCTACAATGATCAGACTGAAATCTTCAGCCTGGAAGATATCGAGTTCTGAGTTTTAACAAAAGAATGACGGCTGTTGTATAAAGAAATCATGCTGTTTATGTGTGGGCCTGAAGGTACTCAGGCCCCGAGCTGCGTAATGACGTTTACTCTTTGATTTTAGCGTTAACAATGCTCATGCCTGCCGCATTGCTTCGTTTAGTCACGCGAACCGTTCCGCCGGCAAAATAATTGCCCACGGGTTCACAGACCTTTATCCGTCTTTGCAGGTCCGGATCGTTAACCTCAACACCCGAACAGTCGTGACGCCCGCCGCCCGAAAACTCGCTATAAGCGGTATACTTGCTGAGGGTGCCCGGAAGAAGCCAGATAACCGTGGTCAGCAGCATATAGCTAAAAAAGGCCATCAGCAGAACGGACCCTGCGAAAAGTTTGATGTTATTCATTATGCCGTTGACAGCCTCACCTTTACCCCATTTTTTAATAATAAAAAAAAGAGCCAGTCCCAGCGGCAGGACGGCACACCATAATGCGTCGAGCACAGGTTGAGTCAGAAAGGTATTACGGTCAATTTCATTGCGCCACACAAAAAAAGTAAATAAGCAGCCAAGCACTCCGGTAATTAACAGCGCGAAACGGCGGGTTGAATAGGTATTCATTGGCAGCTCTCTCCCTGAGTCTTAAGTATTTGGCGCTGATAAGCGGCAGTTCCCTGAACCGGTTAGTTCTCATGGTAAACCAAACGTCAGGCGAAATTATCGTATGTTCGAAGGTTATCACGTCGGTCTTTCTTAAGACAAAAAGCATGAGCTTTATGATGGTCAAAATGGGCGATTGTTTGTATGCCCGACGCTCTGTTTATGGTCAACTAGCCGGTAAGTAATTTATTAATATTCCATCTTACACCCCCAGAGAACGAATCGTTGTTCCTGCATTGTCATGTTATGGTTAAAACCCTTCAACAACATGAGGATAGCAACATGATTGTCAGAACATGGCACGGATGCGTACCGGCCAGGCACGCTGAAGGTTTTGCAACTCACTTGCAGAAGACTGGTGTTGAACATTCAGAAGCGACGCCAGGGAATCTGGGAGCGTATGTACGCAGAGAAACGCAGGGTGAGTGGGAACATTTGTTCCTTGCGACGTACTGGGAAGATTTAGAAGCCATCAAAGCCTTTGCAGGCGAACAGTATCAAATTGCTGTTACCTATCCGGACGATGAAGAATATGAGTTGCTATCAGATCCCTACGTTTTTCAGCATCAGGTCCAGACTGTAATCCCATTATAAGTATTTGCCTGCCGCCGCCAGAAGGCGGCCAATGACTCACCTGAACCTGTCCGCTGACTCAGCATAAAATTTTACCAGGCAAAAAGCATGACTTATAACGCAAGGTTTAGATAAAGCCTTTTAATTGTAGATTGATCGATCTACAATCAATCGTCAGCACAGGAGAACCTTATGAAAGCATCAGCAGGCAGACCCAGAGAATTCGATCCAGAGGCGTTCCTCAACACCGCACTCGAATGCTTCTGGCAGAAGGGATATCAGGCAACATCTATGGCTGATCTTATGAAAGCATCGGGTCTGGCAAGTGCCAGCATCTATAAACTTTATCCCGATAAGCGTGCTATTTACCTGGCTGCTTTGCAGCGATATATGGATGAAGGCATTTCAAGGACAGTGAAACGAAATGAAGAAATGTCGCCAGAAGCTGCATTGCGAGAAACGCTCGAATTTGTGGCTCAGTTATCATCTGCTCCTGCCGGAGAGAAAGGGTGCTTTACTATTGCGGCAGCCAGTGAACTTTTACCCGGAGACGAAGAGGTTAAAGGGAAAGTTTCCTTTAAATTTAACCATTTAATTAACGAGATAGAGAACATCTTAAAAAGAGGCCAGGATCAGCGGGTATTTCGCCAGGATGAAGATGCGCGAGTCATGGCTCAAAGCATTTTCATGATGCTGGAAGGTATGCGGATATATGGAAAACTCCAGCCAGCGATTGGAGATCTGAGAAAAAGTAATGACTTCATTGTCAGAACGATACTTTCAGATACCCATGACGTAACCGGCAATAGTGCGGTTAAGGCATCCGCATGATTGAAGTGGGCACCATTGTTCGGCGAAGAAAAAGAAGAAGAATAATGGTGGTAATTGAATATGAAGATGGCATGGCATTGTGCGGCTGGGTCGATAAAGGACGTTTTTTCAAAAGACGTTTTCCACTGTCTGAATTAAAAATATGCGTACCTTATTCAAATTTCTGGTCACTCACCTAAATCACTGCACCTTTAAAGACATCGAGTTCAAATAAACATAATTACCATAACCGGCCGCCCTTAATGCGCCATACTTTAGCGATGCAACAGAGTCAGAATAGTTATCACTCAGCGATCACCGGACATCATCATTGCCCGGTAATCGGCTGATTTACATTGATGCTACAACCTCAGCTTATTTTTGAGACTGCTGATTTTGCTCAGCCTCTTTCTGTTTTTTCTTCGCCATATGATGACCGACTGCGCAGCCCGCTGCGGCACCGGCCACACCATGATGAGCAACATGACCTGCGACGCCGCCTACTGCAGCACCCTTAAGACAGCCCTGGGCATTAGCCTGTAAATTCACCGACAAAAACAGTCCGGTAGCAATAACGATAACTGATAATTTTTTCATCACTTAATATCCTGATAGTTAGTTATAGTTGCAGGTTGAACCCGACAGAGCATAGCCGCACTCTGGGGTGTTTCGCTGGCCGGGATACAGGAATCACGACATTAGTTACCTGTCGTTACGCTTTCCAGAGGGAATGTAAGTATTTAATGCCATACCCGTGAGTCAGATACTTTCCGGCTCGTTAAGCGGCAGCCAGAGATCAACATTGAGAAGATAAAACGGGGAGAGTGTAAACCGGAGGTTAGTCGATGAAGATAAAACAGCGCCTCCACCGGGAAGCGCTGCTGCAGATCAGAAGGACATTGTCAGCCCGGCATAATAAGCGCGTCCCGGTTCGTTATAGGTCGATGCGCCATCAGCCTCGCGATATAGCTGTTTATCCAGCAGGTTATTAATCCCGGCATTGGCACGCAGATTTTTGGTGATGTCATAATTAAAATTGATCCCAAATACTGAATAAGCACCAACTTCGCGATTCGACATTGAATTGTTTTCTGTGCGGGATTCCGCATACTGGCGTGGTTTCTGACGGCCATACATCGTCCAGTTCAGATTAGTGGAGAAATCCTGCGTCACCTGCCAGTCCAGCATTGTATTGATCGTGTATTCAGGAATAATCGACAGCGGATTGCCGGTCTTTTTATCCTTCGACTCGATCATATAAGTTGCGTTAGTCCGCCACTCCAGCTCGTCACTGACCAGCGGGATAGTGAAATTGCCTTCCAGACCTTCGACTACCGCTTTGCCGCCGTTACTCCATTGCAGGATATTGTTGCCATTTGAGGCGTAACCCAATACTTCCGTCCCTGAGACGATTTTGTTTTTATAGTCATTGCGGAACCAGGTGATACCCGCAATATAGCCATCCTGACTGAACTCGATACCCAACTCTTTATTTACGCTGACTTCAGGATCGAGATTTTCATTACCCAGCAGATAACAACTGCCACGGGTAACGTTGATCGGACAGCCATTTCCCCGCGTCGCCAGTAAATAGCCTTCGCTGGACTGATAAAGGTTAGGGGCTTTAAACGCACGGGCGATACCCGCTTTCAGGGTAAAACTTTCTCCCAGAGCCTGAGAAATATTGAGCGACGGACTCCAGTTCGCACCAAAGGTGTCGTGATAATCAAAACGCAGACCGGGGATCACTTCAGTGCTATCGGTCGCAGCAATATTATCTTCAAAATAGAGTGAGCTCAGCGTTGCGCTGTTTTTACTGTTGCGGCTGCCCGCATCACCACTGACACCGTCGATGGATACGCCAGGCGCACTGGTGCCGTTCATTGAATTTGGATCGTTCAGCTCATCTCGGTTCCACTCGGCTCCCAGCGTAACGGTCTGTTCACGCAGCAGTTCCAGCGGGAAGCTGACTTCGCCTCCTGCCCGGTAACTTTCAAAGCGACTGGTTGAGAACGTGTTGCTGTTGATCCGGCCTTCACCCGCACCCGCCGTGCCTTCATTCAGGCGGGTGTTATTGGTTTTTTCATAGTTAAAGGTGAGCTTAGATTGTCCCCAGTCCCAGATGCCATTATGCGCAAGGCCCCAGGTCTGACGATACAGACGGTTGGTTTCCGAACCATCGAGAGATTCGATCAAGGCATTACCGGCACCGTTGCTGTACTGGGTATCCCCGGTGTAAATGTTGCCCTGACGGCTGTATCCGTAGCTGAAATCCAGCACCTGTAATGGCGTGATCTTCCACGACAGCACGCTATTGATGTCTTTGTTGCGGACGCCTTCACGACCGGCGGCGGCAGAACCATTTTGTGACTGGTTAATGTCGAAAGCATCGCTGTCGGTTTTGTTGATGTTGCCATAGAGCCGCATGGTCAGGGCATCGCCCGCCAGCGGACCACTCAGGTTAAAGTTAGCGCGGCGGGTTGCGCCTTCTTTATCATCTTCCGGCTGGTTAGTGTAGAGCGACAGCGATCCGCTCCAGTCATTGGTCGGGCGTTTGGTAATGATATTAACCACGCCACCAGCCGCGCCGGAACCGTAACGCGCTGCCGCCGGTCCACGAATCACTTCAATCCGTTCAACCATCTCTGGTGGTACCCAGTTTGAGTCACCGCGGGAATCGCGCTCGCCGCGCCAGCTATAACGCACCGAATTGCGCGAGGTGGTCGGCACACCATCGATCAGAATCAGCGTATTTTCCGGCCCCATGCCGCGAATATCGATCTGACGATTGTTGCCGCGTACGCCGTTGGCGCTGTTGCCGGTAAGGTTAACGCCTGGCATTTTACGGATAATGTCGGAAAGGTCGTTGACCGGCGGGTTTTTCTCAATGTCCTGCGAGGTGATCACCGAAACGCCAGGCTGCTGTTTCAGCTCCTGTTCAGCGGTGACCAGCATCGTCTCATCATCAGCCAGCTTTTCTGTCTCTTCCTGATTAGCGCCGTTAGCAGAGGTACTCAATAAACCGGCCAGCAGTAGCGCAACAGGGCGCTTATGGACACGCATGGTTACATTCACTTAGAAAATCTCCCTGAAGTATTAAGGCATGTAAGCAAATGCGTATGATAATGATAATAGTTATCATTGTATATCGCGGTAAGCCACCTTTACATTCCATAACAATGGGCTATTTATTCCCCATAACCGTGACCAGAAGGGAGAAGTGACGTTAGTTTTACTTGTTGGTCATCACCCGAAAACTTCCTCAGATTTCATCAGAACGCGTCTTTGTGACTCCAGACTTATTAGGTCTGGAGTCATAGATAAACAATGGATAGAATGGCCCGCTCTGCAGTGACAAACAGGTATAAATGTGACCCCAGATCTGACACAGATCCCTGCGCGTTCAGCCCACGTAGGCCGCCATGTACTGATCTGGCTGGAGCAGGTTAAAAAGGCTTCACTCAGCGAGCTGGATAATTTTGGCGATGAAGGCTCGGTAGAGCAGGTGATGAAGGTCTGGGTAAAACTCTCGCTGCTGATAAGTCGGCGGCGTCCTGAGATCGCCATCTCCTCATTGCTGAAACATGTCCTGCCGAAGATCGGTTCGCAGCCACTCAAAACGCTGAACCGCTTACGCCTTAACCGGCTCTATAACATTCTGATCGCCGACGGTAAAAAAGAGGAGGCGCGGCGGGTGTTCGCGCTGACCAAACAATTTCTTGCCTGGGCCGAGATGCAGGGCTATCTCGATCATTCACCCATAGCTTCAATGAAAAAGCGTGATGTCGCGGGTCGCGCTACGCCGCCGCGCAGTCGGCAACTTACCGATGCAGAAATCTGGGTGTTCTGGCACGGGCTGGATAACTGGGCACTCTCGGAACAGGCGCGCTGGGCGCTGCGTTTATGCCTGGTCAGCGCCCGGCGGCCGGATGAAATTGTGCAGGCGCAGAAAGCGGAGTTCGATCTGCAATTAGGATTGTGGATGCAGGGTACGCGCAATAAGTCGCAGCGGGAGCATGTGCTGCCCATTTCACCGCTGATGCGTCAGTGCATCGAAGCGTTGCTGCGCGCCGCCGAACCAGCCTCACCCTGGCTGGTGCCCGCGCCACGCGATCCGCAACAGCCGCTGTCAAAAGGCGCGCTGAACCAGGCACTTCGCCGGATGATCCGCGCTCCCCGTGGGCTGGGACTGGAGGCGTTTACCCCGCGCGATCTGCGCAGGACTGCGCGTTCAAAACTCTCAGCGCTCGACACGCCTAATGACGTCGCCCGAAAAATCATGAACCATGCGCTTGAAGGAATCGATCGGGTCTATGACACCCATGACTATCTGAGTCAGATGCGCAGCGCCATGACTATCTTTTCGGACGCGGTAGAGCAGATTATTGAATGCGAAAGCTACCATCTGCTGCGTCATCGCTATGATGGCGAAACCCTCACGCTGGACGATCTCTCGCTCATGGCGATGTCACGCTAACGCTTATATCGGCAACTGTCAGAAGTGGTAGCGCAGCCAGGCAAAATAGACGTTACCGTTGTTATGGGTGCCGGGAATATAGGTCATCTGGAAATCGAGATCGCCATAGCCGACAGAGGTCAGCGGCAGTATCGCTGGCACCGGAATATAATCCCAGTTGTGCCGTGCGGTAAAGCCCGCCGTGTAACCCGCTCCCCAGTGAAAATTCTGGTCGGCCAGCGGACGCCATGTTGCCACCCAGCCATAGCCACCAAAGGGCTCCCATTTATTAAAGGAGTCCTTAAACGCCATTAAGTAGATGCCGTTCCAGTTCCCTTTTTCATCGTAGCGGGAGATACCTCCGCCCGCGCCCCAGGGCCTTTCATTATATTTATTGATGTGTTCACGATCGTAAGTGGCACGGTTGTGCCAGGTAATCGCGGGCAGATAAAAGTCGTAACCTTCTGGCTGCTGCCAGGTTGTGGCGACTTTATCACTGAAATTATCCCAGTCCGCACTCACGGTCTCCACAAGTGTGGCGGAGTGGGCTGAAAAAACACTGAAAACGGTGGTCGTTATCAGCGCTTTAAGCATTGAAATTTTGCGCACGTACAAATTCCTGCAATATCTGGTGTTAAATAAGGTGATAAAAGATTTAAGGCAGATATTGTGGTATCAGGAGTGACAACTACAGTTCAATGAACGGCCATTACAGGATTTTATCTTTAACAAATAATGATGCAGCAGCCCTGTTGCTCTGACAAGTCAGCAGGCGTGCTGACCCTATAAACGCCTCCCTGTCTTTATCATCTTCCAGCCGTCTTTCACACGCAGACAATTCCCTGAAAAAATTCGTATTGTTTGCTAACAAAATCTTGCAATGATAATCGCAATGCGTATATTTCTCATTTGTTTTAGAAGTTCATCACACCCGCGCGCAGGCGCTCAGGGAAAGGTTTCTGGTTCCTCAAACCATAAGCAGGGCAGCGATGTCCGCAGGAAGCATGGTCGTGACAGTGGCAGCATAAAAACATAAAGATAATTGAGGAATTAATGAACGCTTTCGATCTTCAACACCCCAGGGCAACGGACACTTCTGCTCTGCAACGTCCATTCCGCTTCTCCTTGCTGGCTGTCATCGTCGCCTCGTCGCTGGCGCATAACGCTGCTCATGCCGCAGAGACCGGCGCACCCGCTGCCAGCGATAACCAGACTATGACGGTCAGCGCGTCAGCCGATGATGCCGTAGCCGCTTCGCCCGCCACTGATTACAGCGTACCGGTTACCCGTGCGGGCACTAAAATGCTGGGCACCGTACGTGATGTCCCGCAGTCAGTCAGCATCGTCAGTAAGCAGCGTATGGCCGATCAGCAACTCCAGTCGCTGAATGATGTGCTCGCAAATACCACCGGTATTCGCGGTATCAGTGGTGATATGGATCGCACCAACTACTATGCGCGCGGCTTTATGATCGACAACTACATGGTCGATGGTATTCCTACTGCCTTTGCCGCTCGCTGGAACCTGGGCGATGCGCAGACCGATATGGCAATGTATGAGCGCGTTGAAGTGGTGCGCGGAGCGACCGGTCTGTTAACCGGACCGGGCAATCCATCAGCTGCCATCAATATGGTGCGCAAACACGCCGACAGCAAAGAGTTCGGCGGCACTGTCTCAGCCAGTTACGGCAGCTGGAATAAGCAGCGTTACGTGGCCGATCTCTCGGCTCCGCTCAGTGACTCCGGCAATGTTCGTGGCCGGCTGATCGCGGGCTGGCAGGATAACAACAGCTTCATAGAGCGCTACGGCGCCAAAAAACAGTTTATCTATGGCGTGGTTGACGCTGACCTGACCGACTCTGCCACGCTTTCGGTCGGCTATGAATTCAGCCAGGTCAATACGGATTCCACTATGTGGGGTGGCGCACCGCGCTGGTACACAGACGGCACGCAGATACATACCCGACGCGGCTACAACACCGCACCTGACTGGGCCTACAACGATAAAGAGAACCGTAAAGTCTTTGTGAACCTGAAACAGGACTTCGACAACGGCTGGAACATCACACTGAACGGCGCGCACAACGAGATGCGCCTCGACAGTAAGCAGATCTATCTTGATGGCTATTTCGATCGTAACACCGGGGCGGGCGTCTCTTCCTATGCCAACTATCCGGTGGTAGGCGGGACTGGTTACAACACCGGTAAACGCAAAGTGGATGCCGTTGATGCCTTCGCCAGCGGTCCTTATGAACTGCTGGGTCGTCAGCATGAGCTGATGGTCGGCGTCAATTACACCCGCCAGGATAACAAGTACTTCAGTACCTTTGAGAATATCTCATCAGAGTCGCTGGGCAACTACAACGAGTTTAACGGTCAGTATCCGGAATCGGCCTGGACGCCGCGTCTGCCAGCCAGCGATACCCAACTGGTTCGCCAGAAATCGACTTATATGGCGACCCGTCTGTCGCTCGCCGATCCGCTGCACCTGATTATCGGTGCCCGTTACACCAACTGGAACCGTGAAACGCCTGGTGGTGAAATGGAAGAAAATAACACCACCCCTTACGGCGGATTGATTTATGACTTCGCTGAAAACTGGTCGGCTTACGCCAGCTATACCTCGGTGTTCCAGCCACAGGACTATCGCGACCGAAACAGCGATTACCTGTCGCCGATCATCGGTAAAAACTACGAGGCAGGCCTGAAATCTGACTGGATGGATAGTCGCTTCACCACCTCGATTTCGGTGTTCCGCACCGAGCTGGATAATGTCGGTGAAGCAACCACTCAGACGGTTCAGGGGTCAGGTGATGTCGCGTACATTGGCCGTAAAGGCGTGGTGAGTCGTGGCGTGGAGTTTGAAGTCAACGGCGCATTGACCGACAACTGGCAGATGACCCTGGGCGGCACGCGCTACATTGCGGAAAACCGCGATGGCAGCACCTTTAACCCGCAACTGCCGCAGACCAGCTTTAACCTGTTCAGCAGCTATCGCCTGCCGACGTTGCAGCAGCTGACGCTGGGTGGCGGCGTGAACTGGCAGACACATATCTGGAATGACGTCGGTGGCCCGGAAGGCAATGGCACCTGGCGTGCCCGTCAGGGCAGCTATGCGCTGGTTGATCTCTTCGCCCGTTATCAGGTGAACAAAAATCTGTCTCTGCAGGGCAACCTCAATAACCTGTTCGACAAAGAGTATGACACTAACGTGGCCAGCTCCGTAGTCTACGGCGAACCGCGTAATTTCTCAGTGACCGCCAGCTACACTTTCTGATTTGTGTCGTTGTAAAGCCTGTGAAAAACGCCTCAGTTGAGGCGTTTTTCATCCCCTCCTGAATCTGTACTCAGTTAAACCGCAGTGCCAGGTTAAAACCTTCTGAAGACTCCACCACAATCGCCTCGGGCTGCTCATGAAAGGCAATTTCACCCTTCACCAGCGCGCGTTTAACCAGGCCGAGATCCTCCGTCTCAAAACCCAGCGCGACCATCCGGGCGCTGCCATCATAGTCTTCCGGCAGCGGGCCAAATCGCTGCTGCGCATAGTCTGCCGAAGCAAAACGAACCGTGGCAGCACTCGCGCGCAGGACAAAGGCGCCTTCGGGACAGGCGAGCACTTTAGCGGCCCCAAACAGGCGGCTATAGACCAGCGCTGAAAGCGCCGGATCCTGCGCGACAATCACAAACTCACTGATATTACGCACGCCATTGGGGTGACGCTGCCATGCCGGCTGCCATACCGCTTCGGGCGTCAGATGCTGGCAAAAAAAGCTGCGGCCATTGGGTACCAGCGAAGGGCGAATCCGTACGGTCCGAAAGTGCGCTTCACTCACCGAACCGTCGGGCAGGGTGACCGGACGGTGAAAGGCCGCTGGCGGATCGCCATCCAGATCCTGCCGTTGCAGATGCTGAAACTCACTCTCTGCATCGCTGCTTTTCCACACCAGACCGCTCAATCCCAGCGGCGATTGCCAGAGATCGGCGCGCTGGCTCCCTTTGCCCGTCTCATAGCCCAGCAGTTCCAGGTAGTTCTCACCAAAAATAGCCAGGTGATTACTCGATCCCAGAGAGTGATGACCCCGTTCAGTGAGCTGAAAGCCGAGCCTTCGGAAGCGCGCGCTGGCGCTGTCGAGCTGGTCGGCCACATTAATCACAGCATGATCAAGAATCGGTTGTGGAACCTGAACTGACATAGCAGCACTCCTTTTTTTCGTCATTGCGCCGCCACAATCTGCAACGCGCGTGGCACCAGCTGCGTGAAGTAGTCCACCGCCGGGCCAATCAACGCTTCATCAGGATCGAAGGCGGCGTGATGCAGACCAAATTCGCTGGCACTGCCGATGCTGACAAACGCCCCCGGAACCTGCTGCAGATAGAAGGCAAAATCTTCTCCTCCCATCTGCGGCGACTCAGCGTGCTCCGCGAGATAGCCACTCTGTTGGGCAACGTCCAGCGCAACATCCACCCAGCCTGGCGTGTTAATCAGGGCCGGCGGTCCTTCAGTCCACTCCAGTTCGGCGGTCGCACCAAACCCGGCGGCAATACCCTGAATCAGGGATCGCATGCGGTGCGGGATCTGCGCCCGAATTTCGCCGTTGTGGGTGCGCACGGTGCCCTCCAGCTCAACGCTTTGTGGCAGCACGTTCCAGGTATTTCCGGCGGTAAAGCGCGTCACGCTCAGCACCACCGTTTCCAGCGAGCTGAATACCCGGCTCGGCAGGGTCTGCAGAGCCGTTACGATATGGCTGGCTATTACAATCGAATCGATGCCCTCCTGCGGTCGCGCGGCATGGGCGCCTTTGCCCTCAATGCGGATAACAAAGCGGTCTACGTTGGCATAAAACGCACCTGCCCGGCTACGCAGCGTGCCCAGCGGCAGGTCGGGCGCGTTGTGCAGGCCGAATATCGCCTGAACGCCATCCAGCGCACCGGCATCAATCAGCTGACGTGCGCCATTAAAGGTCTCTTCAGCGGGCTGAAACAGAATCCGTACCCGGCCTGGCAGCGTGTCTTCCTGCTGTTTCAGCTGCAACGCCACGCCGAGCATCACGGCGCTGTGAACGTCGTGACCACAGGCGTGCATCACGCCCGGCTGCTGTGATCGCCACGGGCGTTCGGTGGTTTCTTCAATCGGTAACGCATCGATATCCGCGCGCAGGGCGATCAGAGGTTCGCCATGACCGATTTCAGCCACGACGCCGGTTTTCAGCCCCAGCGGCAACAGCCGGATCCCGGCCTGCTCCAGCCAGCGGGTAATACGTTCCGTGGTGGCAAATTCATGATTCGAAAGTTCAGGATGCTGATGCAGTTCGCGACGCCACTGCACCAGTTGGTCGGTTAAAGGCAAAGTCATGATTATCCCTGTTGTTCCGGCAGAAAAGGTTCGCCCAGCGTCAGCATCAGGCGATTAGCCCAGGCAAAAAAGGCGGTTGATTGAATCAGATCGAGCAGGGCGAGCGTATCCAGACCCTGTTCACGCAGTGCAGAGAGCTGGGACTGTGTCGGCTGGGCAGGGGTCAGCGACAGCGCTGCTGAGAATTCGATGATCGCCTGCCAGCGCGCGGCGTGTCCGTGAGATAACACCGCGCCGGGTGCAACATTCAGCAGCTTCTGTACCGCTTCATCCTGCTTTGAGAGCTGGCTGGCTTTACGCGCATGGACTGAGACGCAGTAAATGCAGCCGTTGACCTTACTTACCACGGTGGCAGCCAGTTCGCGCTCGGCGCGTGGCAGCCCTCCTGCGGTATAAAAAATGCCTTTATCGGTCAGGGTGCGCTGCTCCAGCAACGGCAGATTGCGCGCCAGCAGGCGAAAATAGTCGGAGTCGGTGTGACCGAATTTTGCCAGTGTCGCCTGCTCTTCCTCGCTGAATTCCGTCAGCGGCTTTGCCGGCAGCCATGGCTCCCAGCCGAGTTCCTGTTGCGTAAACGCGGTCAGGGCAGTTTTGCCGCTGGCGGTATGTAAGGCCTCGTGCCAGTGACCGGCGACTACCGGGGCAACCTCACCCGACGCCTCATCGCCCTGTAAGCTGCGCAGACCCGTCAGCAACCGGCTCTGAAAACTGACAAATGCCACCAGCTGTGCCAGTGTGACAATGCCGCGCAGGCTCCAGCCCGACTGTTTTAAAGCCTCCAGATGCGCGGGAGCAGCAGTAACCGGCTCAAAGGTCAGGCGATGGGCAAAAGCCTGTGCCGCGTTGATCCGATCACTCCCGGCCAGACTCTCCTGTGGCTGGTAGTGCGCCTGCAGGCCGGGTTGTGCATGCCAGCCGGCAACCTGTGCGGCCAGCAGACGGCGCTCCGCCAGCGGAAAATCTTCATCACCCTGGCTAAACAACAGGGTGTAGCTACCCTGAGCATGTTGTGTGGCGGCGTGACGTGTCTGGCGCGCATGGGCCAGTTCGGAATCGGGATTGATATCTGCCAGTGTGGCGATCAAATCGTCAGGTTGATTCATGAAATTCTCCTGTGAGGTTCGCCAGCGGCACGAAGCGCGGGCGCAAGATGTTGGGCAATCAGTTCAATCGAGCGCAGCGTGTCGGCATGCGAAGGCTCAACCGAATGCACCTGAAATGAGATGTCGGTGACGCGCGCCAGTGTGCTGTCCTGCGCCAGCGAGTGCTGCACCTGATCGATGCCGCCAACATGGGCATCAAACTGCGCCAGCAGGTCATCAAAGCGTTCACCGCGTAATTCGCCACGATACTGCGCAGCCTGCTGACGAATTCCCGGTTCAGCTACCTGACGGGCATAGCGGTCAGAATCGGCCACGAATGCGGTACGGGAGGCGAGGATGCGCGGAGTGGTTCCCGCAGGAAGTGCCGCAAGATAGGCATCGATCAGCGGATTCTGCAATGCATCCAGCGGCAGCTCAGGCTGGCCCGCCGGACGCGGCTGGGTGCGGGACAGCATCAGGCCATGGCCGCCCTGAGCGGCACGGATCGCGCCCTCAACCGAGAAGGTGGCGATCCACACCCGTCCGGCAAGCTGCGGCGCGGCGGGATAGAGATGATTATCAGGATGCCCCAGTGAATCCCCGCGCCAGGCACTGAGCAGCGTATGCAGATGGTCGGCAAAAGCGGCACCGCGCTCGGCAAAGGTCAGACCAAACGGCAAAAACGAATCCGGCGTGCCACCGGAGCCCAGCCCGATCTCCAGCCGCCCATCTGCCAGCAGATCCAGTACTGCGGCATCTTCAGCCACCCGCAGCGCATTTTCCATTGGCAGGGTGATGATGGCGGTGCCGAGCCGGATGGTGCGGGTCTGCGCGGCGACATGCGCCAGGAAGAGCAGCGGCGACGGCAGACCACCCTCATCCTGATGAAAATGGTGCTGAGCAATCCACGCATTATCAAATCCGCAGCGTTCGGCATGCTGGATCTGTTCGGTGGCCAGCTGATAGCGCTGTTTCGCCGGCACCTTATCCAGCAGCCGGGTAAAAAATCCGAGACGTCGGCTCATGCTGACTCCTTGTGGGTTAAGGGAATAAGCGGAGGAATGGCAGCCATTAATTCCCGGGTATAAGGATGCTGTGGCGCACTGAAAATCGTGACAACGTCACCTTGCTCTGCGACTTCGCCCGCTTTTAACACCGTGACGCTGTCGGCAATCTGTCGCACCGTCGCCAGGTCGTGCGTGATAAACAGATAGGTCAGACCCAGTTCGGCCTGAAGCTGTTGCAACAGGTCGAGGATTTGCGCCTGCACCGTGACATCCAGCGCCGAGGTCGCCTCATCCAGTACCAGAATCTCCGGCTTGCAGATCAGTGCCCGGGCAAGAGCCACACGCTGCCGCTGACCGCCGGAAAGTTCGTGAGGTTGACGTGACAGAAGAGAGAGCGGCAGCGCCACCCGCGTGGTCATCCCTTCTACGCGCTCACGGCGCTGACTGCGGCTCAGTCGCTCAAAATTACGCAGTGGCTCTTCAATAATTGCATATAGCGTCTGACGCGGATCGAGCGAGGCAAATGGGTTCTGATAGACAAACTGGATCTTCCGCCGCAGCTGACGCAGCGCCTCGCCGCGTAATCCGTTGACCACGATGCCATCCAGCGTCACCTCGCCGCTGTCTGCGGTTTCAAAACCCATAACGATGCGCGCCAGCGTGGTTTTGCCTGAGCCGGATTCGCCTACCAGTGCATGGGTAGTGCCGCGCGCCACCTGAAAGCTGACCTGGTTCAGCGCCTGCAAACGCTGCTGTTTGCCCAGCGAAAAGCTTTTCATCACGCCGGTTGCCCGGATGGCGGGGGCAGAAAAACGGGCGGTTGCAGATTTAACTCTGGCGGGTCGCTGTGGTGCCGCATCATTCAGTAACTGACGGGTATAAGGATGAGCAGGCGCGCTGATAACCTGTTCAGTGCGGCCCGATTCCTGAATCTCGCCGTGACGAAACACGATAATACGATCTGCGCGTTGCGCCGCCAGCGCCAGGTCGTGGGTGACAAACAGCACGGCGGTGCGGGATTCCTGCCGCAGGTTGTCCAGCAGATCGAGAATGCGCTTTTGCACCGTGACATCCAGCGCGCTGGTCGGCTCATCCGCAATAATGATCTCCGGCTGCAGGGCGAGAGCAATGGCGATCAATACCCGCTGCTTCATGCCACCCGACAGCTGATGCGGATACTGCTTAACCCGCTGTTCCGGATGGCTAAGGCCGACGCGATTCAGCAGGTCAACCACCCGCTGCTGGCGCTGCGCTGACGGTAATTTCAGGTGCAGTCGCAGGATCTCTTCCACCTGTTCGCCGACCGTTTTCACCGGGTTCAGTGAATTACCGGGATCCTGCGGCACCAGACTGATGCGCGCCCCGCGCAGGGTATCGAAGCGCTTTTGCGACCACTGACTGATATCCACGCCGTTGAGCAGGATTTCGCCCCCTTCGCGGCGGCCATTTTCCGCCATCAGACCCATTATCGCCTGTGCGGTAGTGGTTTTACCGGAGCCGGACTCCCCGACCAGCGCCACCATCTCACCGGGCTGCAGCTCGAAGCTGACATTATGTACCACCGGCTGCCAACGGTTGCCGCTGCGATAGCTTAGCGTCAGATTGTTGACCGCGAGTAACGGCTGAGCGCTCATCGGCGTCCTCCTGAAAGTTGCTGGCTGATGCGGTTGGCTGCGAGCACCACAGCGACCACCACCACACCAGGAAAAGTGGTCAGCCACCAGGCGGTAGCCAGATAATTACGCCCTTCAGCGATTAACAGACCCCATTCCGGCACCGGCGGCGGGGTGCCGTAGCCAAGGAAACTCAGAGTCGACAGCGCCAGAATCGCCTGACCAAATTGCAGGGCGGCATAGGCGATCACCGGCGTCAGCGCATTGGGCAGAATGTGACGCCACAGCACGCTGAAAAAGCGGCCGCCGCTGCCGTAAGCCGCTTCGACATACTCACTGTGACGAATGCGCACCACTTCGGCGCATGCCAGTCGGGCGAAGCTGGCGATGGAGGCAATGCCCACCGCTAATGCGGCATTCAGGGTGCCGAAGCCGAGTAAAATCAGCACGCTCAGAGAGAGCAGCAACGCCGGAATCGCCAGCAGGACATCCACTGCGCGCATCACAATTGATTCAGTTTTGCCGCCGATAGCTCCTGCCACCAGACCCAGCGCGGTACCAGCCAGCAGTCCGATCGCCACCGCCATGACGGCGGCGGAGAGTGAATGTGACGCGCCGTAAACGATGCGGGCAAAGAGATCGCGGCCAAGCTGATCGGTGCCGAGCCAGTGTCCGGCCTGCGGTGCGAGTCGCTGTGCACCCGCAACGCCTTCAATCGGGCTGGCCTGGGTAAAGAGGGCCGGGAACAGGGCCGCCAGTACGGCCAGCAGCATGACTGAAACGGCGATCCACAGGCCCGGCGAAAACCGTAAAGTGCGCCTCTTTGCCGCCACGGGTTGCCGCGCGGCAGCGTAATCAACCAGACTCATGTTGCACCTCGTAACAGCTGTAAGCGCGGGTCAAACAGCGGCATCAGCAGATCCACCAGCAGGTTGATCACCACAAAACCCAGCGCGGAGATCATCACCACCGCCTGCAACACCGCCACATCCTGATTGTTCACCGCCTGCTGCGTCAGCTGTCCCAGACCACCCAGGCCAAACACCGTTTCGGTAATCAGCGCACCGGCAATCAGTTCTCCCAGCAGCAAGCCCGCCACGGTGAGCACCGGCAGCATGGCGTTGCGCAGGATGTGCCGCCACAGCACGTAGTGCTCGCTGGCCCCTTTGGCGCGCGCCACCGCCACAAAAGGCCGGGTTGCAACCTCATCGATGCTGCGCAACAGAATCTGAGCCAGCGGCGCTGAGATCGGAACGGCGACCGTAATGATGGGCAGAATCAGTCCCTGCCACGGTGAGGGATTGATTACCGGGATCCAGCGCAGCTGGAATGAGAAGAGCTGAATCAGGGCTATGCCGAGCCAGAAGGTCGGCACTGAGATAAACAGCGCGGGCAGTGACTGCAGCAGATTACGCAGGCCGCGCAGGGCAGGCAGCCGCGACAGTGTCGCCAGCACGAATGCCAGCAGTGTCGCCAGCAAAAAGCCGCACAGGGCCAGTCGCAGCGTGCCAGGCAGATTGCTGGTCAGCAGTTCACTGACCGGCACGCCCGCCTGCACCGAATAGCCGAAGTCGCCGTGCAGTATCGCCACCAGCGTGTGCAGATATTGCTGCCACAGCGGGCTGTCCGCGCCATAGGCCTGACGCATCTCAGCAATCTGCTGCGGACTCAGGCCGAGATCCGGATTCTGAAACTTGATCAGGACCGCATCGCCTGGCAGCACCTGTAGCAGCACAAACGACAGGGTAAACGCGGCCCACAGGACCAATACACCCAGGCCAGCACGTTGCAGCAGATAATGACGCATCCTCACCTCCGGTTACTGTTTTTCCAGCCAGGCGCCATAGAGTGCCGGACGGCCTACCGCTTCAAAACTGACCCCTTTCAGCCAGGGCGCACCGGCATAGACCTGCGGCTCTTCGAAGATCGGAATCACATAGGCCTGGTCCAGCAGATACCGCTGAACGTCACCGGTCAGCTGTAATCGTTTTGCCGGGTCAACTTCAGCGGAGATGGCGACCAGCAGCTGGTTCAGCTTGTCATCACGGAAGTTTTTCACTTTGTCGCTGGAGCCGCCTTTCTGCAGCAGGTTGTCGCGGTTAGCCGGATAGAAACTGCTTTTGATCACGTCGGGATCGGCGCGGCCGACTTCGGTGACGTTCAGCGGGGTCTTAAGGGGGTCGAGATTATCCAGCGTTTTGCTGCCGGCATCGCCCGCTTTAACGCTGAGGGCGACGCCCGCCTGGCGCCACTGCTGTGCCACCAGTTGCAGCACCTCTTTGTTTTGCGGCTGCGGCAGTGATTCATAGACGGTTAGCGCCAGTCGCTGGCCTGCTTTTTCACGGATGCCATCGGCACCCGGTTGCCAGCCCGCCTGGTCCAGCAGTGCCTTCGCTTTTGTCAGATCAAAAGTGAGTTTGTCCGCCAGATTGACGTAGCCGGCGGCGGTGGTGGCCACGACCGAGGTTGCCTGCGGATAGTTCGGCGAGAAGAGCGTATCAACCACCTGTTTCGCATTGGTGGCGTGCAGCAGCGCCTGACGCACCCGGATATCGCTGACCAGCGGATTATCCGGACGGAAGCTGAGGCTGTCGTTTACACCACGGGTCGGCGCGGCATAAACCGGGAAGTTCTGATCTTTAGCCTGCTTCTCGTCGTAGGCCTGCACCTGGCGGATCAGGCCTGCCTGGCCCGCCAGCAGTGCACCGATGCGCACGCTGTCTTCCGGCGTCACGATCACTTTTATCGCATCCAGATTGGCCGGGCCTTGCTGCTGAATGTTTTTCGGTCCCCACTGATAATCTTTACGCGCTACCAGATCCACCTCCCGACCGAGCTTCTCATCACTAACTACAAACGGGCCGGAGCCGATAATGTGACGGGCATCGCCCAGCTGATCGAAACTGCGCGCCAGGGTACTCAGCGAGACCAGGCCAGAGCCAATGGTGGCGGTGCCCTGTAAAAATCCGGGCGAGGGTTTTTTGAAATAGAATTTCACCGTCAGCGGGTCGATCACCTCGCTGCGTTCATAGTTATTAATCACTTCCGATACCGGCAGGCGCAGCGCTTTATTTCCCAGCCCGTAGGTATCAAAGTTTTTCGCCACCGCGTTCGCATCTAATGGTGTGCCATCGGAAAAAGTCACGCCAGGCCGTAATTTAAAGGTGTATTCGGTTTTGTCGGCGTTGGTAGTCCAGCTTTCTGCAATCCAGGGTTCAACCTGCAGCGTTTCGGGATTCTGCCAGGTTAATTTATCGGTGATCTGATTGAGAATGCCGCCATTAGGGTAAAAGCCACCGGCAGGCGGATAGAGGTTGGTATGTGCCTGCTGTTCAAGATAAATCAGCGTACCGCCTTTGACCGGTGCAGCCCCCGCGTTAAAGGTCAGAGTCCCGGCAAGTAAAGTAAAAACCAGCGTTTGTGCGCGTGGTTTAAGGGGAAATAACGTCTTCATGGTGAATTCCTTTGTTATCAATTGCCTCAGCAGGCGGAATCATCATCGAATGACGCAACACACAGATAAAGTAACGATTTGGTCAAAGCTTATCTGAAAAAAATAAATGCGGGATTGGGCGGGATGTAATCTCTTTATTTCAGTTGCAGGATGGCAAATAAATTTCTGCCATCCTGCCGGGTTATATTTTATCAACGGCACACAGCGGATTCATAAGGGTCCGCTATTCCGCGCACAATTTCCGCTGGCCTGCACGCAGAAAAGCGCTGACCAGAACCAGCCACAGCAGACCGCAGATCAGGTTCACCACACTGAAGCCGCCGGTGCCGTAACTAAAATACGCGGTTTTGGCTGCTTCAATGCCCAGCGCAATAATCAGAATACTCACCATGCCGAGCATCGCCGCCACGCTGCCTTTTCCGGCGCTGCTGGAAAAAAGCGTCATGCGATAAAGTCCGGCACTGACCAGCCCGGCACCGAAGCCGTAGAGGCTAATTCCGGCAGTCAGCCACAGATAGCTTTGCGGATTTAGCACGGTAGCGGTTACTGCGATTGCCAGCCCGCAGACCACCGGCCAGGCACCGAGCCGTAACGGCTGTTCAATGGGCAGACGGCTGGATAAGCGTCCCAGCGTCAGGTTGCCCGCAATCATGGCGGCGAAGACCGGCAGCTGTAATAACGCATAGTCGATGCGGCTGAGTCCCGCATCGTGAATTAAAATCACCGGCGACAATGCGACCCATGCGATGCAGGGCACAGTGACCAGTCCGATGGCCAGCGAGCCACGCATCACCTGACGATCCTTCAGCAACGCCGCGTAACCGCTGATAATCGATCGCAGCGACAGCGGTTTCTGCCGGTCGCCTGCGGTTTCGGGCATCGCAAACCACAGACCCGCCAGCGCCAGCGCCGCGACAGCGCCAATCAGCCAGAACAGGGTGCGCCATTCACCTACGGTAAGAAAAGCCGCGCCCGCCATCGGACCGGCCAGCGGGGCCAGCAGGGCGACGTTGGCCATCAGCGCCATCATTTTGATGCTGAGCGATTCCGTAAACGCCTCCTGCACCGCCGCGTAGCCTACCGCGCCAATAAAACAGAGGCTGACGCCCTGCAGAAAACGCAGCAGGACGAACTGCTCAATGCTTTGCACCCAGTGCGTCGCCACACACGAGAGCATAAAAAAGGCCACGCCGCTAAGTAGCACCGGACGCCGCCCGATACGGTCAGAGAGGGGGCCAAGCAGCCATTGCAGCATAATGCCACCGGCCAGATAGGCGGTGAGCGAAGTAGAGACCCACTCCGGCCCGACCTTAAATTCCTGAGTCACCAGCAGCATGCCGGGCTGGATCATGTCGTGAGCGATATAGGTAGCGAACTCAAACAACACCAGCGACAGCGGGAAGATCAGATGTCGTCGGGTCAGTTGCGCGACCGGTTCGAAAGAAACCATTACGGATACCTGCGATAAAGCCATTAAAAAAGCGGCCACCAGGGTGACCGCATAATTTCAGCGTGACGGTGTAACGCTTATCGCCAGCGGGCAATCGGGTTGTTCAGCGTTCCGGCGAACTTGAGATTCTCAGCGGGATCGGCGAGGTTTATCATCTGCTGGTTATTCGCCAGCTGCAGGCGGTTCAGACAGGAGCGGGTAAACTCCGGCGCGAACATGTCATAGCGCGCGAACTTAGTGGCATGCTCCGGGTGCGCCTGCTGGTAATCCTTCACGCACTGCGCCACCGCCTGCCAGAATTCTTCCTCCGGCAGCGTTCCTGACTGATGCAGAATCGCGCTGATAAAGCGGAAGATGCAGTCAAACACATCGGTGAAGATCGAGAGCAGCTTCAGGTTCTCCGGCACATCCACCGCCAGACGCTGCACGCCTTCCGGCAGCACCGCATCCGGATTCATCACGGCGATCTCTTCGCCGATATCCTTCATGTATGCACTGACCGGCACGTTGTTCTCCAGCAGCATGATGAGGTTTTCACCGTGCGGCATAAACACCAGGTCATGCTGATAGAAGCAGTGCAGCAGCGGGCTGAGATAGCAGGTCAGGTAGCGTTCTATCCACTGCTTCGCGGGCAAACCAGAATCCGCTATCAGCGCTGGCAGCAGTGCCTGCTGATGGTGATCGACGTGCAGGAAAGAGGCCATGGTCATCAGACGCTGGCCGGGCTGCAGGCTGGCCGCAGGATTATCCCGCCACAGCGCAGCGAACATCTTTTTATAGGCGGAGTCGCCTTTGATCGCCTGCTCATAGTAGCGGTTGTGATAGCCGACCGCCGCGACTTCGCGCAGGATGCGGAAATCACAGCGATTCAGCCACGCATCGCCAGCAACCAGTTGTTCCAGCCAGCCGTTTATCGCAGGCGTTGTCGCCATATAGTAGGGGGACAGTCCGCGCATAAAGCCCATGTTCAGCACCGACAGGGCGGTTTTCACGTAGCGCTTCGTGGGCTGGCTGCGGTTAAAGAAGGTGCGGATCGACTGCTGCGCCTGGTAAGCATCGTCTCCGGTGCCGAGATAAACAATATCGTGACTGGCGATGTCCGCCGCAAATACGGTCAGCAGTTTGTTCTGCCACTGCCACGGATGCACCGGCATCAGGATATACTCCTCAACCGCCAGCCCTTTATTCACCAGCTGCGCAGTAAACTGCTCCAGGGTGGTGTCGCCCAGTTCATCACGCATCAACTGCTCATAGCTCAGCTCGCTGAGGCTGGAGAAATGGGCGTTGCGGCGATGAACCGCGACCCAGATGAGGTGAACGGGCGCGGCGGCCTCGGGCGCATACGCCAGATAATCATGGGCATCGAAGCCAATACGCCCGTTGTTGGCAACAAAGCAGGGATGGCCTTCGGTCATCGCCGCTTCCACCGTCTGGAAATCGGCTGAGACCAGCGCCTGGCTGTCAGGATTATTCTTCTGCAGCTTATAAACGCTACTGCACAGCGTGCTGCTGATCTCTTCCATGTAGGTCGCCAGCAGTGCCTGTGTAATACCGATCTCCCCGTTAAACTCCACGATAAACTTCAGCGCATCCAGCGGCAGATCACGACCGTTCTCCTGCTTGCGCAGTGAGCCGGCGTCAATTTCCCAGTGATCCAGCGCCAGCCGCGACGCCCGGAAATGGTAGCTCGCTTCACCGCCTGGCACCGCAAGCTGATAGCTGCCGTCGCCCGACTCCTGTGGCGTAATGATTTTCTCATGCGCGAACTCGGCAATCGCTTTACGGATCAGCATGCGGTTTGCCTGCGCCCATTGGTCGCCCGTCAGATGTGTACCGTTCATCAGCGAAGAGGGGGTGTTCATAGTCTGCGACTCCTGCAGTAACGCGTGTTGATAATCTTCCCGCTGGCAAAAGGCCAGCCAGGCGGTTTTATGACCCATGTCGATGGTGTGCTGATAGCGGAACCCGGCACGCTTATTCAGCACGTGAATCTTCTCATTGCGCACATCTGGCTCTACCACCACGCGGCGCACCTCGGGGCGGCTGAACATGTAGTCCATCACCAGCGTGAAGACCTGCCAGCTGAAGGCTCTGATCGGCTGGCTGGCGGGGGCTATCAGAATATGCATGCCGTAATCATCGGGTGCGGCAGGATAAAATTTGCCGACCTCATCGTCGCAGGCGCGATAGCACTCAATCAGGCAGACCGGCTGGTCGTTGCAGCAACCAATCAGCGCAGCATGGGGATCGGCTGCAGTCAGCGTCTGGTAGAACTCAGCGACCTGATTCAGGCTCTGCTGCTGCATGCCCCAGAAGCGGGCGTAATCGCGGGTGACCCAGCTATGAATCAGCGGCGCATCGCTGGCGAGCATGGGCCTCAGGGTGAACTGGCCTGCGGGGCGGGCGGCGCTGAACAGTGTTTGTGAACTCATCTCAGTGCTCCGATTTAGCCGGGAAGGTCTGGAAGGCAATCTGACGCTCGATCGGGTAGACCTCGCGTCCGGTCAGTTCGCGCAGCAGCACCGAGTTGCGGTAGCAGGCCATGCCGAGATCCGGCGTAACAAAGCCATGGGTGTGCAGTTCGGCGTTCTGCACGAAGATCTGATTGTGATAATCGATGCTGTAGTTGCGCTGCACGTCGTAGCGGCCTTTGTCATCCCAGCGCAGGCGGGCGTTGATGCCCTCTAAAAACATCGGTGGCTGGTAGTGATAGCCGGTCGCCATCACCAGTCCTTCGGTGCGACGGGTGAAGGTGCAATCCTGCTCCTCCTGATACAGCGTCAGCTCGAACTCTCCCTGTGGCAGCCAGCGCATAGCGGTCAGCGCCGAGTGAGTAAACAGGTTAACGTTCAGATCGCCGTCGAGCTGTTTTACATACATCAGGTCATAAATGTCGTTAATCAGGCTGCTGTTGATGCCTTTGTAGAGATTCTTGTGGCGCGCATTCAGTTCGTCGCGGGTGCTGGCGGGCAGCGCGTGGAAATAGTCGACCCACTCCGGCGAGGTCATCTCCAGCGTGAGCTTAGTGTACTCCAGCGGATAGAAGCGCGGCGCGCGGGTGATCCAGTTGAGCTGATAGCCAAAGCGGTCGATATCGGTCAGCAGGTCGTAGTAGATTTCTGCCGCGCTCTGGCCGCTGCCCAGCACGGTGATGGAACGCTTCTGCTGCAGTTCCGCTTTGTTGACCAGATAGTGGCTTGAGTGCGTCAGGCGCTGGCGGTGCGGCTGGCTGCACTCCGGCATCCAGGCTTTTGGCCCGGTGCCGAGGATCAGATGTCGTGCCAGATAGTTCTGTTTCTGACCATTCCGGGTGTTGGTGACCTGGAGTTGATAGACGCCAGCCGCCTCATCGTAGCTGACATACTCAACGTGGCTGTTCCAGCGCAGATTAGAGAGCCGCGAACTGGCCCACTGGCAGTACTGATTATACTCTTTGCGCATCAGGAAGAAGTCTTCACGGATATAAAAAGAGTATAATTTCCCCTTTTCCTTCATGTAGTTAAGCAGGCTGTAAGGGCTGGTCGGATCGGCGAGTGTCACCAGATCGGCCATAAACGGCGTCTGCAGATGGGCATTTTCCAGCATCATGCCGGTGTGCCAGTCAAAGCCCGGGTTCTCATCCAGGAAAAGACCGTTCAGTCCCTCAACCGGCTCACTCAGACAGGCCAGACTCAGGTTGAAAGGGCCGATACCGATACCAATAAAATCGTAAACGGAATTATTCATTTCAGAGCTCTCACTGTTTCGCCGCGTTCAGCGCAGACGCACGTACCTGCTCGCGGCCATAGTGCGCGATCAGGCTCAGCACATCTTCGATGTCGGCGATGGTCGTGGTGGGATTTAACAGGGTGAATTTCAGGTACTGACGCCCATCGACTTTGGTTCCGGCAATCACTGCGTTGCCGGAGCGGAAGAGCGCTTTACGGATAGCGGCGTTGATTTCGTCGATCTGTGCGTCGCTGGCGTTTTTGCCGGGCACGTAGCGGAAAATCTGGGTGGTCAGCTCAGGCGCGTGCAGCACTTCGATAGCAGGATGCGCAGTTAACCGCTCATGAGCCGCCTGTGTCAGCTCTATCAGCGTATCGAAAGCGTCTCCCAGCGCCGCCGGACCCATCACGCGCAGGGTCAGCCACATTTTCAACGCATCAAATCGGCGGGTGGTCTGAATGCTTTTGTTGACCAGATTCGGTGTGCCTTCCTGCTGGGCGCTGAGCGGATTCAGGTAATCTGCATGGTGCGTGACATGCTTCAGATTGTGGCTGTCCCGCACAAAGAACGCACCGCAGCTGACGGTCTGGAAGAAAGATTTGTGATAATCGACGGTGACGGAATCAGCCCGTTCAATGCCATTCAGGCGTGAGCGATGATTCTCTGAGACCAGCAGCCCACAGCCGTAAGCGGCGTCAACGTGCATCCACAAACCATAATTGTCACAAAGACGGGCAATCTCCGGCAGCGGATCGATGCTGCCAAAGTCCGTGGTGCCGCTGGTGGCAACCACAGCAATCGGGATCAGCCCTTCACTGCGACATTTCTCGATCTCCTTAGCCAGGCACGCTGCGTCCATACGGTAGTGGGCGTCGTGATCAACGGCGATAACTGCGTCATAGCCCAGCCCTAAAATCGCCATCGATTTCTGGATGCTGAAGTGGCTGAGTTTTGAGGTAAACACTCGCCATTTCGACGCGGTCTCAGGCAGGCCGCGATGCTTAATCAGATGCCCCGGATGATGTGCCGCGCACCAGCTATCACGCGCCAGCAGCATTGCCATCAGGTTGGATTGGGTGCCACCGCTGGTGAAGATCCCATCAGATCCGGCAGGCAGGCCGATGCGGCCAAGCGTCCAGTCGATCACCTTCTGCTCAATCAGCGTACCGCCTGCGCTCTGATCCCAGGTGTCGACCGAGCTATTCACCGCCGCCATAATCTGCTCAGCCATCAGAGAGGGCAGCACGACCGGGCAGTTCAGGTGCGCCAGATATTTAGGGTGGTGAAACCAGACGGCGTCACGCAGATAGAGCTGACTCAGCTCTGTCAGGGCGTCATCGTTGTTACCCAGCGGACGATCGAGATCGACCTCACTGAATTCCGCCGCCAGTTCATGGGGCAGGATACCGCTGAAAGGCTTCTCAACGCCGGTAACGGTACGGGTCATCAGCGCCAGCACCTCCTGAGTCTGCTGCGACCAGGCCGCCAGTTGCTGATCGTTAAAAATAGCCGTTTCGGCACCGCTGGCATTGGATGCTGGCGCGAGATCCTGTGCCGCCTGAGTGGATGAGCGTAAAAGCATGTTCAGTTCCTGTGCGTTAATACCAGTGACCCTGCCGACGTAAGGTCAGCAGCGTTGGATGTCCGCTCAACAACTCCAGTAAACATAAAACTAACTAACCAGATAAAAACCCTGACCATTAAATGGATTAGTGTTTTCACCTTAAAAAGAGTAAATACCGCATATTATTTGTGGATTTGGCAGCGTTAAACGCTTTGTTATATGCGGATGAGAGTGTAAATGTTAATCATTATCATTCAAATGTTTTGTTGTTAAATTTTATTTATTAATATGTCTAATGTTGAAAATGTGATGTTGATCACTTTTCTGGATCGGAATAATCCTTTTTTTACGCGGTTTAGCGCCAGCAATTCATTCAGAACTCATCTGCGTGTGTTCCATGTTGGAAACATTAGCTTTGTGGGTTAGAATGTTTCCAACATGGAAAGTTTGAGAGAAAAATGCATATCATCTCAAGAGGGCCGTTCAGGGAAGCGGCAATAATTTATCCAAATCATGCCTCCGCACTGGATGCGGCTTATCTGGTCCTAAGGGACGAAAACTTTGCCACGCCAGATGCGCTGAAAATTCGCTTTCAGAGCCTTGACCGCATGAAGTACCGGGAAAAGTGGTGGGTAATCGATGTGGGCGGAAACAGCCTGAGAATCATGTTTTATGCTGACTTTGATCGCGGCAAAATTTTTATCAAACACATCGTGACGCATGCGGAATATGACAAGCTGGTGAAGAAGTACCGGGAGAGTAAAGAATGATTACCGAAGCAATCCAGGCGACCAATGACCTGGTCAGAATTGTTCCCTTTCTGGGAGGCAGTACCGATAAAAGGGACTACGAGCAGGCGCTGGAACTGATTGAATATCTGGTTGAGCACCAGCCGGACAGCCCGTTAGTAGAGATACTGTCTGATAAAGTCGCCCGATACGAAAACAGCGCCCCTGAGTTCGCTGCGTTTAACGCGCGTACTGATGCTATTCCGCGCGGAGTAGCACTTTTGCGAGTCATCATGGATCAGCACGGCCTGACTCAATCCTCTTTTGCGGATGAAATAGGGCAGCGTTCTTATGTCAGTCGTATCCTGCGTGGTGATCGTCCTTTGACGGATAAACATAAAGCCCGACTGGCAGCGCGTTTTAACCTGCCGTTTGAAGCATTCGCTGAATAACTTAGCCTGAACTTATATGAGTGCGGTTTTTTTTCTGGAAACTGAATGATGAAGGTATTCCGCAAACAACCAGAAAGCGCTCATTGCCCTTTCTGGTTGCCATTAAGCGTTACTATTACCCTGCATTCGTTTCTACAGGCACCTTCTTTTTAGCCGTAAAGTTATAAATCACTAACAAGCCAAAAATGCCGGTGATAATCATAGTAATGGTTCCCTTATCCATAAAGTGAGCCATATTACCCAGCAGGATGCCGGTGACGCCGAAGTCGGTATCCGAGAAGGTGGTGTTGGTCAGCCCTATCTGTCCGAGTACCGGCAGCAGGGCGACAGGCAGGAAGGTGATTAACAGGCCATGAGCAAAGGCACCGCAAATCGCACCACGCTTGCCGCCGGTCGCATTACCAAACACGCCAGCCGTAGCGCCACAGAAGAAGTGAGGAACCACACCCGGCAGAATCAATACCCAATGCAGCTGACCGAGAACAAACAGCCCCACCAGGCCACCGACAAAGCTGGAGATAAAGCCAACCAGCACCGCATTCGGGGCGTAGGGGAAGACAATCGGGCAATCCAGCGCCGGTCTGGCTTCCGGAACCAGTTTTTCTGAAAAGCCGGTAAAGGCAGGGACAATTTCAGCCAGGATTAAGCGCACACCCTGCAGAATGATAAAGACACCCGCCGCGAAAGTAATGGCCTGGATAAAGGAGTAAACCAGGTAGTTCTGACCATTGCTGAAATTAGCCTCTACATAGTCTTTACCGGCAGATACCGACAGGATTAAGTAGATAATCATCATCGTCAGAGATATTGAGATGGTACTGTCGCGCAAAAAACTGAGGTTTTTTGGCATGTTCATCTCTTCGGTGGATTTAGATCCTTTACCTACCAAAGAGCCGATCCAGCCTGATAAGACATAGCCAATTGTCCCGGTATGCGCCAGCGCGACATGATCGCCACCAATGATCTTACGCATATAGGGCTGGGCGATTGCCGGGAAGGTGGCCATCAGAATGCCCAACAGCAGTGACCCGGTGTAAATAAGCTGAATACCTTCAAAACCGGCAACCGATAAAATAATCGCGATCATACAGGCCATATAAAACGTCACATGCCCTGAGAGGTAGATATATTTCAGTCGGGTGAAGCGGGCGACAACGATGTTGGCGACCATGCCGAAGGCCATGATCATCGTGGTAGGCGCACCATATTTTGCCAGAGCGATAGAGACCATCGCTTCGTTATTAGGAATGATGCCCTGAACATCAAACGCATGTTTGAAAATGTCGCCCAGTGGCGTCAGTGAACCGACCAGAACGGTCGCACCGCCTGCCAGCACCAGGAAGCCCAGAATAGTTTTTACCGTGCCCTTGATAACATCAGGAAACGGCTTCTTCTGCGCAATCAGTCCGAAAAATGCCACCAGTCCGACTAATATAGAGGGCACTTTCAGCACGTCGACGACGAACTGCAAAAGATTTTGAGTAAACATATTAACCTCGAGGGTAAGGTGTTTATCTAATTATTAGCGTCACTTTTTCTCAAAATACTCACGTATTTTCTGCTCCACTTCTTTCAGGTCAATGATGTTATTAATGATGATGACCTTCTGTTCAGGAAGGTTTGCGCTATAAGCAATGTCTTTGGCCATAACAAAAACATCCGCCACATCGGGGGTGACAGAGCCGAGATCCGAATGTTCCACTTCAGCTTCAACACCGATCGTTTTAAGCACTTTCTTGATGTTCATTTCCATCATGAAGCTGCTGCCTAAACCTGAACCACACACCGCCATAATTTTCATATCAAACCTCATTAACTAATGATTAAAAGTCGCGTTTCAACGGGCAGACTAAACGCCTGATAAAATCGTCATGAGCGCTTCTTTGCTGCTCGCATTGAATATCTGCGCCATGATCTCTTCATCGGACAGCACTTCCGCCAGCTGGGAGATCATTTCGATATGGCTATTACTGTCCGGTGCGGCAAACATGAAAATAGCCTTCACCGGATCGTTTTCTTCGGAGTCAAATTTCACTGCTGTACCCAGCAGCACAATCGACAACCCCAGTTTGTGTGCGCCTTGTTCCGGGCGTGCGTGGGGCATGGCAATCTGCGGCGCGATGACAAAAAAGGGGCCGATCTCCTCTTTTTGCTGAATAATCGCATCAATATAATCCTGCGATATTGCGCCCTCACTGAGCAGAGGACGTCCCGCAATAACTAACGCTTCCTGCCAGTCAGTCACGCTTTCGACGTACTGGATTTTCTCGTTATTTAACCACTTAGCCAGGTGTGACATCGTCTTACTCCTCCTGTTTAAATGCGCAATAAAATTTAACTAAACGCATAAACCGTGTGGCGTTTGCCTGCTCCCGGTTACGCATAACCCATCTCATATAAAATTTTCTCAACCGGAACAGGGCCTGTTATGCATTCCGATTTTTCATAAATTCCTGAGTATGTACAGTCAGTTTCCCTCAAAACCCCCGTTATCACTTTTTTAGATAAACTTTCTGTCAGCAGAGCGAGACAAAAATCGAATGTAGTAAAAGGAGGTAACATCCTTAAAAGTCATGATTTTCATGTAGTTATTAAAAAAATATTTTCTCATTGTTCAGATGGGGTTATATTTCACAACGGTCATCACATCTGTACATGTTAAAGGTGTCTAGTCATCCTGATGATGTCCTTCGACGTGTACGGACACAACATGTAAAGTTAAAATATTGCTTATCAGGCTTAACATCAGTGCCAATTTGATAAGTTGATCACATATTCAGCTAGCGGAAGTGGTACTCATCCGGCAATGTCAGGCAGAACTGTACTGACACGGATTAGAGGGAGTCTGTCCTTCACTCAAACGGGAAGAAAGCCAATGGTTGATGGCATTACTGAAAAACAAAAAGAGGTTGTTGATTACATCCTCAATAAAATTAAGGATGATGGCCTTCGACCCGGAGAGAAACTGGATACCGAAATATCAATTGCCAAAAGTATCGGCATTACTCGCGCAACGGTGCGTGAAGCCACACGCATTCTGGTGGAGCAGCAGAGAATTTACCGGGTTAAAGGGTCGGGTATTTTTGTCGGTTCCACGGAAATGAGTAGCCAGGCGAACCGATATCATGTGCTTTCACCTTTTGATTATCAGGCGCAAAGAAATGGTCATAAAGGTGTAAGGAAAATCATATCGGTCAGCATAATCAAGGTTCCTTCTGCTGATATCGCTCAGGCGCTGCGTATTAAAAACAGCGATCAGATCTATAAAATTTTACGCCTGATGTGTTTCGATGACATCCCGGTAGCTCTGGAACATATTCACCTGCCGGTTAATATGTTTAGCAGCATGGAGTTCAGCAAGCTGGAACTGTCAAAATATGCCTACATTGAAGAAGTTACCGGTAAGAAAGTGCAGCTAAGGGACCAGCATTTAACGGCCGTCAATCTTACGGATACACAGTCGCTTACACTGCTTAATTTAGCGGAAGGGGATGCTGTCATTCAGCTTAATGAAACTGTTTATCTCGACGACGGCGTTCCATGTGAAGTCAATGTGGCGCTTATCAACACCCGATTTTTCCCGTTGAAACAAAATTCGCAACGGCCTTAGAAAAATAATCTTGTTTCTGGGCTCAATGCTTTGCTGTGCCCGGATATGACCCTATCAGACAGATTCATGCCCGGTTTACACCTCTCATTACAGTAGAGGATCTTAATTCCGGATAATGTATAAGGTCCTGTAAATCATCTGGCAGTTGCAATGAGTTATCTCTGACTCAATTGCATTCTTCATATGCTTATTTATCTATCTGGCGACCCGTGCTTCAACATCCTGTGAAGAATGTATTTCAATGCCATGAATTCAGGCTGTCTGAATTTCTGCAGTCGCGGCTAACAACAGCTGTCATCTCTCCATACGTAAGACGATTTTCTGCAAACCTTTGCCAGTTCGCCGATTTTACTCACCTGAATATCAGGCAACAAATAGCGTTATACGCAAAATATCTGCCTGATTACCTGTTTCAGAGCCCGTTTTCCCTCTTTCACTTCTCACTGTTCTCCATTATGACGAAATCAATAATGCATAAAACAATATGATGTTTTACCAATGATCGACTGCGCAGCACACTGGTCTGCAACCGGAATAAACAAGGACCAGGTGAATGGCATATCGATTAAGTCTGTTAGATAAAGCGCCCGTGCTGCAGGGTGAATCACCCACCGCGGCGCTGCAGCGCACGCTGCAGATGGCGCAGCGGGCAGAGGAGTGGGGTTATCACCGCTTCTGGCTGGCGGAACATCACAACACCGCGCAGCTGGCCAGTCCTTCACCTGAGGTATTGATTGCCTGGATCATTGCCCAGACACGACATATTCGCGTCGGATCGGGCGGCGTGATGTTGCAGCACTACAGCCCTTATAAAGTGGCAGAGAATTTTAACCTGCTCGCTTCGCTGGCACCGGGCCGTATTGACCTCGGCGTGGGCAAAGCGCCGGGCGGACTTCCACTCTCCACCCATGCGCTGCAACAAGGTGTTGATGCCGCTAAAAAAGGGAGCTTTGCCGAACAGCTTCAGCTGCTGGATAGCTGGCTGAAGCCCGGTCAGGCTGATCCTGACGATGAGGGTTTAGCCGCCACGCCACTGCCGTCACGTCCGGCGAACCGTTTTCTGTTGGGTGCCAGTGAAGAGAGCGCCCGGCTGGCCGCGAGTCTGGGCTGGCAGTTTGTCTTTGCCGCTCACCTTAATGGCGACCGCCAGTTGCTGGAGCATGCGCTGAGTACCTACTCCCGCCTGAGCCAGGGTCAGCGCGCCCTGGTTGCCGTGCAGGTGGTGGTAGCCGACTCACCCGCCGGGGCTGACCTGCTGGTAGCCAATCTTCGTCACTACCATGTAGCGGTGAAAGATGGCCCGAGCGTCAACGTCGCCAGCCTTGAGCAGGCGGAGCGCTATGTGCGTCAGGGTGGATACCGCGATTATCAGATTGAGCCGCGCACGCCGTCACTTCTGAAAGGCACGGCGGCGCAGGTTCATGCCCAGCTGGACGCGCTGCATCATAATTTTGACATTGATGAGTTTGTTATCGACACGCCGATTACCGAGCCGGTTGCACGTCTGCAGTCACTTGAACTGCTGGCCACGCATCATCTGGTCGCAGCCTGAATCCCCGTCAGTGGAGAGTCATCATGAACCCTGAGTCACAACTGATTGAATGGCGACGCGAACTGCACACCTGGCCGGAGCTGTCGGGTCAGGAATTTGCCACCACCGCGCGACTGCGGGGCTGGTTGCAGGCGGCGGGCATCCGGCTGCTGGACTATCCACTGGAAACCGGCCTGGTGGCAGAAATTGGCAGCGGAGAGACGGTGATCGCGCTGCGCGCCGACATCGATGCGCTGCCGATCCATGAGGCGAGCGGGGTGCGTTTTCACTCCCGCCATCCTGGCGTGATGCACGCCTGCGGTCATGACCTGCACAGCGCGGTGATGCTGGGCGCGGCGTTACAACTCAACGCACAAGCCGATCGGTTAGCTGGCCGGGTGCGCATCCTGTTCCAGCCCGCTGAAGAGATAGCGCGCGGGGCGCGTCAGTTCATTGAGGCAGGCGTACTGGATAAGGTGCAGGCTATCTTCGGGATGCACAACGAGCCTTCGCTGCCCGTCGGCACCTTTGCCACCCGCAGCGGGGCGTTCTACGCGAATGCTGACAAATTTATTATTCGCGTCACCGGCAAAGGCGCACATGCCGCGTATCCGGAGCAGGGTGTCGACAGCATTGTGACGGCCAGCCAGATTATCCAGGCGTTACAGGGACTCACCAGCCGCAGCTTCAGTGCCCTGGACAGTCTGGTACTGAGCATTACCCGCATCGACGGCGGCAAAAGCTGGAATGTATTACCCGGCGGCGTTGAGTTTGGCGGCACGGCCCGAACCCACGATTTACAGGTGCGCGCCGAACTGGAACAGCGGGTGCGCACGCTGGTTGAGCACTTCGCCGAAGCCAATGGCGCGCAGGCAACCCTGAGCTGGCATCCTGGCCCGCCAGTGCTGATCAACGATGCGCACTGGGCGACCTTCAGCAGCGAAGTGGCGCAGCAGGCGGGCTATCGGGTGCAGACCGCCGATCTCCATCTGCTGGGGGAGGATTTTGCCTTTTATCTGCAACAGGTGCCGGGGGCGTTTGTCAGCATCGGCAGCGCCAGTGACTTTGGTCTGCACCATGCCAGCTTTACCCCGGATGAGGCGCTGATTGCGCCCGCCGCCGACTACTTCGCCCGACTGGCCCGCCAGGCGCTGCAACATCTTAACGCGCGATGTCGGGAAGCCATTCTGAACTGAATTCATCTGCAACCCGCTAAAGCACGACGGTTCTGACCACCGTCGTCGGGCATCGCTACGACAAAAAAAGAGAGAGCATCATGACCACAAGACAACTTCGGCTGGGCACCATTCTGCATGGCGCATCGGGAAACATGTCCGCCTGGCGCCATCCGGCGGCGCAGGCCGATGCCAGTATTAATCTGGATTACGCCAAAAAAATTGCCCGCAAGGCGGAGCAGGGCAAACTCGATTTTCTGTTTGTCGCCGACGGGTTGTTTATTAACGAAAAGTCGATCCCGCACTTTCTGAATCGCTTTGAGCCGCTGACGCTGCTCTCAGCGCTGGCGGGCGTCACTGAACATCTGGGGCTGGTTGGCACGGTATCGACCTCTTACAGCGAGCCCTTCACCGTGGCGCGTCAGTTTGCCAGCCTTGATCATCTCAGCGGCGGGCGTGCGGGCTGGAACGTGGTGACGTCACCGCTGGAAGGCTCGGCCAAAAACTTCTCGCGTCAGCAGCACCCGGAGCACGCATTGCGTTACCGCATTGCCGATGAGTATCTGCAGGTGGTGAAAGGATTGTGGGATTCGTGGGAGCAGGATGCTTTTGTGCGTGATAAGGCGAGCGGACAATTTTTCGATCCGGCGAAGCTGCACACGCTCGATCATCACGGTGATTTCTTCCAGGTACAGGGGCCGCTGAACATCGCCCGCACGCCGCAGGGTCGTCCGATTATCTTCCAGGCGGGCGCGTCCGACGACGGTAAAAAACTGGCGGCGCGTCATGCTGACGCCATCTTCACCCATCAGCCGACGCGTGAAGAGGCGCAGGCATTTTACCAGGATGTGAAACAGCAACTGGTGGCGAATGGCCGTCAGCCAGACGATTTGCACATCTTCCAGGGTGTCAGCGTGATTGTTGGCGATGATGCCGAGGACGTGGAGCGCCAGTATCAGACCACGGCGGCGCTGGTGTCGATTACCGATGCACTTAACTACCTCGGGCGTTTCTTCGACCATCACGACTTCTCACAGTATCCGCTGGATCAGCCGTTCCCGGATATCGGTGACATCGGTCAGAACAGCTTCCGCAGCACCACCGACGAGATCAAACGCAAAGCACAGCAGCATGGACATACCCTGCGCCAGGCCGCGCTGGAAGCGGCAACACCACGCCCGCTGTTTCACGGCACGCCGGAAGAGGTGGCGGATGGCCTGCAGCTCTGGTTTGAAACCCAGGCTACTGACGGCTTCATCATTAATGGCGGCACGCCCGATACCTTTGAACGTTTTGTCGACCGTGTGGTGCCGATTCTGCAGGCTCGCGGCCTGACGCGCCGCGACTATCCGGGCAGCACGCTTCGTGACAGCTTCGCCCTGAAACAACCCGTTAATCAGTTCACCTCACAATAAGAGCACAAGCCATGAACAAAACATCGCGTCTTATCGCCCTGCTTATTCTGGCGGCCAGTAGCCATGCGCTGGCTGAAGATACCAGCGTCTCCTATAACGGCCAGCGCGTCAGCCTTGAAGCTAACAAAGCGCCGATCAATACCGTGAAGAATCCGGAGGCGATCGCGCAGCTGCCTGCGGGTCATCGTTTTGTGGTGCCGGGTTCTTTTACCGTGGCAGTCGCAGCGCTGAACTCCCCGCCGTTAACGGTGTTTTCCGATGACAATAAAACCCTGCTTGGCAGCGAAGTGGATATTGCCCGGCTGGTGGCTGACAGCCTGGGATTAAAACTCAACGTGGTGCCAGCTTCATGGGAAGACTGGCCGCTGGGCGTGGCCTCGGGCAAATATGACGCGGCGATCTCTAACATTACCGTGACCAAAGATCGTAAAGAGAAGTTCGACTTCGCCACCTACCGCAAAGATTCACTGGGCTTTTATGTCAAAACCAGCAGCCCGATAAAGTCACTGACCAAAGCAGAAGATATTGCCGGGCTGAGGATCATTGTGGGATCCGGCACCAATCAGGAGGCGATTCTGCTGGCGTGGGATAAAGAGAATCAGGCTAAAGGCCTGAAAGCCTTTACGCCGGTATATACCAAAGATGATGCCGCACAGACGCTGGCGCTGCAGGCAGGCCGGGCCGATGCCTTCTTTGGTCCCAATGTGATTGGTGCCTGGAAAGCGGCACTGACCGGTAAAACCCGTCTGGTCGGCAGCGTCGATGGCGGCTGGCCCAAAGCGGCGCACATTGCCGTTACCGTGAAGAAAGGCAGCGGTCTGGCGGAACCGATCAGCACCGCGCTGAACGGCGTGATCAACAACGGTGACTATCAGAAGGTGCTGAACCGCTGGGGTGAAGGTGTTGAGAAGATCGATCGTTCTGAAATCAATCCCGCCGGGCTGGGCAACTAAGGAGCTGACCATGAGTGAATCCACTTTTCGCGAAGTTTCACCCGACGCGCCGGATTTGCAACCGATCCTGGGCGGCCTGTTTGGCGAATATTCCGCACGCTATGGCGACTATTTTTCCCGTCGTAACGAGCTGGAACAGGAGCTGACCGAATGGTATCTGCCGCCGCAGGGGCTGTTTATCGTGCTGGAGCGTGACGGCGAGATCATCGCGATGGGCGCTTATAAACCCTATGACCCGCAGACCGCCGAGCTGAAGCGCATCTGGACCCGCAGCGATCTGCGGCGTCAGGGGCTGGCGCTGGTGGTGTTACAGGAGCTGGAGCGTCGCGCCTTACAGGCGGGCTATCAGCGGCTGTTTCTCACCACCGGCTTCCGTCAGCCGGAGGCGGTGCGGCTCTATACCGGTCACGGTTATCAGCCACAGTTCGATCTCAGCGGGGATCTGGAGCGTTATGGCCAGCCGCCGCACGACGGACGACTGCGTTTTATCAAAGTGATCGGCGTCTATAACGTCGCCACGGCAAGTTAAGAGGTGACCATGAGCAAACATCAACATCTGCAGGTGGTGCCGGCACGCTACCCGGCACGCACGGCAGGGGCTATCGTTGCGCTGTTTATTCTGGCAGGCGTGGTGCAGTCAGTGGCCTTTAATCCGCGCTGGGAATGGAGCGTGTTTGCCCGCTGGTTCTTTGATCCGGTGATCCTCCACGGTCTGGGCCAGACGCTGCTGCTGACGCTGCTGGGTACGATATTCAGTCTGTTTCTGGGCGGTCTGCTGGCGCTGGCACGTCTCTCCTCATCGTGGCTGCTGAGTACACTGGCGTGGGGTTATATCTGGCTGTTCAGATCACTGCCGCTGATTGTGGTACTGATCATTCTTTATAACTTCTCGTATCTCTACGACACCCTGTCTGTCGGCATTCCGTTTACCGGCCTCTCCTGGGGGGCGTATCAGACGATTAACGTGCTGGGGCAGTTTCAGGCAGCCGTTATCGGTCTGACGCTGGTGCAGGCGGCCTACAGCGCGGAAATTATTCGCGGCGGGATCCTCGGCGTCGATCACGGTCAGGTGGAAGCCGCGTCCGCGCTGGGTCTCTCCGCCACACGCCGCACCTTCCGCATCATTCTGCCGCAGGCGCTGCGCGCCATTATTCCCACCGCGTTCAACGAGATCATCAGTCTGGCGAAAGGCACATCCGTGGTTTATGTGCTGGCGATGCCGGAGCTGTTCTACACCATCCAGATGATCTACAACCGCAATCAGGAAGTAATCCCACTGCTGATGGTCGGTGCCGCCTGGTATCTGATTATCACCACCGTGTTGTCCGTGATTCAGTACAACGCCGAACGCTGGATGGCCCGCAGCGTCACCCGTGAACCGCAACCGTCGCGCTGGCGACAATGGCGCAACCGCGTCACGCCACTTCATCCGACCGAGGAGATCAGCCATGTCCGAAGCCATTGATTACCGCAACTCACACACTACCGGTGCCATCAGCATCACCGGCGTCAGTAAACGATTTGGTAAACATAAAGCGCTGGATGATGTATCGCTGTCACTGGCACCGGGGTCCGTCACGGTGATCCTCGGGCCGTCCGGCTCCGGTAAATCCACGCTGCTGCGCACCATCAATCATCTGGAACGGGTCGACGAAGGATTTATTCAGATTGATGGCGACTACATCGGCTATCAGCAGCGCGGCAATAAGCTGTATGAACTGAAAGAGAAGGCGATTCTGCGCCAGCGCATCAACGTCGGCTACGTGTTCCAGAACTTCAATCTGTTCCCACACCTCAGCGTGCTGGATAACCTGATTGAAGCGCCGATTGCCCATCGTCAGTTAACGAAACCGGAAGCGATACAGCGTGCGGGCGAACTGCTGGATATTGTAGGGCTGCGGCATAAAGCCGATGCGTGGCCGCGTCACCTGTCGGGCGGGCAGCAACAGCGCATCGCGATTGCGCGTGCGCTGATGCTCAATCCACGGGTCATGTTGTTCGATGAGCCGACCTCGGCGCTGGATCCTGAACTGGTGGGCGAAGTGCTGGATGTAATTAAAAAGCTGGCGCGTTCCGGCACTACGCTGGTGATTGTGACGCATGAGATCGGCTTTGCCCGGGAAGTGGCGGATAACGTGGTCTTTATGGTGGATGGCCGGATTGTGGAACAGGGCAGCACCACCCAGGTGCTCAATAATCCGCGTCATGAGCGCACCCGCCGTTTTCTGGCGCGCGTGTTATGAGGGCATTAACGTTAACGGTTCTGACGCTGCTTCCGGCGCTGGCCTGTTCTGCGGCTGAGAAGCTCGATGTCCTGCAAAACGAGACGCCGATTCATGCCCCGGCCAATCCGCAGGCTATTGGTAAAATTCCGGCCAATTACCGCTTTATTGAACCGGGCACCCTGACGGTCGCTACCTCGGCGACCAACTCGCCGCCGCTGTCGCTGCTGGCGTCTGATAACGTCACGCGGATCGGCAGCGATCCCGATATCGCCCGACTCCTTGCTGATAGCCTGGGGCTGAAACTCAGGCTGGTTCCGGCTTCCTGGGAGGACTGGCCGCTGGGCATCAGCGCCGGACGCTATGATGTCGCGATGTTCAATATTGCCGTGACCGAAGAGCGCAAGAAGAAGTTCGATTTTGCGACGTATCGCGCCGACAACCACGCTTTTGCGGTGAAAAGCGACAGTCATATCAGCAAGATTAATAGTCCGGCGGATATTGCCGGTAAGCGGATTATCGTCGCCTCGGGCACCAATCAGGAGCGTATTTTACTGAGCTGGGATGAGCAGAACCGGGCTAAAGGTTTGCCTGCGGTAACGCCGATTTACCTGACTGATGATGCCTCCGCGACGCTGACGTTGCTGTCGGGACGGGCAGATGCGATGTTTGGCCCTCACTCTATGGCGGCCTGGAAAGTGGCGTCACTCGGACAGACAAAGCTGGTTGGCAGCGGACCGTTTCGCGCCTGGGTTGCCGTGACCACCAAAAAGGGCAATGGCCTGGCACCCGCGCTGCAGGCTGCGCTGGATGGCACCATCGCAGGCGGGCAGTATCAGCAGGTGCTGGCACGCTGGGGCGAACAGGATGAGGCCATCACTCAGTCCACGGTGAATCCACCCGGCATTGTTTACTGAGTCTGCAGAACCGGCTCGCCTGCTGCGGCCGGTTCTGCGCACTTCAACCTGATGAGCACAGAATTGAACTACACTCTCCAGCGTTAGTGATTTATCCTGCCCGCCTGTTTCCGTAAAATCCTCACTGCGTGGCGGAGTAATTGACCTGGAAGCCCCATGAAAATCAGATTCCTTTCTGCCAATGAGCAAAAGCTGGCGGAGGTGCGCAAAATACTCGAACCTGTCGGGGTCGAAGTTCTGCCCATCGCCCGTCGCATCGAAGAAATTCAGACTGAAAACGAACTCGACCTGGTACGCGACAAACTGACCAAAGCCTTTTCGCTGATTGGGCGACCGCTGTTTGTAGAGCATACCGGCCTCTATCTGGATGGCCTCAATGGCCTGCCCGCCGGTCTGACCCGCATCTTCTGGAACCGCCTGGACGCTGAGCGCTTTACCGCGCTGGTGCAGGGGCTCGACAGCCAGGCCGTGACGGCCAAAACGGTACTGGGCTACTGCGATGGCCGCAAAATGTACCAGTTTTCGGGTGAACTGCGCGGCACTATCGCCGCGAAACCTGCCGGAACGCGCGGCTTTCAGTGGGACTGCGTCTTTATTCCCGAAGGCTATGAGCAGACGTTTGCTGAAATGGGCGAACTCAAGAATGAGATCTCGATGCGGCGCATCGCGCTGGATCGCTTCGCCACCTTTTTAAAAACCTCGCGGGGCATGGCATGAAACCTGAACTCAAACGCGCCTATGATTCCGGCAAACTGATTCTGTTTGCCGGTGCCGGTATTTCGCGCAATTTTGGCCTGCCCGAGTGGCATGAACTGATTGCGCATCTTGCTAATGAGCTGGGTTACGATCCAAAAATCTTCAATACCTATGGCACGCACCTGTCGCTGGCGGAGTATTACAAACAGAAAAAAGGTTCGCTTGGCCCGCTGCGCAGCTGGATGGATCGCGAATGGCATCGCCCCGATATTGATGTCCGCTCTTCTGAAATTCATACCATGATTACCCAGGGTAACTTCTCGCGTATCTACACCACCAATTACGATCGCTGGCTGGAAGCGGCGCATGAAGCGCACGGCGTACCCTATTATAAAGTGGCAAACGCCGCGGACCTGGTTTCTCTCACCGAAGATAAGCGTCACATCATCAAGCTGCACGGTGATTTTGATGATGACACCTCAATCGTGCTCGATGAGAGCAGCTATTTTGAACGCCTCTATTTTGATTCGCCGCTCGACATCAAACTGACTCACGATGTGATGGGCAACTCAGTGCTGTTTGTCGGCTACAGCATAAGTGATTTCAATATTCGCCTGCTGTTTTACCGTCTGACCAAGATGTGGGGCCGCACCGGGCTGGCAACCGCCCGGCCAAAATCGTACCTGTTCACTAACCGGAACAACCCAGTGGCCAAAGAGGTGCTGGGGCAGTGGGGGATTGAGGTGATCGTCTCGGAAGAGGACGATCCCCGTAAGGCATTGGCGATGTTTCTTGAAGAGCTGCTGGTGTAGCCGCCGACCCTCGCGGCGGAGAATGTGTCAGGAAAAATGAAAAAAGACTGTGCCAGGTTAAGGTTAGCCCGTGCACAACCGATAAACTCTATTCTCTGCTGGCAAAGCAGGATCGGCATGATATACTGTATGTATACACAGTACCTGAGGGCGAAAAGATGGCTGTTGAAACAAAATTTGTAGTAGTCAGAAAGGGTGAAGAGAAGATGACGTTTGCCAATAAGAAAGAGGCCGATGCCTACGACAAAATGCTCGATATGGCCGAAGCCTTCACCGACTGGCTGTTACAGCATCAACCTGCACTGGAAGAATCTCAGGCGGAAACGCTGGGCCTGCTGATTGCAGAGCAGAAAGATGCCGTTCAGCATATTCTGCGCACCAGCAAACTGCCGGAAGCGGCAGCAGCACCCGTCTCTCAGCCAGAAGCTGTCTCAGACGATAGCGCGGATGAGCCGCAGGAAGAGCCTGCTGCAAAGAAAGTGCGCGCCGTTAAAGCCGCGTAATCTCAACAGCGCCGGAAGCGAACCTTCCGGCGTTGCTGTTTCTGAATAGCGGTTTGAGCTGTTCTCCTGCTAACTTTTTTACAGATAATCTTCCTTCCACTCTTTTACCCTGCATAACGGGCTCTGACGCTCAACAGAACGATTTCACACATTAAGGGCTTTTCGTCCGATAAATCAAAATATTGTGATCAGTGACAAAAGCGTTCAAAGCGGTGTGTTTTTAATCGCTAAATGGCAGTTAATGAACGCTGCAGTCCATTAGTCGATTTTTCAGACGACCTTCCTCGCATGACTATCTTCCTCCCATAACGTGAGTTTTCATTCCACTGAGCGTCATACCCCTTTTGCTGCCCGGAACCGCACCCCCGGCTTTAATACTGGTCTCGTCCGGCGGGTATCGCCACACGCACGATGCCTGGGCGACTGAACTCAACACGGTAGTCACTTTTTAAGTTAATAAGAGGATTTCGATCGCTGTCACGCTTTTTGCTCTGACAGATTGAGGTCACGACTAAAACTGATAGAGTTCCCGAACTGGATTGTTACTGCTTAGGCAGGCAAAACCTGACTTCTGGCCTCTGTCGGATGTCAGGTTTTTTTGTTTCTGGGGTTCCGATGAAAATCGCCAAAATTCTTAATAACAACGTGGTGATGGTTCAGGATGAGCAGGGACGCGAACAGGTCGTGATGGGGCGTGGACTGGCTTTCCAGAAGCGCATCGGTGACAGTCTCAACGCTGCGCACATTGAGAAGGTATTTGCGCTGCAAAGTGATCTGCTGGTACGTCGTCTGGAGGAGTTGTTACACCAGATCCCTCCAGAAGTGATGACCACCTGCGACCGCATTATTGATCTGGCAACACAACGTCTGGGGACATTGCAGGAGAGCTTGTATATCACGTTGACCGACCACTGCTACTTTGCCATTGAAAGGCAGAAAAAAGGTCTGGCAATTAAAAATGTGTTGCTATGGGATATCAAACGCCTCTACCCCAAAGAGTTCGAACTGGGTCAGGAGGCCAGGGCTATCATTTCACGTCGTCTGAATGTCGAACTGGCGGAGGATGAAGCCGGATTTATCGCGCTACATCTGGTGACGGCGCAGCTCAATAATGAAATGCCGGAAGTGATGCATGTCACCCGGGTTATGCAGGAGATTCTGCAACTGGTGAAGTATCAACTGCAGCTGGAGTACATCGAATCGTCGCTGAGTTACCAGCGTTTTGTCACTCATCTGAAGTTTTTTGCTCAACGGATGCTGACGCGTACCGTGGTGGACGATGACGATGTATCGCTGCATACAGCAGTAAAAGATAACTATCCCAAAGCCTGGAAATGTGCGGTGAAAATCGCGCAGCATCTGCAACAAAGCTATCAGCGTGATCTGACCGCAGAAGAGATCATGTTTCTCGCCATTAACATCGAACGGGTGAGAAAAGAGGGGCAATAAGCTCTATAAACCGGATTGTTACTGCTTAACGCAGGCAAAACCTGAGCGCGAACTCTGAAAGGAGGACGTTCTCAGGTTTTTTTCATTTTTGGCTCAGTTAACTGATGTCCGCAGGCATCGGTTGTAAGGAAATCGAGATGGAATATCACACGCTGGCGCAGGATATCCTCAGCCATATTGGTGGCCGGGAGAACATCGTAAGTCTGGTTCATTGTGCCACCCGGTTACGCTTCAAACTGAAAGACAACCATAAAGCCGATGCTGAAGGACTGAAGAGAAATCCGGGCGTTATTATGGTCGTTGAAAGCGGCGGGCAGTTTCAGGTGGTGATTGGCAACCACGTTCATGATGTCTGGCAGGCTGTGCGTAGTGAAGCGGGGCTGGCTGATGAGCTTTCTGCAGCAACAGAAGGGGAAAAGACCGGGGGTAATGTTTTCAATCATCTGATCGACATTGTGTCAGGCATTTTTACCCCGTTTATCGGCATTCTCGCCGCCTCCGGGATCCTAAAAGGTTTACTGGCGCTGGCCGTGGTCTGTGGCTGGCTTTCTGTTGAAAGTGGAACGTATAAAATCTGGTTTGCAGCCAGTGATGCCCTGTTTTTCTTCTTTCCTCTGGTGCTGGGCTACACCGCCGGGAAGAAATTTGGCGGCAATCCCTTTATTACCATGGTGATTGGCGGGGCGCTGACCCACCCGACGATGATTGCAGCTTTTAATGCCAGCCAGCAGTCCGGTGAAATGACGGACGCGTTTCTCGGCATCCCTGTAACCTGGTTTAATTACAGTGCGTCCGTTATCCCGATTATTCTCGCCGCGTGGGTAAGTTGCTGGCTGGAAAAGCAGAGCAGCCGGCGACTTCCCGCCTCCATGAAAAACTTCTTTGCGCCACTGATCTGTCTGAGCGTCACCGTGCCGCTGACCTTCCTGGTGATTGGCCCACTGGCCACGGGCTTAAGTCAGATACTGGCGAACGGCTACCAGTGGATTTATGCGCTGGCACCCTGGCTGGCTGGTGCTGCCCTGGGCGCGTTGTGGCAGGTCTGTGTGATTTTTGGTTTGCACTGGGGACTGGTGCCACTGATGATCAACAATCTTGCCGTACTGGGGCATGACTCAATGCTGCCTATGCTGTTGCCTGCTGTCATGGGCCAGGTTGGCGCGGCGCTGGGGGTGTTTCTGCGCAGTCGGGATGCACGACAGAAGATGCTGGCGGGTTCATCCGTGACCGCAGGGATCTTTGGTATCACTGAACCGGCTGTCTATGGCGTTAATCTGCCGCTGCGCCGTCCCTTTATCTTTGGCTGCGTGGCGGGCGCTATTGGCGGTGCCATTGTCGGCCTCAGCAGCACCCACGTTTATTCATTTGGTTTTGCCAACATCTTTACCATCGCACAGATGATCCCACCTGGCGGTGTGGATTCCACGTTATGGGGCGGTATTGCCGGGACGCTACTCGCGCTGATACTAGGTTGCGGCATGACGCTGGTAGCGGGCATGCCCCGAAACACGGCGCCAGACGCAACGCTCCCGATTACCCCTGGCGAAGATGACATTCTGTCACCGATGACGGGCACCGTTCTGGGGCTTGGTCAGATTCCCGATCCAACCTTCGCCAGTGGCCTGCTGGGACAGGGTGTGGCCATCATCCCTTCTGATAATAAAGTCATTGCGCCTTTTGCGGGTGAGGTGGCCTCCCTGTTTCAGACCCGACACGCCATAGGACTCCTGAGTCACAGCGGGATTGAGCTGTTGATCCATGTGGGTATCGATACCGTCAGGCTCGACGGCAAACCTTTCACGGCACATGTAAAAGTGGGCGACACATTCAGGGCCGGCGATCTGCTGCTGGAGTTCGATCGTCAGGCCATTCTTGATGCCGGATATGACCTGGCAACACCGATCATTATCACTAACAGCGATGAGTATCCTGAGGTGATGACTGTGGCAGGGACCGCGGTCACTGCAGGTACGCCTTTACTCAGCGTCACTCGTCAATAAAAGGAGAACAGGATGAAAACTTTCCCGGATTCATTTTTATGGGGCGGTGCTGTTGCCGCTAATCAGGTAGAAGGCGCATGGCGTGAAGAGGGCAAAGGCCTCTCGACCTCTGACGTTCAGCCACAGGGAATTTTTGGCCCGGTATCGGAGCGCGTTGAGGGCAGCCAAAGCCTCAAAGACATCGCGATCGACTTTTACCACCGCTACCCGGACGATATCAGGCTGTTTGCAGAGATGGGGTTCAGCTGTCTGCGGGTTTCAATCGCATGGACGCGCATCTTCCCGAACGGTGATGAGCAACAACCCAACGAGGCCGGTCTGGCCTTTTATGACCGGCTATTCGACGAGCTGGCCGCACACCACATCACCCCAATTGTTACATTGTCACATTATGAGATGCCCTGGCACCTGGTGAAGCAGTATGGTGGCTGGGGTAACCGCCAGGTGATTGGCTTCTTTGAGCATTATGCCCGTACGGTGTTTGCCCGCTACCAGAATAAAGTCAGACTCTGGCTGACCTTTAACGAAATTAACATGTCGCTTCACGCGCCGATGACCGGTGTGGGTCTGCCGGAAACCAGCAGCAAAGCTGAGGTGTATCAGGCGATTCATCATCAACTGGTCGCCAGTGCGCTGGCGGTGAAAGCCTGTCGCGAGATTAACCCGGACGCCAGCATTGGCAATATGCTGCTGGGAGGGCTGGTCTATCCACTCAGTTGTAAGCCTGATGATGTGCTGGAAGCGCTGCAGGAGAACCGGAAATGGCAATTTTTTGGCGATGTTCAGTGCCGTGGTGTTTATCCGGGCTATATGTTGCGGTTCTTTCGTGAGAATAATATTCAGCTGGATATCACGGATGCCGATCGCCAGATACTCCAGTCGACCGTCGATTTTATCTCGTTCAGCTATTACATGTCCGGCTGCGTGACCGCCGATGAAGCACTGAATCAGCAGATGCGGGGTAACATTCTGAGCATGGTGCCCAATCCTCACCTGCAGAGTTCTGAATGGGGCTGGCAGATTGACCCGGTGGGCTTGCGTAACTTGCTGAATCTGCTGTGGGATCGTTATCAGAAGCCGCTGTTTATTGTTGAGAACGGACTGGGCGCCAAAGACATACCGGATGCAACGGGCGTCGTGCAGGATGATTATCGCATCAGCTACCTCAACGATCATCTGGTTCAGGTGCGTGAGGCCATTGACGATGGCGTGGAGGTCATGGGTTATACCAGCTGGGGACCTATCGATCTTGTCAGCGCATCAAAAGCCGAATTGTCTAAGCGTTACGGTTTTATTTATGTTGACCGCGATGATACTGGTGAAGGTTCGCTGGCCCGCAGCCGGAAGAAAAGCTTTTACTGGTATAAAGAGGTCATTGCGACCAACGGGGCTTCACTTAAAGAGTAATTCCCGCACTCAGGAGTACATCACAACGAGCGCGATGTACTCCCGGTTAGCAGTCAAAACAGCCCGGTTCAGGGCTTCTCGCGGGTGTTAACCTGATAGCGGGTACTCCTGCCTCCGCCTTCGAGCCGGTAAAGGCAGCCTTTTTCAACCAGATCGGCCAGATGACGGGTCGCGGTGGCTTTACTCACTTTGGCGACCTTCTGGTACTGACTGGCGCTGATCCCCAGTTCGAAACCCTGCTCGCCGCCATCCAGCAGCCGGTTCAACACTTTCACCTGTTCCGGACTCAATCCCATCCCCTGATGCCGCAGCCAGAAACGCGCTTTCATCTGAGTGCGATCGATGACGTTCATCGCCTGTTGCAGACTCTCATCCAGGATATCAAGAAACCACACCAGCCAGTGAGTGATATCCAGGCCGCCTTTCTGCGTCTGCTCAAGGATGCGGTAATAACCGGCACGCTGCGTCAGAATGGCGGGTGACATGGCATACAGCCGGATGCTCTGACTGTCGGCCTGCGCCAGCGCCAGATCGGTTAACGCACGCGTGATACGACCATTACCATCATCAAAAGGGTGCAGGGTGACAAACCAGAGGTGGCAGATGGCGGCGCGCAGCAACGGGTCCAGCATCACATCATGCTGACTGCTGTTGAACCACTCAATAAACTGCGCCAGCTGCGGCTCCAGTCCCTGTCGCGGCGGCGCTTCAAAATGCACCGTGGGACGATCGATGCGACCTGAGATGACCTGCATCGGCTCACTGCCGCGCAGCGTGCCGACGCTCAGGCGCTGCACCGTCCACTCATCGGCAGGGAAAAGCCAGCGATGCCACTGACAGAGACGCTCAGGCGTCAGCGGCTGGCTGCGGTTGTTGATGGCATCGAGCATCATGGCAGCCAGGCCTTCTGAACGATCGGAGACCGGATAGGGCTGCTCTTCCGTCACGCCTAACCGACGCGCCAGCGATGAGCGGACCGATTGCACGTTGACCCGCTCCTCTTCAATCGCGGAAGAGGAGAGGATATTGCTGAGCAGGGTATCCATCGTCTGGGTTTCACTGTCTGAATTCAGGCTGGCACGGCCCAGCAGCAATCCGCGCTGCTGCTGCAGATGGCGCAGGCGCGGTAACAGCACGGCGTCCTGCCACTGAAAATGGGGCCAGTCCGGCTGTTGCCAGATCCAGGTAACGCTCATAATCGGCTCACGCTAAGGGTGGATGAGCCGAATAAAAGAGGTTATTCGGCTCACGGAATGAGTCGATAATAGCGAATATTTGGCTCACAGGCTAATCACGCGGAATTATGGGCAAAAAAAAGGACCCGAAGGTCCTGTTTGCTTAGCGGGAGAACTGCATAAAGGTGTCTGAATAATAGTGAACGATCCAGGCGACATATGCCAGCCAGACAACCATCCCAACAGCTAATCCTGATTTACCGATCATTGTTCTATCTCCACTGCGATAAGGGGGCTACAGCAACTGTTGACATAAACTGACAGTAATGGCGGGCACCAGTATTGTTGCAGATCAAAAAAAGGCCGTTCATTCGCTGCGCCATAATCCCTTTGCGATCAACTTCCCGTAATCACGCGCTGTGAGACCCCCATCACGGCGGGGAAATGGCCATTAAAGTTCAAAAAAACGCCGCCGATAGATGATCTCAGGAGCACCATAACTACAAGGAGGTATTGAGCCAGGTAAATTTCAGGGGAAGCACTATGGTCAGTCAGTTAACACATAAGAAAAGAATGAGTACCCGTGCCCAGATGCTGATCATGGGTGGTTTAACGATAGTGCTGGGATTTACCGTGACGATTGGGGTTCTCAGCTGGCAATCCGGTAAAGAGCAGAAGGCGCTGGCCGAACAATATCTGCAGCAGATTGCGCAGAGCCGTGCCTTACAGGTGCAGCAGGAATTGAGCCATGCCCGTGATGTCGCGAGTCACCTTGGACAAAGTCTGATCGCCTTGCCCCACGTCGGCATTACCGATCGCAAAGCGGCCGATAAGGTGATGGAGTATGCGCTGCGTGCTAACCCTGACTATCTGTCGATGTCAGTGATATTTGAACAGAATGCGTTTGATGGCCGTGATGCCGAGTTCGCTTCACAGCCGGGTCAGGCACCGCAGGGCCGTTATGCCTTTTTTGTCGATCGTGACGCGTCAGGTAATTACTCGATGCATCCGCTGCTCTCCTATCTGACACCGGGTCAGGGCGATTACTATCTGATCCCGCAAAAAACACAAAAAGATACGCTCACCGAACCCTATAGCTATGCCTATAACGGCGTGCCAACATTGCTCACCTCCGTCGCCGCCGCGATTATCGATCAGGGCACCTTAAAGGCGATCGTTACCTCTGATATTTCACTGGCATCACTGCAACAGAAAGTGAATCAGATCAAACCCTGGCAGGGAAGCGGCTATGCGCTGCTGCTTTCTAACGGCGGGAATGTGGTCTCTTCGCCGGTGAAAGATGAAGCCGGGAAGCCCTGGAAAGGCGAAAAAGAGGGTTTTACGTCAAAAGTCGTCCAGCGATTTGATGCCGTGCTGGGTGAAGACGCTTTAGTCACCTGGCAGCCGGTGATGATAGGTAACAGCGACAAACCCTGGTATCTGGGCGTGGTGGCACCGGTCAGTCAGGTGATGGCCGCCTCAAACCGGCAGCTGATGTGGGCGGTGATCCTGATGGTCGTGAGCGTTCTGCTGGTCGGGACGGTGCTGGGCATGCTGTTCAGCCGTAAAGTGTTGCGTCCGATTGGCGGTGAGCCGGCTGAAGCGGCGCATATTGCGCTGGCCGTCGCCGATGGCAAGCTGGATAACGCGATTGTGGTGAAAAACGGCGATCGCAGCAGCCTCTTTTTCGCCCTGGATACCATGCAAAGCCAGCTCCGGCAGATTGTCGGGCAGATTAAAGATTCCAGTGAATCAGTACGCCAGGGGGCGGGTGAAATTGCCAGCGGAAACCTCAATCTGGCGTCACGCACCGAACAACAGGCCGCCGCGCTGGAGCAGACCGCAGCCAGCATGGAGCAGATCAGCGCCACGATTCGCCTGAATGCCGATAACGCGCAGCAGGCGACCAGCCTGACTGAAAACGCTACCCACATCGCCAGTCGTGGTGCCTCGCTGGTGGGTGAAGTGGTGCAGACCATGGCGCAGATCGATGACAGTTCGAAAAAGATCGGCGACATTACAACCATGATCAACAGCATTGCCTTCCAGACCAATATTCTGGCGCTGAACGCGGCTGTAGAAGCTGCACGTGCCGGTGAGCAGGGACGCGGTTTTGCGGTGGTGGCTTCTGAAGTGCGTAATCTGGCCCAGCGCAGCGCGAACGCGGTGAAAGAGATCGGCGCACTGATTGAAGAGTCGAGCGTGCGGGTCGAGAGCGGCGTCCGGCTGGTAAACGATGCCGGTAAAACCATGCAGGAGATGATGCAGGCGGTGAATTCGGTGCAGGGGATTATCGGTGAGATTGTCACAGCATCAAGCGAACAGGCGCGTGGCATCAGTCAGGTAACGATTGCCGTCAATGAAATGGATGGCGTCACCCAGCAGAACGCCGCGCTGGTGCAGCAGATGTCGGCTGCGGCCAGTTCGCTGGAGGATCAGGCGCAGCAGCTGTCACAGACGGTAGAGCAGTTTCATCTGGCGTAAGCAGGCGTATGTTTCCTGATCCAGACTCTGCTTCACAAAATAAACTCGCCGCTGGCGTAATGCTGATCAGTTAAGATTAGATTTGTAAAGGCTGTCACGGTTAAACGTGACAGCCTTTTTTTCCGGGCGAGCGAGCCGCAGTACGGGCCAGCGCACCTCTGCTGCTGCCGGGCCGTCCTCGCGCCGCTCACGCGGTACCTTCGGCTTTGACGTCGTGCCGACGAACCGTTCGCGATCGGCCCTCCCTGGCCGGCCCCGAACTGTCCACGCTTCCCGGCGTGGACTTCTGGCCCAACGTCACGCCTCAGCGCTGCGGATAGCCCTTTCAGCAGCAGAGGCGTTCAGGCCTCCACTCTCGTGCCCTTTTTTAACAATACACACTGAAGTTTCAGAGCAGGCCCCTGCCCGGTACCAGACTGCGTTATCATCTGTCGCTTAACTGACTGACATTACCGCTGGCGGGTTTATTTTTATCACTGTTCCGTCAGCCGCATGCCGCTGCTGGCATCAAACAAGTGCATTTTATCCGGATTAACGGTAACCGGCAGCGTGCCGCCAGGCACGGCATCGCTGCGGCCGGTCAGTTGCATATGCAGCGGGAAACCCTGCCAGTTCAGATGTAGCAGGGTCGATTCGCCGGTGATCTCAACAATATTGACCGCCGCCGGTTGCCCGCTGGCATCAAAAATCAGATCGTGGGGTCGTACGCCAAGCGTGACCGGCTGATCGGCCTGCTGCTGTGCCGCACTGTGCCAGCGACGCGGCAACGGCAGCCACTGCTCGCCACAGCAGACGCCAGGCAGGCCATCGCGTGTCTGGAAACGGGCATCCAGCAGATTCATCGGCGGTGACCCGATAAACCGCGCCACGAAGGTGTTAACCGGGCGGTCATAAATCGCCAGCGGTGCACCCTGTTGCACAATGACCCCTTCTTTCATCACCACAATCTGATCCGCCAGCGTCATCGCCTCGACCTGATCGTGGGTAACATAGACCATGGTGGTTTTGAAACGCTGATGCAGCGACTTAATCTCGGCCCGCAGCTCCATGCGTAACTGCGCATCAAGATTAGAAAGCGGCTCATCAAACAGAAACACCTGCGGATTGCGCACCATGGCGCGGCCCATCGCCACGCGCTGCCGCTGTCCACCCGACAACGCTCTTGGATAACGCTGCAGCAGCTGATCGATGCCGAGAATGCCGGCAATGCGGGCGATTTTGCTTTTTTGCTCCTCGCGCTTCACCTTTTTCACCTGCATGTGAAACGCCAGATTCTCCGCGACGGTGAGATGCGGATAGAGCGCATAGCTCTGAAACACCATGGCGATATCCCGGTCAGCAGGATCGAGATCGTTAATCTGTTTTTTATCCAGCATGATCGCCCCGTCAGAGACGGTATCCAGACCGGCAAGCAGCCGCAGCAGGGTTGATTTGCCGCAGCCGGAGGGGCCAACCAGCACAGTGAAACTGCCATCAGGGATGGTTAAATCCAGCGGGTGCAGCACGCTCTGTTTACCGTAGCGCTTCGCCACCTGTACAAGTTCAACACTGGCCATGGTCAGCGCACCTCATTTGATAGTTGGAGTTGTTGCCAGCTGGGATAGCGGCGCGGAGAGCTGCTTATCGCCTGTGATGCCACTTCAATGCCCCAGCGCAGCGCCGTGTGCGATGGCTGGTGATAGAGCAGTGCAGTAAGAAAACCGGCATTAAAACTGTCACCGGCACCAATGGTATCTACCACCGTCACCGGCTGGGCAGCAGCATACTGCACAGAGGCGGCAGACCAGAGACGTGCGCCCTCTGCGCCACACTTAATCACACAGCCGCCGCGACCACTGAGCCGGGCCGCCAGCTGTTTACCGCTTTGATCCAGCAGTTCTGCGCCCGATAAGCCCAGCGCTTCCACCTCATTCAGCAGCAGCCAGTCACAGTCCGCTAACCAGTTGCCAATCTGTAAGCGAAGCCCATCGCTCCAGCCCGCAGGCGGCCAGCCGGTATCCACGGCGACACAGAAGCCACGCTGTTGCAGCGCGGCCAGCAGCGCCGGGTAGTGATCATAGAGTTCCAGACAGAGAAAGGTGCCGCACAGCAGGACGATGTCGCCCGGCGTCGCCTGCGACGGCAACTGGGCCAGCACATCGTCCGCGGTCAGCACGGTAATATGGCCGTGATTGCTGAGAAACGAGCGTTCGTTATCGGGATGGGTCACGCCTACCGTCAGCGAGGTTTCACAGGCATAGCGCGGCCAGTATGCAGCGCTATGAGGAAAGTGACTGGCGAGCCAGTGACTGAAGCCATCGTCGCCCTGATTGGCAATGGCCCGATGCGGCACCTGCATCGCCTCCAGCGCCAGCGCACAGTTACCTGCGGACCCGCCGGGACGTAACTCGCTGTGCTGCAGCATCACTTCCGTGCCGCGCTGCGGCCAGTCGCTGAGCGTACTCATGATTAAATCAACATTTATATTGCCCACCACATAGAGGGTGGGCGTGAGGGTAGTGACCATAATTATCCCTTACTTCCGCCGCTGGTGAGACCGCTGACCAGCGTCTTCTGCAACCAGATGGCAATAAACAGTGGCGGCACCGAAGCCAGAATGCCGATTGCCGCGATCAGCCCGTCATCGGTCGCGCGTCCTGCGGTAAAACCGGCAATGGCGACCGGCAGGGTCTGTGCCGAAATATTGCTGGTGAACAGCAGCGCGTAGAAAAACTCATCCCAGGCGAGCAGCCAGCCGAACAGCGCGGCAGCGCCCAGCACCGGCTTTGCCAGCGGCAGCGTAATGCGCAGCAGAACCTGCCAGAAGCGTAGGCCATCAAGCCGTGCTGCCTGTTCGATATCACGTGGCAGTGAGTCGAACTGGTTCTTCAGCATCCAGGTCAGAAACGGCAGGATCAGCGAACAGTAGACCATCACCAGGCCGGGACGGGTGTTGAGCAGCCCCAGTTGTTGCAGCAGAAAGTAGAGCGGCAGCACAAACGCCACGGGCGGCACCATATAGATTGCCAGAGCGCCGGAAAGCCAGGCATCACGACCACTGTAGCGTGAGAAGCTGAACGCCGCGGGTATCGCCAGCAGCAGCGAGATCGCTGTGGCCACCGTCGCCACCAGCAAACTGTTGCCCAGCGCGTGCAGAAAAACGTTGCCGGGCTGATTCGGTGCCAGCGAAACCAGCCCCTGATAGCGGCTGAAATCCCACTGACGCGGCAGCCACTCCAGCGGCACGCGGGAGAGATCGCTGGCAGAACTGACACTCATCAGAAACAGCCAGCCCATCGGGGCCAGAATGCTGACGGCGACCAGCATCGCAGCCCCGTAACGCAGGACCCGTCGCAGTTTAGTTTTCATAAGCGGTACTCCGGCGGCGCTGATGCCATAACATCAGCAGATAGAGCGTGATCAGAAGGGCGCACATCAGGGTCATCAGTATCGCGTAGGCGGCACCGCTGCCGGCACGCAGATAGCTGAACGACTCCTGATAAACGAAAAAGCTCAGGGTCTTGGTGCTGTCCACCGGGCCGCCGCGCGTCATCACGTAAATGATGTCGAAGATTTTGAAGGCATCGATGGTGCGTAACACCAGCGCGACGCCGAGCGGTGCAACAATCGCCGGGAAGGTAATCGCCCGGAAACGCCGCCAGGCGGAGGCACCGTCCAGTCGTGCCGCTTCAAACAGATCCTCGGGGATCGACTGCAGCGCCGCCAGCACCAGCAGGGTGACCAGCGGATAGTTTTTCCAGATATCCGCAAACATCACTGCATTGAGCGCCGCCTCCGGCGATCCCAGCCAGCTGCGATAACCGTCAATGATACCGAGCTGGCTGAGCAGGGCATTGATACTGCCGTAATCAGGGTTGAAGTTGAGCCGCCACATCATGGCGTTGACGATGGTCGGCAGCGCCCACGGCAGAATCACCAGCACCCGCAAAACGTTGCGCCCGATGAATTTCTGATTCAGCAGCAGCGCCACCAGCACGCCGATAATCCCTTCAACGGTGACAGACACAAGGGTGAAATAGAGTGTGCGCCAGATCGACGCCCGAAAGTCGGGATCGCTAAGCGCATAGAGATAGTTTTCCAGCCCAATCCATGCAGGCGTTTCACCACTGCCAATCAGCGCAGCATCGGTAAAGCTGAGCCAGATGGTACGCAGCAGAGGCCAGGCGGTTAACAGCAGCATCACCAGCAACATGGGTGCCAGCAGCACCCATGCCTGACGCTGTTCGCGTTGACGCAAACTCAGCATCATAACTCCTTAACGCAGCCGGGCGGCGCTTTTATCAACCGTCGCCATCGCGTCCTGCGCCGGGGCTTTACCCAGCAACACCTGCTGTAACTGCTGTTGCAGCTGGTTCGACAGACGGGAATAGTCAGCGGTCTCCGGACGTGACAGCATCACGTTTAGCGATTTGTCCGCCGCGGCAATCAGGCTCTCCTGATCCTTTTTCACTGCTTCATCCTGATAAGAGGATTTCCAGATCGGCAGGCTGAGCTTCGCATACTGATTCTGTACCGGCTGTGAGGTCATGTACTGAATGTACTGCCACGCCTCGTTGGCATGGGTGCTGCCTTTGGTGATCCCCAGCCCCATTGAGCCGTTTACCGCCCCCACTTTTCCTGGCGCATCGCCGGGCGCAGGCATGATCCCAACGTCGCCCGCCACTTTGCTCTGCTTCGGATCGTTGGCCATGTTGTACATGTAGGTCCAGTTCAGCGCGAAAGCTGCATCGCCATTAGAAAACGATTTACGCACATCCTCTTCCAGATATTCACGCGACGCCGGGTTACTCAGGCCCTTATCGAGCGAGCTTTTCATCAGGTTAAGCGCCTTGAGTGAAGCCGGGCTGGAGAAGTTAAGCTTGCCGTTCTGATAGAACTGACCACCAAAGCCTGAAACAAGTGTGGTGTAGTCACACACCAGTGCCTCAGCCTGGGACCAGCTCCAGACCAGCGGCCAGGTGACAATCTTTTTATCCTTGATGATCTTCGCGTCATCCAGCACCTGCTGCCAGGTCTGTGGCGGCGTGGTGATGCCCGCTTTAGCCAGCATCGCTTTGTTGTAGTAAAGGTATTTGGTGTCGAGGATCCACGGCATACCCAGCGTTTTACCTTTATAAACCACGGTGTTCATCGCGCCCGGGAAGACCTTCTCTTTATCCTCTGGCGTAATGCGTGCGCTGACATCCTGCAGCAAATCGAAACGGGCGAATTCCGCTGGCCAGATGGCATCGAACAGCACCACATCATAGCCATTGCCGCCCGCGCCACGCGCTGCCACAATCTTGTCGTGCAGCGCCTCATAAGGAACAAACTCCAGATTGACGGTGACATCCGGGTGCTGCTTCTGAAAATTTTGCGTCATCGCGCGGATATCATTTTCGCTGTAAGCCGCCTGGGTCATAAACAGGGCATTGATCTGGCTGGCCGCCGCCGCGCTGCCTGCGCTTAACATCAGTAAGGCGGCAAAACCGGCTTTTAGTTGGGGTGTGTAACGCTGTGACATGGTCTTCTCCACTGTGCAGCAACAGGCTGTCGGTTAATTAAATCAATTTGATTGATTTAATCGGGGGCATAATTTTGGTCAGTGGGTGAACTGACCTGTCTGAATCTAAGCAAACGGCGTGCCACAGTGCCGGAGGACATTGCAACAAAGCCGTAACAACGCTGAAACTCAGACTGCGCTTTTATGGCAAAATTGCCTATCCTGATGCGCGAGAATTGCGTGCAGCATCAAAGATATTGTTTGCCCGAATGCATTCGGAGACCAATACTGTCGGGTCCCGCTGAAATGGAAAACAACATGAAAACCTCGGGTACCAACCTTGAACATGCGCGGGCGCACAACCGGCGTGTGGTGATTGAAGCCATTCGCCTGCACGGTGAACTGACCCGTGCCGAACTGGCCCGCATGACGGCGCTGACGCCGCAGACCGTCTCGAATATCGTGGCGGAACTGGAGCAGGCCGAACTGCTGACCAGCCGCCAGCCGCGCCGCAGCGGGCGTGGTCAGCCCTCAATTCCGGTTACGCTCAATCCCACCAGTGCCTGGTCGATCGGCATCCATCTTGATCACCAGACGCTGCTGCTGGTTCTGGTCGATCTCAGCGGCGAAGTGCGTTTCCGCCGCCTCGTTATGGTGCAAAAGCCCCAGCCTGCTGCCACCCTGGCGTGCATTGCCAGCGTGCTGGAGGAGATGCGCGCCTTCCTGGGTACTCAGTGGCAGAAAGTGCTGGGGATTGGCGTGGTGATGCCAGGGCCTTTTGGTGTGGAGGGCATTTCATCAGTGGGGCCGACCACGCTGAACGGCTGGGAGCAGGTCGATATCGAGGCTGAACTCGCCACCATTAGCGGTCTGCCGGTGACGCTGGAAAATGATGCTACGGTCGCCGCCATCGGCGAACGCTTTCACGGCACAGCGCGCCACCTGAACTCCTTTATCTATCTCTATATCGGCACCGGCCTGGGCGCGGGGATCTTCACCGATGGTCATATCTATACCGGCCACGCCCATAATGCGGGCGAAATCGGACACATTGTGGTCGAGCCGGGCGGTCGCGACTGCTACTGCGGAAATCAGGGCTGTCTGGAGCGTTACGTCTCGCTGCAGGCCGCTTATGAATTCTGCGGTCTCGATCCAATGCGGGCGTTGCCCGAAGATCTGTTACAGATTGAACCCGCGCGTTTTACCGCATGGATTGAGAATGTGACGACGCCGTTACGTCAGGCGATCAATATTCTGGAGTCGGTGTTTGATGCTGAGGCGGTAATTATTGGCGGGATGATGCCTGCGCCGCTGCTGGAGCAGATGGTGCAGCGATTGCCGCCGCTTTATCAGTCGGTGCGCGGACGTTACCTTAACGATATGCGACTAAAAATTGGCATGACCGGCAGCGATACAGCCGCTCTCGGCGCCGCCGCTTTACCGATTTTCGATGAATTTAATCCGAAGTTTCAGGTGCTGATGAAGTAGTCAGGGAAAAGGGCGCTGCTGCAGGCAACAGCGCCACAGGCATTAACCCGGGTAGATACCGCGATCTTTACGCGCCATCAGAATACGCTCACAGGCCACGATATAGGCCGCGGTACGCAGCGAGCAATCTTTCTCCTTCGACTTTTCCCAGACGTGTACCATCGCTTCCGTCATGATCTTGTCTGAGCGACGATTGATCTCATCTTCGCTCCAGAAGAAGCTGGCCATGTCCTGAACCCACTCGAAGTAGCTGACGGTCACGCCACCGGCATTACAGACCACGTCCGGCACCACGATAATGCCGCGGGTGGCCAGCATGTCATCGGCATCCGGATAGGTCGGGCCGTTTGCGCCTTCCAGCACGATTTTGCAACTCAGGACTTCAGCACGCTCACGGGTAATCTGACCTTCCAGTGCCGCCGGGATCAGAATATCCATCCCTGTGGTCCAGAACGCCTCTTTATCAATGCTCTGCGCACCAGGGAAACCGGCAATCTGCTTATTGGCGATCTGCCATTCGGTCAGGGCAGCCATGTTGATGCCATCGGCATTAAACAGCGTCGCGGTGTGATCCTGAATCACTACCACACGAGCACCCGCCTCATCAAACAGGCGTGCCGCTTCGCTGCCGACGTTACCGAAGCCCTGGACCGCAACGCGTGCGCCTTCAATTTCAATACCTGCACGGCGTGCCACTTCGCGTCCCGTAATAAACACGCCGCGACCGGTGGCTTTTTCACGCCCCAGTGAACCGCCCAGATGAATCGGTTTGCCCGTGACAACGCCGGTAATCGTTGTACCGTGGTTCATGGAGTAGGTATCCATCATCCACGCCATCACTTTGCTGTTGGTCCCGACGTCTGGCGCAGGAATATCTTTTTGCGGCCCGATGATGATGCCGATCTCGCTGGTGTAACGGCGGGTCAGTCGCTCAAGTTCACCGTCGGACAGTTTGAACGGATCAACGCGGATGCCGCCTTTAGCGCCGCCATAAGGCAGGTTAACCGCCGCACATTTGATGGTCATCCATGCGGAGAGCGCCATCACTTCATTAAGGTCGACATCCGGATGGTAGCGAATACCGCCTTTTCCTGGGCCGCGCGAAAGGTTGTGCTGAACGCGATAGCCTTCGAAATGGCGAATTGAGCCATCATCCATCTGGAGAGGAATATCAACAATCAACGCACGTTTTGGATGACGCAAAGTATCTATCCAACGTGAAAGATCGCCCAGATAGGGCGCAACCCGGTCGATTTGCTGTAAATAGGTGGACCAGGCAGATGTGCTGCTTTCAGACGCATAAGATAACTTATCCATAAAAAACCTTTCTTAATGAAGTTATTTATTGTGTGGAGCCGTGGATGGAGAGCGCATTGCATTGCGCCGACATAATCTAACACTACTGAAACAAATAAGATGTGGCATCAGCCATGACACAACGCAGTAATGCCCTGTTTTGGGGCAGGGTAAGTGAATAGATTAGTATTGCTGGCCCCTTACAGACGAATAAAGATGCGCGTGGAGTGCGTAATTTCTGCATAGGACAGGAAATATCGCTATCTTTCAAATCTTTGAGGGCGTTCAAAAAGTTAAATAATTGATCGTAACCATGTTGACTTTACTGCACCAATTAAGTGCATGAGAATAAGTAATCAAAGGATTACATAAAGTAATGGATTGGACGTTAATAGCGCAGGCTAATCAGGTATTTAGAAAGGAGAGAGGGTCAGGGCTGGGGAAGGGAGAATAACGGGCCAGCGCAGTGGCTGGCCAGAATGAGTTTTACTGATGCAGAGCCTGCTCGGCTTCTTTCAGTTCCTGGCGAGCGTCAGCCAGTTTATCTTCGCGCTTCTGGATCTTGCTGGCGCTGCGGCCTTCTGCTTTCGCTTTAGCCAGTTCCTGTTCGCGTTCCTGTACCTTCAACTTTTTCTCTGCCACTTTTTCCTGACGCTGCTTTAGCAGACTGCTTTCGGTACAGTTCTGATTTACTTCGCTAAGCGCTTTTTCAAGGCCGGCAACCTGATGGGTATTATTGTGCTGGCGGGCAAAAGAGAGCTGGGTCTCAATCTCCTGCTTTTTGGCTGCACAACCGGTCAGGCCAGAGGCCGCGTGAGCAGCAGTAAAAGTGAGTGGTAACAGGAGAAGGCTGAAGGTCAGTAAGGTCTTTTTCATCTTAGTCTCGTCAATGAGTCAGGGTTGTGGCACCAGTATACGGAACCACCTTAAGAGATTCTTAACGAAAAAAATTATTTACTGGCGCGGAAAAACAGGGGTAAAGAAGGCGCTGCCTGCTGTCAGGCAGCGCTGGAGGCGTTGGATTGGGCAAATTGCAGGTTACAATCAGGTCCACTGAGCATTACCGGATGGCCATCCAGACTCTGCTGTTCAAAATAGTCCTGCATCTGCTGGCTGATGCCGGCACCACACCACATCACATGATGCTGATGGAGGTCAGTTTTAACGGCTGGCTGTCCGGTTGCACGCGAGTCAACCTCGACATTAAAGCCCATCGCAGTAAGACGAATGGCTTCAAGCCAGATTTCGGTTTTATCAAGTACGCTCACCGCTTCCAGAAACAGAGGAATAGAAGATTCCTTGCGCGATGAGGCGCGCATGACTTTATCCGCCTGCTGCTGCACGCTTTGCTCAAAACGGTTGAGGCGACGTGACGCTCCCCGACGGAGATCGGCGTAAAGCCAGGCGCTCAGCGGCCGCAGCAGATTAATGACGAAATCATCACCGCTATAATGGCTGGACATCGTGTGCATCTGGCGTGAAAGCGACAGCGGTGTGCCAAATTCCAGTTGCCAGAGCAGGTCGCCTTTGCGCGCCGCCCAGCCATAGGTGGTGACCGTCGAAGCAGCCTGCTGACCTTGCCAGATTTCGTCGAGCGTCGCGCCAGTGGCCGTTAAGCCAACCAGGGTCTGGATTTCACTGAGGTGATGATCACTCCAGCGTTCCTGATACTGCTGCGGCGTCAGTAATCCCTGCTTCATCCAGCTCTTCAGGTTAGCGGGATGGGTGCCGGTTATGGCGCAAACAGTATCGGTGGTATAAGAATGCATATCGTGCCCTCTGTAGAGGGGAAGGCCGCCGGGATTAACCGGGGATGAACAACCACTATGAACCTTATAACAGTCAATTAACAGAGGCAGAGTTAAGGCAAATCGGCGCTATGTGCCTGTGACGCTACGCTTATTCGTTGTTATTCTCCGATTAAATTTATGCTGATCAGCAGGTTAAAAGCGCTGCGATCAGGCAATAAAAATACTGTTTATTTATTCAGTAAATATTCTTTACGCAAATATACCGGGAAATCGGTACTTTTAAGCCTCTTTTAAGAGCATGCCGACTCTTATCCCACTTACATCCTCCCGCTAAATCGCTAAAATAGCGGGTTCTGATGATCAGGAGAAAGAGTGTCCAATGCGTTATCGTTTTAGTCTCGCCGTTGTAACGGTTGCTGCTGTACTGACTGGCTGTGCAAAACATGCCGCCAGCGATGCGCCAGATGAATTTGCTGCTGGCCCGACGCAGATTGATGTCTCACACATCAAGACCCGCGCAGATGATGGCTCCAGTGTATTCCTGACTGTAGATGGTAAAGACGCCGGCAGATTACCTAACGGCGAAAGCATGCTGCTGCATGTTCCGGCCGGAAAACACCAGGTCGGTGGCTATGTCCCCACTCTGTTTGGTATGGGTCGGGTGACCATTGCACCGGTAGAAGTGACCACGTCACCGGAAGATGTTAAAAAAGTGGCTTATACGGTCACACGCAACAAAGCGACCTTTGTTGAGAACAAGGACGAGCAGGGCTGAGTGGATGACGGCGGAGAGCTGCGCTCTCCGCTGGAAGGGCAGGCGCTATAAGCCCAGTTCGCTCAGTGAAGGATGGTCGTCAGGGCGTCGGCCCTGCGGCCAGTGAAACAGCCGCTGTTCTTCACTGATTTTCAGATCGTTGATGCTGGCATAACGCTGCTGCATTAAACCCTGCTCATCAAAGGCCCAGTTCTCGTTGCCATATGAGCGATACCACTGCCGTTGCTCGTCATGCCATTCATAGGCGAACCGCACCGCAATCCGGTTCTGGTCAAAACTCCACAACTCTTTAATCAGCCGATACTGCTGCTCCCGCTGCCATTTTTGCTGCAGGAAGGCGATGATTTCTGCCCGGCCGGTCAGAAAGGTATCGCGATTGCGCCATTTACTGTCCGCTGAATAGGCCAGAGCGACTCGCTCCGCATCCCGGCTGTTCCAGCCATCCTCAGCCAGCCGGACTTTTTCAATCGCCTGTGCAGCCAGGGTAAATGGCGGTAGAGGCGGACGTGTATTTTCCAACTTTCTCTCCTTAACAGCGCAGGCAAACGCATTGTCAGCATTCGTTACAATCGTATCAGAGTTCCAGGGCGTGAATCTGGCAGACGGCACGCGCCGCTTCCTGACCTTTTTTCACGAAATGCTGAGTATAGAAGTCGATAAACTCGGCCGATGGCTGGAAATTATGCGGCGTGAGTGACACCGAGAAGACGGGCACATTGGTTGCCAGCTGTGCCTGCATCAGACCACTTACCACAGCCTGCGCGACGAAATCATGGCGATAGATGCCGCCATCCACCACCAGTGCTGCACAGACAATCGCATCGTAGTTGCCGGTCTGCGCCAGGCGTTGCGCCAGCAGCGGCATTTCAAAAGCGCCCGGAACATCCCATGTTTTAATCTCGTATGAGGTACCGCGGCTTTCCAGTTCCTGTTCGAATCCTGTCAGAACCTGAGAAACGATTTCGCTGTGCCAGTTAGCTTTAATAAAGGCGACTTTCAACGGCTGCATGACTTACTCCAGTAAAAGGTGACATCCAGTGGTAACGGGCCAGATTGCGCCTCTGCACCCCGAATCAAAAATAGTGCGCCCGGCAGGCCTGTAACCTGCTGACAGCCTTCACTATACTGTAATGTAAAGAGTCTGTGTCCAACATTGTGATTATATGTAAATAACTGAGCGATGGATTACCCGCTTATGCTGCCGCAAAAGCCTGCAACGCCTCCTGCAAGGCATTCAGCACGCACGCTTCAGCCCGCCAAACCGCCTCACACCCTGTTGTTTGCGTAACAGCTTCCAGTTACGTTATTGCTTAAATAAAACACTGGATATTTGAACAGGTATTTGTATAATTAATCGACTGCCCGCCGGGTATTGGTAGCGTTAGCGAGGGGTGAACCCATGATGATTTCAACTGAAAGCCTCAAATCTCTGGAACAATCGGTCACAATGAGCAGTCGTGAACTGGCTCAGATGACCGGTATTACACACGGAGAAGTGAAGCGGTTAATCAAAAGTCTGGAGACGGCTCAGCGTCTCTCCCAGCCGCTCAGCGTGAATGAGTATGAGCGGGAAGGGGAAGTGCGTCAGGAGTACCGTCTGTGCAAGCGTGACTCGCTGCTGGCCGTGGCACGCCTGTCGCCAGGCTTCACTGCAGAAGTGCTGGATCGCTGGCAGGACCGCGAGAAGACGACCCATCTGCCTGACTTTACCAATCCGGCTGAAGCCGCTCGCGCCTGGGCTGAGCAGTTTGAACAGCGTCAGGCGGCGGAGCAGCAGCTGGCTCTCTCGGCACCCAAGGCGGCGTTCTTTGATAACTTCGTTGAGGTTGATGACTCGCTGGGTTTTCGGCAGCTCTGCAAAATGCTGAAAGTGAAAGAACCGGAGTTTCGCCAGTTTCTGCTGGAGCGCAACATTATGTATCGCGCAAAAGGCACCCTGACGCCGCAGCACTACCATATGCAGGCCGGCTACTTTACGCTGCATACCGGCACGGGCGAAAATCAGCACGCTTTCTCTCAGGCACGTTTTACGTCTAAAGGGGTGAAATGGGTCGCCAGTCTGTGGGCAGGGCACCTCTCTGCTCAGCCAAAGGCGCAGCTGCGTAACCGTTCCTGTGATCTTGCGGGCTGGCGCGGATGTATAAGTGCTGGCAGATGTGCCTGTAAAAGTGCAGATATAAAAAAGGCCGCAACAGAGTGCGGCCTTTTTTGATCTTTAATGATCGATTATCGGGCAACTCACCAGCCTTTAATCGCATCACCCTTGTAAACTTCTTCGGCTTTAGCCGCCACCTCCGGTGACTGCAGCGCTGACTTCAGCTTCTGAATTTTATCGCTGTCTTTATTATCTTCACGTGATACCAGCGCATTGACGTAAGGCGATGAGGCACTTTCCATAAATAAGCCATCGCGGTGCGCTGATAATCCAGCCTGAGCCGAGAAATTAGTATTAATGATCGACAGGGTCACGTTGGGATCGTCTAATGTGCGGGTCAGCTGTGGTGTATCCACTTCAACCAGCTTCAGGTTTTTTGGATTTTCGATGATATCCAGTGAGGTCGGTAAATAACCCACATCCGGTTTGAGTTTAATCAGACCCTGCGCCTGCAGCAGCAGCAGGCTGCGTCCCAGCGTGGTGGCTTCGTTAGAGATGGTGATAGTGGCACCATTCTGCAGCTCACTGATGTTCTTGATTTTGTGCGAATAGGCAGCAATCGGGAAGACGAACGTTTTACCCACTACCGCAAACTTATAGCCGCGCTCTTTAGACTGTGATTCCAGATAAGGCAGGCTCTGGAAGGCGTTAGCATCAACTTCTTTGTTATTCAGCGCTTCATTTGGCAGCACATAGTCATTGAAGTTAAGCACTTCGACATCGAGCTTGTATTTATCTTTCGCCACCTGCTTTACCACCTGCCAGATTGCTTCATCAGGCCCGGTATTAATCGCAACTTTAACTTTGTTATCGTCATCTTTTGAGCAGGCGGATAATAGTAGAACAGAACTGGCGAGTAATGCCGTAAACAGACCTTTCATTATCAGAAATCCCTCAGGTGGTTGATGGCTTCAAAGATAATACAGAACTCACAGGTTGCGTACTGACTGAGGAATATATCTTATAACCACAACGCAAATATTGAACATTAATTAATCAGTCATTCAGCCAGTCCGCTAATGGCCGGTTTTCATCCCTCTGTTCGCTGGCGGAAAATTCCTGTTAACAGGCTTATTAAAACGCAGGCGGGCATCAACACAGTTTTCTTCTAAGCTTACCTATCGGTCACTACTGGCATTCTATTGATTATTAACAGGGATTAACCATGTCGAAGCAAGATAACGAAGTTAACGCGGTTGAAGTGATGCGCAGCAGCCAGGCCTGGAACGGTGACGTTCTTGAGGCCTATCCCACCGGCGAACCTGAGCTGACCGTTATGCGGCTCTCACTACCTGCCCATACGTCATTGCCCTGGCATACCCATCCAATGCCGAATGCGGCGTTTATTCTTTCCGGCACCCTGATTGTTGAGGATAAAGAGAGCGGCGAACAGCGCACCTTCCATGCGGGTGAAGCCCTCAATGAGACGGTCAACAGTGCGCATCGCGGTTACACACTGGATGAGCCAGCCGAACTGGTGATTACCTATGCCGGTGTAAAGGGGCAGGAACTGACCGAGCCACTGCCGGGCGAGCCGGAAGAGTTTTAAACGCACTTACTTCATGACGCTCCACGGTAGTGTCGCCCGCTGCCGTTTAAAAACCCTGCTCAGACTTGATTCGGATCAGTAAAGGGTGCGCCTGCACAGACCAGGATTAAACGCTCTCTGCTTCATCCACACCAATTAAAAAGGAATTTTCATGGATAAGAATGTTGCTCTGCTGCTTGCCCCAGGCTTTGAAGAAGCTGAGGCTATTATCACTCTCGACATCCTCTCACGCCTGGGCGTTCAGGTTACAACCCTGGCCTGTCAGCCCTATCGCGAAGTGAACAGTTATCATCATGTGAAGGTTGTCGCCGATGAACTGCTGGAGGCGAATCGGGAGCGATTATTTGATGCGGTGATTGTGCCGGGTGGTCCTGACGGCAGCAAAAATCTGGCGGCAAATGCGGCAGTGATAGATTTTATTCGCCGCCATGATGAGGCGGGCCGCCTGGTCTGCCCAATTTGCTCCGCAGCGGCCAGAGTGCTGGCGCCACAGGGTCTTTTAAGGGGGCGTCGCTATGTCAGTTCTGGGACGTCATCAGAAGGTGTTACCGATGGCGTTTACGTTAATGCCTCGGTAGTGAAAGATGGCAATTTGCTGAGTGGACAGGATCTGGGCGCGGCGTTTGATTTCGCCTTCGCGATCGCTTTTATCCTGACTGGCGACGCTGATAGTGCCACCGAGCAGGCTGAACATATCAGTCACAAGCTTAAGGTGGATTTCGCTAAGCTTTAATGAGCGGTGTTTCGCGCCCTTAAAGCGAGATGCTGGCAGGGCGCAAAGTCATCCGCGACAGAAAAGGCATTTACTCCCCGCCAAACCCCGCTTCCCGCAGTACCTTTTTTGCCTGCTCCGATTCTAAAAAATCCACCAGCCGACGCGCCTCTGGCGTAATGACTGCACAGGCGTAGCGCGCAACAGGATTGAAAACCGCAGGGATATCAACGACTGTCAGCCCGGCAATCTGGCTCAGGGCAGCCCGATGGCTGGCATAACCGATAAACAGATCCGCCTGATCCTCCAGGATAATCCATTCTGCCGCCAGCCTGCCTGCGGGAATCGGTGCAGAGTCACGCCCACCCACCAGTGCCTTTGCGCGCTGGCGCACCGCTTCACCGGCTTTGCCCATCCGGGTGAAAAGGGCCTGCGCATAGTCGCCAGAGGGATCGGCTGTGGGTGTAGAGATTGCGATCCGCAGTGTGTCGCGGGTGAGTAGCTGATACCAGTCGTCTCCCGCCTGTAGCCGATCGCTGCGAACCGTGATGCAGAGTTTATTAGTTGTGAACGGTATGACTGCCAGCGCTCGCCCAGCGTTCAGCAATTTTTGCGGATGCTCCTCACTGGCTGAAGCAAAGAGATCGCAGGGCTCACCGGCTTCAATCCGTTCGCGAAGCAGACCGGCGGGGCCAAACCGGGTTTCAACTGGCTCAGGAAAGTACGCCATCAGCGCGGGCCAGACCGCTTTCAGGCTGCCCGCCGCCAGTACGCGCATCACTCTGTTCCCTGATAAGCGGTGCGATAGAAGCGCTGATACCACTTATTGGCCAGCTTATTCATGTCCACATCCTGAAATTTCTGCGGATAGAGTTTTTTCGCCATCCACAATTCGCCAATCCCCATCGCTTCCGGCATTGGATAACCCCATGCTTTGGCGTAGTCCGGCATCAGCCAGACGCGATGATTTTTTACCGCGTCGATAGCCTGCCACTGTGGTGAACTGTTGATTTCATTCACGACGGAGGGATAACGGTCCTGCACAAAAATCACCTGCGGATCCCAGGCGATTATCTGCTCCATCGACACGGTTTTGAATCCCTTTACAGTCGCTGCGGCGACGTTGACCGCGCCCGCATGCAGCATCATCAGGCCGGTATATTTTCCTGAGCCGTAGGTGGTCAGTTCCGGGTTCGCCATATAGGCGCGAATGCGTTTTTCCGCCGGAACATCCTTCAGGCGATCGCTGACGATTTTGCGGCCCTCATCGGTGGCCGTAATCAGCGCTTTTGCTTCTGCCGGTTTATTGATGATCTCGCCGATAAGCGTAATCCCTTCACGCAATCCTTTGTCATAGGCCATTTCCTCATCGCGGATAGACGGGTTCATTTTTGCCTTTTCACCCGGCTCGTCATGACGCAGTGAGATAGCCACCACCGGAATGCCCAGCGCGGTAATGCTGTCGATCATCTCCTGCGGTGCGTAGTTGGTCACAAACACCACCTGCGGATGCAGCGCCACCAGTTTTTCGGGATCAACATGCGTTAGATCCCCCAATGTCGCTTTCTGATTCAGCTCAGGAGCCAGGCGGGCATAGCTGTCGCCAAGTTGCAGCTTCCAGTTCGCCATCACACCGACGATTTTATCGGTCGCGTTCATCTGCACCAGCAGGTTCAGCGTTTGATGCTGAAGCACCACAATACGATCAACACGGTCAGGAATCGTGACCTGGCGGCCTGTCTGATCGGTTATCTGGCGCGATGCCTGGGAAGAGAGCGGAAGGAGTATCAGTAAACCGAGTGTGCATGCCTGCCAGAAGCGCTTCATTAACTATCCTCAAATACGTTATGCATTGGATTATATAGCGATAAGTGATGGGCGTCACGGTCCGGGTCTGCATTCCGGCATAGATGTGAGTACGAAAAGAGACTGACTGAGGGTTCTGATATCTCTTGCCTGTCCGGCACTGATAATGTGCAACGCCCGTTACTGACTCACCATCCCGGTGCCTTCTGGATTATGCTCTCTCTATTTCTCTGATTTTACGTAAGTTAATTTCTGGCACGCCATTTGCTGAAGTCTGAACAGTAAGCAGCGTTCGACACAATTGATAGCAAATAGCTGGCTAGGGTTCCGGTTCACGCAGGTGAATGTCTGGTCCGAGAGCTGGCGACCTCTGCGAGGTTACACGGCGGGACAAAAGCCCGGGAGACAGCGGCACCAAATGGTGTCTTGCGCTGCTCCCGTTTTTTTGTGCCAACCAGAGGTCAACCATGAAAAAATCACCCCTCCTGACGCTTATTCTGTCGCTGACGCTGCTGGTCAGCGCGCCATCTTTCGCCGCGGTCAAAAAAGAGTTCAATATCTGCTGGACCATCTATGCGGGCTGGATGCCATGGGGCACCATCAGCAACGAGAAAATCATCGATAAATGGGCCAGCAAATACGGCATCAAAATTCATATCACCCAGCTCAATGACTATATCGAGTCGATCAACCAGTACACCGCGGGTCAGTTCGACGGCTGCACCATGACCAACATGGATGCGCTGACCATACCTGCGGCGGGCGGCATTGATTCCACAGCGCTGATCACCGGCAGCTTCTCTGATGGCAATGACGGTGTGGTGCTGAAAGGCGTAAACAAAAAACTCAGCGACCTGAAAGGGATGTCTGTCTATCTTCCTGCGCTGTCGGTTTCGCACTACCTGCTGGTTCGCGGTCTGGAGAAGGCCGGTTTACATGAAAAAGACGTTAAGGTCGTGAACACCTCCGATGCCGATATCGTCTCCGCCTTTGGTACCAGCGGCGTGCAGGCGGCGGTTGCCTGGAATCCACAGCTTTCAGTGATCAAGAAAACCCCGCAAACCACAGAGGTGTTCAGCTCTTCGGCCGTGCCGGGCGAACTGATTGACATGATGGTGGTGAACACCGAGACCCTGAAAGATAACCCCGCGCTGGGTAAGGCACTGACCGGGGCCTGGTTTGAGATGATGGCGAAAATGCAGGCCGGAGATGCGCAGGCGCTGAGCGCGATGGCTGCCGATTCCGGTACTGACCTCGCCGGATACAAGGCGCAGCTGAAAACCACCCATCTGTTCTGGACCCCAGCCGAAACCCAGACATTTGTTTCTTCCCCCGATCTGGCGAAAACCATGCAGCGCGTCGCCGCGTTCTCCTTTGATAAGGGATTACTGGGCGAGGGTGCACAAAGCGCTGACTTCATCGGCATGAGCTTCCCTGGCAACATCACCGTCGGTGATACAGCGAACATCAAACTGCGCTTTGACGACAGCTATCTGAAGATGGCCGCTGCGGGCAAGCTGTAATCACCGATCTCAGGAGTATTTGCCATGCGCCACATCAACCGCTATCCCCGGCAGGGAATGCGCCTGACGCTGATGCTATTACCTTTTGTACTGCTGATCGCCGTCTGGTTTATCAGTTCGGCGGTGCGTCTTGAAGCCAACCCACACGACAAACTGCTGCCCGGACTGTCACAGATGATCGCCGCCATTGATCGGATGGCCTTCACGCCGGACAAGCGCAGCGGCGAATATCTGCTGTGGGCGGATACGTGGATTAGCTTAAGCCGTCTGCTGACTGGCCTGGCGAACTCTTCACTGATTGGTCTCTGCATCGGTGTTGCTGCGGGCGTCTTCCCGATGAGTCGCGCGGCGCTGTCACCCTTTATGACCGTGGTGTCGATGATCCCGCCGCTGGCGCTCCTGCCGATGCTGTTTATCGTCTTCGGGCTGGATGAGCTGTCAAAAGTGATGCTGATTGTTATCGGGATTACGCCGATGCTGGCGCGCGACCTTGAACATCGGGCGCGGGAAATCCCCGCAGAGCTGTTTATCAAAGCACAAACCCTGGGGGCGAACAGCTGGACGGTGGTGCTGCGGGTTGTGCTGCCGCAGCTCTTGTCGCGGCTGATCACCTCGCTGCGCCTGTTGCTGGGATCCGCATGGCTCTTTCTGATCTCCGCCGAAGCGATTTCCGCAACCGCCGGACTGGGCTATCGCATTTTCCTGGTTCGTCGCTATATGGCGATGGATGTGATCATTCCTTATGTCATCTGGATCACGCTGCTGGCGTGGCTGATGGATCTCGCCCTGCGTCAATTGCACAAAGTCTGTTTCCCCTGGGCGGAAGGAGGCCGGGAATGAGTTTTATCGATATCAAAAATATCTGGCAGGAGTATGGCGACCACGTGGTGCTGGAACGCATCAATCTGCAGGTCAAAGAAGGTGAATTCTGCTCGCTGGTGGGGGCGTCCGGCTGTGGTAAGTCGACGTTTTTACGCCTGCTGCTGGGGCAGGAAAGGCCGACACGGGGAACAATCACGCTGGATGGCGAACAGCTGCGCGCGGAACCCGATCGCAGCCGTGGCGTGGTGTTTCAGCGTTATTCGGTTTTTCCTCATCTCAATGTACTGGATAACGTCGCCATTGGCCTCGAACTTCCGGCTTCACCGTTTACTGGCCGGCTGTTTGGCACCCGAAAACGCCATGCCCGTGAGCAGGCAAAACAGATGCTGGAGAAAGTCGGGCTGGGCCATTCGCTCGATAAATATCCGGCGCAGCTTTCGGGAGGGATGCAGCAGCGGCTGGCCATTGCGCAGGCTTTTGTGATGCAGCCGCGCGTACTGCTGCTGGATGAGCCCTTCGGCGCGCTGGACCCCGGCATCCGCAAAGATATGCATGCGCTGCTGCTCCAGCTCTGGAGCGAAACCCGCATGACGGTGTTTATGGTCACTCACGACCTTGCCGAAGGCTTCAATCTTGGCACCCGGCTGCTGGTTTTCGACAAAGTGCGCATCGATCCTCAGGCCCCCAATGCCTGGGGCGCGCGTATCACTTACGACATCCCGCTTAATGAAACGCGGCTGTCGCAGCTGGCAACCGGCAGTAAAAACAACATTTATCCCTTCAAGGAGACCGCTCAATGACCGCACTTTTTCATTCAGCTCCGAGCCTGCGCGAAGAGCAGCTGCCTGGCGGAGGGCACACCTCGCTGATTTTGCGCAAAGGGCAAATCCTGCGCCTGACCGACATCGAGGGCGGCGCGAACGTCAGCATGATGATGCTCAATCCCCACGAGAAAAGTGAACGCCTGAATCTGCCGGACACCCTGAAAGGCCAGCATACGGCTCGCCTGACCACCGGGCACTGTTTCTATTCCGACATGGGACGCGTACTGGCCGCGATCGTGGCGGATAGCTGCGGCTGGCACGACCCGTTTGGCGGCGTTCTCAACGCGGCGGAAGCGCACGATAAGTATGGAGCCGGACGCTATCAGGAGCTGCGCAACGGCTTCTACCGCAACGGCACAGATAATCTGCTGGTTGAGATGGGCAAATGGGATCTGGGCCTGGAAGATCTGCTGATGGTCGTCAATTTTTTCAGCAAGGTCACGGTTGATGAGAAGGGCCGCTTCCGGTTCAGCGCGGGCAACAGCCGCGCCGGCGATTTCACTGAACTGTACGCACCCATGGACGTGCTGATGGTGCTGACCGCGCTGCCACATCCGCAGGATACCGCCGCTGACTATCTCCCGCGACCGGTTCAGCTGAGCTGGTATCAGGCCGACGATATGCAGGCCGTCAGCGAAGCGATGGTCACGCGCGGTGAAAACCAGCGCGCGCTTCATAACACCCAACTTTTTGCCCTGTAAGGAGGCTGCGATGACCCTTATCAACTCTGATCGTCGTCCTGAAGATGCCGTCTATCGCCACGTGATACCGGCAGGCGAGCCGTGGCTGTTCGAAGTGAAAAAAGGGCAGACGCTGCGCCTGCTCGACCTCGAAGGGAATCAGGCAATTGATACCCTGTTCTATAACAGCGATAACCCGCGGGAACGCTACGATCCTCAGCGCACGCTGCGTCGTCAGGGAAACGTCTATCTGACCACCGGCAGCGTGCTCTATTCGAATCTCGGCAATCCGCTGCTGACTATCGTCGCCGACACCTGCGGTCGTCACGATACCCTGGGCGGAGCCTGCTCGCAGGAGAGCAACACCGTGCGCTATGCCCAGGATAAGCGCTACATGCACAGCTGTCGGGATAACTTTCTCTGCGCCTGCCTGCACGATGGCCGCCTTCACAAACGTGATATCGGTGCCAACATCAACTTTTTCATGAACGTTCCGGTTACGCCGGAAGGCGGTCTGACCTTTGAAGATGGGCTATCGGCACCCGGCAAATACGTTGAGCTGGTAGCCGAATGCAATGTGATGGTGCTGATCTCCAACTGTCCGCAGCTGAATAACCCCTGTAACGGCTGGAACCCGACGCCCGCCGAAGTGCTGGTGTGGAACTGAGTCAGCGTTGCCATGGCGACAAGCGGGACTGAGTTTCTCAGCCTTTTGCGCCAGACCTCTCAACACACCACCGGCGTACGCCTGTTACGTGCCGGTCAGCCCCGGGGACGGCCCCAGGGAATATCGAATTTTGCGGGACGACCCGCATCCCTGAGAGTTCGCTTATGTTTGATACCTTACTGATTGCTAATCGCGGTGCTATCGCCTGTCGCATCCTGCGCACGCTGCGTGCCATGCAGGTGAAAGGGGTCGCCGTTTACTCCGAAGCCGACCTGAGCAGTTTACATATCCGCGAGGCGGATGTGGCGCTAAGTCTTGGCGAAGGCCCGGCTGCACAAACCTATCTGGTGACGGAAAAGATCATCGCCGCCGCGCAGCAGAGCGGGGCGAAAGCGATTCATCCTGGCTACGGTTTCCTTTCGGAAAACGCCGCCTTTGCTGAGGCGTGCGAGGCTGCCGGTCTGATTTTTGTCGGCCCCACACCGCAGCAGTTGCGGACTTTTGGCCTGAAACACACGGCCCGCGCGCTGGCGGAAGCCGAAGGGGTGCCGTTGCTGGAAGGCAGTGAACTGCTGGCGGATATCAGCGAAGCCCGCCGCGCCGCAGAGAGGGTCGGCTATCCGGTAATGCTCAAAAGCACCGCGGGCGGCGGTGGCATCGGTATGCGGGTCTGTCGTGATGCGAATGCGCTGTCAGAGGCGTTTGAAACGGTCCAGCGCCTCGGCCAGAACAACTTCAGCGATGCCGGGGTATTTCTCGAAAAATATATCGAACGCGCCCGTCATCTTGAAGTGCAGATTTTCGGTGACGGCAAGGGCGAGGTAATCGCGCTGGGCGTACGCGACTGCTCGGTACAGCGGCGTAACCAGAAAGTGATCGAAGAGACGCCAGCGCCGAATCTGCCAGCAGGTATGGCGGAGGCTTTATGCGCGGCGGCTATCGCGCTGGGAAAAGCGGTGAACTATCGCAGCGCCGGGACAGTTGAGTTTGTCTATGACAGCGGGGCGCAGCAGTTCTATTTTCTTGAAGTGAATACCCGGCTGCAGGTTGAACATGGCGTCACGGAGCAGGTGTGGGGCGTTGACCTGGTGCAGTGGATGATTGAGCTGGCAGCAGGCGATCTTCCTCCGCTTCATGCGTTAGCCGCCGCGCTGAATCCTCAGGGCCATGCCGTGCAGGCGCGAATTTATGCGGAAGATCCGGGGCGGCAGTTCCAGCCTTCGCCAGGGCTGTTAACCCAGGTCCTCTTTCCGGCAGCCGAGGGTAAAACCCTGCGTATTGACCGCTGGGTGGAAGCCGGCTGTGAAGTCCCGCCATTCTTCGACCCGATGCTGGCAAAAGTTATCACCTGGCGCCCCACTCGCGAGGAAGCCATCGCCACCCTGTCACAGGCGCTGGCGGAGACCCGTTTCTATGGCGTAGAAACCAATCGCCTCTATCTGTTGCAGATTCTGGCCTTCTCGCCCTTTACGGCTGGCGAACCCTGGACCCGCTGCCTGGAGCAGCTCGCCTATCAGGCGGCAACGGTTGAAGTGGTGAGTGCCGGAACCCAGACCAGCGTTCAGGACTATCCCGGACGTCTGGGATACTGGGCGGTGGGCGTGCCGCCGTCGGGGCCGATGGACGATCGCGCACTGCGTCTGGGCAACCGTCTGCTGGGCAATGAGGAGGGTGACGCCGCGCTGGAAATCACCCTGAATGGACCCACCCTGAAATTTAACACTGAGATTCAGGCGGTGATCTCTGGCGCGCCGCTCACTGTCACACTGGATGGCGTCGGACAGTCAATGAATTCTGTATTTACCATTCCGGCCGGGGCAACGCTGAAGCTGGGCGCGATAAGTGGCGCGGGCGTCAGAAGTTATCTCTGTCTGAGCGGCGGCATTCAGGTGCCGGACTATTTAGGCAGCAAAAGCACCTTCACCCTTGGTCAGTTTGGCGGACATGCCGGACGGGCAATGCGTAGCGGTGACGTGCTGCATCTCGCTCCGCGTTCTGCAAGCGCAACCGGAACGGAACTGCCCGTCGGACTGCACACAGAGCTTGCTACGGTGCGCACGCTGCGCGTCATTTATGGTCCGCACGGTGCGCCTGAGTTTTTTGCGCCGGAGTATATCGAGACGTTTTTTGCCACAGAATGGGAAGTGCATTTTAACTCCAGCCGCACCGGCGTTCGCCTGATCGGGCCAAAGCCAATCTGGACCCGCGATAGCGGTGGTGAAGCAGGGCTGCACCCCTCAAACATCCATGACAATCCGTACGCGATCGGCGCGGTCGATTTTACCGGTGATATGCCGGTGATCCTGGGGCCGGATGGCCCGAGCCTTGGCGGGTTCGTCTGCCCGGTGACGGTAATCGAGGCTGACCTCTGGCAACTGGGACAGCTCAAAGCCGGTGACAAAGTGCAGTTTGTCGCGGTGGATATTCCTACCGCCCGCCGACTGGCAGAGGGCCGACGCACCGAGCTGACCACGCTCCAGCCACAGGAAACGGACTGGCAGTCTGCGCCGCTGATTTCGCCCATCGTGATGACCTGCGGCGCAGCGGATAAACGCCTGGTGGCGCGCCTCTCTGGTGATACGCATCTGCTGCTGGAGGCTGGCGAGCCGGAACTGGATCTGGTGTTACGTTTTCGCATTCATGCGTTGATGCAGGCGCTGGAAGCGCAATCCCGCAACGGTATTATTGATATCACGCCGGGGATCCGCTCGCTGCAAATCCACTTTCAGCCGGAGACGCTGACGCCCGACGTGCTGCTGATGTGGGTGCGCGGTGAGTGGGAGAGGGTCTGCATGAGTGATGACCTTCAGGTTCCCACACGCGTGGTGCATCTGCCGCTCTCCTGGGACGATCCGGCCTGTCAGAAGGCCATCGAAAAATATATGACCACCGTGCGGCAGGATGCGCCGTGGTGCCCGAGTAATCTGGAATTTATCCGCCGTATAAACGATCTGCCAGATGAGCAGGCTGTCTGGAACACGGTCTTTGAAGCCAGCTATCTGGTGATGGGGCTGGGCGATGTCTACCTCGGCGCGCCGGTCGCCACGCCGCTGGATCCCTGTCATCGGCTGGTGACGACAAAATATAATCCGGCCCGCACCTGGACGGCGGAAAACTCGGTTGGCATCGGCGGTGCCTATCTGTGTGTGTATGGCATGGAGGGGCCAGGCGGCTATCAGTTTGTCGGCCGCACGCTGCAGATGTGGAACCGGTATCATGAAGTCGCCGATTTTGGCGGTAAACCCTGGCTGCTGCGCTTTTTCGATCAGATCCGTTTTTATCCGGTTTCAGCCAGTGAGCTGTTGCAGATTCGCCGCGATTTTCCCCTCGGTCGCTATCCGCTGCGCATCGAGCACAGCACGCTGCGGCTGGCGGAATATCAGGATTTCCTCGCCCGTGAAGCGGAGAGTATTGGTCTGTTTCGCGATCACCAGCAAGCCGCGTTCAATGCGGAACGTGACCGCTGGATCGCCAGCGGGCAGGCCCATTTCGACAGCCAGGAAAGTGTGGCCGATGAAGGCGGCGACGCGCCGCTGCAGCCAGGCGAGCAGGGGGTTGAAAGCCCGGTTTCCGGCAATTTATGGCAGGTGCAGGCGACGGCGGGCAGCCGGGTGCGGGAAGGCGATATTTTGGTGGTGCTGGAGTCGATGAAGATGGAGATCCCGCTTCTGGCGCCGTGCGACGGCATTGTTCAGCAGGTCAGTGTGCAGCCAGGCAGCGCTGTACGTGCAGGGCAACGCGTGGCGGTGATTGTTGAGGATAATGCGGATGGATGATGACATCTGATCACCTCGTGGCGCAGTGATAATCTGACCCTGCGCCCGCTGATGGTTCCAGACTGGCGGGCGCAGGCGAGTCCGATCATGGCGAAGGGCTATTCGCAGCTCGCGCCCAGTTGGCTTAACCAGCTAATCATCGCCTCACTGCCTGGCTGGCTCAGGGTGCGTTGCGGCCAGACAAGGTAATAGGGTTTGCTCAGCGGCAGGCAAAGATCATCCACTACCACCAGATCGCCCCGTGCCAGTTCCGCCGCGATAAGGCGTCGCTGCCCCAGCAGCACACCAGCTCCCGCGACGGCCGCATCAATCGCCAGCGAGGTCAGATTAAAGCTGAATGCGGGCTGCGGCAGAGGTTCGTCCATGCCTTTAGCCTGAAACCAGCTTCGCCAGTCCGGCAGAAAGCGGCCTTCATTACCCCAGTCGAGGTGGATCAGCGGCGCCTGGCTTAAGATCGTTTCCGGCGTAAAGCGATGTAACAGAGCAGGACTGGCCACCGGCAGCACGTCATCATGAAACAACTTCAGCTTATCTGACTGCGGGTAACGATCCTCACCAAAGCAGATCACAAAATCGGCGGGCATCGCGGTGAAATCGACCTGAGAATGCGTACCGTGTAACGAGAGATCGATATTCGGGCAATGGTCGCGCCAGCTCGCCAGCTGGGGCAACAGCCATTTGGACGCCAGCGCCGGCAATGTGTAAACCGTGAGTTTTGGCGCGCTGGCCGAATGGCGGATGTTTTGCTGACCGAGATGCAGAATATCAAACGCCTCAGTGACATAGCGCAGATACTCTTTGCCGGTTTCGGTCAGCATCACGCCGCTCTGCGTACGTAAAAACAGGGCGCTGCCGAGTTGCTCCTCCAGCTGGCGAATCTGCTGACTGACTGCCGCCGGGGTTAAGGCCAGTTGAGCGGCCGCTTTTGCCAGGCTGCCCAGTTCGGCAGCCACTTTAAATGACTGTATGACGCTGATCTTTGGCAACCTTGGCAATTGGGCAGGCATTAACTCTTCCTTATCAGGGCATTAAGTTTTTATCGTTACGCAGCGTTGCAGGCGACCGGTAGAGTAACATCACACCTGCTCATCATGAGAATTGTTGCTATGTCTGGTTCCCTTGTCCGTCTCGATCTTCATCCACTGGCCGATCATGGCTGGCGTCAACGTTGTCGTGAACAGTTAAACCAGTCCGGCGCGCTGGTACTGCGTCAATTTTTAAAACCACACGCTTTAGTGGCGATCATCGAAGAGGGCAATGCACAACGTCACCAGGCTTATCACACCCGCAGCAAGCACAATGTCTATCTGATGAAACCTGATGACGCTTTCAGTGCTGAGCATCCGCGTAATCGGGATGTGATCAGCACCAAAGGCTGCATCACTGATGATGTTATCGCTGCCGACTCGCCGCTGCGCCAGCTTTATAATGATGAGCTGTTCAAACATTTCCTGTGCGATGTGCTGGGTGAAAAAGCGCTCTATCCCTATGCTGACCCGCTTTCCTCGATCAACCTGCACTATGCATCACACGGTCAGGAGCTGGGCTGGCACTTCGACAACTCCTCATTTGCCATCACCTTACTGGTACAGAAACCGCTGGCGGGCGGCGTGTTTCAGTATGTGAAAGATCTGCGGGATGCCGATGCCGGTGAGATGAACTTTGCCGGTGTCGACGCAGTGCTGGAAGAACGCCAGACCGTTGACGCGCTGGAGATAGATGCCGGGGATCTGGTGCTGTTTCGTGGCCGTAATTCCCTGCACCGCGTGACCCCAACTGAAGGCGAGGTCACCCGGATGCTGGCCGTGCTGGCTTATAATACGCAGCCGGATATTGCGTTGTCAGAAACCGCGCGTATGACCTTTTACGGCAGACTATGACATCATGGCGTGTCTGCAAGGGCACGCCAGCCGCGCAGAAAGATTTGCTGCGTGCGGAAAGCCACCAATGCACGCCAGTCCGCATCTTCTGGCCAGAACCCCTCGACCAGTTGCTGCTTTATCACCTGGCCGCCCGCACTGGCAGGGTCGCCATAGAGGTGCAGCCAGTGATCTTCACGCACCCGCTGATGCATATCCTGACCCTCGTAAGTCCCGCATTCCACCACCAGAGGCAAAATCCGGGTGTCAGCCAGTGACGTCAGCAGATAGTGCGACAGATAGCCTGTTGCCGTTGCTGTTACACCAGTTACACTGTCACGTCCGGCACCAGTAAACAATAAGGTCAGCCACTCACCGTAAATGGCTTTGCCCCAGTCATGCGCCGTATAACGCTGCTCCGCAATAGAGAGCAGCATCGGATGCCCCCATGCGCCAGCCCCGGTATGAAGGTCAAAGCTGATGATGGTTTTCGCCACAGAGAGATGCTGTTCAACGATTGCCGCCATCGTAAGGTGTGACCAGCAGGGCTTCTCACCGCCGAAAAAAAAGCCGTCAGCAAAACTATACTGTCCGGCTTCTGTGACACGTTTAACCGCCTGCCAGCCCGCGCCCTCGAGTGCGTCGGCCAGTTGCCGATCGGCGCTTGCACGGTCGCCATGATAAATACCGTGCCACTGTGCATAATCCGGGTTAGCAGGAGGCGGCTGACTGAAATCGATAAAGTTACGGTTCAGATCAATATTGTCTTCGTTCACGCGCCGTAAATGCGCCGCGCCCCATGGATTGAGCAGATGAATCAGCAACAGCGCGGTATCAGCGGGCAACGCTTTTTCATCCAGGGTCTCGAGCCAGGCTATCTGGCAATCGGAACCATAATAGCCTTCAACGCCGTGAGTGCCGGAAACGACCAGCATCAGACGTGATGCGCTGGCCGGTCCTATCCGTGCCACGTCTGTATACAGAGCTTCTCCCAGAGGACCAGGCAGAGGATGCGGATAAGAGGTCGTCTCAGCACCTTTGCTCTGCGTCGCTGCCATAAAGCGCGCGCGCTGAACGTGGTATTCGGGCAACGCCATAGTCTTCATACTCCTGCGATTCTTCACGTTGTGCGGATCAGGGATAAACATTGAATTTAAAATATTTTTTGGTGAGCTGGTCATAAGTCCCGTTTTTATGCATCTCCGCCAGTGCCGCGTTAATCATCTTCAGGTTTGCCTCATCTCCTTTGCGTAGCGCGATACCCACGCCATCACCAAAAATCACTTTATCCACCAGGGTCCCTTTGATGGCGTACGGCTTGCCTTCGGCTGAGGTCAGGAATCCCTGTTCAGCAGAGACCGCATTGGCCAGGCTGCCATCAAGACGCCCGGCGACCAGATCCGGATAAACTTCCATCTGGTTAGGATAGGAGATGACTTTAACGCCCTCCGGCTCCCATTTGGTTTTGGCATAGGTTTCCTGGATGGTGCCCTGTGCCACACCGATCGTCTTACCGCGCAATGAGGCAACATCGGTCGTCAGCGTGCTGGCAGCCGGTGCCAGTAAAGCACTGGGCGTGTTGTACAACATATCGCTGAAAGCCACCTGCTGACGACGCTTATCGGTCATCGACATCGCTGACAGGATGGCATCAAATTTCTTCGCCTGAAGGGCAGGGATGCTGCTATCAAAACCCATTTGCACCCACTGGCACTTCACCTTTGCCTGAGCGCAGATGGCATTGCCCAGATCAACATCAAAGCCCTGTAATGATCCATCAGCCGCCTTGAATTCAAACGGTGGGAACGTAGGGTCAACGCCAAAGCGCAGGGTCTGCTGCGCCAGTGCCGCGTGACTAACTGTTGTGAGCGAAAACAGTAATGCGAGGGATAAGCTCTTTTTCATGTTTTAATTCCCGGATGCAAATGAATTTAAGCGCGACATTCAAATTTAATAACATGCGACCTGTTTTCCTGCCAGCGAATAAACCGCAATCATCCAGATTAAAATCTTATGTTATTAAGATACTGTGCGAATTATTTATACGGCGTTAATTTTTACTTAATACTGTGCATCAAATGACTGAGCCACACCAGGGTGTGACGCAGGTCCGGGCCTGAAGCCGCAGGCGCTGGGGATGGGATAACAAGACAAGCCCCAGCGCCAGTTTTCAGGTTATCGCGCAGCAGTGATTTATCAGGACAGGGAATTAAGTAATGCGCCTGCGTTAAACTGAATTGTCATTAGCCAGACAGTAAATATTTACCTTCCCGCCCTGCATAAAATAAAGTTTATGGGATTTAAATCAGTTGAGATAAATTAACGGTTAGCCCATCAGAATAATGTGATGGATGCGCTTATTTTCTGCTGTAGAGCGCCAAACGTTCATGCAGGAAATCTATAAACGCGCGTACTTTTTCTGGCACATGACGAGTATTAGGGTAGAGCGCGTAAATTCCCTGACGGGGGAATTGATGATCGGGCAGTAGCCGTACTAATCCACCTTTTTCAATCTCATCCTGTACCAGCCAGGCGGGCAGAATCGCCACGCCAGCACCGGCTAAAGTAAAAGCGAGCAAAGAAGAGGCACTGTCAGCCGTGATCATGGCAGGCTGAAATGCGCTCATCAGCACAGACTCGCCTTCGGGCGTGATCACCTGCCAGCTGAGTGGCGTCGATAAACGGCTATGCGCAATCCATTTTGCTGACGCGAGATGTGAAAGATCCCGGATAGACGCTTCATTCAGGCTGTTGAGATAACAAGGTGCAGCGACCGCCAGGATATCAAACTGATCGATAAGGCGGGCGTGATGACTGGAATCGGCAAGATGCCCAAGTCGTATCGCCACATCAAAGCGGCCGGCAATCAGGTCGTCGTTTTTTGATGATGAGGCGTGATGTATGCGTAACTGTGGGTGTTGGGCTGCAAAGCCAGCCAGGGCAGGGACGATAACACGAGCGCCATATTCCAGAGTGGTTGTGATCCGGAGTGTCCCGCTTAATCCAGCGTGATCACTTCTCACATCCTCTAATACGCTTTCCGCATCCTGTAGAAGCTGAAGGCAACGATGATAAAATCTTTCACCCGTATCCGTGGCTGAAACGCGTCTGGTGCTCCTGATGAGTAACGAGACACCCAGCTCCTCTTCGAGATGTTTAATATTGAAACTCACAACGGCTTTAGTTAACCCGAGTGTCTGAGCTGCACCTGTAAAACTGCCTGCCTCGACTACCGCGACAAAGATCCCCAGCCGTTGCATATTGATCATCGTTAACCCTTAAACGACAGCTTACTGTCAAAATATTTTTGACAGTGTAACAACGTAAAGTGAATTTATCCCGATAATTTAAGCACCTATACTGCGCGCCTTACGCTGATCTGTCTGGGAAAAAAATGAGCTATCGTGTGCGCGTTGCCAGTGTCTATTTGCTGGGATTTTTTATTGATCTGGTCAACATGTTTATCGCCAATGTTGCTTATCCAGAGATTGGCAGACATTTTGATGCCCCCGTTAACCAGCTGGCATGGATCAGTAATGGCTACATCTTAGGCCTGACGCTGGTCATACCGCTCAGTAGCTGGCTGGTACGGCGCATGGGCGCAAAACGTCTGTTCATGCTCTCACTGCTTATTTTCATTGCGGGCACCTGTGGTGTGGGGGCATCAACGTCAGTTTCTCAGCTCATCGCCTTCCGATGGATACAGGGCATCGGCGGCGGACTGTTGATCCCCATCGGTCAGACGATGACCTATGCGTTATACAGAAGCAATGAACGTGCGAAGTTATCGTCAGTCGTGATGTTGATTGCATTGCTGGCACCCGCCTTGTCGCCAGCTGTTGGTGGAATAGTGGTTGAGAGCCTTAGCTGGCGCTGGGTTTTTCTTGTGAGCCTGCCGCTCGCGGTTGCGGCATTGCTGCTGGCGGGATGCTGGCTCAAAGCAGACAAACCGGCGAACTCATCTGAACCGCTGGACCTGGTGGGTTTAGTCAGTGGTTGTACCGCGCTCACGCTGATCCTTCTCGGGCTGACTTACCTGGGCGATGCTGACAGGCTTTATCAGGGGGCGATGATGCTGCTTGCTGGCGTCCTTACTCTGGCGGGCTATGTGTGGGACGCACTTCGAAAAAGCCATCCACTCATTAACCTGCATCTGATAAAGGATCCGCTCTTACACACCGCAATGCTGATCTATCAGTTTATACCAGGCGTGTTCACCGGCGTCAGTATGATCACTATGCTATACCTGCAAAATCAATTGGGTATGCATGCCAGCAATGTCGGCGCGCTCATGCTGCCATGGTCTCTGGCTTCCTTTGCGGCAATTAGTCTGACAGGTAAGACGTTCAACCTCTGGGGACCACGCCCGCTATTTATCACCGGGTGTCTGTTTCAGGCGCTGGGTATTGGCCTGCTGGCGCTGACTGGCCAGACATCGGACAGCTTAGTCTTTGTACTTGCTTTCGCCTTGATGGGATTTGGCGGCAGCCTGTGTAGCAGCACGGCTCAGAGTTCTGCTTTTATTCACATCACCGACAGCGAACTTGCTGATGCCAGCGCACTCTGGAATATCAATCGCCAGCTCAGTTTTTGTCTCGGCGTTACGCTGGTCAGCCTGCTGTTCAACCTGATTGCGAATAGCGGCATGCCTGAAGAACACGCTTATCACCTCTGTTTTGTTATAGCGGCATTCAGCGCTGTGATTCCGCTTCTGTGCTGTTTACGCATTTCAAATCAGAAGGTTATTTTTATGCTTAAAGGGGACCAAAAATGAACCGTTATTTTAAGGAAGTACTGGACGCCCACGAATTGATTCGCAACTGGCTGGGTAACAAAGAAGCACATGATGAGGTTTGTGAGGAACTTTTAGCGCGTTTTAGTCCTGCATATTCCATGGTGACACCGGGCGGTGCCTTACTGGATTTCACGACACTAAATGGGTTTTTCCGCACTCAGCGCGGTGCACGTCCGGGTTTAGCGATTGATATCTGCGACATGCAGATGGTTGCTGAGAGTGAAGGAAACGCCACTGTGGTATATAAGGAGTTGCAGCAGCTTCCGGGCCAGGAGGCCACACTGCGGTTTTCTACGGTTGTGTTCGAGGTAAATAATGCTGGCAAGATTTTGTGGCGACATCTGCACGAGACTTCGTTCCCTAAGCCGTAGATGCTGTCGATTCGCAGTGTGTCAGGGCGCGACGGATTGAGAGCAACAGCGTGCTCTTAAACCAGCGATCATCGCCACTGTCTATCCTGAACCGATCGCCGTGAGAGATACAGTGGTGGTGAGGTGACGGCTTTATTGATCGTGAAAATTCCGCACCAGAGGCCGTTATACAAGGGGCTTCAGCAGGTTGTCTGAAGCGCCCGGATAAGGTTAGCTTAGAGCTTTAGCCTCTATGTTACCGCCTTGCCTTAAGTGCGCATAATCTATCTTATGTTAAATTAACGATAACGTAGTCATCCCCTCTTATCCTGTCTGCTGCTAATCAGTTTGATAATGCTGAAATAGTGGCGAAATCTCGCTTTATGGAAGCTCCAGCCCTGCATTTAACGCCCCCTGTCAAACAAGACAACCCGCAGGCAATTGTGTAATCATTCAGGAAATTTGCTGCTCTGGTTCTGCACCCATGCTCTCAGTGCCTTTTCCTGTCATTACACTTCTTGCTCTGCTGTTGCTGATGGCAACAATCTATTCCGGAAAACAACGTAACAACGGCACGCTGCGTTTTCTTTCTGCCTGTATCGTTCTTATTTCGATTAATACGATCCGCTGGGAGTATGACTCTGAGATTTTGAGAAATGTGCAGAGTGTGTTGGCAATGTTTTTACCTGCCATTGCATGGCACAGTTTCGTCCCGCTAAGCGAAGAAAGACGTAAACATGACTTACTGATTTTGCTTGTACCCGCAATAGTATCGCTAGTGATCAGGCTGGTATGGGCACCTGCTACTGACTTCATCCTCAGTATGCTTTATTTCAGCTATGGATTCGCCCTGCTAAGAAAAGCAGTGATTAGTGGAAAACCTATAAGGCTCAATACTCTGGGCGCAATAGCTCAGCATCCTACTTTGACTTTTTTCGCAGGCGGCTTTCTGTGTCTCTCCGCGCTGACAGACGTTCTCATTGCAACTGACTTTGGTATCAGCGGTGGAAAACATGCCACTTCGATCATCCTCATCACTCAACTTGCGCTCTTGCCCATTGTCGGCACGATTATTTTCGGCTTTTTAAACTCATCCCAGCGCTTTGAACCTGTTATCGGGCAAAAAACAGACAAGATCGATGATCAAGCTCCAGCGGCAGATATGACTGAGTTATATATGATGCTCGAAAAACAGGTCCATGAAACAGAGCTCTACCTGAATCCCGATTTGACGCTTGCTCTACTGGCAAGGAAAACCGGCATACCCGCCCGTAATTTCTCTGCAGCCGTTAACTCGGTTAAACAGTGTAATGTATCGCAGTGGATCAATGGTTTCAGGGTTGAACGGGCAAAAGAGCTACTGCTTAACACTTCTTTGCCCGTTACTCATATCATGCTGGAGTGCGGATTCATGACTAAGTCTAATTTCAATCGTGAATTCCAGCGCCTTTCAGGCCTCTCCCCTAGTCTATTTCGTCAGCAGGCGCGTGATAACTCAGTGCAGAATTCAGAAAAAGTGTGATTTTAGTCGTTATCAGTTGATGTAGTTCTGATCGGCTAGCACCCTTGTCGTCCTGACAAACAATGCCATCGCCCGGCGTTTCATCGTCAATAAGTTTCTCTGCACCTGGTTTACATAACTGCATAAAACTGAAATGAGTCGCCCCCTTGATGATACTGAATTGTCGCAATGATCCGCGCATTTTATCAGCAAGATACTCAGATTCCTCAGAAGCAGGCAACTGACCCAGCTTGTCATTACGGGCCGCGAGAATAAGCACGGGTATGTTAATTTTGCTCAGGCTAGCAGGGGTAAAACCTGGCGCTAATCCAGCATCAAGTGTCACGACGGCTTTGATTCTTGTATCAAGATTGTCAGATGACAAAAGTTTATGCGCAGTAACGTCATCTATTCCAAGTTTGGTCGTCAGCTTACAGTCACCGCGAAGGACATGCTGCTGACAGTCATTCAGGAACAACGAAGGATCAAAACGCGCTCCAGCCAGCGACATGACTGTCCAGCCTCCAAGAGAATGCCCAATAGCCGCAATGCGCTTATCATCTACTGCGCCAGATAAGTCAGAAGATCGACCGACGAAATCAATTACCCGGGATATTTCACCAGGACGACGCCATAGTTTTCTGGTGTCTTCAGGATTATGATTAAAGATTGTCGTACCGGGGTGATCAGGCGCAGCCACAATGTATCCCTGAGCGGCCAACGCTGCAGCAAGCCAGGAAAGATTTTTCCAGCTTCCATTAAATCCATGTGAAATCACTACAAGTGGATGCGTTCCCGAAACGGGTGTGGCGTTACGGATAATCTCAACGCCGACAAAAGCGACATTTTCTCCAACAGTTTCACTTACTCCATTCTGAATCGCCGGATACCATACCGCTACTTTCAGAGGCTCTCTCTGGGTGTCTGACACTGTCATCTGGCGAAAACCCGGGGATGCCTGGACCTGCCAGCAGAAAAGTAATACCGATGCTGCTATAAACACTGTTCTGAACATCATTGATGCCTTGCTGTGATAAATGAAGACATATTTGTAATCTGCCACAACGTACGAATGCGTCCTCTTACACGATCCAGGTCTTCAAATTTGCAAAATCAGTGATTATTTATCCGTCTGCTTCTGTTTTATGGTGCCGCTCACGACCAGCAATATCCATGGCGCGGCAGCCTGTAAGTCATAAAATCCGTTCTCAAATCTAAAAAAAATCCCGACACGCGACTTCACGTCATCGGGATTTCATTCATTCCAGTTACTCTTTCGCTATTGGCGTCTCGCTCACATCAATCTTCGTGTCGCCCTGAATGCCCTTAATGCGTTTCTCAACGTCATTAACCTGCTCGCTGCTGTGCAGCAAGGTGTAAGTCAGATCAAATGCCGTACTGGCACCCGGTTGCAGTTGCTTCACACGTTTTTGTTCACGTTCAATGGTGACCGGATAGGCGTAACTGGTACCAGGTTCGATGCCGGTCACGTAGCCCTGTTTCAGGGTGTCGGTATTTTTCCATAAGGTCAGCATCGGGAGCTGACGCGTATCGAACTGAATGGATGCGCCGCTGTTGCCCGCTTTATTTATCACCGCAGCGACGGTCTGATGATTGCTGTCTGAAAGTGGCTTGATGTTGAACACCATCTCATCGAAGTCTTTGGTCGGACCTTTATAGGTCTGCCACTCTTTTAACCCGGCTTTCGCGTAGTCATTGAACGGGCTGATGCCGGACATCGGCGCCAGGAAGCGTGCGCCCTCTTCAAGAATAGGTTTGCCGAAGTTGCTGTGATAGATGATCTGGTAATCGTGCGGATAGTCGGCGTGGTTGGTTAACACATCATGCAGGCTGAAACTGTTGCTGCCTGGCACATAACGCAGCTCGGTCATGGTCTGCAAATCAGCTTTCTTAAAGGTGCTCTCTTTAATCAGGCCGCGAATACGGATTTCGTGTGGTGCCGTATCGGCCACTTCAACTTCCAGCTGAGAAACCGGCGTATTACCCGCTTTACCGTGCAGCGTATAGATTCGGCCTTCATCGGTGACCGGATGGCCGGTCCATTCGTAGCCGCAGCGCACCATCATCTCGTTGAAACCATCCAGCCAGCCCAGACCGTTGCGGCTCTCAAGATTGATGAAGGCAGGATTGACGACCTCTTTAACCGGTGAATCCCAGCCCATACGGGTGCCAAAGCCTTCAACACGCAGTAAATTCATGCCACGTGTCGGGCTTAGCGTGATGGTCAGGCCATCCTCGCTGCGGATCGTCACTATTTTACTGCCTTCCTGCTTGCCGCCATGCAGGACTTTCTGTTCGATGCTGAACGGTTTGCCCTGAGACTTCAGCTCACTGCTGGAAATCTTCCAGTTTCCCTGCTCGGTGCCCTGTTCAGCACTCGTCAGCACCCAGGTTTTCGCCGCTGCAGAACCTGAAACCAGCACTGCCAGTACCGTTAACGCCAGTTTAATCTTCATAAGTCATCCCATTGGCTGAATCGTTTTTTCATTCCGTAAGGGAAATTTACTTAATGGGACTGAAGATAAACGTGATGATGCTCACCTGTTGAGAAAAGGAAGGGAATTAGACCTATTATTGTGGACCAAATCACAGTGATTACAGGCCAGAGAAGAATAACTACAGCGAATCAGGTGAAATTTGCTGACATTAGCTTTATTCGATTCAGCTCAAAAAGAGGGATCTGATAACGACGGCGGATGAAGCGCTATTTAAAAAATAATTTAAAAAAAATCTTCAAACGCGCAACTTTTTCCATTTTTAAACGAACCTGTTATCAGGGACGTCAGACAACTCCGTCTGTTCGTCAATGGAGAGAGTAAAGCCAATGAAAAACACCCTGAAAACCCTGGCCGTCGCTACGCTGCTGGCACTGAGTGTTCCGGCAACATCTGCTTTTGCAGCGTTACAGGTCGGTGAAAAAGCACCGGACTTTAAACTGGAAGCCGCGCTGGCCGGTAAATCGACCACCTTCTCATTGCAACAGGCGCTGCAGAAAGGCCCGGTTGTCCTCTACTTCTTCCCTGCTGCTTTCAGTGCAGGCTGTACGCTGGAAGCACACGATTTTGCTGAAGCGACCGATGAATTTAAAAAGCAGGGTGCGACCGTCATTGGCGTGACGGCGGGCAATACCGATCAGATTGCGAAATTCTCGCAGCTTGAATGCCGTGACAAATTCACCGTCGCAGCCGATCCCGGTGCCAAAGTGGCGGCAGAATATAAGAGCACCATGGAGATGAAAGGTCAGAAGCTTTCAGACCGTACCTCTTACGTGATTGCGCCCGATGGCAAAATCCTGCTGAGCTTCACCGATAAAAATCCTGATACGCATATCCAGAAAGCGATGGATGCCGTTAAAAAATACCGTCAGGCCAATCCGGCATAACTTCATCTTCAGAGCAGGTACATCATGCTGACTGCGATTGCAGCCGCCTTCCTTGGCGGCATTATTCTGAACCTCATGCCCTGCGTGTTTCCGGTGATCTCGCTGAAAGCACTGAGCCTGATCCGCCATCACGAATCACCTTCCCACGCCAGAGCCGAAGGCCTGGCCTTTCTGCTGGGCGTAGTCGTGACGATGGTCGCTCTGACCGCAGTTCTGTTGCTGGCCAGGGCGGGCGGTGCATCGGTGGGCTGGGGATTCCAGCTGCAATCGCCGCTGGTCATCGCCGCACTGATTCTGGTGATGCTTGGGTCGGCGCTGAACCTGCTCGGTCTGTTTGAAGTAGGATTATCGGTACAGCGGGTTGGCGAAGTGGGAGGCGATCGCGGTGGTTTAGTCGGTTCAGCTCTGACTGGTGCGCTGGCCATCATTGTCGCGACTCCCTGCAGCGCGCCCTTTATGGCCAGCGCGGTAGGCTATGCGCTTACCCAGCCTCCACTGATCAGTCTGGTGATCTTTATTTCACTGGCGCTGGGCTTTGCTGCGCCCTTCACCCTCATCTCATTCTTCCCGGTGCTGGCGCGAATTTTGCCAAAACCGGGTGCCTGGATGATCACCTTAAAGCAGGGGCTGGCGTTTCCCATGCTGGGCGCGGTGGGCTGGCTGATCTGGGTACTTGAACGTCAGGCGGGATCGGCGGCGCTGGCTGCCATTCTGGCCTGCTGTTTACTGTTTAGTTTCGCCGCCTGGCTGTATGGCATGGCGCAGAAACGCCGTATGATGGGACAGCGTCATTGGGTGCTGCATGTGGCGACCGCATTCTTCCTGGCGCTGGTCGTAGTGCCGTTACTGAACCTGAACAGGTTTGCCGAAGCTCCGGCTGAAACGGCAACCGCCTCACAGGCTGCCGCCGCTGTGGCCTGGTCGCCCCAGAACGTTGATGCCATCAAAGGTCAGGGCAAACCAATACTGGTGAACTTTACCGCATCATGGTGTATTACCTGCCAGGTTAACGATCGTACTTCGCTTTCGACGCAGGCGGTAAAAGCGGCGATGGCGCGAACCAACACCATTTATATGGTCGCGGATTCCACCAAATACAATCCCGATGTTGAACAGGCGCTGAGCGATTTCGGACGCGGTGGATTACCGCTCTACGTGGTCTATCCGGCTGACGGCGGTAAACCTGAGGTACTGCCCCAGGTGCTGACGCCTGGCATTGTGATTTCAGCGCTGAATCAGGCAACAGAAAAAGGAAATAAATCCTGAGATTACTGATGAAACGATTGCCTGGCGCGTGGCCAGGGCGCGGCGACAGCGTGATGAACTGCTGATGATCGATGCCAGAAACTGATCAACGCGCACAGCAGTGGCCAGCATTAATGGCCCGGGCGCAGGCGGGTGACAGAGCTGCCTATAACCAGTTACTGAAAGCGATGGTTCCGGCCATCCGGGCACTGGTATGCAAAAAAATCCGTGATGAGGGACTGGTCGAGGATGTGATTCAGGAGACGCTGCTGGCGATCCATCGGGTGCGGCATACCTACGATCCGCAGCGTCCGATACTCCCCTGGGTTGCTGCCATCGCCTCTGCCCGGGCCATTGATGCGATGCGCCATCGCGGCCGTCGCCAGGAAGTACAGGATGAGGAAGAGCTGCAACGACAACCCGCTGCAAGTGCAGAGTCCTCAGCCGATACGGATATCCTCTCCGGTTATCTGGATAACCTTCCGCAACGCCAGCGGGAGATCGTCGAATCCGTGCATCTGCGCGAGCAGAGCCTGGCGCAGGCAGCAGCTGAAACTAATCAGTCGCTCTCTGCGGTTAAATCTCTGTTGCATCGCGCAATGGTCAACCTTCGTAAATATGGACGGGGTCATCATGAGAAATCATGACCAGTTAATTAATCAGCTCAGCGCGTCTGCCCAGCCGGTGCAGCGCGTCTGGCCTACCGCCTGGCGTGTCGCGGGCTGGATTGCCCTTGCCCTGCCCTGTGGCGCGCTGACCAGCTGGGCATTTCACAGCCGTTTCACTGACTGGTCGCAGCCTGGCGCGTTTTTTGCGCTGGTTGCCCTGCTGCTGTCACTCATCATCGCGGGCAGCACGCTGGCGGCAGCCTTTACGCTGAGTATTGCAGGCAGAAAACCGATCAGCCTGCGCTGGCCGCTGCTGATGGCGATGATGTGGCTGGTGCTGAATCTGATCAATATGTCATCTTCAGCACCGCCATCGGGCGCGAACCGGTTGGGTGAAGGGATGCACTGTTATCTGTTTATGCTGTCGGCCAGTGTCCCGATGATGCTGATGTCCGTCTTCGCCCTGCAGCGCACCCGATCCCTCTATCCCGCGCGCAGTCTGGCGCTGAGCGGCTGCGGCAGTGCGTTTACCTCATCGATGCTGCTGTCGCTGTGCCACGATACCCATCTGCACGCCATCGATTTTTCTATGCATCTGGCTGCGGGCATCACCATCGTCGCGCTGACGGTGCTGACAGGCCGCCGCTGGGTCAGGCTGGGAGAGTAATGGCAGGCCGCTTCCGTTCCTCCTGAAGATGACTTTGCGCCCCGTTCAATGAAATTCTTTCAGGAGCGCGAACTGGGTAATTTTATGCATTTTCCCCCGCGCGGCTACGGCCCAGGTCCAGGGTCAGAGAGACCGCACCGACAACCAGCATCAGCGCCATAATCAGTGAAAATGAGAAAGCGAGATGCGTGTAATGCGCCACGTAGCCAATCACGGCTGGCCCGCTCAGGACCCCCAGATAGCCCAGAGTAGTAATGGCAGGCACGGCGACCGCCTGCGGCATCACCGTCTGACGTCCGGCGGCGGAGAACATTACCGGCACGATATTGGCGCAGCCTGCGCCGACCAGGGTGTAGCCCAGCAACGCCATCGGCCAGGAGGCGATAAAGGTCACCATCGCCATGCCAGCGGCGGCAATCAGTGCGCCGCCCAGCACAACCGGTAAACGTCCCAGCGATGAGATAATCCGGTCCCCCGTCAGACGCGCCACGGTCATCGCAATGGCAAAGCAGGTATAGCCCAGTCCGCCCAGTGACGCCGGAATGGCCCGGACGTCGGTCAGATAGACAGCACTCCAGTCCAGCACGGTGCCTTCGGTCAGGAAGACGGCAAAGCAGATGATGCCGATAATCAGTACGCTGCCGCGCGGAACAGCAAACACCGGGCCTTCAGCGGGGTTCGCGTAGGTGAGTAAGCCCGATGCGCTGACCAGCGTCATGATAATCACCGCCGCGACCGCCAGCAAACAGCCGGTCAGCACGCTAAAACCCATCGCCAGTAGCAGCGTCATAAAGCCCGCGCCGGCAATGCCGCCCACGCTATACATGCCGTGAAAGCCTGACATGACTGGCTTTTCCGCCTGCTTCTCCACCAGGATCGCCTGGATGTTCATGGCGCAGTCGGTTACTCCGATGCCGACGCCAAAAACCAGCAACGCCAGCGCCAGCAACAGCGGGTTGCTCAGCACCGATAGCCATGGCGTACTGATGATGACCAGCGCGACAGCGACCAGAATCACCCGGCGGCAGCCAAAGCGGCTGGTCAGCCAGCCCGTCACCGGCATCGCAATCAGCGCGCCGACGCCAAGACAAAGCAGCAAGGTGCCGAGCTGCGCCTCATTAACCCCGGTATTGCTGCGGGCGAAAGGCACAATCACCGCCCAGGTCGCGGTGATAAATCCGGCTATAAAAAAGATGATGCGTGTTGCCAGCGTGGAAGAGACGTTATTAGCCATTGCATTCCTTTGAGGGATGTCGTGGAGAGCTGACAGGACTGAGAGATCGCTATTGACTCCCTGCCCGGCAGTGAACGATTATGCTCACTATAGCTCGATTATGAATATTTTGAGGTTTATATGCTCGATTATGCAGCTTTCCCGCAGCAGCGACAAGCGCTGATTCGTGAGATATTGCAGGACAAAGGACGGGTGGTCTGCGCTGACCTTGCAAGGCAATTGGCCGTGTCAGAGCACACTATCCGCCGCGATCTCCATGAACTCAGTAAAGAGGGTTTATGTAAAAAGGTCTATGGCGGTGCGGTGTTACAGCTGCAGGAGGCGGGCAGCTTTGTCAGCCGGAAAGCTCACGATCACGCAGCAAAAGCCCTGATCGCGCAGCGCTGTGCCAGCCTGGTGAAAACCAATAGCTGCATCTTTATTGATGCCGGTACGACCAATCTGGCGCTGGCACAGGCGCTATCACCAGATTTGAATATCACCGTCGTCACCAATGCACCCGATATTGCTGCGCTACTGATCAACCATCCTGCTGCGGAGGTGATTATGCTGGGCGGGCAGATACAGAAGAGCACCGGCGGCGCGGTCGGGCAAACCGCGATCAACCAGATCCAGGGCATTCTGTTTGATCAGGCGTTTATTGGCGGCTGTGCCATGAGTCCGGAGGCCGGTCTGACCGGTTTTAACTATGCGGATTGCGAATTCAAGAAAGTTGCCATGGCGCAAAGCAATCAGATCATTGTCGGGCTGACAGCGGATAAAATCCCTGCCGTAGCGCGATTCAGCGTGGCGAAATGCCGTGAAATTTCAACGCTCGTCGTGGAAGAGAAGCTCGATAAAGAACTGCTTGAGGCGTTTGAAGCGGAAGAGATGACGCTTATTACTGTCTGATACGGGGTGATGAAATAAATCGTGTCGCAGACGAACCCGATGAACGCACCCTGCCCTGGCTGTGCTAATGGTCGACAAATCCGCACCCGATGCTGCCAAATCCCAGGCTTTGGCGTAGGCTGAAAGCTGGCTGGTTTTACTACACAGGAGATCACGATGCAAAATGAAATGACAGCACAATGCCACTGTGGCGCGGTGGCGTACCGGGTGACGCTGAAGGATGGATTTAATACGGTGCGCCGCTGCAACTGCTCGTTTTGCCGGATGCGCGGCGCGGTGGTGGTATTTGCGACAAAAGTGGAGCTGACCCGCGGTGAAGCGCAGCTCACAGAGTATCGTTTCAACAGCAAAGAGGTGGGCCACTACTTCTGTTCCGTTTGCGGCATTTACACCTTTCATCAGAGCCGCTCACAGCCCGATCAGTTCGGGGTGAATGTCGCCTGCCTTGAGGGGGTTTCGCCGTTTGATTTCACCGATGTCCCGGTCTCCGATGGTATCAATCATCCAAAAGATGGCGGCGCGGGCGGTGTAGCCGGTCATCTGATCTACACCCCCACGCAATCCTGAACGATCGCAGGCTGAACTACTCCCGTGTGGGCTTGCCACTGAAGCGGGTAATCGGCTTCTGCTCTTCACGGTCGATCTGTTGTGAGAAGACTTCAAGCGCCGCGAAGATGGGGCGCAGTCCGCGCCACAGATCCTCATCATTGAGTAACCGGATAATGCCGCGGATGCCCGGCGCAGCTTTTTCCTGACGGGCCTCATCGCGTGCTGGTTTAACGGCCATCGCGGCATCGCGAACGGCCAACAGCAGATGATTAAACCGTTCTGGCGGCACGCTGCCCAGCGTCATCATCAGTAGCGAGAGATTCTGCAGCGCGTTCTGCGTACCCGGCTGATTAAGGCCCGAAACCAGGATTTTCCCCACCTCGCTATTTGATTTAACCAGGTCGTTCGCCAGCCGCAGAAAACCGTGCTGGTGAAGATTTTCGATTAGCTCATCCATCGCTTCCCGGGCGGTCGGCTCAGTAGGTGTCGGCGGGACCTGATATTTCATCCTTTCTGCCATTAGAATTTCTCCGGTTTTTCGACATGTTCAGGCGGTTCCCGATAGCCAGCCTGCTGCCATTTTTGCTCTATCGGCAGGTGATCCAGCGGCGTACGACTGCCGTGACGGAAGTTGTGTAGTGGCACCGGATTAGGCTGCGACCGGCGATCAACGCGCTTCATATTTACGGCAATCTCTTTATAAGCTGGTGTGTTGACGTCGGGATCGTGATGTTCGCCAGTCAGGGCGTTGACGCCATCTTTGCCATGATGAATCGGCATAAACAGCACGTTGCCTGCTACACGCTCAGTGATCACAACAGGCACATCCAGCGATCCGCGCCGCGAGGTAATGCGTACCCACTCTCCTTCGTTCAGCGCGCGCTCGGCGGCCAGCTCCGGTGAGATCTCAACAAAGGCATTTGGCGACAGCGACATCATGCGGCCACCCTGCCCGGTCTGATTCATCGACTGGAAATGCTCCAGCATCCGGCCATTATTCAGCAGCAGATTATACTGTGAATCCTCCTGCTCGGCGGGCGGTTGCCAGCTCAGCGGATAGAGTCGCGCTTTGCCATCCGGGAAATTAAACCGTTCCGTGTAGAGTCGCGGCGTGCTTTCGCCTGCGGCGCTGACGGGCCAGAGCTGGGACTGCCAGCCGACCAGTTGCTCATAGCTAACACCCGCGAAAATCTCTGCGATGCCTGCCGCTTCCGCCATAATCGCGCCTGGGTTCGGGTAATGCCACGGATGACCGAGACGGGCGGCGAGATCGGTAAAGATCTCCCAGTCGGGACGACTATCACCCAGCGGCTTCATGGCGGGTGAAAAGTGCTGGATTCGCCGTTCGGTGTTCACAAACGTGCCCTCTTTCTCCACGCTGGGCGCACCGGGCAGCACCACATCGGCAAATTCGGCAGTGCGTGACATGAAAATGTCCTGTACCACCATAAATTCCAGCTTGCTGAAGGCGGCATGCACCGAAGTGGCATCGGCATCCGCAAACGCCGTCTCTTCTCCGGTGATATACATTGCACGAATCTTGCCTTCACCGGCCTGCTGCACCATTTTGAAATTATCTGCACCAGGCTGATCGGAAAGCGCTTCAGGCGAGACGCCCCAGGCACGCGCCCATTTTTCGCGCACCGCTGGGTCAGTGACTTTTTCATAGCCGGGATAGAGATTACTGAGGCAGCCAAAGTCGCTGGCGCCCTGTACGTTGTTGTGTCCGCGCATCGGATAACCGCCGGTGCCAGGCCGGCCATAGTTGCCGGTGACCAGCAGCAGGTTCGACAGCACCGTACTGGTGTCTGCCCCGTGGCTGTGCTGGGTAATTCCCATCGCCCACAACACACAGGCACTGCCCGCCTGGCCGATCATTTCCGCTGCTTCAATCAGTTCTGATTCACTCAGTCCACATGTCTCACTGGCAAAGGCCAGCGTAAAGGGAGCGAGTGAGGCGCGGTACTCATCAACCTGGTTGACCCGCTGGGCCAGAAAAGCCTCATCCGCATAACCGTGATCGAACATATATTTTGCCATCGCCGAGGCCCAGACCAGGTCAGTACCCGGTCGGATGCGCAGATAGCAGTCAGCACGTTCCGCCATTTCATGACGGCGCGGATCAACGACCAGCAGTTTCTGACCGCGATGTTTGTGGCTCTGTTTGATGTGAGAAGCAATGACCGGATGGTTCTCGGCCAGGTTGCTGCCGACCAGCACGATCAAATCGGTCTGTTGCAGATCCTCAATCGTCCCGGCATCTCCGCCGTAGCCCACCGTGCGGAACAGCCCTTCTGTGGCCGGGTTCTGACAATAGCGCGAGGAGTTATCAACGTTGTTGGTGCCAAAAATTAAACGGGCGATTTTTTGGGTCAGATAGGCTTCTTCATTGCTGGCCTTGCTGGAGCCGATAAAGCCAATCGCATCGCCTCCATAATTCTGAGCGATACCCTGTAATCCTTCGGTAACCCGCTGAAGTGCTTCATCCCAGCTGGCAGGCCGGAAACGACCATTCTCGCGGATCAACGGCGTAGTCAGGCGCTCCGGGCTGTTGACGAAGTCCCAGCCGAACTTACCTTTAACGCAGGTCGAGATGCCGTTGGCTGGGGCTTCGGCGACCGGCTGAACTTTCAGGATATGGCGGTCACGGGTCCAGATTTCAAAGCTGCAGCCTACACCGCAATAGGTGCAAACGGTTTTGGTGCGTTTGATCTCCGACTGGCGCAGCGCCACATCGATTTTCGAAACGCCGGTAATCGGCTCCATGCCGATACTATTTTCCAGAGTTTTAACAAAGTCGATCAGCGGACGCTTCAGCCCTTCATCCATCGCGGTAAAGGGGCCTGCGTCTGGCTGCATGGTTTTTTCCAGCAGCGCATTGCATGGGCAAACTGTGACGCAATGTCCGCAGCTAACGCAGCTGGAACCGGCGATTTCCGTTCCGCCATCCCAGAGCACGCGAGGATGCGCCTGGGTGTAGTCAATCGACAGCGTCTCATTGACCTCGACATTCTGACACGCTTCGACACAGCGACCGCATAAGATGCACTGGTCAGGATCGTAGGTGTAAAAAGGATTGGAATGATCTTTCGCGTAGGGCTTGGGCTCATGAGGATAGTACTGAATCGGAATGTGCATATCAGCCACGGCATTATGTAGCGTGCAGTCGCCGGTGTTGTGCTCACAGACGGTACAGTAAAGCTCATGACGATTGAGAAGCCGATCCATTCCCTCCTGCTGCGCGGCCTTAAGCGCACTGCCTTCACTCTGCACCTCCAGCCCCTCTTCAGTGCGGAGCGTGCAGCCGCGAACCCGCTCGCCGTTGGCATCTACCCAGCAGACATCACAACTTTGCAGCGGTGGCAACGCCGGGTGGTAACAGACATGAGGTAGTTTTTTCCCTTGAGCATCCAGAAAATCGATTAGCGGTTGATCAGCTAACCCTTTTAACCGTTCACCATTGTAGATAATGGTGCAGTAATTTTGACTCATATAAGCCTCATGACGACATTGCGACGATCTACCGAATGGAAAATCTCCCTCTATTTAAAGGGTTGCTTCACAAGCTTAGTGAGGATTAGCAGCCACGCCATGAATACCGCTACGCTTATCAAGGTTACTTGCTGACAGATAAGGCTTTTTTAAATGTAATGACTTCTTACCGGCTAAATACGGGTCAGGTTTTACCCGGCTGATCGTCAGAATCTGGCACAGAGGCTTCGCGTTGATAAGCACTGGCCGCACAATGGTGAAGTTGAGGGTTAATAACCAAGCATAATGTATGTTGTAACTATATAATCAACTATATTCTTTCGCTATAAGACGCAGGGTAAAGATCGGTACGCTTATCAATCCGTCGTTTTGCCCTCAGGCAAATTAATTATCAGGACCGCCGCGAGTTAACAGACTACTTCCGAATTAATTACGTACCGCCACTAACTTATTCCGGTACATATCAGGCTGAAACGATTTAATCTGGATAACGGGTTTATGGATTATTTTAGCTATTAAACGGGACTATTCTCCTGCCCGTGAGTGAGCGAACAATTTATGGCATAGCTATGTCGATCAAATGACAGTTATCAGCATTTACGCCCAGAACAGTGGCGCTCCACCCCAGAGTTGACGCTCACATTTTAGTCATACCTATCAGCCATTTATCTTAATTTTAACAAGCTGATAATTATAAGATGATAATGATAACTGTTATGGTAATATCCTGTTAACCCTGCCCGACGCTTTCTCATCAGGGCCTCTTTACGCGTCATGCTTAATTAAATTATCAGTAAATACCTGGCTGAAACGAGGTCCCTATGAATCCCATCGTTTATATCGTTGACGACGACGCTGCTGTGACTGCTGCACTGCGTAATCTGCTCACTGCCGACGATTACACGGTTATCTCTTTTTCATCGGCTGATGATTTCCTGGCTCACGCTTTTACTCCCCTTCCCTGTTGCCTGATTCTGGATATTAATCTGCCTGGTGCAGATGGATTTGATGTCGCACAGGCATTGATCGATCGTGGCTACGCCATTCCCACTATCTTCTTAACCGGCTTCGGGACTATTCCGGTCACAGTGCGGGCGATGAAAACCGGTGCTTATGAGTTTCTGACTAAACCTGTCGATCCCGATCGTATTTTGCAGGCGGTTGCAGAAGCCTTACAAATCGCCGGGCAGAATATGGCCTCTTCCGAGGAGCGAAGGGAGATACTGGAGCGACATCAGACCCTGACACCGCGTGAAAGCGAGGTCATGCTGCTGGCGATTAGCGGCCTGCTGAATAAGCAGATCGCCGCCGAAATGGGCGTCAGTGAGATCACAGCTAAAGTTCACAAGCGGCGGGTGATGGAGAAGATGAAGGCGCGGTCGCTCACCGATCTGGTGCGGGCGGCAGAGCGGCTCAATATTGATCATACCCGACGCCGCTAAGGCCAGGCAGACACCTGTCCTCAATACGATTATCCCAGTGGCAGAGTGAACCAGAAACGGCTGCCGCCTTCCGCCCTGTTCTCTGCGCCTAACTCACCACAATGCTTTTTGATAATCCCTTTGCTGATGGTTAATCCCATGCCCATGCCACTTTTCTTCGTGGTGTAGAACGACTCAAAAATCCGTTCACGCACGCCATCAGGTAAGCCGCAACCGCTGTCCAGCACCTCAAAACGCAGCGTGTCCGGCGTCGGGTTCTCTGACGTCAGCCGCAAAAGCGCCGCGCGCGGTAAATCGTCGGACATGGCATCGATGGCATTGATTACCAGATTCAGCAGCACCTGCTGAATCTGAACGCGGTCGCAATAGATATCCGCCTTTCCGGCCCTCAGTTTCAGCTCCAGCGAAATTCCGCGTCGCTCCAGCTCCACCCGGGAGAGCGCCAGAATATCGCGAGCGATCAGATGGAGGTTTTCCGAGGCAAAGCTCGATTCATGATTGCGGGTCAGCGCCTGCAGGCCACGAATTATCTCTCCAGCACGTTTTCCCTCTTTGATAATTTCATCCAGACTGCTGCTGGCATTCTCCAGCATCACCGGTTCACGCTTTAACCAGCGCAGGCTGGCACCGGCATTGGCCACGATCGACATCAGTGGCTGGTTAATTTCGTGTGCGATTGAGGCAGTCAGTTGCCCGACTGTGGTGGCGCGCGTTACACGGGCCAGATCCGCCTGGGCCATGCGCGCGGCATCTTCTGCCTGGCGCTGCGAGGTGATATCGGAAATGGTGCCGAAGTACTCTTTCACCTCGGGGAAGTTTTCTACCGGCTCTCCGATACCTTTGATATAACGGCATTCCCCATCCGGCCTGAGCACACGGAACTCAGCCTGCATACTACGTCCCTGACTGACGCTGTGGGTCACCAGTTCGCTGATGCACTCATAATCATCGGGATGAACGCGGGTCAGAAAATCTGCCATCGACAACCCTTTTTGATGGGCTGGCAGGCCCAGAATACGGCCATACTCTTCAGACACCATCATCATGTCCTCTGCCACTTCCCAGCGCCAGGTGCCGGTATGACTGATCTTCTCGCCGAGCATCAGTGAGGTTTTGCTGGCGCGCAGCTGCTTTTCAACCCGTCGCCGATGGTTGTTCTCCTCCAGCAGTTCAGCGTAGAGGCGCGCCGTCTCCAGCGAAACCGCCGCCTGAGCGCTCAACGTTTTAACAATGTGGGAGTGCTCAGCCGTGAACGCATCGGGCATCAGGCGATTCTCCAGATAGAGCACCCCAACCATATTGGCCTGCCTGAACATCGGAACACATAACACCGCAGCGCCCGAGGCCACCAGGTAAGGATCCTGACTGAACGGACTGAAATCTTCCGGCTTGCCAGTACGTATCTCCTGACCGGTACGGATCACCGCGGCCAGTACCGATAGCGGCAGGTCAGTTGCGACGGGGCGCTCTTTGACAATCTGCACCCGCACGCCATCAGCCGTGCTTTCTGCCCAGGCCTGCGTTTCCGGAAGCGTACCATCCAGAATCCGGATAAGCCGACAGCGCTGGGCACCGGCCCGCTCCAGCAGGATGCGCATCAGGGTATGAATCAACCGATCAAGGTTGATCTCCTCCGTCAGGGCGCGCACGGCGGTCAGCACACTCTCCAGGTCGTAGAACGAGGCATCCTGCGTAAAGGGAATGGTCGCGACCGCGCTGTTTTGCATCGGCGTGGTCAGATGCGGATAGTGCTGCTCAAGCTGGCGTACCATCGCCAGCGCGCCCCAGCTCTCCCAGCTTCTCATCGACGCTTTAACGTAGGCATCGGCGGCGGTATCTAGCTGTAATGCTTTGCAGTAGCGGCCAGCCAGCTGATTCGCCAGCGCATGAATGTGCAGATATCCCCCCTGGCGGGAGAGACAGATCGCATTTTCATACTGCTTCAGCGCCTCACCCGTGTTGCCCTCAAGACGCGCACATTCTGCCCTGAGCAGGGCATATTTATCAGCAAAGAGTCCGGGATTGAGGTCGGCCCAGCCCGCAAATTTGTCCAGATCGCAGCGCAGCGTGTTGCTGTCAGCCGCACCGGGCTGCAGGCTCAGGGATAGTGCGCTGTAAAAATGCATATCCATCAGGTAGATGTAAGCGGGCACTGCGCTGGTCAGCGGACGAATTTCTGCAAAACAGCGCAGCGCCTCCCGGTATTCTGCCGCAAAGAAATGCGCCATTCCCCGATACAACCCCGCCCAGAACAGCACCATCGCTTTTGGGCCAGAGATCACGCCCGGCTCGCTGCCCGCCACCATCGGCAAAGCGCCATCGCGATCGCCTGCCCTGAACCCGTTGCTGTTCCGCAGTTGCATCACCAATTGCTTCTGCATGACCAGCACGTTTTCAACATCGGGATAAAAGGTTTTGCGGGTAAAAGCGAGTCCGCGCTCAATGGAGGTCATGACCGACTCCAGATGATCGCCGCGTGTCAGCGTGTTCATGATCTGATGACGCAACGAGAGGCAGGCAAAGGAACGGTCACCGTGCATCACCGCGACGCGAAAACTATCACGGGCACTCTCTACGGCCACATCCAGCGGCTGCGTCCAGATCCCCAGCTGATCCAGAGGCAGCAGCGTGCGGGCTTTATAGCGGGTAAAGTCATGCTGCTCCACCAGCTCACGGGCCACCCGGCCGCAGGCATAGCCAAAATGCCAGGCCTGATAGCGTTCGCTGATCAGCACGCTGAACCAGGCGAGACCAAACGCAGAAGCACCGGTCACGCCGTGATCCAGCGTCATCTCCAGCATCCGGCAGACCAGCAACAGATGCAGCTGCGGGCAGTCGTAGGCGGAGACAAAAATGGTGCTGGCCATCAGGTTCAGCACCGACTCAGTTTCCTGATCGGTGTTGCGTGGCAGGTGGGAAAAAGCCGCTTGCGGAGAATCGCCGATCCGCACCCTGATCGCCTGCCAGGCGGCGTCAATCTCCGCGTCGTCCGGATCACGCCTGAGATACACACCAAAGACAGCCAGCCAGGCGAGCGCAGTTTCCAGCGCCAGATGGTTGTCGGACTGACGCATATGAATTTCAGCAGAGAGACAGGCTGCCATCGATTTTTCACTGAGCGTGCCTGGCTCACTCAGCAGTCGGGTACAAAGCTTTTGCGCGGTCGTGAGATTACCGTGCAGAAATTCGCACTCCGCCTCATCAATGCCCAGCATAAAGTCATTGCCGGTCACCATCCGCTGGCTGAGTTGCTGGGCGCTGCGCAGATAGCGCAGCGCCGAGAGATAATCTCCGGCACGTTTCGCTCCCTGCGCAGCACGTAAACAGAGGGGATAATAGCGTTCACGATCTGCGACACTTAGCGGCAGTTCAGCAATCATGCCGATGTGATAAGCCGCGCGGAACAGCGTCTCACTGTAATCGGCATTTACAACCGCGGCCGACAGCCATGCCGCCGCCTGCTGATGAAGAGAGTGTTGCTGCAGGAGGTCGAGCAGTAAAAACGCTGCGTTATGCACGCGGTCGTGGGTAAAGGCGTAGTTCCCGCCAGTCAGGGTTATAAAACGGCCGCTGACGGCAGGCTCAAGCTGCTGCTGAATCCGCGATACGGACGTCGCGTTGATATGACTTAATAAAGACAGCTCGCCGCTGGCCCCCAGACAGGCCAGCGAACCCAGCAGCTGGCGTGTAGCCTCCGGCATCCGCGCCAGCTGATTTAATACCAGCGTCGCCACATTGTCGGTGTACTGACGCGCAATCAGCGCCTGGCAGTCGTAATGCCACTTCAGCGGGTTCTGACGATAGACAATCACCCCATCATCCACCGCCTGACGGAAGAACTCCTGCATCGAGAGCGGATTACCGCCGGTTTTCTCAAAGATAATCTGTGCCAGCTCACGATTGCCGCCGGGACGGGTATGCAGCATTCCCGCCAGCCAGCGGGTGATGCTTTTAACACTGAGCGGCTGCGGCGTCAGCGCCACGACACGTGCCGCTGATGCTCTGAGGCGCAGCAGAAACCCGGCAATCATCGGACAGGGCATCGACTCACCCTCCCGGAAGGCGAGCACCAGCATAAAAGGCAGATGCTCATTACGGGTAATCAGATTTTCCAGCAGTTGCAGCGTGGCATTGTCTGCCCAGTGAACATCATCAATCAGCATCACCAGCGGACGGCCCGGCGTGGCAAAGGCCTGGATAAGCGCAGACGCCATCTGATTAAACTGCTCGCGGGCGTCCGGGGCATGGCGCACCACCGGCTGCATTGTCCGGATATTCAGCAGCTGTTTTAGTTCAGGCACCAGTTCAATGGCTAAATCGGTATAGCCACCCAGCAAGCGCAACAGGCGAACCCGCCATTTGCTTAGCTCCAGGGCTGACAATCCCAGCAGATAAAGCGTGACTGTGCGAAACGCTGAGGCGACTGCGGCATAAGGTGCTGCAGGCGAATGTTGATCGGCCTTGCTGGCGGCCAGCAGAATCTGTCGGTGCTGCAGGGTTTTCAGGGCGGAAGCGATAATGGCGGACTTACCCGAGCCGGGCGCACCGCTCAGCATCACCAGGCTCTGCGTGCCGGTACGGTTGACCGCATCCAGCGTCGTCAGCAGCACGCGAGCCTGCGGATGTTGCGTGAAGAGTGTCTCGGGCCGGAAACTGGTGCTGAACCGCTCCTGCAGACCGGGCGTGAACGGCGCAATGGTGTTTTCTGCGGTCAGCGTCGCCTGACAGCGGCGTAAATCAGCCATCAGCCCCTGCACGGTCTGATACCCGTCAGCAGGTGACTTTGCCAGCAGACGCAGCAGAATCACAGAGAGCATCGGCGGCACATCCTCTCTGACCTGTCCGGCTGGCCGGGGTGCGCTGGCGATGTGATGATGAATCCACTCCGCCTCCCCCGCATCCGGTGAGCCAAACGGCAACTTACCGGTGAGATACTCATACAGTACGACACCCAGACTGTAGAGATCGCTGAGGCTGCTGACCGGATGCGGCGTGCGGCCGGTATGTTCAGGTGACATATAGGCCAGCGTACCGCCTGAGACGCGCAGGCTGTTTTTTTCCGCCGATTGCGCCGCCAGCGAGGCGAGACCAAATCCGCCCAGCCGGAACCGGCCATCGTCGCTGATAAAAAAATGGCCTGGCTTGATATCCCCATGCACGATGCCCTGATGATGCGCCTGGCCGAGCGTGTAGCAAAGCTGCAATGCAACCTGCAGGAAGTCAGCGATTTTATCGGGAGGGGTCGCGAGGTTATTCGCCAGGCTGCGAAACGGAAACGTGGGGTAGATCAGCGCATAGCGGTTGAGGTAACGGGTGGTGCCCGTCGCGGTGATGGCCCAGCGGGGCGAAAGATAAGCGGCCAGCGCTCGCTCATTTTTCAACCGCTGCGTCGCCTGAAACGTGACGTCGTCACTCTGTCCGGTGGCGATTATCAGTGACTCACCTGAGTGACGGCGCGCCAGCATCCAGAGCAGACAGCCATCCTGCGCCAGCGGCGTCAGCGTGTCGAAATCTTCAATCGCGATCCCTGCGTCGTCACTCTCCTGAAAATTAACCGAAAGCATGCTCATCAGCGCACCTTTCCCTGAGATAACTCGCAACGGATCAGTGTCAGCAGCGTATCAACATCAATCGGCTTTCGCAAAAAAGTCACGGCACCCAAGGCAATGGCATACCACAGGGTGGTCTCTTCCAGATCTGCTGAGATAAAAATCACCGGTGGCAGACCTGCCCGCTGTTTCAAAATAGTGAACAGCTCAAAGCCGGACATGCCCTTGAGTCCGACATCGATGATCAGCATGCCCACCTCTGAAAGCGCATCGTCATCGCTCAGCAGCGCCTCACCTGACTCAAATAGTCGGGTCGAATAGCCGTCTGAATGCAACAGATTGCTAAGTCCACTGCGGACCGCGCGTTCATCGTCCACAATGACAATACGCTGTGACAGCGCCATGCAGTTATCCTCTGAAACGCCTCATCGTACGGCACGCGAGGACTTAAGGGTGGTCATCGCCATCGGGTGGCGGTGTCCCACTGATTTTTGGCACACACTCATGGCGAAACCACTTCAGCGTCACAGGCTGACGGCGGAACAGACGCGTACCCAGCGGAATCAACTGCTCACCCACCAGCATGCCAAACAGTCCCACTAAAGCAATAACCGGAGGTGCCGGAGAGTTCACGTTGATCAGGGCATAGATTACCCCGGCAAGCAGCCCCACCGTGAGAGAAATAATGTAGGATTTCAACATGTTCAGCTTACCCGCGAAACAGGTGTAACAAACGGCGCATCCGATCGCTGCAGGGTGGTCGTATGCTCTGCGGGCAAGACTGCGTGCACCAGCGCCCCACCCAGCAACATCCCCAGCAGCCCCACCAGCGCAATCGCGGGCGGAGCCGGTGAACGCACCTTTAGCAGGCCGTAAAGCAGGCCAATCAATACCCCTGCAGCCAGAGAAAGTAGTAAAGGATTCATAACCGGACTCCTGTTATGCCTGCTGACCGGCAGACGTAAGCCGATCAGCAGGACGCCCCTTAGCGGACCGGTGCGTGAACCGGTGCCAGAGTACGATGTTCACTTTTCTGACGTGACGGTGCTTTGTGTATCATGGTGTAGGCATAATCCACACCAATGCCATAGGCACCTGAATGCTCTTTGGCGATGTTCATCACCGCATCGTAAGTGTCCCGGCTGGCCCAGTCACGCTGCCACTCCAGCATGACCTGCTGCCAGGTGACCGGCACCACACCCGCCTGAATCATGCGCTGCATCGCGTAGTCGTGCGCTTCTTTGGTGGTGCCGCCTGACGCATCCGCCACCATATAGATCTCGTAATCCCCTTCCAGCATTGCGCACAGCGCAAAGCTGTTGTTACACACTTCCGTCCAGAGACCGGACACCACCACTTTTTTCTTGCCGTTCGCGGCCAGCGCATCACGCACTTTCTGGTCATCCCAGGAGTTCATTGAGCTGCGCTCCAGAATGTCCTGACCCGGAAACACATCCAGCAGTTCAGGATAGGTGTGGCCAGAGAAGCTTTCAGTTTCGACGGTGGTAATGATGGCGGGGATATTGAAGACTTTCGCCGCCTTCGCCAGCGCAACGGTGTTGTTTTTCAGCACCTGGCGGTCAATCGACTGCACGCCAAAGGCCATCTGCGGCTGCTGGTCGATGAAAATAATCTGGCTGTTATGTGGCGTGAGGACTTCAAGCTTAGCGTTGGACATGCGTTCACCCATAGAGGTTATGTAACGGAATTTTCGCCAATTGGCGCGGAGCAAAAGGACGATCAGTGCAGGTTTAACGTCCTGCTGCTGGCTGTCTGGTCGCAGTGTAGGGCGACGGGCGAAGGCAAACTATTATCTCTGCGTATAACTATACGAAGGTATAGGTATCCCTCTGTATAACTAGACGACGCATTAACCCGCTCACCATAATCCGGCTTATTCGTGCCCTGTTATCTGCGGCACTTCCTGTCCCGCACTACGTCGGACAACCCCGTTGAGGATGATCTATGGTTACGCTGGGTAAAGCAGAACTGATACTGACCCATGGCAAATTTCATACTGTTGACCGCAGCAATCCGGTGGCAGAAGCGGTTGCGATTCGTGATGGCAAATTCGTTGCGGTAGGCACACTGGCAGAGGCGATGGAGTATCACTGCGACGGCACCAAAGTGATCGATCTGAAAGGTCACACCGCCGTGCCGGGCCTGAACGATTCCCACCTGCACCTGATACGTGGTGGTCTGAACTACAACCTTGAGCTGCGCTGGGAAGGGGTTCCGTCGGTTGCCGATGCGCTGCGAATGCTGAAAGAGCAGGCGCTGCGCACGCCGTCACCGCAGTGGGTGCGTGTGGTAGGCGGCTGGACCGAGTTCCAGTTTGCCGAGCGCCGGATGCCGACGCTGGATGAGATCAACGAAGCGGCCCCCGACACGCCAGTTTTCGTGCTGCATCTTTATGACCGCGCCCTGCTCAACCGCGCAGCGCTGAAAGTCGTCGGCTACACCAAAGAGACACCGAACCCGCCGGGTGGCGAAATCCAGCGCGACAGCAACGGCAATCCCACCGGCCTGCTGATCGCCCGTCCCAATGCGATGATCCTCTACGCCACCCTGGCCAAAGGACCGAAACTGCCGCTGGAACAGCAGGTCAACTCGACCCGTCAGTTTATGCGCGAGCTGAATCGACTGGGTCTGACCAGCGCGATTGATGCGGGCGGCGGCTTCCAGAACTATCCCGAAGATTACGAAGTGATCGCTGAACTGCATCAGAAAAAGCAGATGACGCTGCGTATCGCCTACAACCTCTTCACTCAGCGTCCGGGTCATGAACTGGAAGATTTTGAGAAGTGGACGGACATGCTGACGCCAGGTCAGGGCAGCGACTATTTCCGTCACAACGGCGCAGGCGAAATGCTGGTGTTCTCGGCCGCCGATTTCGAAGATTTTCTGGAGCCACGTCCGGACTTAGCGCCTGGCATGGAGGATGAGCTGGAGCGCGTGGTGCGTCATCTGGTGGAACATCGCTGGCCTTTCCGTCTGCATGCAACCTATGACGAGTCGATCAGCCGGATGCTGGATGTCTTTGAGAAGGTCAACCGCGATATCCCGTTTAATGGTCTGCACTGGTTCTTTGACCACGCGGAAACCGTTACTCAGCGCAATATCGATCGTATCAAAGAGCTGGGCGGTGGTATTGCGGTGCAGCATCGCATGGCATTCCAGGGCGAATACTTTGCCGAACGCTACGGCATTGAAGCCACCCGCCATACCCCACCGGTTCAGAAAATGCTGGAAACCGGCGTCCCTGTCGGACTCGGCACCGATGCAACCCGCGTCGCCAGTTATAACCCCTGGACCGCGCTCTACTGGCTGGTTTCCGGTCGCACCGTGGGCGGCATGCAGATGTATGACGTCAATGCCCGCCTTGACCGTGAAACGGCGCTGATGCTCTGGACACAGGGCAGCGCCTGGTTCTCCAGCGAGCAAAATAAAAAAGGTCGGATTCAGGTAGGTCTTCTGGCAGATCTGGCCGTGCTGAGCAAAGACTTCTTCAGCGTGCCGGAAGAGGAAATTAAAGGCATTGAGTCAGTGCTGACGGTGGTGGATGGCAATATTGTCTATGCCGCCGGATCGTTCAGCGCGGATGCGCCGCCCGCTATTCCGGTTCTGCCTGAGTGGTCACCGGTGGTGAATGTGCCTGGTCACTATCGCAGCGCTCCGCCGGTTGCGCAGAGCCGTGCGGGTATGATGCCCGCTGTGCACCACTGCAGCGGCCCCTGCGGTGTTCATCGCCACTCGCATGAGATCGCCCGTGGTTCCAGCGTTCCGGTCGCCGAAGATAACGCCTTCTGGGGCGCGCTCGGCTGCAGCTGCTTCGCGTTTTAATCATGAATAACGCTATCACTCAATCGCCCCGCATCAACGCGGGGCTGTTCTTCCTGCGCCTGACCGGCAGTCTGCTGCTGTTACAGGTGCATGGACTGCCGAAAATTCTGCATTTCAGCGAAGAACTGACGCGTATAGAAGACCCGTTTGGTCTGGGACCGATGATGAGCCTGCTGCCAGCGATAGTGGCAGAAGTCATCTGCCCGATCTTTATTATTCTCGGCTGGGGTAGCCGGATTGCCTGCCTGCCGATCATCGCGGTGCTGCTGGTCGCGATGCTGGTGGTACACCCTGGCTGGTCACTGGCGGAAGGCCAGTTTGGCTGGCTGCTGCTGATTATCTTTACCACGCTGGCGCTGACCGGGCCTGGCGGCTGGCGAATCGGCGCGGTGAAACATCAGGGGGTTCGTCATGGCGCAGGTTAATGATATCCACCAACTGGAGCAGGAGCAGCCTGAGGTCCAGGCCGCTGGCGAGATTTCGCCGTTACAGCCGCTACGCAGGCCGGTGTTCCGCATGCTGTGGATCGCCACCGTCGTCTCCAATATCGGTTCATGGATGAACGATGTGGGTGTGAACTGGAGCATGCTGACGCTGAGTGCCGATCCGCTGGCCGTGGCGCTGGTGCAGGCGGCCAGCAGCCTGCCGATGTTCCTGTTCGCGCTGCCCTCAGGCGTGATGGCGGATATCGTTGACCGCCGCAAATATCTGCTGTTTTCCCAGCTATGGACCTTTATCGCCGCCTGTGGGCTGACGGTACTCGCCTGGACCGGCCATGTCACTCCCGAGGTGCTGCTGGTGGCAGCCTTCTTGCTGAGCGCCGGGGCCGCCATGAGTTCACCGCCATTTCAGGCGGTAGTGCCGGATCTGGTGTCGAAACCGGAGCTGGGCGCGGCCATTGCCCTTAACTCACTCGGTATTAATATCAGTCGTGCCATCGGCCCGGCGCTGGGTGGCCTGATCCTCTCGTTCACGGGTCCCTGGATGGTCTTCCTGCTGAATGCGCTATCAGTGCTGGGCGTCGCCTGGGTGCTCTGGCGCTGGAAGGCGGAGCCGAGCGTGCAGCGCCTCCCGCCCGAACACTTCTTTCCGGCGGTGCGTGCCGGACTGCGCTACGTTCACGCGGCACCGGTGTTGCGTAATGTGCTGGTGCGAACCTTTGCCTTCTTCCTGTTTGGCAGCGCGGGCTGGGCATTACTGCCGCTGGTGGCGCGTCGTGAACTCGGCCTTGGCCCTGGCGGCTACGGCATCATGCTGGCCTGTATCGGTGTTGGCGCGATTACCGGCGCGGTGCTGCTGCCGCGCCTGCGTCGTCACCTGAGCTCCGATCGCCTGATGGTACTCGCCAGTCTTGTTTTCGCCCTGACCATGCTGGCTCTGGCTTTTGTACGTCACTTCTGGCTACTGAATGCGTTTGAATTTTTTACCGGATTTGCCTGGATTGCCGTGCTCTCGACGCTGAATCTCGGCGCACAGCGCAGCGCCGCGAAATGGGTAAAAGCTCGCGCGCTGGCGGTCTATCTGACGGTGTTCTTCGGCTCCATGACCGCTGGCAGCGCACTCTGGGGACAGCTCGCCTCGCACTTCAGCATTCCGCTGTCGCTCTGCATCGCCGCACTGGGCATGGTGCTGGCCAGCAGCACCGTCTGGCGCTGGCGGCTCGACCAGGATCCCGACCTTAATCTCGATATGATTGGTGATGGCGTCAACGCGCCCGCACTGGATATTCGTCATGAACGCGGCCCGGTGATGGTGAATTACGAATACCGGATTACTATTGATGATGCACATGCCTTTACCGTCTGCATGCAGGATATGCGGCGGGTCAGGCGTCGCGGTGGCGCCATCAACTGGTCACTGTATGAAGATATTCTGCAGCCCGGCATTTTCGTTGAGACCTTTGTCGTCGGCTCCTGGGTTGAGCATCTGCGTCAGAAAGAGCGCTACACCATCAACGACAAAAAGATAGAGCGACGGGTTTTCGCTTTTCATCAGGGTGAACATTCACCCGAGGTTCGCTATCTGGTGGCGCCAGCGTGACTGGCACACCATCTTTTCATCCATCACGTCATACAGAGGGCAATACCATGAGCACCTTTAAAACGACCGACGGCACACAGATCTACTTCAAAGACTGGGGCACCGGTAAGCCGGTTCTGTTCAGCCACGGCTGGCCGCTGGATGCCGATATGTGGGACAGCCAGATGAACTTCCTGGCGGAGCACGGTTATCGGGTTATCGCCTTTGACCGTCGTGGTTTTGGTCGTTCTGATCAGCCCTGGACCGGTAATAACTACGATACCTTTGCTTCTGACATCAACGATTTAATAACCCATCTCGACCTGCAGAATGTGACGCTGGTGGGTTTCTCAATGGGTGGCGGCGACGTCACGCGCTATATCGGCAGCTATGGTAGCGATCGCGTCGCGGCACTGGTGCTGCTCGGTGCCGTCACGCCAATCTTTGGCAAAACGGCAGACTACCCGCAGGGTGTCGATATGTCGGTGTTTGAAGGGATTCGTGATGGCCTGCTTAAGGATCGCGCGCAGTTTATCAAAGAATTCGCTACGCCGTTTTATGGTACCAATGCCGGACAGACCGTTTCTGATGGCGTCATGACGCAGACGCTGAACATCGCGCTGCTCGCTTCGCTGAAGAGCACTGTTGATTGCGTCACCGCTTTTGCTGAGACCGATTTCCGTGCTGACGTAGCGAAAGTGAATGTGCCGACGCTGGTGATTCATGGCAGCAACGACCAGATCGTTCCGTTTGAATCCACCGGCAAAGTGGCAGCGGAGATGATTGAAGGTGCTGAACTCAAGGTTTATGACAATGCGCCGCACGGTTTTGCGGTGACGCATCAGGATCAACTGAATCAGGATCTGCTGGCGTTTCTTAACGCACAGTGATGCAAAAAAACTGCGCGGTGACAGCCGCGCAGTTTTCATTTTAACGGGTTGGATGATTCACTTCGTTGGGACGCAGATCGAATAACAACACCTCCGCTCCTTCACCGTGACTGAACGACAGCGTTTTCTCATTGCGAACCCGCGCACCGTCTCCGGCACTAAATTGCAGGCCATTTACCCTGACACTGCCGCGCGCCACATGAATATACGCATAGCGGTCGTCCGGCAGAGTGATTGTCTGCTGCTCATCCCCCTGGAACAGTCCCGCATAGATGCGAATATCCTGGCGCACCCGTAGTGCCCCGTTTTCACCTTCCGGCGAAATAATCAGTCGCAGATTACCGCGTTTATCCGCTTCGCTGACGGAGACCTGCTGGTAACCTGGCGGACTATTTTTTTCTGCCGGCACCACCCAGATTTGCAGAAAGTGAACACCCTCGGTGCCCGAGTGGTTGAACTCACTGTGAGTCACACCGCTACCGGCACTCATCAGCTGCACATCCCCGGGAACAATCACAGAGCCGGTGCCCATGGAGTCTTTATGCTCCAGCGCGCCCTCCAGCACATAGGAGATAATCTCCATGTTGCTGTGAGGATGGGCGCCAAAACCGCGACCTTTGGCTACCCGATCATCGTTGATCACCAGCAGATCTGAGAAGCCCGCCTGCTTTGGATCCCAGTAATTTGCAAAAGAGAAGGTGTGACGTGAATTCAGCCAGCCGTGATCGCCCACGCCGCGTTGCTCTGACAATCTTTGCTCAATCATATTCTGCCCCTTCGTTGATTCGGGAAGTGCGAATGCCCTTCGATGGAAACAGCATATAAGTAAACCAGGTAGTCACACAATAGCGTGAATTAGCAATGACTGTCGCGTTTTAGTAGACAATAAGGGCGAGGTTATAGCGGGGCCAGGTTTTGCGGATTAATCCTTCAGCTACTGGCTCGCACCACCAGCTCTCCCTGCATGATCACACATTGTGGCGGAGAGTCTGGCCGGATGATTTTTTGCAGCACCAGCTCACAGGCACGACGGCCAATCTCCCTGGAGGGCTGAGCCAGAGTCGTCAGCGGCGGCGATACCATGTCGACCAGTTCACTGCCGTCAAAACCCACCACGGCAATGTCGTGAGGTATCCGCAGACCCGCCTGCTGTATCGCCGCCATGGCACCCGCTGCCAGCGTATCTGAAACCGCAAACACGGCGTCAGGTCGTGTCTCGCCCGCCAGCAGCTGATTCATCGCGGCTTTTCCGGCGCTGAAGCTTAACTCACTGGCGTAAGCGATGGCCTGCCATGCCAGTTGTTGCTCTTTGAGTTGATGTGCGTAGCCCTGCTGACGCAGGCGGGCATATCGGTAGCGGAGGTCGTAATTGATCAGCGCAATGCGCTGACGTCCCTGTCCGGCCAGATAGTGCACCACTGACTGCGCAGCGACGTCATCATCAATCCCGACGCAGGAGATCTGGCCATTATCATCATGTTCGGCGCACTGAACCCAGGGTGCCTTGCCTATCAGCTGGCTCAGCTCCGGCAGCTTGCTGAAAGCATCCATGGTGATAATGCCATCCACCATCTTGCCGGAGAGCAGTTGCAGGCTGGATCGCGAACGGGCAATATCCGCGCCCGAGTTACACAACAGGATGCGATAGCCATTTTTCTCCGCCTGCTCCTCAATGCCTTTGACCACCTCTGCGCAGAATGGGTTAGAGATATCGGAAACCAGAACCAGAATCATCGAGCTGCGCGCCGTACGCAGCTGGCGCGCCAGCAGGTTAGGCTGATAGTTGCTCTCTTCGATCGCCTCAAGGACTTTCTGCCGGTTAGCCGGTTTTACGCTGTCGCTGTTATTCAACACACGGGAAACGGTGGCAACCGAAACACCCGCCATCCGGGCGATTTTCTGAATAGACATAGCGATCCCTCTGTTTTTAACTCACCCGAAGAAAACCTTTGAATCCATGCCGCCTCAGACGTCGCGATCCAGACCCAGCTGATGGCGCACCGCAGGGGCGTTCTCTGCTAAAGCAAAATCATCAAAAGCGCGGTCAGCCACCGGGATAATATGCCGGCGGATGAATTCTGCCCCTTCACGCGCCCCGGTCTCGCCATCCTTCAGACAGCACTCCCACTCCAGCACCGCCCAGCCGTCATAGTCGTACTGGGCCAGTTTGCTGAAAATGCGGCTGAAGTCGATCTGGCCATCGCCCGGCGAGCGAAAGCGTCCTGCGCGCGCCAGCCACGGCTGATAACCGCCATATACTCCGCTGCGTCCATTTAACTGGTACTCCGCATCCTTAACGTGAAAGGCTTTGATACGCGGATGATAGAGGTCGATGAACTGCAGATAGTCGATGTGTTGCAGAAGAAGATGGCTGGGATCGAACAGGATATTGCAGCGCGGGTGGTGATTCACCTCTGACAAAAAGCGCTCAAACGTGACACCGTCATGCAGGTCTTCGCCGGGATGTATCTCATAGCAGAGGTCCACACCGTGATGGTCAAAACTATCCAGCACCGGCAGCCAGCGGCGCGCCAGCTCAGCAAACGCCTCATCAAACAGGGCTTCGTGGTGTGGCGGCCAGGGATAGAACCAGGGCCAGGCGAGCGAGCCGGAAAAGGTGGCATGTGCGCGCAGGCCGAGTTTTTCAGAAGCAGCAGCCGCACGCTTTAGCGTAGCGATGGCCCAGTCGGTACGCCGGGCGGGATCGCCTCGCAGCGCGGCAGGCGCAAAATTATCAAAAGCGAGATCGTAGGCGGGGTTCACGGCAACCAGTTGCCCTTCCAGATGCGTTGAAAGCTCACTGATCTCCAGTCCGAAACCGGCCAGTGTTCCCCGCACCTCGTCGCAGTAAGTCTGGCTGACCGCTGCCTGCTCAAGGTCGAAAATAGCGGGCTGGTGGCAGGGGATCTGCAGTGCCCGGTATCCCAGCCCGGCGGCCCACTCCGCCAGCCCCGCCAGCGAGTTAAAAGGCGGCTGGGTGGCAATGAACTGAGACAGGAAGATGCCGGGTCCCTTAACTGTTTTCATCTGTGACTCCTGAGTTCAGTTACCGCTTAATCACGGTATTTGAATGAGAAGAAGAAAATAATCGCAATCACCGCAGCCGCCACGGCAGGGATCCACCAGAATATCGCCCAGCTCTCTGGGCTGGCGTTACCCGCCACCAGCTGATTGTAGAGCGCACCGGAGATTTGCGATCCCAGCAGCATGCCGATGCCGTAGGTGAACATCACCACCATGCTCTGCGCCTGCCCCTTGACCTTTTCACCGGCGATCCGATCGGTGTAGATGAATCCCACCACAAAGAAGAAGTCATAGCAGACGCCATGCAGCAGAATGCCCAGATAAATCAGCGTGCGCGTCTCATCACTCATGCCCAGCGCAAACAGTGCATAGCGGACAAACCACGCTGTCATCCCAATCAGCAGCATGACTTTCACGCCAAGACGGCGGAACAGCAGTGGAATAATCAGCATGAAAACAATTTCAGACATCTGACCCAGTGACATCAGGGTGCTCACTTCCCGGATACCGGCATCCGCCAGCCAGGAGGCGGTAAAAGCGTAGTAGGTGCCGAGCGGAATAGAGATCAGGGTGGCACACAGCGCAAAGACCAGGAAATGACGCAGTCGCAGCAGTGCGAAGGCATCGGCGCAGAAGAGATCGCGAACTTTTAACGGCAATCCTTTGGCCGGAGCCGGCGTATGTGGCAGCGTCAGGCTGTAGATAGCCAGCAATACAGAACAGAGCGCCGCCAGCTGGAACACTGCCACGCTGTCAGCAATGCCGGTCACGCCGATAAAGATCCCCGCCACGATCCAGCCGATGGTGCCGAAAACTCTGACAATGGGAAAGCTTTTCTCGCTGCTGGCGAGGCTGTGAAAGGCGATGTTATTTGAGAGCGCCAGGGTCGGCATAAAGCAGAGTGTATAGCCAAATAACAGTGCGATCAGCTGCGCCCCATTCTCCGCGATTAGCGCCTGGGGCACGAACCAGAGAATCGCTGCGCCCGCCAGGTTCATCACCGCCATCACTTTCTGCGAGGGAAAAAAGCGATCCACCAGCATACCGAGCACAAACGGCGAGAGAATTGAGGCGATAGGTCCGGCCGAAAACGCATCCCCAATCAGCAACGGCATGTTGTGACGGGTCATTACCAGCCCCAGCGTCACCGACCAGCTGCCCCAGATAAAGAACTGCATAAACATCATCAGAGAGAGGCGCGGCACCAGCAGCTTATGCTGCATCTGCTGGCCTGCTCTCTCCTGCACTGTTGCAATCATGGGAACCTCACGAATAAGTAATCGATTACATTCTGATTGCTCACAACGTAAACGAATGCAGCCGACTGTTCCTTCGCCGCGATCACAAATTATTAACTCTGCGTTATCACTCTGGAAATAACAAGGCGATGCCGGGCGGGCCGATCAGCGACTGGCATTAACTATCCGCGCTTTACGGAAGCGGTAACGCTCATACAGCACCGAGTAAAGGCCGCCTGCTACCACCAGAATCGCACCCATCACCGTGGTGGAGGTTGGCAGATTGCCGAGCAGCAGATAACCCACCGCCACTGACCAGATTAAGGTGGTGTAGTCGAACGGGGCCAGCAAGGACGCTTCAGCATAGCGCAGGCTCAGAGTCATCAGAATCTGAGTGATACCGCCCAGCAGCCCACATCCCACCAGTAACGCCAGCTGATTGCCATGCGGCACTTTCCAGCCGCCTGGCAGCGTGACCAGCGACGTTAAGGCCGTGGTGATAGCGAACCAGAAAGCGATGGCGCCCGGCTTCTCTTTGCCGTTAAGAAAGCGGATCTGCACCAGCGCACAGGCAGTACAGAAGGCCGCCATCAACGCCAGCAGAATACCCACCGATGCAGAAAGGGAAAATGTCGCCTGACGCGCCAGTGTGAGATGCCCGGAGAACATCACCAGAATGCCACTGAAACCGGTAAAGACCGCGACCCAGCGATAGTGACGCACTTTTTCGTGCAGAAATAGCGCCGCCAGCAGCACGGTAAACAGCGGCGCGGCATAGTTGATAGCCGTGGCGTCTGTCAGAGAAATGTAGAGCAGCGACAGATAACTGAAATAGAGTCCACCGGTTCCGGCCAGCCCGCGCACAAAATGCCCCCGGATATTGCGGGTGCGAATGCCGTCCAGCACGCTGCCCTGCAAGCGCAGCCAGATTAACAGCGGCACCAGTGCCAGCAGCGAGCGAAAAAATATTACTTCGCCGACTGGTATCGCCCCATCGAGTTCTTTTACACAGGCCAGCATCAGCGTGCTACTTAATGCAGCGGTGATCTTCATCGCTATGCCAGCGGAAGCGTTCATACGGTTTTTGTTCTCTCAAAGGGAAAATAAGCAGGGGAATCAGCACACTCCTTATCCATATTGTCATAATGTTGTTCTCCAATCTGCCGCGATTACCTTGCAGACGGCATTTTATCTTTTTTTGCCGCAGCATCACGGCATGAAGAGGCATGTAGTCCCGTTTCCCGGCTGGTACACTCTGCCTTCTGCCCTGCTTTATGGGCCTCTTCTCTTAAGGAACGGGAGTCACCGATGTCCACGCTGCGTTTACTGTTATCTGAATCCAACGATCCCTGGTTTAACCTGGCGGTAGAAGAGTGCATTTTCCGCCAGATGCCGGCCACCCAGCGGGTGCTGTTTTTGTGGCGTAATGCGGAAACGGTGGTGATCGGGCGGGCACAGAATCCGTGGAAAGAGTGCAATACCCGACGAATGGCGGAAGATGGCATCCGGCTGGCACGTCGCAGCAGCGGCGGTGGCGCGGTGTTTCACGATCTCGGCAATTGCTGTTTTACCTTTATGGCCGGCAAGCCGGAGTATGATAAAAGCGTCTCGACTGAGATCATCCTGCGCGCACTGACTTCGCTTGGCGTACCCGCGGAGGCTTCTGGCCGTAATGACTTAGTGGTGAACACCGCTGACGGGCTGCGCAAAATATCCGGTTCAGCCTACCGTGAAACGCCGGATCGCGGTTTCCATCACGGCACTATTCTGATGGATGCCGACCTCTCTCGCCTGGCGGATTACCTTAATCCGGATGTGAAGAAATTGCAGGCGAAGGGGATTACCTCAGTGCGCGCCAGAGTGACCAACCTGGCGGAGTTAACGCCGGGTATCGGCTATCAGGCGATCTGCTCCGCGGTGACGGACGCATTTTTCAACTATTACGGTGAGCGCTGTGAGCCAGAGAGGATCTCTCCCGACGCCCTGCCCGATCTGCCGGGTTTCAGAGAGCAGTTCGCAAAGCAGAGTAGCTGGGAGTGGAATTTCGGTCAGGCACCCGATTTCTCGCATCTGCTGGACCAGCGTTTTGTCTGGGGCGGTGTGGAGATTCATTTCGATGTAGAACGCGGCGTGATCAGCCGCTGTCAGATCTTCAGCGACAGCCTTAACCCTGCGCCGCTGGAAGCGCTGGCGCAGCGGTTGCAGGGTGTGACCTATCGGCCCGATGCCCTTGAACCGGTGCTGAATCAGCTTATTGCGGATTTCCCTGAGCAACGCGCGGAGCTGACAGAATTGCAGCAGTGGCTGGTCGCCAGCGTGCGCTGAACATTTTTTTACTGGCCCGCGCCGATATCTGGCGCGGGCAAAAAACATCGCGTAAGCATCAGGCAAATCATAAACGCAAAAAACCCGCACAAGGCGGGTTTTAATTAATTATCAATATCAGGCTTATCTGCTGAGGCTATTGCCATCACGCGTTGATAAGCACTATTGATAATTAAGGCTTACATAGGGACAACGTTTGCCGCTGAAGGACCTTTAGCGCCGTTTTCAATAGTGAATTCGACCTGCTGACCTTCGTCCAGAGTTTTATAATCGTTGCTCTGAATTGCAGAGAAATGTACGAATACATCTTTGCTGCCATCCTGAGGAGAGATAAAACCGAAACCTTTACCAGCGTCAAACCATTTTACTAAACCAGTCATTTTATTAGACATCGATAATTCCTTAATTTATGAGCCACAAAGTGGCGAAGATGGCCTGTCTTTCAGAAGGTAACTTACCAGGCTTTTAGGAGGAGACTCATGAATAAGGGTATCTTGTGATATCGCTTGCACTGAGGACTGCTTTACTAAAACTGCTTTGATAAGGTCTGTGTTCCAAACCGATGACGCTATTAAGCCACGCCTCACCGACATTAGCAAACATTATTTTAATTTACTTTTAACATCCAGACGTCCGGAGCGCCCTTGTTGATTTTCCGAGCATTTTGAAATATCAGGGCTGACAGAATGATAATTTTCGCTGAACGGTCAGAGAGTAAATAATAATGCGGTTAATCATTGCTGAAAAATAATACGGCGGCCCTGTACTAATAAAGCGCAGCGATAAACAGTATCGCTGCGCCCTGCTTTACTCATATCAGGCCAGTTGAGTCTGCTGACGGGCAGCATGACGCGCCGTGAGCACAAAGACCATCAGACCGGCCACGCCCAGCGCAACACCCACCCACGCTGTTGAGATCCAGCCATAGCCCAGCGACACCGTCAGGCCCCCAAGATAAGCGCCCATCGCATTGGCAATGTTCAACGCCGAGTGATTCATCGCAGCCGCCAGGGTTTGCGACTCATTGGCGACATCCATCAGGCGAATCTGCAATGACGGCAGCAACACTGAGCAGGTGCCGATCAGGAACGTAGCCAGCAGGCCAGTTGCCACATGCTGAACCAGCACCGGGAAGGCCAGCATCACCAGCACGTTCCATAACAGCGTCCAGCCAATAATATTCAGCACCGGGCCATCAGCCAGACGGCCACCCACCAGATTACCGATGATCATTCCCAGCCCAAACGCCACCATCGCCCAGGGGATCAGCGAGGGGGAGATGCCAGCAATGTTAATCAGCGTCGGCGCGATATAACTGAAGATAGCGAACATCCCGCCAAATCCTACCGCCCCCACCAGCAGGGTCAGCAGCACCTGCGCGTTTTTCAGCGCGCCCAGTTCCCGAAGCGGATGCGCATCCACATCGCCAGGCGTGTAAGGAACATAGCGGCCAATCAGCAGGCAGGTTAGCAGTCCAATTGCGCCCACAAAGGTGAACACCACGTGCCAGCTAAATAATTGACCTATCCAGGAGCCCAGCGGCACACCAATCAGGGTCGCCACCGTCAGTCCCAGCATCAGTGACGCCAGCGCGCGGCCACGACGTTCAATCGGCACCAGCGAGGCGGCTACCAGCGATGCCACACCAAAGTAGGCGCCGTGAGGCAGCCCGGTCAGAAAACGCGCCACGAGCAGGCCGTGATAGCTGTCGGCCATCGCGCTGGCAACATTACCGATGCTGAACAGCGCCATCAGGATCAGCAGCAGCGATTTACGTGCCATTCGCGCCGCCAGCACCGCAATAAACGGCGCACCGACCACCACGCCCAGTGCGTAACTGGCGATAGCGTTGCCCGCCTGCGGCTCGGTAATCGCAAGGGAGCGTGAAACATCTGGCAGCAGGCCCATCATGATGAACTCACCGGTACCGATGCCAAAGCCGCCCAGCGCGAGGGCCAGTAATGCCCAGCGGACAAAACCGGCATCGTCGGTTTTATGATTTTTTCTTAACAAAATTGATTCCCAATGGCCAGAACTGAAAAAACTGAAGTGAGGCGGAGAGAGAAAGCAGAGCGTGTTCCCGTCCGGTTGAAGCGGGCAGACTATAAAAAGTCAGGCTGCGCTTAGCAACCCATTTATGTGATCTGGCGCACAGTGAAGGCTACGGTAACATGGGTCTTTATCCGTGCAACTCTGGCGCATAGCGACCTGTTTAAGATCACAATCCGGGAAGCTACGCAGGCCTGAGTCGTGAATCTCTGTTTAACTGACCTCTCAGCGCTTCTTTTGCATAACAGGATCAGCAGATGACGACCAGAGTTATCCTTCTTACCGGTGCCAGCGGGCGCATCGGGCGCACTTTCTTTGCGGCCAGCCAGAACAACTACCGTTTTATCCTGACCGATTTACGTGAGCCGGATTACACGATACCCGCACCCCATCGTTTTATTGTGGCGGATCTGTCACAACCTGGTGCGGCGGAGAAATTACTGGCTGAAGAGCCTGTCGATACCGTCATCCACCTCGCCGGTATCCCGGATGCGCAGGCCAGTTTCGACGATCTGCTGCCCGCCAATATTCTCTCTACGACCTGGATACTCAAGGCAGCAGCTGAGCACCGCTGTCGTCGTCTGGTCTTTGCCAGCAGTGCGCAGACCATTGAGGGCTACCCGGCGGATGTCCAGATACATCCCGGCATGGTCGTCTCTCCCGCGAATCTGTATGGCGTCACCAAATGTTATGGTGAAGCACTTTGCGCCTTCTATGCCAGCCAGCACGGGTTGAGCTGTGTGGCGCTGAGAATCGGGGCGTTTGAACCTGCACTGGATAACAGCCTGCATAATGCGAGGGATTACAGCGCATGGCTGAGTCCGGAAGATGCCGTCAGATTGCTGACTGGCGCTGTTGAGGCAGAGAAGATCACCTTCTTTATTGGCTACGGCATTTCCGATAACCGCTTTAAGCGCTTTGATCTGACACAGACGCGAGAAGTGCTGGGCTATACGCCGTCTGATAACGCTTTCAGAGCATTTGCGCCAGGTGAGCTGGATTATTAGCCCCTCCCCTGAGCCGTGATCGCTTTCGGTCCCGAGTCGGCTCGTTATTCTTCACCTCCGTTGCCGCCGGTCCCTCCGGCGGCTGCTTGAGCCCTCAACTGAGACAACGCCCAAAAGAAGGCAGCGCATGAATCGGCCAAATCAGTGCGTGCCGGTATTTACCCGGCGACCTATGTCTTTCAGCTGGGAATATTTTTCCAGCAGCTGTGGGCCATCATCCAGGCTCATGGCAAACATCCACATATAGGTCATCACCGAATAGATGTGACCCGCATTGGTCCCGCCACGGTTCGACATTACCGCAATGGTGACAGCAAATAGCAGCGCTGCCACGCTACCGATGGCCAGATAACCCCAGGCTTCCCGATCGGAGAGACGGATCCGCAGGCTGGCCAGCACGCCATAATGACGGTCCAGTGACGCAGCGTTAGCGTTGCTGACAAAGCTCACCTCTTTCTCCAGCCGGTTATTCAGACGACCAAACAGCACATCGTTTTTGCGGGTAAATCCCGGCAGGAAACAGGCGAAGAACAACAGGATCGCCAGACAACCCGCGCCGGTCCAGAACTCGATAGCCAGCAGCATCACCGCGGCGCCGGTCATAGAGGCCAGCGAGGTAATCAGCACCGGCAGATGTTTCTCAAAAAAGTCGACAAACTCGCGTGACAAGGCCACCCGCGCGGCAATGGTGGATGCGCTCTGGTTTTCGCTACGCTGTGCCACAATCACCGGCACGGCCAGCCCGGCGTAAATACGGGCAAAGGTGCGGGTATCGACGCTGCGTCGTGCCGCTCCGATGGCCCACATGGTAAACACCATCACCGCATAGAGCACCGCATGCCAGGTCCTGCCGGAGAGAATCGCATTAATAGCGAAGCCCGCCAGCAGCGGATAGAGGAGATACATGACATTTTCCGCCACCACCAGCAGCAGCGTGAGGAACAGCTTGCGGCTATGGCGACGGCCGAGCATTTTTAATGTCAGAATAGCGCTGCGGGGTTTTGCTACCGGCAGGATCGTTTTTGAGGAATGCATAGTTTCTGTTTCTGATATCATGAGTCTTGAGCGGTTGCTCAAGAACGAAAAGCAGTCTATTTGAGCAGTTGCTCAAAGTCAACGTGACACTCATTGAGAGAGAGATGAAAGAGTCAGCTGAAGCACTGAGAACCAAAATCCTGGATGCCGCGATAGTGTTATTTATCGAGAAAGGGATCGAAAAAGTGACCACTCGGGAACTCACTGAGTCGGTGGGCATTTCACGCAGTCATATTTATCACTATTTCAGCAACTGGCAGACGCTCTGCCTGGCAGCGCTTGAACGCTTTATGCACGTGGATTTAGAAAATTTTGCTGACTCCCTGACTCTACTCACACCCCGCCAGAGGTTGCTGACGCTGTTCGAAAGTCATCTGCCGAGCGCACCGGATGCAACCTGGCAACTTTATGCTTCATTCTGGCAGATGGCTGCGCATCACGAAGCCTATGCCGCGCTGGCAGAACAAATGACGGCAGCGTGGCAGGCGCTGGTGGAGGAGATAATTCGTGACGGCGTCACAGATGGAACGCTGCGTTGTGCCGATATACCGCGCACCGCCCGGCAAATCAGTGCGATGCTTAACGGCTATGCCGATTTGCTGACCATCAATCCGTCGGAGAAAAAGGCAAGCGAAGGGATGGCTGACTTAACGCAGTTTATTGATCATCTCCTGTCGTAACGTGGATCTGACGCGTTATAAAGGCTTTAACAACGCCAGATTTTAATTAAATGTTAATAAAAGGTTTATTATTTTAATTGGTCTGCGCTTTTAACCCGCTATAAATGCAGCTTCTTCAGTCAAACTGACTTATGCTTTTTCCATCTGAAAAGGCCCCTTTTTGATAGCGTTTTGCCCCGGAAACAGCTATTTACACAGATTATTATCATTGACTTAGCACGCCCCGCGCAGGGTAAGCTGGTGTTTTTACGCCACTTATTAACAACGGACTAGCGAAGCGGCAATAATGTATACGTTCACAAACTCACCAAATGATTGATTCCTATAGCAAAGAATCTGTTATCTGCCGATAAAATTAAACATTGAGTCGGACCTTAAAAACACCTATATTGGCCGCGCTTAAAACACATACCCCAATTTAAATACATTTATTCAACTGCGACGCTACGCCCGTCCCGGTTGTAGGAGAGATATGATGACGGATAAAGTCCGTATTGATAGTTTGAATGCACAGAACTTAAACGCAACCAATGAAACCTATTTAGCCCGTCAGGCTGAATTTGAATCAAACGTTCGAAGTTATCCTCGCAAATTGCCGTTCGCGATTGCGAAAGCACAGGGTGTCTGGATCACAGACGTCGAGAATAATCAGTATCTCGACTGTCTTGCAGGTGCCGGAACGCTGGCATTGGGTCATAACCATCCAGACGTTCTGCAGAGCATTCAAAATGTCATTACCAGCGGCTTGCCGTTACATACTCTTGATTTAACCACGCCGTTAAAAGATGCGTTTTCTGAGTACCTGCTCTCGTTATTACCGGGTCAGGGCAAAGAGTACTGCCTGCAGTTTACCGGCCCGTCGGGCGCGGATGCCGTTGAAGCGGCGCTGAAACTGGCGAAAAAACACACCGGTCGTTCCGGCATCATCAGCTTCTCTGGTGCGTATCACGGCATGACCCACGGCGCGCTTTCGGTTACCGGCAACCTGTCACCGAAAGAAGCCGTCGACGGCTTGATGCCGGAAGTGCAGTTCATGCCTTATCCGCACCTCTACCGCTGCCCGCTGGGCATTGGCGGTGAAGCGGGCGTGAAAGCGCTGACCTACTACTTCGAAAACCTGATCAACGACGTTGAGAGCGGCGTTCGCAAACCGGCAGCCGTCATTCTGGAAGCAGTTCAGGGCGAAGGCGGTGTTAACCCGGCTCCGGCTGAGTGGCTGCAGCGCATCCGTAAAGTGACCAAAGAGCATGGCATTCTGCTGATCATCGACGAAGTGCAGGCGGGCATTGCCCGTACCGGTAAATTCTTCGCCTTTGAGCACGCCGGTATTGAGCCGGACATCATCGTGATGTCAAAAGCGGTCGGCGGCGGTCTGCCACTGGCGGTACTTGGCATTAAGAAAGAGTTCGACGCCTGGTCTCCTGGCCACCACACCGGCACCTTCCGTGGCAACCAGCTCGCAATGGCGACCGGCCTGACTACGCTGAAACTGCTGAAAGATAACAACATCGCTGACAAAGTCGCTGCACAGGGCGAATGGCTGAAAGGCAAACTGGGCGAGCTGCAGCAGCGCTACCCGGTAATCGGCAACGTGCGTGGTCTGGGTCTGATGATCGGCATTGAGCTGGTGAAACCTGACGAAGCCGCTGATCACATGGGCAGCTTCCCGGCAGACGGCGAGCTCTCCGCGCTGGTACAGAAAAAATGTTTTGAGAACGGCCTGATTCTGGAGCGTGGCGGACGTCACGGCAGCGTATTACGTCTGCTGCCGTCCCTGCTGATCACAGATGCAGAACTGGACGTGTTTATGGATAAATTTGAAAACGCCCTGCTCTCAGCTGGCGTGAAACCAGTTTGAGTGGAGTGAATGCAATGTCCCGGTTAAACCCGATTCTGGCGGCCTCAGCACAGAGTACCGAGGCCTACCAGCAGGCGATTGCCCAGAGTAGCGCGGCCGTCGTGAAGTGGCTGGAACAACCTGAGATGTATCAGGGAAAAACCGTCGCAGAGCTGCGCGAGCGCATTAAGCTGGACTTCAATCCTCAGGGCCTGGGCAACCAGGCTGCGATTGAACGCGCCATTGAGTACTTCCTCAAAGACAGCCTGTCGGTTCATCACCCGCAGTGTGTGGCGCATCTGCACTGCCCGAGCCTGGTTATCAGCCAGGCGGCGGAAGTGCTGATTAACGCCACCAACCAGAGTATGGATTCGTGGGACCAGGCACCTTCAGCCACCCTGATTGAGATGAAGCTGATTGAGTGGCTGCGCACCCAGGTCGGTTATCAGTCCGGCGACGCGGGCGTATTCACCAGCGGCGGCACCCAGAGTAACCTGATGGGTCTGATGCTGGCGCGTGACGCCTGGTTTGCCCGTCAGGGTCATTCTGTTCAGCAGGATGGTTTAACCGGCGACCTGAAGAAGATTAAAGTCTTCTGTTCAGAGAATGCGCACTTCTCGGTTCAGAAGAACATGGCGCTGCTGGGTCTGGGCTATCAATCCGTGACGCAGGTGAAATGCGATCGCTTTGCCCGCATGGATATGGATGACCTGCGCCACAAGCTGGCAGCCTCCAAAGCCAACGGTGAAAACATTCTGGCGATTGTTGCCACGGCGGGTACTACCGATGCCGGTGCGATCGATCCCCTGCGCGAAATCGCGGCGCTGGCGGCCGAAGAGAACATCTGGGTGCACGTCGATGCGGCCTGGGGCGGCGCGCTGCTGCTCTCAGAAAAGTATCGTGACTATCTGGATGGCATTGAGCTGGTCGATTCCATTACCCTGGACTTCCACAAGCAGTTCTTCCAGACCATCAGCTGTGGTGCTTTCCTGCTGAAGGAAGCGCGCCACTATGAGCTGATGCGCTACCAGGCGGCCTATCTGAACTCTGAGTTTGATGAAGCGCAGGGTGTGCCGAATCTGGTATCCAAATCCCTTCAGACCACCCGCCGTTTCGATGCACTGAAACTGTGGATGGGTCTGGAAGCACTGGGTCAGAAACAGTATGCCGAAATCATCGATCACGGTGTGACGCTGGCACAGCAGGTTGCACAGTACGTTGGTGAGCAGCCTGCGCTGGAGCTGGTGATGAAACCGCAGCTGGCCAGCGTGCTGTTCCGCTATCGTCCGGCGCATCTGGCGCACTTCAGCAGTGCGGATATTGCGTTGCTGAATCAGCGTATCGGTGATGCCCTGCTGGAATCGGGCCGCGCCAACGTTGGTGTGACCGAGTTCGATGGCGTGACCTGCCTGAAGATGACCCTGCTGAATCCGACAGTGACGCTGGAAGATATCAAAGTGTTGCTGACATTGGTGGAAACCACGGCACAGCAGCTGGTGTAAATAGTGGAAATAGTGGCGTTAAGGTCACTATCAGAGGCGCCTCAGGGCGCCTTTTCTTTTTCTGTGTTTATCCCTTTCATTCATCGGTGAGGCTACAGTGCCTGTGTGCTGGTTTGCCGGACACCTCTGCCTCTGACCCTTTTGTGTAGCCCCTATCCGATCTTGTATTGACTCACCCATTCGGCACAAAACTCCAGATACGCGAGTGTGATGGCTGAAGGATGTTTGTGCCGGACATAGACCAGATGTAAAGGCATCGAGTGAGTCGGATAATCGGACAACAACCGCACCAGCTTCCCGCTCTCCACATCAGGTTTCACTAAAAAATCAAACAACAGCGATACTCCGGCACCGCTCAGTGCGTAATGGCGCAGGCCCTGCGTGTTGTTCGAGGAAAAAAACGGCTCAAATTTTACCTTCTCGTCTCCGGATACCCACTCAAAGGAACCACTGTTAAGCCCTTCCCAGCTGGCTATCGGACACGTCGCCAGCGCCGCCAGCGTCTGCGGATGTCCAAAGCGTTCAGCCAGTTCAGGCGTGGCAACAAACCATGCCTCGACATTCATAACCGGTTTGGCAATCACATCTTCGGTATGCAACTCGCCCAGCCTGAGTGCCACGTCAATGCCATCTTCAAACAGATCCACCACTCTTTCCCCTGAGTGGCAAAACACTTTGATATCAGGATAGCGTTGCTGAAACGCATGCAGCAATTCCCACCAGATGGTGAAGTCAGGCGGCACCGATATTCGCAGTTTGCCCGCCAGTTTGTGCGCAGACCTGACCGTTTTGGTGGCCTCTTCCAGCAATTCCAGGCCAGGTCGCGATTGCTCAAAGAACTGTTGTCCTTTATAGGTCGGCCTGACCCCTTTCTTTGATCGCTCCAGTAACTGCACACCCAGTGCCTGCTCCAGCTCGTTCACTTTCCGCACCAGCGTAGAGATGGGGATAGCCGTTCTCTCACTTGCCGCTGAAAAGCTGCCTGCCTGAACGACTGCAATAAAGAGTTTTGTCGCGTTGAGATCCATTATCTTTCCATATCTGGCAAACATGTACCCAATTCTGACCATTTACTTCTTATTTTCAACTATTAAACTCCCTGTTTTGGCTAAGAGAATAAAAATAAAACGGCCCGTAAAAAACTCTTATTTCTAACGAATAAGTCTGGCTACACAGTATCCGGATAAGGAAAAACCATGAAAAACCGTGTGACAGAAATTCTGAATATTCGCTATCCCATTATTCAGGCACCCATGTACTTTCTGACCAATGCAACGTTTGTTGCCGCAGTATCAAACGCAGGCGGATTAGGCATAATTGGCCCCAACGCCGGGCAGGATACATTGCCGGACTCTCGTTTCATGGCGCTGGAGCGCATGCGTGAGCAAATCAGAAAAACCAAACAGCTGACCGATAAACCTTTTGGGGCAACCCTGATCAATGGGCCGGATATGAGTTTCTGGCGGCCAACAGCTGAAATGTTTGTTGAAGAGAAGGTGGAGGTCGTTTTAGTTAATGAAGTGCTTGATGCCGAAATATTCGAATTTCTGAAACAACATCGCATCAAAATCCTTTATCGTGCGCTGACGCCTGACGTTGCCAATTCACAACAGGCCGAAAAACTTGGCGCCGATATCATTGTCGCCACCGGATTTGATGAAGGCGGCACCGTGCCATCACGAATTATCGGAACGTTCAGTATCGTGCCCATGATCGCTGACAGTGTGAAAATTCCGGTGCTGGCGGCTGGCGGCATTGGGGATGTGCGGGGCGTGCGTGCAGCCATGGCGTTAGGTGCAGAAGGCGTCTGGATAGGCAGCCTGTTTTTAACCGCGCAGGAGAACCCGGCGGATGAGAAGGTTAAGCAGCTGATTGTTTCATCGAGCGCAGAAGATTTGCTACTTTTCCGCACCCTGCCCGCTTATTACCGGACATTGCCCACGCCGCTCGGCCCCAGGCTGGCAGAACTTGATGCGCAGGGCGCTGACCGTGAAACGCTGTTCACTGCAATGAATGGCTACCACTCTTTATGGCAGGCGATGCGATTGGGCAATTTTGACAAAGGCGTCGTTTCGACAGGCACCGGCATCTCGATGATCAAATCGGTGCGAACCGTTGCAGCCATCGTCGCCGATCTGGCACAGGATTTCATCACTCAGCCGGAGAAACAGAAATCTGACGACACCGTTCTCAGTCTGTAATCTGTTTAAAGTTAGTGATGACTGCCGCCACCAGCGGGATCCGGTTGTCGGATGAGTCCGGACCGGGTCCAGCGTGCTGCCCGCAGTATTCAACTGTGGGCCGTTATTCAGCTTTTCCTCTTCACAGCCTGAAGCCATACAGGTTCAACCCTTTTCAGTCAAACAGACACAAGATAAATTAACAGCTTTTATTCCCTCATTTAGATTTCGTTTATTTTATAATTTGCATGACGCCTTTATTTCAGCAGAGTCTGGAAAACCGCATCGCGATCAATATATAAAGATGTTACTTCAGCCATAATTAATCAACACTCACGTTAAGTCACTGATAAAATTGAATAACATATTACAGATAAGAATAGTTTAATTTCACAGGAATTAACGCTTATGCTCCTGCGTAAAATAGTTATCATTCTTCTCGGTATGATTATGGCTGCTGTCATCATTATTGCCGACAACCATGCTCATAAAGTTAATTGCCGTGATCAGGTTTTCAGTTTGCCATCATCGCAAAGTGAATGACCTTGTCTGAATCCTTCTCTCCAGCATCCTCTTTGGCTTCAGACCTGTTGGCGGTGTTGATGACGCGAGAAGGTCAGTGACGTTGATCCGGCTGAATCGCTTACGGAATAAAACCCTGTTACATCGGCCTGAACAGAGCGGCACGTTACGCCAGTGATATTACAGCTGCATTTCTGATAAGCAGGCTTGTTTGTTGCCCTTCCCGGCAGACCTGTCAGTAAAAAAGGCTGCATAACACTTATGCAGCCTGAATTTCCCGCTCAGCTTGCTTGCCGACACTTAGCGCGACGGTGGCTCATCCAGTAGCCGCAGATGATCATCTTTGTTCAGGGTCATCAACGCAACAATACTGACCAGCGCAGTCGCCATCACATACCAGGCGGGGATATCGGGATTACCGGTCTGTTTAATCAACCCGGTGATGATCAATCCGGCACAGCCAGAAAACACCGCGTTAGAAAGCGAATAGGCCAGACCCAGTCCGGTATAACGCACCCGCGTCGGGAACATCTCTGCCAGCATTGCAGGCCCCGCTCCGGCCAGCAACCCGACTACTCCGCCCGCGATAAACACCACCAGCGCTTTCAGCAGCAGCCCGGTGCTCTCTGCCTGAAGTATGTTAAGCAGCGGCAGAGAGAGCACCAGCAGCAATACCGCCGCTGTCACCATCACCGCACGGCGGCCAATCCTGTCACTCAGCATGCCGGCCGGGATGATGGTGGCAGCAAAGCCCAGGTTCGATATCACCGCAATCAGCAACGCCTGGTTAAAACCGGTGTGCAGCGATGCCTGCAGGTACGTCGGCATAATCACCAGCCAGGTGTAACCGGCCGCCGACCAGACCATCAGCCGACAGATACCGAGCAGGATCGTTTTCAGCGTATCGCCAAGGCTGGCGTCAACTTTTACAACGGGTTTTGCCTGCTGCTGAATAAACGCCGGGGTCTCCTCCATCTGAACCCGCAGCCAGAGCGCGATGACACCCAGCGGCAGGGCAATGAAGAACGGGATGCGCCAGCCCCAGCTCAGCATCTGCTCCGGCGACAGCAGCAGTGAGAGCAGCGCTACGATGCCCGCGCCAGCCAGTAATCCCAGCGCCACAGTAAAAGATTGCCACGCCCCATAAAGGCCCCGCTTACCGCGCGGTGCAAACTCGGTCATCAGCGATACCGCCCCGCCATACTCACCCCCCGCGAACAGACCCTGCAGAATACGCAGACCGGTCACGATCAGCGGCGCCAGGATGCCCAACTGGGCATAGGTGGGCACCAGGCCGATAGCCGCCGTCGCCAGCGTCATCATGATTAACACAAAAATCAGCGTGGGTTTGCGCCCGATGCGATCACCCATCCGGCCGAAAATGATTGCTCCGAGTGGACGGAAGAAAAAGGCGATGGCAAATGACGCATAGGTCAGCAGAAGCCCGGTCAGCGCTGACTCCCCTTCCAGCCGGAAAAAGTTCTGCGCTATCACGGTGGCAAGAAAGCCATAGACGGCAAACTCATACCATTCAATGAAATTACCTACCGAACCGGCAATCAGAGCACGTTTACGGCTGGCGGAGCTGAGCAGATTATCGACGGGCACAGACATGGCAGGGGATCCTTTTTGAGCATCATCAGTCGCTTATGATTAGCACAATCGCCGCACGCCTGCGCACTCTTCTGCCTGTCACGTTAACTCAGACACAGAAATCTGCGCTTAACGCGCCACGGCATGCCCTTTTTCACCTTCACGCCTTGCACAACGGCTTTACGATTGTCAGGATGTGCGGCATTGAATGAATCAGGCGGATAGATGATGAACGCACAAACCTCAAAAGATCCTCTGCATGGCGTAACGCTGGAGATGCAGATAAACAGTTTAGTCGCGCAGTATGGCTGGGCGGAGCTGGGAAAACGGATCAACATTAACTGCTTTAAAAGCGATCCGAGTGTTAAATCAAGCCTGAAGTTTTTGCGGCGCACGCCCTGGGCGCGGGCTGAAGTCGAAGCGCTTTATCTCGCCTCGTTAAAAGAGGAACCGGCCTCCCGCGAAGCACCGTCTGAAGAGGCGGATCAAGCACCCGCAGAAGATCCCTGGGGCAACTGGCGCGGTAACCAGCCGGAGTAACGGGCAGACAACGCGGCAATAAAAAAGCCCGCGCAGGATAACCTGTGCGGGCTTTTTTTACGTCAGGTCGCTGTTACAGCGCCATGTCGTGCTTCGCTGAAGGCGCTGCCTGCTCAGGCTGTGCTGCTGGCGCCTCGGCTGCTTTGCCATCCATGTTGATAACCGGCGGTGTGGTCAGCTGCAGAGTCGCAGCGGTGTCATTCCATACCTGCTGGAGCATCGGCACGTTGTCATTCAGTTTCTGACCGTAGCCTGGGATCATCTTGTGGATTTTTGCCTGCCATTCCGCTGACTTAAACTCTTCCGGGAACAGTTTCTGCATCACGCTTAACGCGATAGGCGCAGCGGTCGATGCACCAGGAGAAGCACCCAGCAGTGCCGCCACGGTTTTCTGCTGATCGGTCACAATTTCTGTACCCAGTTTCAGCACGCCACCTTTGTCAGCATCTTTCTTGATGATCTGTACGCGCTGACCGGCCTGAATCAGTTTCCAGTCCTCTTTCTTCGCGTCCGGGTAGTACTCTTTCAGCGCTTCGAAGCGATCTTCTTCTGTCAGCATCACCTGGCCAACCAGGTATTTCACCAGGTCGAAGTTATCCATACCCACATCGGTCATTGGCACGATGTTATGGGTAGTGGTGGTGCTCAGCAGGTCAAACAGTGAACCATTTTTCAGGAACTTGGTTGAGAAGGTCGCAAAAGGTCCAAACAGCACGACGCGTTTGCCATCCAGATAACGGGTATCCAGATGCGGAACGGACATCGGTGGTGCTCCGGTAGACGCCTGACCGTATACTTTCGCCAGGTGACGATCGGCAATCGCCTTGTTTTCGGTTACCAGGAATGAACCACCGACCGGGAAGCCTGCATAGTTTTCCGCTTCCGGGATGCCGGTCTTCTGCAGTAATTTCAGCGCGCCGCCGCCAGCACCAATAAAGACATATTTCGCGTCAACCGCACGCTCGTTGCCGTTTTTGGCATCTTTAATGGTGACGTGCCACGAGTTATCGCCGTTACGTTTGAAATCGGTGACTTCAGACGAGGTTTCCAGACGGAAGTTGTCATTCTTCTTCAGGCTGCCGATTAGCTGACGGGTAATTTCACCGTAGTTTACGTCGGTGCCAACTGGCGTCCAGGTTGCGGCCACTTTCTGCTGGGGATCACGACCTTCCATCACCAGCGGTGCCCACTGCTCGATCTGCTTGTGATCGGTAGAGAACTTCATGCCCTGGAACAGCGCGGTTTTCTGTAACGCCGCATAGCGTTTAGTCAGGAAGTCGACGTTGTCGCCCCAGACGAAGCTCATGTGTGGCGTTGAGTTGATGAAAGAGCGCGGATCGTGCATCACACCCTCTTTGACCTGCGAACTCCAGAACTGGCGTGAAACCATGAAGGCTTCGTTGATTTCCAGCGCTTTCGTCACGTCGATCGAGCCGTCTTTACGCTCTGGCGTATAGTTCAGCTCCATATTGGCAGAGTGACCGGTACCGGCGTTGTTCCAGCCGTTAGAGGATTCCAGTGCCACACCATCCAGCTTCTCAACCATGATCTGTTTCCAGCCAGGCTGCAGCTCTTCCAGCATGGTGCCCATTGAGGCGCTCATGATGCCACCACCAATTAACAGGACGTCGGTTTTTTCTGGTGAAGTTTCAGCATGCAGTGCTGAAGAAACTAACAAGGCCGCGAGGGAAAGAGTGGGGATAACTTTCTTTGAATTCATCATTTTAATCTACAGCTCAGACGGTACTGGTTAAAAAAAGTCCTTAAAGTTTAAAATAATGTTATTTGTGAGTTAATGTGAAAATAGTTATAAAATTAAAAATAGCAATTTAGCCTTAATTTAATTACAAAAGGCTTACCGAATTGCTCACATATTTTAACCACACATTAAGGGTGTCCTTTGAATTATACAATCCCCTAACACAAATATTGTTCTCCGGCGATTGCCCGCGCGCAGACCGCTAAAACTGTACTGATGCGGTCAGTTAGCGTATGTTTCCGGGCGATCTTCCACCCGTGCTGAACGCCAATGACAAGCCAACCACAGAACCGACATGCCGTGACTAAACGACCCATGAAACTCAGTACCCTGACCACCCTGATGATGACCGCGGTTATCGTCACCGTGCTGCTTGCTGTCCATCTGCTCTATTTTGTGCAGATCGATAACTTTGCTCAGTCGCATCTTAAAGATAAAGCGATGGCGGTGGCACGCACTCTGGCAGACAGCCCTGAAGTCCAGCGTGGGCTGCTGTTACCGGATGGCAGCAGCCAGATTCAGCCACTGGCCGAAGCCGCGCGCAAACGCAACGGCCTGCTGTTTGTGGTGGTGACGGATATGCGTGGCATTCGCTTTTCACACCCAAACGCGGCGGTGATTGGCAAACATTTTGTCGGCAACGATATCTATCCGGCCCTCAGCGGGCGGGAAAATGTGGCGGTAAATCACGGCGTGCTGGTAGAGGCACTGCGGGTATTTACCCCGGTTTATAACGCAGAGCATCAGCAGATTGGCGTGGTGGCGATCGGCATTGCGCTGAATGATGTGGCGGCGCAGATTGCCAAAAGCCGCTGGAACATCGTCTGGACTGTCTTATTTGGCGGCCTGGTGGGTTTGCTGGGGATTCTTATTCTGGTCAGGCGCCTGAAGAGCATTTTGCTCGGGCTGGAGCCGCACGAAATTTCCAGCCTGTTCGAGCAGCGTCAGGCGATCCTCAATTCTATTAAAGAGGGTGTGATTGCGGTCGACGATGAGTCACGCGTCAGCCTGATTAACCACGCGGCGCAGCAGCTGCTGCATGAGACCACCCGCAAGATGCCATTAAGCGGCGATCTGATTGCTGAAGAGAGCGTGATGCACCGCCATCAGCAGGATGCGCTGCATGCGGGCAAAGCCTGGCACGATCAGGAGCTGACGCTGGGTAATCGCATCCTGATCAGCAATACCGTGCCGGTTCGCAGTCGTGACCGCATTATCGGCGCGGTGACCACCTTCAGGGACAAGACCGAAATCAGCCAGCTGATGCAGCGTCTGGACGGCATGGTAAACTATGTAGACGCGTTACGTGAACGTTCCCATGAGTTCATGAACAAGCTGCATGTCATTCTGGGCCTGCTGCATATGAAAAACTATGCGCAGATGGAAGAGTACATCCTGAAAACCGCCAACGCCTATCAGACGGAGATTGGTTCGCTGCTGCAAAAGATCAAATCGCCCATCATTGCGGGTTTCCTGCTCAGCAAAATCAACCGGGTGACCGATGAAGGCCATCAGCTGATTATCGATGAGGCGAGTTTTCTGCCCGACTGCGGCAGCGAGGAGCAGAGCGCGGTACTGATTACGGTGCTGGGCAATTTAATTGAAAATGCGCTTGAGGCGCTGGATCCGGAAACCGAAGGGGAGATCCACCTCTTGCTGCATTATCAGAATGGCTGGTTAGCCTGTGAAGTAAGTGATGACGGACCCGGGATCGACGGCACGCAGCTCAGCGCCATTTTTGAGCGTGGCGTCTCGTCAAAAGGCGAAGATCGCGGTGTCGGATTGTTTCTGGTTAAGCAGCAGACCGAAAGCCTGGGCGGCAGTGTCAGTGTCGAGTCGGAACCGGGTGTATTCACCCAATTCTTAGTACAACTTCCGTGGGAGAGAGGAATGATTACCCAATGATCAATGTGTTAGTTGTCGATGATGACGCCATGGTAGCCGAGCTGAATCGCTGTTATATCGGGCAGATCCCAGGCTTTACCTGCTGCGGCACCGCCTCAACCTTACAGCAGGCCAAAGAGCGGCTGGCGCAGGCCGAACCTCAGGTTGATCTGATCCTGCTGGATATCTATATGCAGCAGGAGAACGGTCTCGACCTGTTACCGGAACTGCGCAGCGCAGGACGTCCGGTTGACGTGATTATTATCTCGTCAGCAGCAGATGCCGCCACCATCAAAACCTCACTCAACTACGGTGTGGTGGATTATCTGATCAAGCCTTTCCAGTTTGCCCGCTTTGAAGAGGCGCTGACTGGCTGGCGACAGAAAAAATCGCTGATGGATAATCATCAGTTCTATCAGCAGTCGGACGTTGATCAGTTGTTGCATGGCAATCCGCCGGGGGCCAGCGAGCAGAAGCGACTGCCGAAAGGATTAACACCGCAGACGCTGCGCACGCTGTGTCTGTGGATCGACGCCCATCCGGGTACCGAGTTCTCCACCGACGAACTGGCAACCGAGGTGAATATCTCTCGCGTCTCCTGCCGCAAGTATCTGATCTGGCTGGCGCAGATTAATATTCTGTTCACCAGCATTCATTATGGGGTCACGGGCCGTCCGGTTTATCGCTATCGCCTGCAGCCGGAGTATCACACTTTACTCAAACAATATTGTCAGTGAACCAGCCGGTAATCGGTGTCCAGTAACTGAAAAGAAAAGTGACGTTGTGACGAGCAGATCACCTGCCTGTCACGGGTCACAAATATCGCTTCAATGCCCGGTTGCTCCGCCAGGCAGGCAATGCCCTGTTCAACGCCGAGGCCGTAAAGCAGCGTGGTGTAGATGTCGCCATCCAGTGAACGTTCAGAGATCACGGTGACGCTCAGCAGGTCGTTATCCAGCGGATAACCGCTTCGCGGGTCGAGGATGTGGTGATAACAGACGCCATCCAGCTCGAAATAACGCTCATAGATACCGGATGTCACCACCGAGCGATTATTCACCCCGATCACCCCGATCAGCTCATCGGCCTCACCAAATGGTTTTTTCAGGCCGATTGCCCAGCCCGCCTCTTCTGGCGGCGCACCCACCGTCTGCACATTTCCCCCCAGATTAATCAGCGCACTGCTGACCTGCTGCTGGCGCAAAAAAGCCTGCACAACATCGGCGATATAGCCTTTGGCGATGGCGCCCAGGTCAATCTCCATCCCAGGTCGCGCCAGCATGACACTGCGGCTTGCGTCATCAAGAATAACGTCATGCGGATTCGTCAGCGCCATACGCGCCTGAAGTTCTGTCTCTGATGGAACACGGTGGCCCTGAAAGCCGATTTTCCAGCATTTCACCAGCGGGCCGATAGCCAGATTAAACAGGCTGTCGGGCAGCAGGCTCACCGCATGCGCGCAGGCGATCAGGTCAAACACCGGCTGACTCACGACCACCGGATGCTGCCCTGCCGCGTGATTAATCGCCATCACTTCCGACGCCGCGCGGTTAACCGTGAAGAGATTCTCCTGCTGTTTAATCAGGCGGAAGACCTGTCCGGCCAGGGTCTGATTATCGTTGAAGAGTTTGAGCAGGATGGGTGAACCCATTAAGACAGCGGAGTAAGCATAGACACGCGCATCAGTTAACATAGGCGACTCTGCTTTAGAGAGAAAAGAGCGGCATCCGCAGAGCGCGGATGCCGGAGACGACCCTTAACGTCGGGCGTAAGCGGCGGCGTTACCACCGGCCAGAATGCCGAAGATAATGATATCGGCGACTGCGTTACCGCCGATGCGGTTCGCGCCGTGGATGCCGCCAACCACCTCGCCACAGGCCCAGGCGCCGTTAATCACCTGTTTCTGGCTGTCCAGCACCGCAGTGGTGGTGTCGATGGTGACGCCGCCCATGGTGTGGTGTACGCCCGGTGCAACACGAATCGCGTAGAACGGCGCTTCACTCAGAGGATGACGCAGCGCGGTCTGACGACCGAAGTCTTCATCTTTCTGCATGATAACGAAGTTGTTGTAACGGGCCAGCGTGGCTTCCAGCGTATGATGCTCACTCATGTTGAGTTTCACCGCCAGTTCTGCCACGGTTGGCGCGCTGACTACAAAGCCTTTGGCGATATATTCGTCAGCCGCTTTGTTATTCATCCGCACCTGCTCGTCAAACACAATCCAGGCACTCTTCTCTGGCAAGGCGATAATCTGCGCCGAGACTTTATCGCGGGTTTCCATTTCGTTGTAGAAGCGCTCACCCGCCTGACTGACCAGGATAGCACCGCCGCCACGAATGGATTCAGAGACCAGATAAGAGGTGGTCTGTTCAACCGTTGGGTGAATCTGGATTTCGCCCATATCCACGGTACCGGCACCAATTTTTTCCAGCATGGCAATACCGCTGCCGGTGGCACCTTTGTGGTTGGTGGTGACAAAGCCATCGAGTTCAGGGCGATATTTCACTACCAGTTCACGGTTCGCACTGAATCCGCCGGTCGCCACAATCACGCTTTTCGCGTTCAGGATACGGCTGTCGTTGTACTCATCGACCACTCTCACACCCGCTACCGCGCCGTTCTCATAAAGGATTTCTGAGACTGAGGTTTCCAGCAGGACTTCGATATTGCGGCTGTTGATGTTTTTAACCAGACCGCTGATCAGGAAGCCACCCACCGCTGAACGATCCGCCGGACGGTGGGTACGATCGATGCTCATCCCGCCGGTGATGGTGATGTCGTTAAGCTCAATGCCGTGATTCGCCAGCCACTCAATCGCCTCCGGTGCCAGCTCTACAAACTCACGCAGCAGCACCGGATTATTTTTAAACTGACCGCCTTTCAGCGTCTCCTCGTAGAACAGCTCTTTGCTGTCTTCGATGCCTTTGAGTTTCTGGAAACGGGTTTCCGCGGCGTTCATGCCCACTGAGGCTTTAATGGTGTTACCGCCAATGGTCGGCATCTTCTCGATGATGACCACGCGCGCCCCTTCATCGTGCGCCTGAATAGCCGCCGCAAGGCCGGCGCCGCCGCTGCCCACAATCACCACATCGTAATTCTGCGGTGCGTTAGGGTTGCCGCCCTCTTCAATCACATGCTCTTTGCTGGAGGTGGTCAGCGCGCGTGAAACCGCTTTTTTCAGCGCCTCACTCTGGGTAGTCGCCCCGGTAATCGCATCGACGTGTGGGCTGTTGGCCACCAGGATGCGGCTACGCAGGCTTTCAAAGGTGGTGGTGAAGTCCACATCCAGGGTGTCATCCGGCACCAGCGAGATGTCAGTGATACGGTCAGTATCCAGCGTGACGTTGATTTTCAGTTTCAGCGCTTCGGCTTCGACTTTTTCCTGATAGACGCCCGCTTTGTATTTACGGCCCGATTCACTCATGTCGCGGATCATCGCATCGACCAGGGAGAAGCGCCACAGCGGTTCCGGGATCTGCAGCTCTTCGCGTTTGTTGCTGTCGATGTAGAGATCGAGGTGTTCGTTATTGATGATGCGGTCAGCCCAGTTCGGGTAAGCGATGCAGGCTTTACCAATCGCCACCAGATCGTAGCCTTTCTCCAGCGCCAGCTCGGCATCGGCTTTATTGACGACGCCGCCAACACCAATCACCGGCACTTTTGCCAGCACAGGCGAACGCATCGCGACGAACTTCTCAATCAGCGGCGTCGGATCCTGGGTATCAACAATTGACGGACGCAGCAGCTGACCTACCGAGAAATGGACGTAATCGAGTCCGCGCGCCGCCAGTTTTTCCAGCAGATAGAGCGTGTCGTCAAAGCGAATGCCGGGCACTTCGATCTCTTCCGGCGAGAAGCGATAGCCGATGATGAAAGAGTTATGGGCGAAGCGCTCAGCCATCTTGTGGGTGATTTCCAGCACTTCCAGCGGGAAGCGTGCGCGGTTATCGCGGCTGCCGCCCCACTTGTCATCGCGCTGGTTAGAGTTCGGCGAATAGAACTGCTGAATCAGGTAGGTGTTAGCACCATGAATTTCGACGCCATCGAAACCGGCCTTGATAGCGCGGTTCACCGCATCACCAAATTTGGTGATCATGGTTTCGACTTCTTCGGCGCTCAGCGCCAGGGGTTTGGTTGCCCCTTCACGCGGTGCCGCGATGGCGCTTGGCGCAACCGGCGTTTTGCCACCAATCAGCTCCGGTTCCACCATACGGCCGCCGTGATAGATCTGCAAAATGGCCGTAGAGCCTTCAGATTTAATCGCGTCCGCGATGCGTTTCAGACCAGGGATTTTGTTGTCGCTGTCGATAGCAATGGCACCCGGAAATGCCGGGCCACGGTTGTCAATGAAGCAGCATTCAACGATCACGGTTCCGATGCTGCCTGCACGTGCGCGATAGTACTCGACCAGCTCACTGGTGACCGTACCGTCATAAAAGCCGGTACAGGTGGTCATCGGTGCCATTACCAGTCGGTTTTTCAACACAGCGCCATTAGGCAGGGTCAGTGGATTAAGGATGGGGGTGAGAGATTTCATTGCGATAAACTCCAAGATTTAAAAGTCTGGAAATTTTTTAGCGGACGCAAATTATCGCTTAATTAAGTGGTCCGATGTCATGAGACTAATATACCCTTTTCTTTGCTTTCATAAGCGATAAATTTACTTTTTTAACTTTTAAATCATTTAGAGTTTTTATTTGCCGAATGCATAAAGTGAAGTTATATTAATTGTTAACCATGGGTAACCAAAAATCAACCATTCGTTTACATAAAAAATAAATCGTTTATCATCAAGAAGTTAAAGCAGGGCATTCAGTTTGCGTTAGCTGATGATTTGTCGACCAGCTTCACAGAACCGTCAAAATGTCGATGCCGTAAATATAAATAAAAAATAAATGTTAAAAATGGGGAATAATGAATTAATTTCTTTGATCTGGATCAAAATCTATATTTGCAAAAATCGCATCATATTTACATGGATTTAAAAATGCAGCTCAATAGCTAAGCAGTCGATTAAAAAATCAGTGCATCGCGGTTTATTCACACTATTAAGAATAAGAAAGAAAGTCATCAGTGAAGGTCCGGGGCGCAAATCGCATTCTTCTTAACTTGCAGATAAAATACTATGAAACCACTCTCAGCTGTAACTGAACCCCCAAAAGTCGCACCTGCGGCGCCGGGTAAAAAGAAAGCTATCATGCTTGCTCTGCCGGTGCTCGTTGCCGTGTTGCTGTTGCTGGTGCCCACACCAGCCGGACTCGAACCCTACGCCTGGCACTTCTTCGCCATCTTCGTCGGCGTGATTGTCGGATTGATTTTTGAACCCCTGCCAGGCGCGGTGATCGGCCTGACCGGCGTGGTAGTCATCGCGCTGTTCAGCCAGTTTCTGCTCTTCAGCCCGGCTGAACTGGCTAACCCGAAATTCAAAGTCGCCAGTGAGTCGTTCAAATGGGCGGTAAGTGGGTTCGGCAACTCCACGGTCTGGCTGATCTTCGGTGCCTTTATGTTCGCCGCGGGTTATGACAAAACGCAGTTTGGTCGCCGCCTGGCCCTGATTCTGGTGAAGTATCTGGGTCGCCGCAGTCTGACACTGGGTTATGCTATTACCTTTGCTGACCTGCTTCTTGCGCCCTTTACGCCGTCAAATACCGCGCGCAGTGGCGGTACCATCTACCCGATTATCGCCAACCTGCCGCCGCTTTACGGCTCTAAACCTAACGACCCGAGCGCCCGAAAAATCGGTTCCTATCTGATGTGGGTAGCGATTACCGCGGCCTGTATTACCAGTTCCATGTTCCTCTCTGCGCTGGCACCTAACCTGCTGGCACTGGCACTGGTAAAAAGCATCGTCGGTTTTGATATCTCATGGGGCATGTGGTTCCTGGCCTTCCTGCCGCTGGGTGTGCTGCTGATTCTGACCATGCCGCTGCTGGCTTACTGGTTCTACCCACCTGAAGTTAAAATCAATGATGAAGTGCCGAAATGGGCCATCGCTGAACTGGAAAAACTGGGCAGACTGACCCGCAATGAAATCCTGCTGCTGGTGTTTGTAGTCTGTGCACTGCTGATGTGGATTTTCGCCACCTCGTGGATCGAACCTGCCATGGCGGCGCTGTTGGTGGTCGTTCTGATGTTGTGGACCGGCGTACTGACCTGGAATGACATCACCAGTAATAAACCGGCCTGGAACACCTTTGCCTGGTTCGCCACCCTGGTGGCACTGGCCGATGGTCTGGCCCGCGTTGGCTTTATTACCTGGTTAGGTAAAGAGGGTGGCATGCTGCTGCAGGGTTATGACCCACAGGTTTCGGCCGTGGTGCTGTTAATCGCCTTCTTCCTGCTGCACTACCTGTTTGCCAGTACCACCGCACACACCACCGCGCTGTTACCGGCCATGCTGACCATTGCAGCCTCCATTCCGGGCATCAATATGCCGGTCTTCTGCCTGATGTTGTGTACCTCTCTGGGTGTGATGGGCATCATCACGCCATACGGTACGGGTCCAAGCCCGATTTACTACGGCAGCGGTTATCTGCCTACCAAAGACTACTGGCGTCTGGGAACCATCTTCGGTGCCATCTTCTTAGGCTCCATGATGCTGATTGCCTATCCGTGGATGGTGTGGTTGTTCTGACGGATACAACATGCAGATCAACGCGTTATAAGATACCATTCCTGCACTTCCCCACCGCACCCGCGGTGGGGAAGCATAATAAACAATTAATTCGCCTATGATGTTGCGCCCCGCAGCCTGTCCGCGGAGGTTCAGCCGGTCATTAAGTGAGAAAAAATGTCGAACAAGCCTTTTGTCTATCAGAACCCTTTCCCGCTGTCCCACGAAGATACCGAATACTATCTGCTGAGTCGTGAGCATGTCTCCGTCTCCGAGTTTGAGGGTCAGGAGATCCTTAAAGTCGATCCTCAGGCGCTGACGTTACTGAGCCAGCAGGCGTTCCACGACGCCTCTTTTATGCTGCGTCCGGCCCACCAGCAGCAGGTCGCCTCCATCCTTGATGACCCGGAAGCCAGCGACAATGATAAATATGTCGCCCTGCAGTTTTTAAGAAACTCTGAAATTGCCGCCAAAGGCGTGCTGCCAACCTGTCAGGATACCGGCACCGCGATCATCATGGGCAAAAAGGGCCAGCGCGTCTGGACCGGCGGCGGTGATGAAGCTGCGCTGTCACAGGGTATCTACAACACCTATATCGAAGATAACCTGCGCTATTCGCAGAATGCCGCTCTGGATATGTATAAAGAGGTGAATACCGGCACTAACCTGCCAGCGCAGATCGACCTCTACAGCGTGGATGGCGATGAGTACAAGTTCCTCTGTATCGCTAAAGGTGGCGGTTCCGCCAATAAAACCTATCTCTATCAGGAAACCAAAGCGCTGCTGAGCCCGGGCAAGCTGAAAAATTACCTGGTGGATAAGATGCATACCCTCGGCACCGCAGCCTGTCCGCCCTACCATATTGCGTTTGTCATCGGCGGCACCTCGGCAGAAAGCACCCTGAAAACCGTGAAGCTCGCCTCAACTCACTATTACGACGGGCTGCCCACTGAAGGCAACGAGCACGGTCAGGCGTTCCGCGACGTTCAGCTGGAGCAGGAACTGCTGGAAGCGGCGCAGCAGCTCGGTCTGGGTGCGCAGTTTGGCGGCAAATATTTTGCACATGATATCCGCGTGGTGCGTCTGCCACGTCACGGCGCCTCCTGCCCGATCGGCATGGGCGTCTCCTGCTCGGCTGACCGTAACATCAAAGCGAAGATTAACCGTGAAGGTATCTGGATTGAGAAACTGGAAGCCAACCCAGGCCGCCTGATCCCGGAAGCACTGCGTCAGCAGGGCGAAGGTGAAGCGTTGCAGGTTGATCTCAACCGCCCAATGGAAGAGATTCTGGCGCAACTGTCTGCTTATCCGGTTTCAACCCGCCTGTCACTGACCGGCACTATTATCGTGGCGCGCGATATTGCACATGCAAAACTCAAAGAGCGCATCGATAACGGCGAAGGATTACCGCAGTACATCAAAGATCATCCGGTCTATTACGCTGGTCCGGCGAAAACGCCTGAAGGTTATGCTTCTGGTTCACTCGGCCCGACCACTGCCGGTCGTATGGATTCCTACGTGGATCTGCTGCAGGCGCACGGCGGAAGTAAGATCATGCTGGCCAAGGGCAATCGCAGCCAGCAGGTGACGGATGCCTGTCATAAACATGGCGGCTTCTATCTCGGTAGCATTGGTGGACCGGCAGCGGTGCTGGCGCAGCAGAGCATCAAAAGTCTGGAATGCGTGGAGTATCCCGAGCTGGGAATGGAAGCGATCTGGAAAATCGAGGTGGAGAACTTCCCTGCCTTTATCCTGGTCGATGACAAAGGTAACGACTTCTTCCAGCACATTGAGCGCGCGCACTGCGCGAAATGCGTTAAGTAGCACATGCGTTAAGAAGAAAAAAGCCCCGACTTCGGGGCTTTTATTTGTTACGCATTCAGGCGTATTGGCTGTGATAACGAGCCTTTTTTAGCCCCGCTGCAACCGCTGCAACGCCACATCAATCTGCACATCACCTTTGGTGAGTTCGATGATCTGATACTTAATCGCCGGATTTTCAATCAGGCCGACCAGTGTCGCCGCCACATCTTCGCGCGGGATCTCACCATACGGAATCGCCAGATCGGCATGAACCCGGCCGGTACCGGCTTCATCGGTCAGCGTACCCGGTCGCAGGATCACCCACTCCAGCTTACTCGCTACCAGCTCCGCATCCGCCAGACGCTTCACCCGCATGTAATTCTCAAATCCCTCTGAGGGAGTTTTACCGCGGCCCGCATCCGGGAAAGCGGAAACCAGCATAAAGCGTGATACCCCCGCCTGCTCTGCTGCGGCAACCGCCAGCTTCAGCCCTTCTCCGTCAATGGCATTGGTCAGCTCGATCCCGGCACCGCCCGCACCCGCCGTGAAGACAGCCACATCGTGACCGGTCATCAGATCTGCCAGTGCCGTCACGCTCAGCTGCTGAATATCGCCAGCCACCGGTTTAGCACCTGCGGACTGCAGCGTCTCTGCCTGTTCCGGTTTGCGGTGCAGCGCCGTCACTGTATGGCCTTTACTGCTCAGCTGACGAGTCAGCTTTTGGCCCACTTTGCCCGCTGCGCCGATAATGAAACATGTCGCCATAGGATCCAATCCTCTATTTACTGATTGAGTGCCAGAGTATAGCTATCAGTCAGAAACAAAACAGGCGCCTGATGCGGCGCCTGCTGGGTTATTGCGGGATCACTTTTTCCGCTTTCAGCTTATCAAACAGCTGAATAAAGGAGTCGAGCGTGCTGCGATAGCCGGTGAAGCCCGCTTTGCGGCTCTTACTCATATCGGTAAAGGCTTCCATCGGACGTCCCAGGTCGGCATCGGTATGCCACCAGGAAGCCAGTCTGGTGACATCCGATTCACGCAACTGATGCTGCTCTGCAATCGCCTGCCACGCACTGGCGGCTTCCTGCATGCGATCTTCCAGCGGCATCATCTGCGCCGGGTATTCCGCTGCTTCAATGCCGAAATAGTCAGCCAGTTTTGGCCACATCCAGTTCCAGCGGAACACATCGCCGTTTACCGCATTGAAATCCTGATTAGCGGCATTAGGTGAGGTCGCCGCCCAGTGCAGCTGCTCAGCCAGCAGGCCCGCATCGGTCATATCAACGACACCGTTCCACTGCTCAGGTGAGCCAGGGAAGATAAACGGCCAGCCTTTCTCTTTACACAGCGTTGCGTAGACCGCCAGTGTCTGACCCATATTCATCGCATTGCCCACGGCATAACCGATGATGGTGTGCGGGCGATGCACACTCCAGCGGTAGTCAAACTTCTCTGCACCAGCGAACACTTCATCTTCCTGCGCGTAGTAGAAGTTATCGACCGGCTGACGGCCCTGCTCTTCACGGAACGGCGTGACTGGCACAGCGCCTTTTCCGTAAGCTTCAAACGGACCCAGGTAGTGCTTCAGTCCGGTTACCAGCGCCACGTGCGAACCCTGTAAACGGTCGCCGAGTGCTTCAATCACATTCCGCACCATGCCGCCGTTAACGCGGATATTCTCTTTTTCATTTTCCTGACGCGCCCAGACGCTAAAGAACAGCGCATCCGGTTTCACTGTCTTCAGCGCGTCACGGACGGCATCCGCATCGGTCAGATCGGCCGTCAGGCTGGTGACACCTTCAGGTACCGCGCCACGTCCGCGTGACAGACCGCTGACCTGCCAGCCTTCCTTCTGTAATTTATCTGCTAGTCCGCGACCAATAACGCCACTGATGCCCACAATCAAAGCATGCTTTTTCATTTGATTTCTCCTCATTTTGCGTAATGCTAAGCCTAATAGAGAATTCAGTTCTTATCTCTGGCATTTATTCACAGCATTCTCAACCTGAGTTCATTAATCGATGCACGATCATCGCCTCAAAGATATTCTGCCGTTTGTTGCCAGCGTAGAGTGTGGCAGTTTTACCGCCGCTGCGGAGCGTCTGCACGTGACCGGATCGGCGATCAGTAAAAGCGTCAGCCGCCTGGAGACACGATTAGGCTCGCGACTGCTGGAGCGCACCACACGGAGCCTGCACCTCACCGACGCGGGCAGCGCCTATTACCAGACCTGCCTGCGCATTCTGGAGGATCTGGCCGAAGCCGAAGCGGTGCTGGCGGCACAGCGAACGATTCCTTCCGGTCGCCTGCGCCTGGCGGTGCCCACCACCTATGGCCGCCTCAATGTGATGCCGCTGCTGATGCCCTTTTGTCAGCAACACCCGGAACTGGCTCTGAGCCTGAGTTTCTCTGACCGCTTTGTTGACCTGTTTGAAGAGGGCGTGGATGTGGCGGTACGGATCGGCGGCGCGCCCGACCTGCCTGCTTCGCTGGGCTGGCGTAATATGGGCCGCGAGCAGATGCAGTTCTGTGCCTCACCCGCTTATCTGGCACGCGAGGGACGACCTGAAGATGAGGCGGCGCTGCTGAACCACCGCGCCATCCTTTATGAGCGTGTAGATGGCAGCACCAAACCCTGGCTGTTCACCACCGAAGATGGTCAGCCGCACTGGCGCGAGGTGCCGTACCGGCTGGCACTGGGCGACGTTGATGCCCAGCTGCAGGCTGTCATCGCCGGGCTGGGTGTGGCACAAATGCCCTCGTGGCTGATTCAGCATGCCGTGAAACAGGGCGATCTGGAGATAATTTTGCCGCAGTTGCAGCCCGAGGGGCTGACGCTGAGCGTGGTGTGGCCACGCCGTAAACAGTTCCTGCCTAAGGTCGATGCACTGTTATCGGCGCTCACCGCGCTGGAAATCCGCTAACCCACCCTGCTATCTGTTTATCGCGGTTGGGATGTTTCATCCTGACTGCGATCATTTAATCTTTCTACACGCTGATTTCCCCCTGTTCTTCCCTGCCTGAACCGCCGGTAACTTATCGATCTCCCCTATAACCCGCTTAAATTTAATGTTTTTATTTTCGCCCTGATGGAATCCCATCAAAATAAAAATGGCGGAAGGGTTGAGCTCACATAATGAAAACTAAGTTTCAAATATAATTTAACCCGAAATAAAAATATCAGTAGGGTGATGTCTTCTTCATGTTCTGACGTTTTGTCTTTGCCGTTATTACCAGGAGTATTCATGGAAAAAGAACTTTATATCTCGTCGAACCCGGCATCCGGTCCAAATAGCACCACCCGCACCGAGCCTTTTGTGAAGATTATTGCGCTGGTCGCCACCCTGGGTGGATTGCTGTTTGGTTATGACACCGGTGTAGTCTCAGGCGCATTACTGTTTATGCGCGGCGATTTGCATCTCACCCCATTTACTACCGGGCTGGTCACCAGCTCCCTGCTGTTTGGTGCAGCCTTCGGCGCGCTGGCAGCCGGTCATCTGGCGGATGGCCTCGGCAGACGACGCATTATCATTGCGCTGGCGCTTATCTTCGCTTTTGGCGCTGTCGGCTCGGCGCTGGCGCCTGATGTCACCTGGATGATCGCTTCTCGCCTGTTCCTGGGCTTTGCCGTGGGGGGTGCTGCCGCGACCGTGCCGGTCTACATCGCAGAAATCGCCCCCGCCAATAAACGTGGCCAGCTGGTCACCCTGCAGGAGCTGATGATCGTCAGCGGTCAGTTGCTGGCGTACATCTCCAACGCCACCTTTAACGATATCTGGGGCGGCGAAAATACCTGGCGCTGGATGCTGGCGCTGTCGATTGTCCCTGCTGTTCTGCTCTGGATCGGCATGATTTTTATGCCTGAAACCCCGCGCTGGCACGTAATGAAAGGCCGCAGTCAGGCAGCGCGCGAGGTCCTGGAAAAAACCCGTGCCGCCGAAGATGTCGAGTGGGAGCTGGAAGAGATTGAGGAAACCATTGAAGAGAACCGTCAGCGTGGCAAAGGCCGCCTGCGCGATCTCGCCACACCCTGGCTGATGAAAATCTTCCTGCTGGGCGTGGGTATTGCCGCCATCCAGCAGCTGACCGGGGTGAATACCATTATGTATTACGCCCCCACCATGCTGACCGCTGCCGGACTGAGCAACGATGCCGCGCTGTTCGCCACCATCGCCAATGGCGTGATCTCCGTGGTGATGACGCTGGCGGGTATCTGGCTAATCGGCAAAGTGGGACGCCGTCCGCTGGTGTTAATCGGACAGATGGGCTGCACCTGCTGCCTGTTCTTTATCGGGCTGGTCTGCTGGCTGATGCCGGAATACCTCAACGGCACGGTCAACCTGCTGCGGGCTTATCTGGTGCTGGCGGGCATGCTGATGTTCCTCTGCTTCCAGCAGGGCGCATTGTCTCCTGTTACCTGGCTGCTGCTGTCGGAAATCTTTCCCGCACGGATGCGTGGCATCTGTATGGGTGGCGCTGTCTTCTCACTGTGGATCGCCAACTTCGCCATCTCCATGGCCTTCCCGCTGTTATTAGCCGCATTTGGTCTGGCCGGAGCCTTCTTTATATTCGCGGCTATCGGCATCGGCGGTTCTGTTTTTGTTGTGAAGTTTATTCCCGAGACCCGGGGAAGAAGTCTTGAGCAGGTCGAGCACTATTTCTATGCGCTTTATAACGGCAACGGCAAAAAATAGTGCCTGAAACGTCTGTATTGAATAATCCACGGCCCGCGTCATTACGCTGACTACCCGATTGCTATTAACACTGTACCCCTACATTCAAGGAAATTGTTATGAGCCTGAATATTCCCAACGCGCGCTTTTGCATCAACCGTAAAATTGCGCCCAGCCTCACCCTTCCGCAGTTTTTTAAACTGGTCAGCCAGCTCGGTATCCATAATGTCGAACTGCGTAATGATATGCCCAGCGGCCGCGTCACCGACGATCTCAGCGGCGACGAGGTAAAAGCCCTGGCGCGTGAGTCAGGCATCCGGATTGTCACCATTAATGCGCTCTATCCCTTTAATCAGCTGAATGAAGAGGTGCTGCAACGCACCCGCCAGCTGTTAAGTGATGCGCAGGCGGTCGGCGCTGAATCGCTGGTGCTCTGCCCGCTTAATGACGGCACGCCGATCAGCGCTGCCGACACCGTAAGCGCGCTGAAAACCCTGGCCCCGCTGTTCGCTGAGGCAGGAATTCAGGGGCTGGTGGAACCGCTGGGCTTCCCGCAAAGCTCGCTGCGTTCAGCAACTCAGGCTCAGACGCTGATCCATGAAGCGGGTGTGCCATTCAGATTGCTGATCGATACCTTCCATCATCATCTGTTTGAAGATGCGGAACAGACTTTCGAACAGGAGATCGATATTCAGCAGATCGGTCTGGTTCACCTTTCCGGCGTCACCGACCCGCGCCCGGTTAATCAGCTAACCGACGAAGAGCGCATCATGCTCAGCGCGGACGACCGCTTGCGCAGTAAGCAGCAGGTCGAGCGACTGGAGAAGATGGGTTACACCGGCCTTTACGCCTTTGAGCCGTTCTCCTCAGTGATGAACAGCTGGCAGGAAGCGGACATTGCCCGCGAAATTCGCGACAGCATCCAGCTGTTAAACTACTCAGCTTAAGGAATTATCATGACTATTAATATTGGCGTCATCGGCACCGGCGCAATCGGTCGCGAACACATCCGCCGTTGCAGCACCGTGTTACAAAATGCGCGCGTGGTGGCGCTTAACGATATCAACCGTGAAAACTGCCAGCAAATCGTTAACGAGCTGACGCCGGAAGCGCGTATTTATGACAATGCTATCGATCTGATTAACGATCCGCAGGTCAATGCGGTGCTGGTCACCTCCTGGGGCCCGACGCATGAAGCCTTCGTGCTGGCCTGCATTGAGGCGGGTAAAGCGGTGTTCTGCGAAAAACCGCTGGCGGTCACCGCGCAGGGCTGCATGAACATTGTGGAAGCAGAAATTAAGGCAGGACGTCAGCTGGTGCAGGTCGGGTTTATGCGCCCTTATGACAGCGGCTATCGCGCACTAAAAGCGGTGATCGACAGCGGCGAAATTGGTGAGCCTTTGATGCTGCACTGCGCACACCGCAACCCGGAAGTGGGCGACAGCTACACCACCGACATGGCGATCACCGACACCCTGATCCACGAACTCGATGTGCTGCGCTGGCTGCTGGATGATGATTATGCCAGCGTGCAGGTGATCTTCCCGCGTAAAACCCGTAAGGCGTCGTCACATCTGCGCGATCCGCAAATCGTGCTGCTTGAGACCACCAAAGGGGCGCGCATTGATGTCGAAATCTTCGTGAACTGTGAATATGGTTACGACATTCAGTGTGAAGTGGTGGGTGAAAGCGGCATTGCTCGTCTGCCGGAGCCGGTCTCTGTGCAGCTTCGCAGCGCGGCTAAGCTCTCCACCACCATTCTGACTGACTGGAAAAAGCGCTTTATCGATGCGTATGACGTGGAGTTACAGGCATTTATCAACAACGTCATCAGCGGTGAGATGACCGGTCCCTCAGCCTGGGATGGCTACGCCGCCGCGGTGGCCGCTGATGCCTGCGTCGCGGCCCAGACTTCCGGTGAGATTGTGCCGGTCACTATGCCAGCAAGACCGGCTTTTTATCGCTGATAGCAACGCTGCACGGCGGGTTCCGCCGTGCATTTCCCCCTCCGTTTCATCTTTTCCAGCGGCGCTTCACGCATCATCGGTAACCGAATAAAGCCGCCAGGCAGGACATTGAGTCATACCGGCCTGAGCGCGCAGCACAGCCCACTGTTAACTCATTATCACGGCGCAGTAATCACAATTGCCACACGCCGATTTTGCGCGCGTCCCTGTGCACTATTGTTACTGGTAACCGGTGCACTCATGCCTAATCCACGTGTGATAATATTTTCGCGCGGTATAGCAGCCCCTTCCGCCCACTGTGCCGCGACTGCGTTAGCTCTTTTTAGCGACAGCTGTTGGTTATAATCCGGTTTGCCGTAATTATCGGTGTGCCCGTCAATTCGCACATGCTTAATACCGGTCGACACCAGGTTTTTTGCCATCCCCTGAATGTTACTTTTGCTGGAGGGTGTAAGTTCTGATTCGTTTACACCAAACAGGATCTTATCTGATAAGCCTAATCCCCAGCCTTCCCTATTTTGAGTGAATCCCGCACGCTTCATCGCTGCGATCTGCGCCTCACTAAAACGTTCTTTAGACTGACAACCGACCAGCGCCAAAATAAGCAGCATCAGGGAAATATTTTTTTTCATCTTTAAGCCTTATTTGTTCGCTTATTTTTGTACATATTCATGTCAGCGCGTTCGAGAATAGACTCAACCGTATCGCCGTGTTGTGACCAGGCGTAGCCAATGGTAACCGAGGTATTTATCGGCGTACCTTCTGCAAGGATGATTTTTTCCATGATGAGGTCATGGATGTCCTGCATGAGTTGCTGTAATTGCTCCTCACTGACCTGACTGCTCACCAGCATGGCAAATTCATCCCCACCTAACCGGGCGACTAGATCCTGTTCAGATGCCAGTGATAACAGCCGTGCTGCTATCGCTTTTAATACCTCATCCCCGGCGGCATGGCCCCAGTTATCATTGATACTTTTAAAGCGGTCGCCATCAAGAAAGAGTAAGGCAAAACGCTCCTCAGCATATTGCTGGTCGAGAAGCCGGGAAAGGTGAGCAGCAAACGCGCTGCGGTTTGCAAGACCGGTTAACGGGTCCTCCAGCGCTTTGGCTGCCAGCGAGCGATTATCTCGGATAAGCGAAGCCTTTAGCGATTGCATTTCCCTCAGCAACGAATTGAGATCATCTGAAAATAGCTGAAACTCACTCGTCGTGCTCTCCGGTATACGCAAGGAAAAATCACCGGAATGAATCACATAGTGAATCGAGCTGGTAATGTTGCGCAGTGTAGCGAGCATACCCCGATGCAGAAATTCACTCAGCAAAAGGGAGATAATCAGTACACATAGCATACCGCTGGTCAGAATCATGAAGGAGTATCGAATGAAACTCACCGCGCCGGTCACGGTGCCTTCCAGCGTTAATGTACCGACAGCAACGTCAGAGTGAATGATACTGACGTTAAGCGGTTTAAGATAAATCCACTCACGTAATAACCGCGAATACCAGCCCGTCTGCTCCTGCTGAGCATGCCAGTTGACCAGAACAATTTGATCTTTAGTGACCAGTTTCGCAGACGCGTACATCCCTTCATTGCCGAGCCGTGCAATTTTATTGTGCGCATCGTAACTGTCGGAAAAAACGGTCGCAGCGGTTAGCGTGGTGCTGAGGGTTGCGCCGATTAATTCAAGGTTTCGCTTCTCGTAATTTTTAATGAATAGCAGCGACGTCGAAGAGAGCAACAGCCAGCACAACAGTAATATCACCGCAGCGTTGATGGTGCTTATTTTTCGCAGTTTATTGCGTATCGATGATTTGTCATTTCTTAATTTATCGAATTTCATTTTATTCGCTTCTCTCGCGGGACAGCAAAAGCACGTCCGGACTCACCCTGACACCGCTTCTGGCAAGCGAATCAAGGTTAACGGAAAAAAGCGTGTGGCCCGGATGAAAAATCAGGCAAAACGCGGCGCCCCGCGTGCAATCCGCATTGTTCTCCGCGAGGGTAAGGACGGCTCTGCCCTTAAACTGCTGAATCAGGTCCACCTGCTGTTGTGACGTCTGATCGCCGAAATAGACGGCGTCGCATCTGTGCGACGGCAGGTCGCCTGCGCTGGCAAGATAAACAACGGTGAATGTGGCTGCCGCAGAGGAGGCATTGTCCGGCAAGGAGAGATGCCGGGCTGAAGAAAAAATACATAATTGAGGCGGTTGTTTTAAGCCCGTCCACTGGGTGAAGCTGATAATACCACTGACGATATCATTGGCTTTGCCATCTTTTATTTCGGCACTGGCAATATGAGGAATAAGCAGCAGCAAAATAAGTCCCGTATAAACGAGTTTGCAGATGTGGCGTATGAAAAGCAGCACATCGACGTCATGATGAATTTGATATTTATCGATCATACTGCGTTCCCAAAAATTCTACGCATGGCAGGACGCCTTAATAAGCGCGGAAATATTAGCATAGCGGTGATTAAAATTGTACTTCTGGATTGGTTCGCCACATACCCTGTTGTTGTACTTTTATCTGGCGTAAGAATCACTGTGCTATCAGTCAAAATAAGGTTTTAAAATTTCTTCGGTCCAGTGCATAAAGGCTCTGACACGCCGCGACAGATTTCGTCGGTGTGCGACAACAAAAGAGGCACTGAGCGGCTCAGGACACAGATTGGGAAGGACTTCAACCAGCGCACCGCGCTCAATATAGGGCGCCAGTGTTGAGTAACCGCCCTGGATCAAGCCCAGCCCGGCCAGTCCCGCCTCATGATAGGCCGGTACGCTATTTACCCTTATGGCGCCGGGTAACATCAGCAATTGATAGCCGTCATCCGCCGGATACTCCCAGCCATCTGGCTTCGAACCAAAGCTCCGCTGGTAATGAACCATCTGGTGGCCCTGACTGAGAAGGTCATCAATCGTCTGCGGTATCCCAAAGCGCGCCAGATAGCTGGGACTGGCGGCATTGATCATGCGCAGCTGCCCCAGCGGGCGAGCAATAAGCGTGTCATCAACGATTGGCCCCAGACGGATGACACAATCAAATCCTTCATGAACTAAATCAACGCGCCGATCGGTACTTGAAAGCTCGATCTCCAGTTCAGGGTGTGCCTCCAGCAACTGCGGCAGCGCGGGGATTACCACGCATTGTGCCAGCACGGCAGGCATATCAACGCGTATCCGGCCCCGCAGTGACATCCCCTCGTGAGAGAACATGGACTGTAATTCTTCGGCTTCCGATAACAGATCGCGGGCGCGTGAGTAAAAAGCCCGTCCATCTTCCGTTAACTGCACTGTTCGCGTGGTGCGATGCAGAAGCGTCGCGCCTGTCTCCCTTTCGAGTTCGCGCACCACTAGTGAGGCGCGTCCTTTCTGAATTCCCAGGCTTTCAGCTGCCTGAGTAAAACTCTTCATTTCCGCCACGCGTGCAAAAATAATCAGCGCCTCAAGGTTTTTCATTCATTGTTCTCCTTCAGAGTAACAGTGCGTTATTTCTTACGTTATTTATCACCATATTAATGGGTAATAGACTGCTTTCACACCGCGGATATTGCAGAACGCGATCTGAACGTTATGAGGGTGAATCGTCTCTCTGAAAGGCTTAACGCCGTTGCGAACTGCCATGCAGATTTGTGTACATAAGCACTGGCTCAGATCCCCGCATCATTCAGAGCACTGTCGGTTCGCGGCAAACATTGCTCAGGGGATCGGGAAGCACTCAGTGAAAAGGTTGTTACTCACCACTCAATCCGTTAACCCGAAGGAAGATTTGAAAACTTAGCCCCCATTCCGGATTTGGTTAACGCCAGTCGCGCTGCCTTATGCTGGATTTTAACCCCCTGTCAGGAAGGAAAAGAGAAATGAACAAAGGTTATTTAATCGCTCACGTGACCGTATCGGACCCTGTCGCATACGCTGACTATGCCAGAGCTGCAGGCGAAGCCATGCAGGCGTTTAATCCGAAGATCGTTGCCTGGTCAGGGCAGTATGAAAATCTGGAGGGAGAGGCGCATGAACGGCATGTGGTATTTGAGTTCGAATCTTTTGCCGAAGCCAAAGGTTTTTATGAAAGCCCTGCGTATCAGGCTGCCAGGCTGTTGCGTGCAGGGGCTGCGCACGGGACGTTTGTGCTGGTTGAAGGGGCCAGCCTTTAAACACTTCACCGTCATGTGCCGATGCAGACTCCAGCGAACCTGGGGCCTGCAGGATGTCACCAGTATGCTCACTGGTGCCGGGATTTACCCGAGAAAGTGACAAGGTATATTCTGGTAATTGACGCTACCTGACCACCGTGCCGGTTAGGTAACGTGCAACAGGCAAGGGGGTGGCTGCGTCTGACTTTATGACTTCCGCAGATCGCTTCCATCCCCCTCTGCTTTCATTAAAGCTGCACGGATGAGGTTTTTCGTACAGACACTCACTTTCGGGGCAGGCGCAGGCCAAAGATATTGTGCCCGTTCTCATGCCGGTAGTAAGCACTTCCGCCATGTAAAGCGGCGATGGCGCGTACCAGCGACAGTCCCAGCCCGCTTCCGGCCGTATGACGGACGTTATCGCCCCGCCAGAAGCGTTCAAATAATTTTTCAGGCTCCTCCAGCGCTTCGCCCGCGTTCGACACTTCAATCTCTACGTAGTCAGCGTGATGACAGGTACTGACCTGAATCGTCCCTTTTTCTGGCGAATAACGAATGGCGTTGATCAGCAGGTTACTCATCGCACGCTGGAACAGCATTTTATCTGCGGTGAGGCTGCCTGCGGCGCTCAGCTCAATGGCCCTCTCCTGCTCTTCCGCAACCGGTTCAAGAAAGTCGATCAGCGCTTCCAGCGCATCCTGCAGCAGGAAGTCCTGTTTATTGAGTCTGATATTGTGGTGCGTGGCGCGAGCCAGGAAGAGAATGTTTTCAGTGAGACGCGACAGACTCTCAAGCTCTTCAATGTTGCCTTCGAGCAGCGTCTGATATTCAGCGGCTGAACGTTCATGACCCAGCGCGACCTGATTCTGGCCCAGTAGCACATTAATGGGCGTGCGGATTTCGTGGGCCAGATCGTCGGCAAACTGGGTCAGACGGATAAAGTCCGTGGATAAGCGCTGACGCATAGCGTTAAGCGCATTGCCAATCGGTAGGAGCTCCTGCGGGATAGCCTGAAGCGGCACGGCCTGATTTAACCGGTCACTGGCCGTTTCTGCCACGATCTTACTTAACCGGCCGATCGCCCTTAGCCCTCTGCGAATCAACAGCGGACTGACTGCGGCGCACAGCAATATGGCCGCCAGTGAAACCAGAATGCTTTGCTGGCGATAACGCTCCAGCATCAGTGCTCGCTCCCGCGCGACCCGGGCAAGCGTAATGGTTACCGGCCCGAGCGAGGAGTTTGCCTGCAGGCTTAACGCCGACGCTTCCGTCTTATCCGCATTGATCCAGCGGTGCAGCTGTTTCTCACTGGGTGGCGTGCTGACCGGCGTGGGCGAGATCGCGGGCAACGTTATCCCGGTATGATTAATACTGACGTTTTGCTCATGCTGCGAGCGGATGCTGAGAATGTCCTGATGGATATCGACCATCCGATTGAAGTAAAGCGGCAGCGAGCTGGGATGGGCACCATCTTCAAGCAGTTGTCTTAACTGCGCCGCCCGGTTAATCAATGTTTGATCGTCCCGCCAGACCAGTTCACTGCGTAACGCTTTATACAGAATCAGGCTGATGCCGCCACAGGCCATCGCCATGATCAGCGTAAAAATCGCCGTCAGCCGCAGCGTCAGAGAAGGGCTAGTCACCCTCGCCTCCTTTTTCTGACAGGCAATATCCCATGCCCCTTACCGTAGTGATGAGCTTTTTAGGAAAGGGGTCGTCGACTTTACGGCGCAGGCGGCGGATAGCAACATCGACGATATTGGTTTCACTGTCGAAATTAACGCCCCATATTTCGCTGGCCAGCAGCGTCCGCGGCAGAATCTCACCGTGACGGCTGGCGAGCAGCCCTAACAGCATGAACTCTTTGCGCGTCAGTGCAAGAGTGACACCGTCACGCAGAACCTGAAAGCGCGCTGAGTCCAGCACCAGATCGCCCACCCGTAGTACGCTACTGTGCGGCTGCTGCTGCCGGAGCTGATTTCTTACCCGAGCCAGCAACTCTGCAAAAGAGAACGGCTTAACCAGGTAATCATTGGCCCCCAGTTCCAGCCCTTTCACCCGATCATCCACCGAGTCTCTGGCAGTCAGGCAAATTACCGGAATCTGACTGGCGGTACGCAGGGTTTTCAGCACCTGCCACCCATCCATCCCCGGCAGCATAATATCCAGTATCACCAGGCTGTAGGGATGTGACAGCCCCAGATGCAGGCCATCCCGGCCGTCTGCGGCGTAATCCACGATATAGCCCGCTTCTTCCAGCCCCTTACGCACCCAGGCGCTCGCCTTCTGGTTATCTTCAATCAGTAATAGTTTCATCGGCGCAGTTTGCCATGAAATTTATGACCGCCACAGTGTTTCAGCCACAGAAGACAATATGGTCATCTTTCTGACAGGCAGAACGAACAACCGTACAGGTATAACAGCGGGGTGATTAACACCGGAGTATTAAAAAATGAAAAAGAGTCTCACTGCCCTGGCCCTCACTACGCTGCTTGCCGTTCCCGCGGTCACCTTCGCGGCCAGTAAAAATCCGCTGAGCGTTCACGTGCTGAACCAGCAGACCGGGCTGCCGGCCTCAGAGGTTGAGGTAATGCTTGAGCAGAAACATGGAGAAAGCTGGAAAGTACTGAATACCGCCAATACTAATCAGCAGGGTCGGATTGATGCCCTTTGGCCAGCAAAGCCCTTTGAGGCGGGTGATTATCGGGTGATTTTTAAAACCGGTCACTATTTTGCGGCACATCAACAGCAGAGTTTCTTCCCCGAAATCCCGGTGGAGTTCCATATCACCAATACCACGACCACCTATCACATTCCGTTGCTGCTGAGCCAGTACGGATATTCCACCTATCGCGGGAGCTGAAATAAATGAAACGTTTACTGCTGGCATTGATGCTGACTACCGGACCTGCCGTGGCGCTCGCTGCTGAGCCAGCCTCCGTCTATGACATGACGCAGGCGCTGAGTAATCAACTGGCAACGGAGGCCTTGTCCGCCTGCCATAATATGAATCGTCAAGGCGTAGTCGCCGTGGTAGATCGGGGTGGAAATCTGGTCACGCTGATGCGGGATGACAACGTGGGGCCGCACAACACTCAGGCGGCATGGCGTAAAGCGTTTACTGCGCTCTCCACCAAAACGCCAACCAGACAACTGACCATAAAGGCGCAATCCTCACCGGAAAGCGTCAACCTGAATACGGTTAATGAGCTATTGCTGCTTGGCGGCGGCGTGCCGGTGCAATATCGCGGCCAGTGGATCGGCGCTATCGGCATGGCGGGCACCGGCGGCGCGGAATCCGACGATCAATGTGGGACCGAAGCGATTAACAAAGTGCTGGGTAACAGCAAGCAACCGTAATCATGATGAACGCGCGGCGGGTATATTCCTGCCATACATGGGGAATAAACTGTTCCCCATGTTGTTTAGATAAGTCGCCGCCAGAACGGCTGCTTTGTGCCAGAAGCGGACATTGTATATTTGAATACTGCGATAAATTTTTGATAATTATGCATATGCATTAAAAAGACAATTATCGGAGTGGCCTGTTAACAGTTCTTATGCAGATTACGATAGCCTCCTGGCGTTCTTCCGGTATGACGTTTGAAGGCCAGAGAAAAAGAGGGAACAGATTTATATCCGGTTAATCTGGCTATCTCAGTAATACTTAAGTGATGCTTTCTGAGTTCAGCGCATGCCAGCTCCATTCGCCATGACGTCAGATAATTCCCGGGCGTTGAACCGGTAAGCTGATGAAACCTACTGGCGAACGCACTGCGGGACATAGCCGATTTTGCAGACAGACTTGCCAGCGTCCAGTCTGCAGATGGAGAAGAATGTATCAGTGTCAGTGCGGGTCCTATTTTCCTGTCACCGAGGGCATTCAGCCAGGATGTCCCTTTCTGATTAATCTCTAAGTATTCCCTCAGCATCTGCACCAGAACAAGTATTGCCATGCTACTGGCCACAATGTCGTGTCCGGGACGAAGCGCTGATGTTTCATGCGAAAGCAAAGTGATAAGGGCGGTGAGTGCAGGAGAAGAACTTTCCTCTCGTCGTGAAACCAGCACCTGAGGCAGATGTTTTAAAAGCAGCGGGCTGGAAGCCTCCTCAAATACGAATCTCCCCCCAATCCCCTCACTGATAAGTTCTCCCTGTCCGTAGCGGACCACACCATCCGCTTCACGGTGAGAAGAGAATATCTGCCGTCCGTCACTTACCATCAATGCCGGACTTGAGCCACAGCAGTAAGCGTCACCCGAAGTCAGAAGATAGAAGTCCCCTTTTTCAAGCAGCAGAGGCTGCATTCCGTCCATCCAAAGCCAGAATTTCCCCTCAAGCACAGTGCCGAACTTAATGTGTTTATAAGAGGGAAACCGCATTGCCCAGGGGCCACGTGCTTCCATACGGGCCGTAAGGATGGCCTCTGCCTTCAGAAGTGAAAGAATATCAGACAACGGATCCATAACTTCCTGGACGAATGAATAATAAAAAAGGGATTTCTATAATAAAAGAAAGCGTTTGTCTGCGTCATTATCATTTGAAACTTAACGGAGAAAACAAAATGAAATACGCAGAACTGGGTAAAACTGGGATTTATGTTTCACGCATTTGTCTCGGGACGATGACATTTGGCGGGGCGGATAATGCCGCCGGTAATGCCATCGGCCGCCTGACGGGCAAAGAGGCGGACATTATCGTTGGTGAGGCGCTGGACGCCGGCATCAATTTTATTGATACCGCGGATATCTACGGTATGGGGGGCTCTGAAAGCGTGCTGGGCGAAGTGCTGGCACAGCGACGCAGTCAGGTTTTTCTTGCAACAAAAGCGCACAGCAGAATGAATGCGGGCGCAAACGATGCAGGGCAGTCGCGCTATCACCTTATGCAGGCGCTGGAAGCCAGCCTTAAAAGGCTTAAGACCGATCACATTGACCTTTATCAGGTCCACAATTTTGATACCGTAACACCGATTGAAGAGGTTCTGCGGACACTGGACGACATGGTGCGTCAGGGCAAGGTTCGCTATATAGGCTGTTCGAATTATGCCGGCTGGCAGATTGCCAAAGCTTTGGGTATTTCAGGTGAACATAAGCTGGAGAAATTTGCCAGCGTACAGTCTTTTTATTCACTGGCCTGCCGCGACATTGAACATGAACTCCTTCCGGCAATTAAGGATAGCCAAACCGGACTGTTATGCTGGAGCCCTCTTGCAGGAGGCCTGCTTTCAGGCAAATTTGACCGCAGTGGTAGTCATGAGGCCTCTGCAAGACGCGCAAAAATTGAATTTCCACCCGTTGATAAAAGCCTGGCATGGGACATCGTGGATGTTCTCAAAACAATTTCTGAAAAACACCGCACTACTCCTGCCAGCATCGCAATAGCCTGGCTGCTGTCTTCTAAGCAGGTGACGAGCGTCATAGCGGGTGTGCGCAATGTGCATCAGCTCAGAGATAACCTTAGCGCGCTGTCTGTTAATCTCAGCGAGGAGGAAAAAGAAATGCTGGACAAGGTCAGTCATCCGGGTACACGTTATCCCGGATGGATTCAGTCATATAATGCCGCGAGCCGCTATCCGGCAGGCTTTCCTGATACCGGGCCTAACTGGATATTAGGTGAATCCCCTGTTTAACACGGGCTCAGAGCTATAAAAATAACTAAGCTTTTAATAACTTTGCTGAGTCCGGGTTCCTGACGGGCTCTGCTGACTCAGGCAGTGAACATTATGGTTAGCATCTATTGCTGTTAACATCTTCAATTTAACTCACTCATGCTGTTAGTTCCTTACGCCGGCTGAAAACTTTCGTAGAGAGTAAAATTTTATCCTATCAAACTATTATTAAGTATAATCTAATATAAAAGCTGATTGACATGGTAAGGCTGAATATTAATGTTTTTCATATGCATCTATTTGTTGCATGAAAAAAGGGTCTATATTTAAATCGCGTTAAAAATCCAGAGTAAATAATACTTTAAATATTGCCATTATTTATTGTGGCAAATAATTCTACTCATTGTTTAATGATATGATTCTGTTAAAAATTAAATGCCATTTTGGTCAAACTTAGAGTCGGCTGATTTGTTCGTAAGGAATGCGATGTCTCGCAGCGTTGCTTTTGAAAAAGTTCTATAAGTTCAAGTTAATTTTTATGCGAGTAAGTTTTATGTATTTCTTAAAGTAGAGTTTTGTTGGAGTGTTACTCTTAATTTTAAGTGAAATTTATTTGTCTTTTATGTGAAAAGAATATAAATTGAAGTTAAGATTGTAACGCTGGCAGTGTTATAGATTACTTACTATAGTTTGATAGTGACGAAACCTGTTAAAGTAAATACGATAAAATATGAAAAAATTAACTATTACTGAGTTTGCAAAGAAAATAGGTGTAGGTGTTGCAACAGTTGATCGGGTGCTTAATGATCGGGGTGGAGTATCGCCGGCCATGGAGAATCTAATACTCAAGGCCGCCCGTGATGCGGGACTTAAGCGTATTCTGCCGGAAAAGCATAGACCCTCCTGGCAGCTTGAGGTCCTGTTGAGCAGTAATAAATCTTTTTTTTTCGAACAGCTTGCTAAAGATTTTTCCATGCTGGCGGATAACTTAGGCTATCGCAGAATAACACTTCATAAAACTTTATTCTCTGAAGCTTCTCCGGAAAAAATGGCAAAACACATTGAAGCCAGCAGTAAAAAAATGGACGCTTTGATTATATTTGCACATGAGAGCCCACTTATTTATGAAATGCTGACCCTGTGTAAATCTCGCGGTGTCCCGGTAATAACCCTTGTGGCAGATTTACCAGGATCTGATAGATTGTGCCACGTAGGAATTGATCAATATAGCGCAGGCCGTACATCAGGCTTTGTACTTGGTGGTATGCTACCATCACATGGGGACGTGGTGATAATTAGCGGCCGTACGCAATACGCAGTCCATCGTCAGCGTGTCGATGGCTTTATTTCAGTAATGCAGAAATTTTATCCTAAAATCAATGTGCGCGAACCTATTTACAGTCAGGATGAACGGGAGCTTATCAGTCTTTTATTAAACCGAACCCTTGCATCTGATAAAGATATTGTCGGAATTTATAATACAGGCATGGGTAACACTCAGGTTAGTGAGATTTTGAATGATTATAATCTTAGAGGTAAAGTAGTTTACGTCACTCATGAACTTTACAATACAACACGGCAATTACTCGAACAACGAGTGCTGACATTGACCATAGATCAAAATACGTTGAGGCATGCTCAGCTGGCAATAACACTGGCGCTACATTATCTTGAAATGGGTGAGCAGCCTGATGAATATAAGTCAGGAAAGGTTGATTTTATGCTGTACACTCCTGAAAATTATAGGTGATATAAAATTGGTTACGATTGATTCAGAATAATGGCCCCCTCATTAGTACTCTTAATCTTCCGCTGGTTGGTAAAACCCCTATAACTCTGAATGTCGGACCGCAACGAGCTGTCGCAGATACAATATGTTGTAGTTTTCTAAGCTACTATCGATACTACACATAGTAGATTCAAGATAAGCGGCAAGCCAACACCAGGCCAGGGATTCAGGAGTTTTCAGCCACTGCACGTCTTCGGCCCCCTGCGGTTTTTTTTTGCCTAAAGCGGGTTATTTATCCTGCAGATACCGTGGGATCCGTCCGGAACGCTGCCCGAGATACGCTTGCTATCTTGCCGATGCCTTTTATCATTAAGCTCAAACGGCGGCTGCTCCGACCGGCCACGATAAGAGCAAAAGCCACTGAATACCTCTTTGAACCGCCTGCACGGCGGTTTTTTTATTCTTCTCTCGGCGTTACGTGATCGGCAGCACATGGTTTGTGCCGTTCGCTTTTTTTTTAGCAAGGCTTACAGGTGACAGCGTTCGCTGAACGCCGGATTTTCCGGGATGCATAACCTTTTCTCCCCGGCTGCTTCCGCAGCTGACCCACTCAGATGGCGGTTTTTTGCCTGTCGCCTGCATGTGCGATAGGTATGTTATGTCTATTTTGGCAAAACTACACTGTCATCGTACATTTGACGGCCGCTTTTCGCTCAAAGCGGACCTTGCAGCACGTATGTCCGCTTTGTGCCAAAGTTACGTAAGGAAGGAATTAAGCCATCCCGTAGGATGGCTTATGAGATACTGTTACTGAGATGACAGACCTCAGAAATGCGCCGACAGCACGCCGTTTACAGACATATAAAAGAAGCACTTAACGGAAATTTTAACCAGCGTTTGTGCGGAACACGCTAACAGCGTCCCTCAGATTAGCGGCTCGACTTGCAAGTTCATCAGCAGACGATGCTGACTCTTCAACGAGCACGGCATTCTGCTGTGTGACCTGATCCATCTGAGTAACGGCAATATTTATCTGCGATACCCCTGCACTTTGCTCTTCTGAAGAAGATGAAATTTCTCTCACCAGCTGTGCTGTCTGTTCAATCGCATCCATACTCTCCTTCACTTTTTCACCTGCATCCCGGGCCATCGAAATGCCCTGCTCAGCATTCTCCACAGACTTTTCGATCAGTCCTTTAATTTCTTTCGCCGCGCCAGCCGAGCGCTGTGCCAGCGACCTGACTTCCGCCGCAACAACGGCAAAGCCTTTACCGTGCTCACCGGCCCGGGCAGCTTCAACAGCCGCGTTTAACGCGAGAATATTCGTCTGAAACGCAATCCCATCAATGACAGAAATGATTTCCTTAATCTGCCCTGCACTGCTGCTGATTTTTTCCATGGAACCCAGCACTGATTCCATTGCCTGACCGCCACGCAATGCCGCGCTGGTAGCCGAGCTGGCCATTTCTGCAGCATGGCGGGTGTTTTCAGCATTGTTGCCGATGATCGAAGAGAGCTGTTCCATACTGGCGGCTGTTTCAGCCAGTGATGCAGCCTGTTCTTCCGTCCTCGCAGAAAGATCGCCGTTACCGCGGGCAATCTCCTCAGATGAGGTGGCAATGGTGACGGCATTAGATTTAATGTTTTCTACCGTCACCGTCAGGCGCTGACTCATCTGCAGTAATGCCTTAAGCAGACCGGCTGTTTCATTGCGTCCTGTCACGGAAAAAGATGCTGTCAGATCGCCTTCTGCTACTTCAAGCGCAAGCTTTGACGCGGTACCGATAGGTCGTGTAACAGAACGGATAATGATCAATGCGAAAAAGACAGAAAGCAGGACCATAAAGAGAAGAACGCTCAGCAAACCATACTGTGCATTCCGGTGGTCCGTAATCTGCTGGTTCAGCATGTCATTCAGTTCATTACCGCCCGCAATCGCGTAGGTGCTGAATCTGTTAATCGCGCTGGTAAAAATTGCGGCATAGTCCTGAGGATTCTGATTCGTCATACTGCGGCTAATAAATAACGCCCCTGCAGTTTTCAGGGCATTTTGGGCTTCCTGCACGGCCGCGTCTGCATCGGCACTGAATTTCTGCTTCAGCCCTGTATCAGACGAAAAAAGCTTCTCTGAGTCCTGAGCAAACATATCCAGATTATAGGCACCCGTGCTGATTAATGATTCCATACGGACAGAGTCAGCCTCACTAACGGCTTCTTTCCTGGCAAGCAGTGAAGTCCCGAACGCACGAATTTTACCCAGACTTTCGGTAAGCTCAGGCAATGATGAGAAATTGCTGATAATCAGGCGGTACGTACTGATATCTGAATCAAGCGACAAACCGTAAAAATCCAGCACGTCGCGGTTTGTGTTAAGAAGTTTGCGGATGAGTTGCGCATGTGCGTCAAGACTGGTCGTTTGATTCAGTTTCGAAGCATCAATGTCCTGCTGCAGCGCGTCCCACTGTGCACGCACCCCATTGATTTTTTCGATTAAACCCGCACTGCCTTCTGTCTGCGCCATCTCTTTCTTGATGGCATCGGTGATAGTAACAATGTCATCTCTAACACTTAGACGCGATGAGGTGGCAGGATTTTTTTGCGCAATAGCGAGGGCTGTTTCAGCGCGATGGCGCTGTATCAGATTCAACAGGGCAAGGATTTTGTTTTCAGCAGGCACTCCTGTTACTTCTTTCCGCTTGTCCTGAATATATTTATTACCTTCTGACACAAAAAGCACGGTAGGAACTGAAAAAAGAACAAGGCAAAACAAGCCCAGAATTGCAAACTTAGCGGTAAGATTAATATTGTTAAGAATATTACTCATTTTTACACCCTGCTGAATTAATTTTTATAAGAACACAAATAATGCAGATTAAAAGCATCTTAATCATCATTATCGGTTAACTATTCATTAACTTTATAGCAGGCGTAAGAAAGAGAATATTTAGGTTGAATCGCAACAAGGTCTAACCTGTTACCCAGTAATTAGACAATACTGATGTTAACAATTACCTCATAAGAGGTAGGAAAGATTGTTAATATCAACTTCTCTCTTAACGAATTTTATACATGATTCATGTCCACTTTGTGCCAGGAGCGGACGTTCATGATTTTAAGATAAGCATAAAAGTGCATACGATTTCAGAAAGCATTAACTGCCTGGTACAGATTACAGAGACAGGCCGGACTCACCAATAAAATCGACAAAGCAGCGTATTCTCGGTGAGAGATACCGGCTGGCTGGCCAGAGTGCCGAGAAAACCCCCTGCCTGGTACAGCTACCTGGCAATACCTCTTTCAGTTGCCCCGTGTTCAAAGATTCGCGAACGACAAAACCGGGCACATAGCAAATCCCCATACCTGACAGGCTCAGGCGAACAGAAGCCTCTATATTATTTACGGTCAGTACAGGGGCTGTCCTCAAGTCAGTACCCGGGCACATACCGCGCAGTTCCCAGGGCTGGAGCAGCCCCGTTGAGGGAAAACGAAAAGAAATGCACCTGTGCATTGTTAAATCCGCTGGCGAGCCGGGTACGCCATATTCATTCAAATAGGAAGGGCTGGCGCAGAGCACAAAACGAAAATCACCAACCTTTTTAGATTTCAGTCGGGAGTCCGTCAGTTCACCGCTTCGTATGGCTACATCAAATCCTTCATCAATGATGTTTACCAGCCGGTCGCTGAAATCGAGATCGAGTTCTACATGAGGATAACGGCGGGAAAAGTCCGGCAGAAGAGGAAGGAGCAACCTGTAGCCAATGACAGGAAGTGAAACCCTGAGCTTCCCGGCAGGCTGCGCTAAGCTGCTCGTCAGTTCTGACTCCGCCTCCTGTAATTGCTCAAGGATATGCTGGCAGCGGATTAATAAAGCAGCACCCTCCGCTGTCAGACTCACGTTTCTTGTACTGCGGTTTAAGAGACGTACGCCCAGTTTATGCTCAAGTCTGGCGACATTCTTCCCGACTGCTGAGGCAGAAATCCCAAGCAACCTTGCGGCCTGTACAAAACTCAGCGTCTCCGCTGTCCGGACAAACGAAGTAAGAGAGGTCAGACTGTCCATTGATTATAAACTTAATGTCCGTTAAGAAGAGATTTTCAGTGTATTTATTCACTCTGATGTCTGCAATAACATTGCTGAAGTTTGTTAACCCATCCGCTTTTCGAGAACATAAGGTCACCCAATGGCAACTTCAGCCAGAACACCCAGTCCATATGCCAGGGATATGGCAGCCTTTTCTGTCTATCTGGCGGCTATATTGCTGCCGTTAAGCTTTACCGGTGGTGTAATCTCCACGCCGGCAATACAACAGGCTCTTGGCGGCTCGCCTGCCGCGCTGTCATGGCTGACGAATGGATTTATGCTGACTTTCGGCAGTTTTTTGTTGTCAGCCGGTGTTGCTGCGGATGTTACTGGCAGAAAGCGCATTTTTACCGCAGGCTCAGCCCTGTTTTGCCTGAGCAGCGTTATGATCTGCCTGACACAGGATATCTTTATGGCTGGGTTGTTCAGGTCACTGCAGGGTCTTGCGGCGGCCTTGATATTGGCCAGCGGCAGCGCCGCACTGGCCCGTCTCTATGAAGGTCCGGACAGGACACGGGCCTTCAGCGTACTTGGCACTATGTTTGGCGTGGGCCTGGCGTTCGGCCCTGTGTTGATGGGTTTCATTACGGATGCTTTGGGCTGGAGATGGTTGTATGCCATGTTAGCTCTGCTTTCAGGCATTGTACTTTTGACCGGTGCTGCGTTTCTGCCAGCATCAGAAGAGAGCGGACATCAGAAACCAGACGGCACAGGATTAATCATGTTTACTGCAGCCCTGATGTTATTTACATCAGCGGTAATGCTTATACCTGCCTTTGGGTTTTTATCGTTTCCCACACTCGCCCTTTTCATTTCCGCCATGCTGCTTTTCAGCGGGTTTGTAGTGCGTTGCCTGGGGGTTGAAAATCCTGTTCTGGATATCTCTCTGCTGCTGCGCCCGCGCTTTGCCGGCGTTCTGCTACTGCCGATAGCAACATGCTATTGCTATGTTGTGCTGCTGATTATTATTCCGCTGCATTTTATGGGCGGTGACGGGATGAGTGAGTCCCGGAGCGCTTTTTATCTTATGGCGCTGACGTCTCCAATGCTGGTTTTCCCGTCCATTGCGGCACTGCTGACAAGGTGGTTTTCTCCGGGAACCGTTTCAGCTGCGGGACTTATTATTGCATCAGTCGGGCTGCTTTTCCTCGGATACGCACTACCGGGTAACAGCAGTAATTTTCTTGTGCTTTCACTGATTATGACGGGTACCGGCGCTGCGCTTCCATGGGGACTGATGGATGGTCTGGCACTTTCAGCTGTATCTGTGGAGAAAGCGGGCATGGCCGCAGGCCTCTTTAATACCGTTCGCGTTGCCGGAGAAGGGATCGCTCTGGCGATGGCGTCAGCATTTTTAACAGAAATGAATGATTTGAATCTGAAAAACACCGTTCACGAGTATGCGCCAGAGGTCATTCACCAGGCTGCCGCATGGCTGGGGGGCGGCAGTACTGAGCAGGCCGCTGCGATGTTACCCGGTATTTCACGATTATTGCTTCAGGACAGTTATGACACTGCGTATACGTTTCTTTTTAGAGTTCTGGCTGCTGTCACGCTGATTTGCGCGCTGATGGTCTGGATCACGCTGGGTCGGCAGAGGCAAGGCTGTGCTGCAGGCAATACGCTGGCCAGAGATGAGTGAAAAATCCTAAACCCGTTGTGATTAAGGGGCCGTTCTTTGCTCAGCGGGTTATGGAGAATAATGCAGTGTGTCGTAAAAAATATTTCCTCAAATGTGTATTATGAGGCGCTGCACGGCGGGGTCTTTAAAAAAGATATTCTCTTTGGCTACTGGTAAGAACGCTTTATTAAATTATTTATTTTAAATTTTGAGACATATTGATGCCGGTAATATGAAAGCCATTCTTCTGATACAGTGCTTTGGCTGAGGCATTATTCGGAGCTACCCTAAGTCCGACCTCATCGATGTTCATTATTTTTAGCAATCTTTTCATTTCGCATAAGGCCAGACCACCGAATCCACGGCCGCGCCAGTCAGGATAAATGTAGAAATCACTTATCCAGGCTGATGACCCGGTGATCGACAGCCAGAGGATGCCAATAACGTCCTCTGGTTCATCAGGCTGTTGGATACACCACAGCTGATTAGCCGGGGTCACAACTCCCTTTGTTAACACTGTATCAATAGATTCTATGGCTTTGATTCGTGCTTTTTCGGAAAGATATCCGCGATTGTTTTGCAGATCCTGCGAATATTCATGGATGAAAAGAGAACGATAATTTACGAATTCTTCTTCATTCATATTCCTGAGAGTAATCACACTGTCTTCCTGATGAGGTAGTTATGTGTTGAAGATATCACCTGGAAACTGTTTTTCAAGCTTCTCTGTTAAGGAATGTTTTCTCTGCACGTTTGAATCACCACTGAGAATGGTGATATTTCAGAATAGCGAGTAAACGGCACTTACTGATTATTGCTAAGCTCCGCTCCTCGCTCAAAACGCATTTAACCAGCTTCAGCAGTTAACCCGCCCCTTTGCCATCACACTCAGCCAGCAGGCCCGGAACGCTGTACGGTCCGGGGATCTTAAGATGCTCGATTGAGGTGTCCTGACATCTTAAATGTCACTGAAATTATATGCTTTGCGTTCCTTCAGCTGATGACGAGACTCTGACCCGGAATGCAATAACCAGCGCAGCAGTGAGCATGATACAGGCAGCTGTAATGAATACCCCCGTCACCCCGTTGAGGCCATATATCAGGCCACCTATTGCTGCACCCGCGGCAATGGAGGATTGAACGGCGGCGACCACCATACCCCCTGCGCTCTCGGCCTCATCAGGAAGAGTCCGGGCGACCCAACCTGACCACGCCACCGGTATGCCACCAAATGCCAGCCCCCACAGCATGACCAGCGCCGTAAGCCCGGCGATTGATAACGGCAGAGTGATCATACCCAGTGCCGCAGCTCCCACCAGAGCAGGCATAATAATCAGCGTAAAACGCAGGCTGCGTTCCATCAGCCACCCTGCCGACAGTGTCCCGATAAAGTTAGCAACGCCAAACACCAGAAGTATTAACGCCAGCCCTTTTGCATCTATGTGTGCGAGTCCTTCCAGCGCAGGCCGTATATAGGTAAACAGCGCATACTGGCCGGTGTGTGCAAGCACGCACCCCAGCATGCCCACGCTCACGCCCGGCCTCTGGAGCAGAGAAAATACGGATGCCGTCCTGGTCCTGACTACCGGCGGCATTCCGGGCAGCGTCAGCCACTGAAAAATAAAAGAGAGTGCGCCAACCGCAGCAGCGGCAATAAACGCGCTACGCCAGCCAGACATCTCGCCCATATAACTTCCCAGCGGTACGGCAACAACAGTACCTACCGCGATTCCACTAAAAATGATCGACAGCGCCCGCGGTACCAGCCTCTCCGGCACTAACCTCATCGCTACCGCCGCTGCCATACTCCAGAATCCACCCAACGCGATACCCAGCAGGATGCGCATTGCCAGCAGCATGACAATACCTGAAGAGAGCGCCACGAGCAGATTTGAGAAGATCATAAGGGCGGTAAAGCTCAACAACACGACGCGCCGGTCCAGCGCACGCGTTAATCGCGGTATCAGTAATCCGGCAAATAACGCAATCACCGCCGTCACTGTTACGGCCTGTCCTGCAAGAGATTCTGACACACCCAAATCCCGTGCAATAGGCGTTAATAAGCTGGCAGGCAGGTACTCTGCGGTGAGCAGGCCAAAAACACCCATGGTTAACGAAAAAACCGCAAGCCAGGCTGGCTGGATTTTCTCATCTCTTTGCACTCTTTCTTTGTGAACCCTGATAGAAGTTTCATCCGTCATTTCTAAGTCTCCTGGAAAGTCGTTTCAGGAGAAGAAGTCTATTCAGGCGCAGCTGGATGATCTATGCTCTAAACCCCTCACTTTTTTACCCAAAACCCGAACAGGCATATGACTTCATCCTTCGCTCTGTCATCAGAACTCATCAGCGAGCTGCTTTCCGGCCTGCGGCTATACGGCGTGCGATATCAGCGTATCCAGACGGGAGATACGTTTGGCCTGAACTTCGCAAGCAGGCCCGGTCATGCTTATCTGCACTACGTCGCTGTGGGGGAGATGGTGCTCCATAGTGCAAACGGCGAAGTTCTTACGCTTTCAGCCGGAGAGGCTGTATTTCTTCCCCACGGCGAACGGCATCAACTTTTGTCGGCAACAGCCGCCGACGTGCTGGATATCGACAATATTGAAACGGCACCACTGGATGAAAAAGTGAGTGGGATTGATACCTGCCCGAGTACTCAGGAAACGCCAGGCGCTGTGCTGTTTTTTGGTTGCATGAAAATTGATCTGGGAAGCATGCAGCGGCTGGCGGATGTGCTGCCTGAAATTATGCATGCCGATGCAAAGGGGATTCAGTGGCCGGGACTCATGCATATACTTGATGCGATGAAGCGTGAGATATGCTCCGGACGCGTGGGTTATGCAGGTATTCTCGCCAGGCTTGCCGATGTGGCTGGAGCGATGTTTATCAGAGGATGGGTGGAAGACGGTTGCGGCAATAGCCCTGGCCTGGCTGCAGCACTGCGCGATCCGCGTCTGGCTCAGGCCATCCTGGCGATTCATCGCGAACCGGGCCGGGACTGGAGCGTGGCAGAACTCGCCGCCGAATCGCATATATCCCGCTCCGCATTCGCCGAAAGGTTTCAGACCACTATCGGCGTCCCACCGCTACGGTATGCAACAGAAGTAAAGATGCATCTCGCTGTCCGCTGGCTGTCGTCAGAAAATATTACCGTCGACACCGCATCGCAACGGTTAGGATACTCCTCTCAGGCTGCTTTCAGCCGGGCTTTTAAGCGTGTTACGGGCAAGTCTCCAGGCGCGGTTCGTTTGCTTAGCTAATGGGTTTTATCCTTAGCGGGGATAGCAATAATCGCTACGTAGTTTTACTTCCTTTGTGCTCCAGGAAGTGCAGAACAAAATGAATCACATTAAAAACAGTGTCCGCTACTGGCATATAGCGGTCATCAGCCCGATGACAGTCCACTTTGTGACAGGAGCAGACGTCAGTTCCAATTAATATAGTCAGCGCAATGCCTTTGAGAAACAGATAGCTTCTGTCCTGCCTATATATGGGCCGTAATTCTCAATAGGGACATAACCATTTTTCATGTAGAAATTTACAGCACGATAGTTGATGTGGCGGGTTTCCAGCCTAACTTCGATATATCCCATCTCTTTTGCTGATTTTTCAAGGAAAGTGAGTAAAGCACCACCAATCCCTGACTCACTTCGGTCTGAAAACATTCTTTTAAGCTCGGCTATATTTTGGGTAAATGGCCGTATAGCACCGCATCCCACAGCTTTGCCTTGAGAATTCTTTGCTAATGCCCATAAAGCTTTGTCATCACCCATTGCTTGGGTGGTGAAATTGCTTTTGCCGTTATCACCAGTAATAGCGGCAAGTTCTGCTGATAGCATTTCGATTAAACGATGGGATTCTGAAGAGAATGGATCTGATTTTTCTACTTTTATCATGGTTATACCCTGCAGGATGAGTGTGACCAACATAAAGCATCCTGCTAAAAAAAGCATCAGCTCAAAACGGGTAAAGGGATATCACTTATTCAAACCATCCCTGGGGTCATGGCTGCTCCTCACTCATAGCGTACATAAATCTGAACTTAGTCTGGCCCGCCTCATTGCTGTTGCCAGAAATTAATACAAAGGTAATACAGCTTGAACGTTAAACTGGAAGGCATACGGACATGATAGCAGTTTAAATTGCTCATCGGCCGAATAGGTGACAGCAATTTGTCGAAGCATTTTAATCATAACATGGCTGCAAAGATATGAGGTTCACAATCAAGATAATATAGTAAACAGGGACTTTTAAAACACAATTAATTTAAAAGCCATCCTATACTAATGCTTAAAGCATCAGCGGAAAAAATATTAGTTTTTTTTGCAGTTTCTCATTTTATAAAAGAAGCCGGAATGCGCATTTTCGATGATAAAACGATCATCGTAATTAGGACGTCTTACGAAGGTTATTCCGTTAACAGTAGCCTGCTGTTTAATACCACCCATGACACTTTCAAGCGCTGGGGATGTTACCTCATTACCCAGCATTTTCACTTTGTAGTTACTTCCATTGTCTTCAACGACAGCAGCTTTTGGCAAAAGCTGCGTCTCTGTATGAGAGCTGGTTATCCGGACATCACATAAATATGTCCCCAAGCCTAAATCTTCAGCTGCGGAACATAAACCGGAAAAACACAAAGCAATCATACAATAAACAAATTTATTCATATCTGTCTTCCAGGACTTTGGATCGTTAAAAAATCGTTATCAGCAAAATATTTTGTGACTTGAGGAGTTGGTGATGTCATACGTGTATAGAGCTGATTTATGGATATTAATTTTTGTTGTGGGTAAGGTTAGATGAGCCGGGTGCTATGTTGGATGCAATGGTAACAGTCAGTCATTAAGAACGGAACGTCCGCTCCTTGCTCATAGCGGACACTCACCACATGTATCTTCTTTTTATGTTGCGATCCTTAATATCCTGGCCTGATAAGAACGGCTTTCAGCTCTAATGCAACATAACATCTGTGACCAGCATGCCGCGATTCAACCCGTTCCCCTGCAGAAGAGGCCGGGGTTATGTCACAGGAGTCGGCAGAGGCCGGGCGGGAAATGGATCGTTGGGTGGTGCCGGATAAACTGCCATCACTCAGGCTGACACTATGCGATGTCTTTTAAGGAAGATCGGGATTTACTGGTGCCGGTAAAAACGACTGATATGACTTCACCGGCTTTGCAGTTCAGGCCTGGCAACCCGGTGTCTCAGCATTGCCTTGCTGTCTGCTTAGTCTGTATGCATGAAGTCGCCGGGGTCATCAACCTCCGGCAAACCACGTTAACTGCATAGGGATAACTATTTAGCTCCACTCATTCCGGGAGAACCATCATGTCCTCCCTCATTCCCGCCACTGCCACCCTGCCCGCCGACGCCGCCAGGATCCGCATCGCCTCCGTTTCCGCCATTACCTGATCCGTCACCATTACCGCCGTTCCCTCCATTTCCTCCGTTTTCACCACCATTACCGCCGTCGCCGCCATTTCCGTTGCTGCCAGAACCAGCATTCCCTCCGTCTCCCCCGTTTCCGTCACCGCCACCGTCACCACCGTCGCCACCGTCGCCGTCTGCCCATGCCGCAGTGCTGAATATTCCGGCCGCCAGAGAAGAGGTTACCGTGAGTACGACCATGAAAGGTCTCAGTAATGCTGAGGTGAGAATAATGAGATATACAGCTTTCATGAGAAGGTTTTTCATATCATCCTCTGCGCTATGACTTATATGCCGCCGCCGCTATCACCGCTATCACCGTCATCACCACCATCACCACCATCACCACCATCACCACCGGATGAGTTGTTCCCGCTTCCTCCGTTGCCACCATCCCCTCCATCGGCTCCGTTAGTGCCGCCATTTCCGCCATCTCCGCCATTTGAGTTGGAGCCTGTACCAGCATTACCGCCGTTACCGCCATCCCCTCCGTTTTCGCCCGGACCACCGTCCCCGCCGTTTCCACCATCAGAAATCAGTGATAAGGAATCAGGAAAAGGAATCGGGGAGGCCGGAGAGGCATAACCGTAGTGTGTAAAAATCACCAGTATCAGAGTGGAGCACCTTAGTAGGGTACGGTATCGTTTACAGATGTTCTGACTGGTCATTGTTACCTCCATCACCGCCAGCACCTCCGGGCGCATTGTCAGTTGAACCACCATCACCCCCGTTGCCACCATTGGCGCTACCCTGTCCATTTTTATGATGTTTGTGGTGTTTATGGTAGGGTTCAGTCGCGGCGCCTGCCCCATTTCCCCCATTTCCGCCGTTACCACCTGTAGCAGAACCGTTACCGCCGTTACCTCCGTTCAGACAGCCTGTACCGGGCACGCCGTCTTTACCACTTTCTCCATCAGGCGAACTGCCGTTCCCATCTTGTCCGTTCAGGCTCTCACAGGCAGACAGCTGAATAGCGTCCTGCGGGAGTGTCTGACTGAATACCGGCAGGGAAAGGAGCAGCCCTGCAGATAGTGGAAAAAAAATCAGCGTGTTGTGTAGCTTTGACATAGAAGTTTCATCCTTTAATTAATGGCCGCCTTCATGAGGCGACCATTTTTAGTTAGATTCTGCAGCCTGATTACGCACCGCCGCCATCACCACCACCACCACCGCTATCACCACCATCACCGCCGCCGTCACCGTCTCCGGAACCATTACCGTTAGCGGAGCCGTTGCCAGTGCCGTTATCATTACCGCTGCCATTCCCGTTACCGCTGGCGCTGTTATTTCCTCCATCGCCGCCAGGGCCACCAGGAGAATTAGAACCAGAACCCCCGTTGCCGCCGTCACCTCCATTAGCATCGCCGACAAGTAAGAAGGTCTGTGGGGAGTGATTCGTAAACGGTTGGTTATGTAACGGTGCAGCGACTGCAAGTCGCGCCGCAGAGAGAACAAAAACAGCCAAAGCAAGCGTTAATTTTTTATGTCTCATAATCCATCCTTAAAGATAATAAATACATGAGATAATCGCTGGCCCACCCCATAGCTAATGAGCTATTTCATTAAAAGTAAATTATCTAAAAAATAAAAACTATGGAGTGTAATGAAACGTTTTCGTTGTTTTAGAATGTTTTCGTTTAATTTTAAAAAAAATTTTCGGGGATGCTATTTTTTAACTAACTAGTTAATAGCTAATGACATTAAAGGCTAATAATTACCCTGCTAACAATTTACTCTTTTCATGAAATAATACATATTGCATTTTTATTAAGGCACTTTTTTCATAAGCAGGGAATGACAATCCTGAACTCAAAAAAAAGCAAAAGCATATATCATTTTCTATAATTCATCTGACTTTTAAGAGGTATGGTAAGGGGACACTGTTTAACCACTCAGAATTAATTTTCCTGAACCTCAGAAATCCGTAATTTCAGGAAGCACTACCCTAACTGCTGCAGGCGGGACCTCGCGGGGCTGAATAAAGGTGAAGCCCGTAACGCGCTGATGCATGTGATATTTATGCACCGGCTGGAAGAAATCAGGGCCCGAAATCCGGCAAATCAGAGCTGCATGTTGCGCAGTAAAGTAACTGCCCCGCTTCCCATTGATACAGACCGCCTGTTTCGACGGTGTGCTGTTATGCGGCGGAGCGGGCTAAAGCCGCCCCTGAATACGCCTGTCGTCAGACATAGCCCATCATTTTCAGCAGCGACTGCACCTGATTCATCGCTTCGCTGCGATGGGTGACGCCCAGCTTCTGATAGAGATTGCGGATATGGGTTTTGATGGTGGTGGAGGCCACCGCCAGCTCACCGGCGATTTGATCGTTGCTGTAGCCAGAATAGATTAATCCCAGCACCTGCCATTCACGCTGCGTCAGCGGACTGGTTCGGATCAGCTCCGGCACGTCAGGATGGTTAAGCAACCGGCTGACAAAGCCTTCATCGAAATGGGCGAATTTATGACGGTGATATTTGTTGATCTCCAGCAGGATGCGCCGGGCACGGTGGCTGTCCAGTTCATTCAGGGTATTCAGCTGAATCAATTGCCGCAACTGCTGCGCCATCATCTCGCCTTCAATCACAAAATGGCTGATAAAACCGGTGCTGCGCGCCAGTTTCAGCGCCTCAATCAGGACACGCTGCGCCTCCGCTTTGCGGTCGGTCTGCCAGTAGATCTGATTCAGCAGCAACAGATTGCGGTTTAAATCGCTCATCAGGCGCAGGGCACGGGCATTCTCATTCAGCTCCTCCAGCACCACTTCCGCCTGGCTGACATCACCCAGCAGGATTTGCGCGCGGGCGATGTTCCGCCATTGTCCCTGCAGAAAATGGTTATTGGCGAAGGCGGGTTTAGGCGTCTGCCGCATCCAGTCACGGGCGTTCTGGCTGTCGCCGGTCAACTGCCAGTAAATGACCCGGACTTTGTCGGCATTGGCTATCCAGTCGCTGTGCCAGTTGCCATTGTTCAGCAGGTTTTCCAGCCGGTTCAGGTAGCTGCGGGCGTTATCCAGATTGCCACGTGCCAGTGAGCACTGCACCAGCAATCCCAGACACTGAATCTGCTGCTGCGGCTGGAAACCGTTCAGTACTTTGATGCCTTCCCGGGCCGCCTGCTCCGCCTCTTCCAACCGTCCCCAGGCCCACAGCAACTGAGCGCGGATGCGCAGCAGAAACTCATGCAGCGGGAACTGCGCCAGGTGCTGCTCGTCGACCAGCACAAAGGCGCGGCTCTGGATCTCATAGGCTGCCTGCAAAAAGCCCTGAGCAAACAGAATCTCGCTCTGCTGAATCAGGCTCCAGAGGGCGTAGTGCCACACTTCATCGCGCCGCGCCATCTGTTCGGTCTGCCGCATCAGTTTGAGTGAATCATCCAGCTCGCCTTTGCAGTGCATCACTTCACCATGCACTGAGGTTGCCACAATGCGGCTGTAGTGACGGCTCGCTGGCAGGGTGTCGAGCGCCACTTTCGCCAGCCGCTCCGCTTCATCGGTATTACCATCGTTAATCGCCACCTGGGCGCGCAACGCATTAAATTCACCGCGCAGTGCTGTATCGATCTCGCAGCGGCTGGCCTGTTCAAAACGCGCCAGCAGACTGTCGACTTCTGAGAAGCGATGCTGACTCTGCATCAGCCACGCCTGCAGCAGTACCAGCATTGGATTTTCCAGCATCATCTCCCACGGCAGTGCTTTCAGGGAGTTCTCCAGCAGCGGCAGCTCGCTCTGATTAAACAGCGTCCAGGCGTGCTTCAGCAGCACGTCCCGCAGCATAGTGGCGTCGCCAGAGGCGAGCGCATGATGAATCGCCTCGCCGGGAAAACCCTGCGCCATCCAGCTCTCTGCCGCAGCCCGATGCAGCGCGGGCAGTTCCGCCGCCAGTTCCCACTGGCAGCGCTGACGCAGGAAGTTACCAAACAGCGGATGGTAGCTGAACCAGCAGCCTGAATCGTCCATGCGCTGCAGAAACAGACCCTGACGCTCAATCTCTTCCAGCCGCATCTGGCCGTTCTCTTCGCGGGTGACACAGGCGATCAGTTCATCGTTTATTGAACGCAGCAGCGCGGTTTTCAGTAAGAAATGGCGGGTAGGCAGATCGACGTTATCCAGAACTTCCTCAACCAGATAATCGGAGAGGTGGCTGGCATTAATGCCAGAGAGACGCCGGGCGGAATGCTGAGCCGAACTGGCACCCTGTCGCGCCGACAGTACGATCAGTTGCAGCGCAGTGGCCCAGCCCGCTACATCATCACAGAGTCGGCTGCTCTCTTCGCTTTCCAGCGGGGCCGCCAGTCGGCAGTCAAAAAACTGTCGCGCCTCCTGGTGGGTAAAAGCCAGCTGCTGGCTGCCCAGTTCAATCAGTTGCTCACGCACCCGCAGGTTGGCGATACCGAGTTGCGGCAGGTTACGTGACATCAGAATCAGCGTCAGATTTTCTGGCTGATGGCGCAGGAAAAAGCGCATCGCGTCGTGGATCACCGGATTGGTGATCAGATGGTAGTCATCAACGATCAGCCACAGCGGCTGCTGCCACTCCACCAGCTCGATAAAGAGCTGAGAAAACAGCGCATTGAGATTCACATACTGCCGCTTCTGCGCCAGCAGTTCACTGCGCGGACAGCCACCGTGGGTGGCCTGTTGCAGTGCAGCGATCAGGTAATCGGCAAAGCGCTCCGGCTGATTATCGCCCTCATCTAAAGAAACCCACCCCAGATCGCTTTTCCCTGCCGCCCACTGCGACACCAGTGTGGTTTTACCGTAGCCCGCCGGACTGGTGACCAGCACCAGCCGATAGTTACCGGCAGCGGTGAGTTTTTGCAGCAATCTCTCCCGAATCACAGTGCCTTCAAGACGCACCGGGCGGCTGAGTTTAGCGGGTATTAACATGGGCGCGCGTTTCTCCATTTGTCGAGCGCATCATTATTTTACGCTTCGTAATTATTCCTTACACAGGTTCAGCATTTCGTCAGATGAATGCAAGCAAACCCATTAATTAAACTTTACAAAAGCGTGCGCAATCACACTCCTTCAACGATTTCGGATTAGCCTCATCCTCTCCACCCTCCCCATCCTCCTCCGCTAATTCTTTGCAGGAGGATGAGCGAGGGTTTCCGCGCGGGCAGACTGTCGCCACATTGATCCATTTTCCGTTTTCACAGGACATCAACCATGACACAGCCCGATTTCAACCCGATTCAGTTCAATGCTGCCCTGACCCGTCAGTGGCAGCGTTTTGGCCTGCGCGATGCGCAGGAGATGACCACGACACAGTGGTGGCAGGCACTCAGCGGTGCGCTGGCCGATATGCTGGTCGCGCAGCCTGCTCCCCCGGCCCCGACAGAACTGCGCCATGTTAACTATCTGTCGATGGAGTTTTTGATCGGTCGCCTGACCGGCAACAACCTGCTGAACCTGGGCTGGTATGACGCGGTCAACGAGGCCCTGGCCGCCTGGGATATCTCACTCACTGACGTGCTGGAAACCGAAACAGATCCGGCGCTGGGTAATGGCGGCCTGGGTCGCCTGGCAGCCTGTTTCCTGGATTCCATGGCGAATGTGGGTCAGCCCGCTACGGGCTACGGTCTGAACTATCAGTACGGTCTGTTCCGCCAGCGCTTCGAACAGGGCGCGCAGATTGAAGGCCCGGATGACTGGCAGCGCGACCGCTATCCGTGGTTTAACCACAACGCCGCGCTTAACGTGCGGGTCGGGCTGGGCGGTAAAGTGGTGACGGTTGCGGGTCAGCCACAGTGGCAACCGGCGTTTGAACTGCTCGGTGAAGCCTGGGATCTGCCGGTGGTGGGTTATCAGAATGGTATCAGCCAGCCACTGCGTCTATGGCAGGCGAAACATGCCCAGCCGTTTAACCTCAGTCGCTTTAACGACGGCGACTTTCTGCGCGCGGAACAACAGGGTATTGATGCTGAAAAACTGACTAAAGTGCTCTACCCCAATGACAATCATCAGAACGGTAAAAAACTGCGTCTGATGCAGCAATATTTTCAGTGCGCCTGCGCGCTGGCTGACATTCTGCGTCGCCATCATCGGGCCGGCCGCAGCATCGAAACCCTGGCCGATCATGAAGTGATCCAGCTTAATGACACCCATCCGACGCTGGCCATCCCGGAGCTGATGCGTCTGCTGCTGGATGAGCATCAGCTGAGCTGGGATCGCGCCTGGCAGATCACACAGCACACTTTTGCCTACACCAATCACACCCTGATGCCGGAAGCGCTGGAGTGCTGGGATGTGCGTCTGGTGCGCAGCCTGCTGCCGCGCCATATGATGATCATCAATATCCTGAACGCGCAGCTAAAAACGGCTGTCACCGCGCGCTGGCCGGACGATGAAGCGAAGTGGGCCAGACTGGCGCTGGTGCATAATAACCAGCTGCGGATGGCAAACCTCTGCGTCACCAGCGGGTTCGCGGTCAACGGTGTGGCGGCGCTGCACTCGAAACTGGTGGTGCAGGATCTCTTCCCGGAATATCACCAGATGTGGCCGGAGAAATTCCACAACGTGACCAACGGCATTACGCCGCGCCGCTGGATCAATCAGTGCAACCCGGCGCTGAGTGCCCTGATCACCCGGACATTGCAAAAACCCTGGCTGAACGATCTCGATGCCTTGCAGGGGCTGGAAGCCTTTGCGGATGACGCCGCCTTCTGCGCGGAATATCGCGCCATCAAGCAGCAGAACAAAGTCGCGCTGGCGCACTGGGTAAAACAGCGGACCGGCATTGAGATTGACCCTACCGCGCTGTTTGACGTACAGATCAAACGACTGCATGAGTACAAACGCCAGCATCTGAGCCTGCTGCACATCATTGCGCTGTGGCAGACGCTGGTCACCGATCCGCAGGCTAACCGGACGCCGCGCGTGGTGCTGTTTGGTGCCAAAGCCGCGCCCGGCTATGCACTGGCGAAAAACATCATCTATGCCATCAACAAAGTGGCCGAGGTGATCAATCAGGATCCCCGTATCGGTGACCGGCTGAAAGTCGTGTTTATTCCCGATTACAACGTCTCCGTCGCCGAGCGGCTGATTCCCGCCGCCGACCTTTCTGAGCAGATCTCCACCGCCGGTAAAGAAGCGTCCGGCACCGGAAATATGAAACTGGCGCTGAATGGCGCACTGACCATAGGCACACTGGATGGAGCGAACGTCGAGATCGCTGAGCAGGTTGGCAGCGAGAACATCTTTATCTTCGGGCATACCGTGGAACAGGTGGTGGCGTTAAAAGCAGACGGTTATGCCCCGGCGCAGTGGCGCAAGAAAGATTCGCAGCTCAATCAGGTCTTACTGGCGCTGGAAGATGGCACCTTCAGCCAGGGCGACTGCCACGCCTTTGATGCGATGTTGCAGAGTCTCGGCCCGGAAGGCGGTGATCCCTATCTGGTACTGGCTGACTTCCAGCCCTACCTTGACGCACAGGCGCAGGTAGAAGCGCTGTGGAGCGATCAGGAGGCCTGGACACGTGCCACCATCCTCAATACCGCACGCTGTGGCATGTTCAGCTCCGATCGCGCTATCCGCGATTACCAGCAGCGCATCTGGCAAGCGAAACGCTAAGGAACGCCATGAAAACAGATCCGGTTATGGACGATTTCTCCCGGGCGGGCATCGCCGCTGAGTATATCAATGCTCACGGCAAGCCACAGGCGATCCCGACCCTGACCCGCCAGCGTTTGCTGGCGGTGATGCAGCCTTCCCATCCGCTGAGCACGCCGCTGCCACCGGTGGTGATTTTTCGCAGCGGCGATCTTCTGAGCCTGTCACCACAGCTCGCTGACGATGCCCACTGGCATCTCACCAGTGAAGCAGGTGAAATCAGCTCAGGTCGCTGCCAGCCCGCTCAGCCGCTGCATCTGCCGCCGCTGCCTGAAGGCTATCATGAGCTGACGCTGCAACAGGGTGCGCAGCAGTGGTCGTGCCGGATAATAATTGCCCCGGCCCGCTGTTATGAACCCCCGGCCCTGCTGGCAGGTGAGTCAATATGGGGCGCCTGCGTGCAGCTCTATACCCTGCGCTCGGCGGAGAACTGGGGAATCGGCGACTTTGGCGATCTGCGCCGGATGCTGCCGGAGGTAGCCGCACGCGGCGGCGCGTTTATCGGTCTTAACCCTATCCATGCGCTGTTTCCCTCCAGCCCGGAGAGTGCCAGCCCTTACAGCCCCTCGTCCCGGCGCTGGCTTAATGTGCTCTACATCGATGTGAGCGCAGTCACTGACTTCCGGCAGAGCGCTGCCGCTCAGGCCTGGTGGCAACGTCCGGAAACAGAGCAGGCGCTGGAACAGGCTCGCGCAGCAGATTGGGTGGATTATGCGGCGGTGACCCGGCTGAAAATGGACGCGCTGAGACTGGCGTGGCCGCAGTTTACTCAGCGTGACGCCAGCGATCCCGAGGTGCAGGCGTTTAATGGATTTATACGTGAAGGAGGCGAGAGTCTTCAGCATCAGGCGCTGTTTGATGCGCTGCACGCCGATCAGATAGCACAGGATAGTGATCGCTGGGGCTGGCCGGTGTGGCCGGAGGCGTTGCAGGATCCCGGCAGTCCGGCCGTGCAGGCCTTCCTGCAACAGCACGCCGATCAGGTGCGCTTCTGGCTCTGGCTGCAGTGGCTGGCCGCGAAGCAGTTTGCCGACTGCTGGGACATCTGCCAGCAGCAGCAGATGCCGATTGGACTTTACCGCGATCTGGCGGTGGGTGTTGCGCAGGGTGGCGCAGAGACCTGGAGCGAGCGCGATCTCTACTGCATGGAGGCCAGCATCGGTGCGCCGCCCGATATTCTCGGCCCGCGCGGCCAGGACTGGGGATTGCCGCCCATGGATCCGCAGGTGATGCGTCAGCGCGCCTGGGAGCCGTGGATCGCCCTGCTGCGCGCCAACATGCGCCACTGCGGCGCACTGCGCATTGACCATGTGATGGCGCTAATGCGGCTGTGGTGGATTCCGGCCGGTGATAGCGCGATGCACGGTGCCTACGTGCACTATCCCATCGACGATCTGCTGGCGATTCTGGCGCTGGAAAGTCAGCGTCATCGCTGCATGGTAATTGGCGAAGATCTCGGTACGGTGCCGGAAGCGATTGTCGATAAGCTGCGTGATGGCGGGGTCTACTCCTATAAGGTGCTCTATTTTGAGCAGGAGTCAGCCCAGCGTTTCCGTCCGCCCGCCGAATGGCCACGGCAGGCAATGGCGGTCGCGACTACTCACGATCTTCCGACGCTGCGTGGCTGGTGGCAGAGCGATGATTTGACCACCGGCGCACAACTCGGCCTCTATCCCGACAAGGTGGTGCTGGCCGGGCTATATCAGGATCGGTTGCGGGCAAAGCAGGCGCTGCTGCAGAGTCTGCATCGCGTTGGTGCCCTGCCGAAACGTGCCGGACGCGATGCACGTCGCACCGGCATGAGCAAGGCATTAAACCGGGCGATGCAGCGCTATCTGGCTGATAGCCACAGCGCCCTGCTGGGACTGCAACCGGAGGACTGGCTGGATATGGCAGCGCCGGTCAATATTCCGGGCACCAGCGATGAATATCCGAACTGGCGACGCAAGCTCAGCGCCACGCTGGAAACGCTGTTCAGCGATCCTGCCACTGACACGCTGCTGCGTGATCTGACGGCACGCCGGAAGCGACTACTGCGCAATTGAAGGTCAACGCGCGACTCAGACTCGTCTCTGACGCAGCCTGTTTTACATAATTTTCAGTTATTACAGCGTGCGGGCCGGCAACGGCTCGCACTCTGCTACTGTAATCAGCGCCTCTCAACAGTGATAAGATCACCCTGAGCACGAGCGTCTGAAAAAAGCACACCGGATTCTGTTCAGGATTTAATGAACTTAAGAATTTGTATTCGCCCAATCCTGAGATTGCTTTAACAGCAATGCCCAGTCGTCAGGTGGATAGCCGTTATGCAACATTCCTGAAAATACTTTATAGGCGTCACGCTTACTGCCATAAGCACGTTTGGTCTCAGCGTCATTCATCCATGCAAGGATGATGGTTTTATGTTGCTCGCTGAATCTAAAGAACAAACGATACTGCATCAAAAACTTTGCACGGAACCAATGCTTATTTTGTTCTCCCAGCGTATCGCCCTGGCGAAACTTTGCCTGATGTGGATCGGCGCAAATCTCACTATTGATAACTTTAAACACAGCGGCTAAAAGCTTCGTCGTCGCTTTTCGCTGGTAACTTTCAGGATATTTAGCCCTGAGTAACTCCACTTCATTGGTCAGCGCAATCAGCTGCGATTCAAAACAGGGATGAACATAAACGTGCCATCCATTTATAACCGTGCTGTCTTCCATACTTAATTACTCATCGTCCATGAGTGGAGCATCCAAATCAACGTCCATACCTTCGGTCAACGATGTAATGCGAGTTAATAATCCTCGATCCAGCGTTTTAATATTTGCAGGTGTGTTGCGTATGTCAGCAGCAAGAAAACTCAGAAAGCTCGCCATCACTGGATCATCATCAGTCACCGTTTCCTGACGGGTAATAAGGACTTTGCCGCCCGGCAGAACAGCGTATTCGATATTCTCACCAGGTTGCAGATTCATCGCATCACGAACTGCGGCAGGGATAGTGGTCTGGCTGCGCGCTGTCAGTTTTGATGAAGCACGCAGAGAGATGTTTGCATGAGTCAGAGTTCCCATTGCGGATTCTCACTAGAAAAAAACAAGATAGCGCAACAGTAATGCAAGTGCATTGGCAATGCAAATGCATTGATCGCGATAAGAGCGAATGTTTTGTTACTAAGTCTTCATTAAAAGTTTCTGATTACGCTTTTCCGTATCGACTGAAAAATTGGCACCCTGTTTTATTTCCTGCCAGACATCAAACTCTTCGCGACTGATAAGCACAGCAGCAGAGCCGCCCCGGCGGGTGATAATCACAGGCTCACCCGCCCTCACGATATCCATGATTTCAGCAAGAAATTTTCGGGCCTGTGTTGTCGTGTAACTTCGCATATAGCCTCCAGAAAAGTCATCCCTGAAACAGCTTAGTTAGCCTATATTCATCAAACGCTATTGCCCACAGCATGACTTACGCAATGCGTAAAACCACGCAAAAAAATCATGCAATCAGGATCTCTGCAACAAAAAAAGGTGCGCCGCAGCGCACCAGATGGAACAACATCAGTATTGTCGGGGCAGCTTCACCCCTTGCCTTTAACACTACTGATAAAGGTCTGCCGTGCAGAGGTGGAACCCAGCCGCTCGGCTTCATCCAGCAGTTTCAGCGCCTTATCGATATTACCGCTGTTCACTGCCTGTCTGATCTTCTGGTTAAAGTAAATCTCGGTGTCGCTCATGATCGGTTCCGCACGGGCTTTTGGCGCGGGCGCTGCGGCGGGTGCAGGCGCCGGTGCTGCGCTGTACGCTGCCGCAGGTGCGGTATTGCCGACGGTCACCGCGCTCGGGCCGGATGAACCAAACAGCGGCCCGACCAGAATGGATGAGCCGGAACTGGTCTGCATCTTCAGCTTGATTGTCCCTTCCCGGCTGTGGCGGGCGACGGGATCGGGAATATCCGGTACCGCATGACCGGTGCCCTGCGCGTAGGCCTTGGCCGGGTCAAGCAGCGTGGTGGTTTGTGTCAGATCGCTGTCGGTGGTAAACACCAGCAGGTAGATTTTTTGCTGACCCAGCGCCGGGGTTAATTTCATCACCCCTTCCAGTCGATCTGCCGCCATCACGCCCGGCTTCTGATAGGTAAAGTAGCGGCTGGGAAACCAGGCCGCAGGACGCAGGTTTTCATCCAGCACCAGCACGTTCGGCGCGAAAACCTGACCGTTCGCCACTTCACTGCTCAGCGTCAGCGTCAGTTCGCCGATATTGGCGGGCAGACTGTAGGCCGCGACCGGACCGGCAATGTGTGGCGCATTCAGCGTCTGTCCGCTGTTAGCGAGTTTTGTTGTCTGTGTCTGAGAAGCAGCCAACGGTTGCCAGCTCAGGCGTTGCAGTGTTTCGGGTGCCACGACCGGTGCGGACGAGAGATCCTGCGGCACCAGATTGACATCCGCCAGGGCGGGAAGCGCGTGTCCTGTCAGTAACGCCGCACTCAGGCAGAGTGCAGCCAGTTTTGTCATTTTCATTATGTCTACCTTATTGCAGGTCGCGGCGTGAACCAGGCAATGGCACACCGCGACCAAAGAGATCCATCAGGCGCAGGCGCGCCTGTCAGAAAAGGTGCTGGCTTACCACCAGATTTCCATCTGCGCACCGAAGGTCACTTCATCGTCTTTACCACGGCTGTTGGTCAGGATGCCGTTGCCGCTGGTGTCCGCAGAGGCGAAGGTAGTGAGATCGCCTGAGTTATCTTTGTTGTAGCCCCATTTTTCATCCCATTTGGCGTAGGTCGCGAACAGACGCAGAGCCGGACGTGACCAGATGCTGTCGCCCGCCTGCCACTGCTGCGCCAGCGTCACTTTGTACTGGCCGTTGCGTTCGTTAGCCTGCTGCGATTTGACGTTGTCGTAGCCCAGTTCCAGCAACGTGCTCATAATCGGCGTCCATTTGTACATCGGGCGCACACCCACGGTGTACCACTCGGTGCCGCGGTTGTTGTCCAGATCGATGTTCTGGTACATAGCGACGTACATCAGATCCCAGCGTTCGGCCAGTGAGATCGCACCGTGGTCGAGGATGCGATACATGTCACCATTGTTGTTGAGGCTGGTGCCCTGCGGCACGCCTTTGCCCTGAGAGGTCAGCGCATCGGTGGCATACTGCAGTACGAATTTGTTATAGCCCTTCAGCATGCTCTGGGTATGTTCAGCAGTGAACATCCAGCCATCTTTAGAAGCCCCCTCTTCCAGACGGTAGTCGTCACGGGCATTAGCGCGACCGTAGTCGACACCCAGCTCCAGCACGCCGTTGGTGTTGGTTTCCAGACCGGCCAGACGCACATCAAACACGTCGTTGGCAGTGCTGGTGGCGAAGTCACGGATACGATCGCTGGAGAAGGTGTAAGAGCCGCCCGCTTCAGATGAACGGGTTGCGGCGAAAGAGAGTTTACCGAAGCCGAGATCGACATCTTCCAGACCGGCACCCGGACCGGAAATATCCCAGTAGTAGAAGTCGATCATATGGACGTCATGACGCTGATAGAAACGCTTACCGGCCCAGATGGTAGAGCCTGGCAGCGCGTCGATCAGGTTTTTACCTTTTACGTTGGCTTCACGGAAGGCGGGCGATGTGGCTTCCCAGTCATTCTGCTGTGCCACGGAGTAAGCCACGTTGGTGTCGAAATAGAAGCTTTTGTCGCCCTCTTTCCACACTTCCTGGCCTAATTTCAGTTCGGCATAGGTTTCACATTCGTTGCCCAGACGGTATTTACTTTGAGCGCCGGTGGCCTGGAAACATTGCTGTTCACCACCGCTGCCGGTCCAGCCAATGCCGGAACGGGCGTAACCGGTAAAATCAACCGCCATCGTCGGGGCGGAGAGGGTTCCCACCGCGACGGCAACGGCGATGGGAAGTTTGCGCAGAGTTAACATTTTCTATCTCCTGAGGTCATTGCTTTTATTGTTTTTGGCAGGGCTATACACCCGGCTCCTGATACAGCCTGCGGCACGCGCTCCCGTCCTCGCGGAACAGGTGACAACGCTCGGGCGGCAGGCCAATACCGAGGATGGCGCCCTCTTTTACCAGCACGACGTCCTCCTGGCGGTAAACCAGGTTCTGACGGATAGCGGGAATCTCGATGTGGATCTGTGTTTCATGCCCCAGCTGTTCCACCACCTGCACTTCCCCTTCCAGGGTGACGTCGGCGATATCGCTGGAGAGCAGATGTTCCGGGCGAATACCCAGTGACATGTTGCTGCCGACCTGCACACCGGCGCTGTCAACCGGCAGCCAGACCAGCTGCTGATTCGGCAGCCGCACCTGAACCTGATCGATGGCGGTGGCGGTCACTTTGACCGGCAGGAAATTCATTTTTGGTGAGCCGATAAATCCGGCGACAAAACGGTTGGCGGGATAGTGATACAGCTCAAGCGGCTTACCGACCTGCGCAATGCGTCCGGCGTCCAGCACCACGATTTTGTCGGCCAGCGTCATCGCTTCGATCTGATCGTGGGTCACGTAAATCATGGTGCGCTTCAGGCGCTTATGCAGACGGGAGATCTCAATGCGCATCTGAACGCGCAGCGCGGCGTCAAGGTTCGACAGCGGTTCATCCAGCAGGAAGACGCGCGGTTCCGCCACCAGCGTGCGGCCAATCGCCACGCGCTGACGCTGCCCGCCAGAGAGGGCTTTAGGACGGCGATCGAGCAGATGCGCCAGTTGCAGAATCTCCGCCACCTGATTAACCCGCTGCTGGATCTCCGCTTTTTTCACCCCGGCCAGTTTGAGGCCAAAAGACATGTTCTCCGCCACCGACAGATGGGGATAGAGCGCATAGGACTGAAACACCATGCCGATGCCGCGTTCGGCGGGCGGCACTTCATTCATGCGCCGGTCGCCGATTAACAGCTCGCCGCTGGTGATGGTCTCCAGCCCGGCAATCATGCGCAGCAGCGTCGATTTGCCACAGCCTGATGGGCCGACGAAAACAACAAATTCCCCTTCACGAATAGTGAGATCGATATCTTTCGACACCACCGTATCGCCCCAGGCTTTCGTGACATTGCGTAACACAACGCTCGCCATGATCCCTTCCCTCTTAGCTGCATAGTCGTGTCTGCCCAGCGGCAGACGGGTTCCGGGGCTCACTATGCGAGAGGAAACTGACGGTAACATCCTCCACCGCAATGCATTCCGCTGGGGGAGGAGGCGGGAGGAGGAGAAACGCGGGCTGACGCCGCGGCCCGCACGCTGACGCGCTTTTTTGTGATCGCTAACGCAGACCCGCAGGAATTTTTGTCGCGTAAGCGCCCGCTTGAGGGGCTTTTTGCCAGCGCGATCACAGCGGCAGGCCGAGGGGCGTAGAGCAGAGGAGGATGAGAAGCCGTGGCGGATAAGCACAATGATGCCGGTACAGCATTCACCACTTCCGCTAACAGGATGGATTTATGACGATGAAAACCGGAGCAAGAATTCTGGCCCTTTCTGCCCTCTCTGCCGTGCTCTTTTCGGCCAGCGCGATGGCAAAAATTGAGGAAGGTAAACTGGTCATCTGGATCAACGGTGACAAGGGCTACAACGGCCTTGCCGAAGTGGGTAAGAAATTTGAGCAGGAGACCGGCATCAAAGTCACGGTCGAACATCCTGACAAAATGGAAGAGAAGTATCCGCAGGTCGCGGCGACCGGCGATGGCCCGGATATTATCTTCTGGGCACATGACCGTTTCGGCGGCTATGCGCAGTCAGGCCTGCTGGCTGAGATCACGCCGGATGCCAGCTTCCGCGAGAAGCTTTTCCCGTTCACCTGGGACGCGGTGCGCTTCGAAGGCAAGCTGATTGGCTACCCGATTTCCGTTGAGTCGCTGTCACTGATCTACAACAAGAAACTGCTGCCGACCCCGCCAAAAACCTGGGAAGAGATTGCCGGTCTCGACAAGCAACTGCGTGCCAAAGGCAAAAGCGCCATCATGTTTAACCTGCAGGAGCCCTACTTCACCTGGCCGCTGCTGGCCGCAGGCGGGGCTTACGCCTTCAAGCTCACCGACGGACATTATGACGTGAAGGATGTCGGCGTCGATAACGCCGGAGCTAAAGCGGGCATGCAGTTCCTGGTCGATCAGGTTAAAGCCAAAACCCTGAATGCGGACACCGATTATTCGATTGCTGAGGCCGCCTTTAACAAAGGCGAAACCGCCATGACCATTAATGGTCCGTGGGCGTGGGGCAACCTCGACAAGAGCGGCATAGACTATGGCGTCACCGAATTGCCAACCCTGAACGGTAAACCGTCGAAGGCCTTTGTCGGCGTGCTGAGTGCCGGGATCAACGCCGCCAGTCCTAACAAAGAGCTGGCGAAAGAGTTCCTGGAGAATTATCTGCTGACTGACACCGGTCTGGATGCGGTCAACAAAGATAAGCCGCTGGGTGCTGTGGCGCTGAAATCTTTCCAGCAGACGCTGGAAAAAGATTCGCGTATCGCCGCCACCATGAACAACGCCCGTCAGGGTGACATCATGCCGAATATCCCGCAGATGGCGGCATTCTGGTATGCGATGCGCACCGCTACCCTGAACGCGCTGGGCGGTCGTCAGAGCGTCGACGCCGCACTGAAAGATGCTCAGGCCCGTCTGAAGAAGTAATTCTCCCCTTGCAGCCGGGGCAACCCGGCTTGAGTGACCGTTAAGGAAAACCGCATCATGTCAGGAAAACCGAAAACGCGCAGTGTGCTGTTGAAAAGCGTTCTCATCGGGATCTGCTGTCTGCTGGTCGGCTATCTGCTGGTGCTGATGTACGCGCAGGGCGAATATCTGTTTGCGCTGCTGACGCTGATCCTCAGTGCGACCGGACTGTGGATTTTTGCTAACCGTCGCGCCTATGCGTGGCGTTATGTCTATCCCGGCGTGGCGGGAATGGCGCTGTTTGTACTGTTTCCCCTTGCCTGCACGATTGCCATTGCCTTTACCAACTATAGCAGCAGCAACCAGCTCACCTTTGAACGGGCGCAGCAGGTTTTGCTGGGCCGCACCTTCCAGTCGGGTGAAGCAGTCAGTTTTTCTCTGTTCCCGGCCGGCGATCGCTGGCAGCTGGTGCTGAATGATGGCAAAGACTATGTTTCGCCGCCGTTTCAGTTTGGCGCTGAACAGACGCTGAAAATGGCCCCTGCCGCACCACCGTCAGGTGAACGGGCGAACTTCAGAGCGATCACGACCCATCGTCAGGCGCTGAGCCAGATCCGGGCTGAACTGCCGGATGGTCGTCAGTTGCGGATGACTTCGCTGCGCCAGTTCTCCGGCACCCAGCCGCTCTATCGGGTGGGTGCGCAGAATGAGCTGATCAATCAGCAGAGCAACGCGCGCTATCGCGCTAATCCGCAGACTGGTTTCTACCAGGCGATTAACGCCGACGGCAGCTGGGCGAACGAAACCCTGAGTCCCGGCTTTACCGTGAATACCGGCTGGAAAAACTTCGTGCGGGTGTTTACTGACGAAGGGATTCAGAAGCCGTTCCTGGCGATATTTGGCTGGACGCTACTCTTCTCGCTGATCACCGTGGTGCTGACCGTCGCGGTGGGGATGGTGTTGGCGTGTCTGGTGCAGTGGGAGGCGTTGCGCGGCAAAGCGGTCTATCGGGTAATGCTGATTCTGCCCTATGCCGTGCCGGCGTTTATCTCGATCCTGATTTTCAAAGGACTGTTCAACCAGAGCTTTGGTGAAATCAACGTGATGCTCAGCGCGCTGTTTGGCGTAAAGCCGGCCTGGTTCAGCGACCCGACGCTGGCGCGCACCATGCTGATTATCGTCAATACCTGGCTCGGCTACCCCTACATGATGATCCTCTGCATGGGCCTGCTGAAGGCGATTCCGGACGATCTCTATGAAGCCTCGGCGATGGACGGTGCAGGACCGCTGCAGAACTTCTTCCTGATAACTCTGCCGCTGCTGCTGAAACCACTGATGCCGCTGATGATCGCCAGCTTTGCCTTTAACTTTAATAACTTTGTGCTGGTGCAGTTACTCACCAACGGCGGGCCGGATCGCCTCGGCACCACCACGCCAGCCGGTTACACCGATTTGCTGGTGAACTACACCTGGCGCATCGCCTTTGAAGGCGGCGGCGGGCAGGACTTTGGGCTGGCCGCCGCTATCGCCACGCTGATCTTCCTGCTGGTGGGTGCGCTGGCGGTGATTAACCTGAAAGCCTCGCGGATGAAATTCGACTAAGCGTCTGGCCCGACAGGCGTCATGGTTGCAGGCAGTCCGGACGCGAAGAGCGTGGAACAACCGCAACCTGGGAGGTGAGGATTGTGAGCACTGCCCGGGTTCAGACTGACAAATAAAATAGCCTGATGGACCAGGCTCTGAGGAGTTGTTATGGCTATGGTACAACCGAAATCGCAACGGCTGCGTCTGTTCACCACGCATCTGCTGCTGCTGTTATTTATCGCGGCGATTCTCTTTCCCCTGCTGATGGTGATTGCGATTTCGCTGCGTGCCGGGAACTTCGCCACCGGCAGCCTGATCCCGGAGCAGATCTCGTGGGAGCACTGGCGGCTGGCGCTGGGTTTCAGCGTGGAACATGCGGATGGCCGGGTGACACCGCCGCCCTTCCCGGTGCTGCTCTGGTTATGGAACTCGATCAAGATTGCGGCAATCAGTGCGCTGGGCATCGTGGCGCTCTCTACCACCTGCGCCTATGCCTTTGCCCGTATGCGCTTTACCGGCCGTGCCAGCCTGCTGAAAGGAATGCTGATATTCCAGATGTTCCCGGCGGTGCTGTCGCTGGTGGCGCTCTATGCTCTGTTTGATCGTCTCGGTCAGTATCTGCCCTTTATCGGGCTGAACACCCACGGTGGGGTGATCTTCGCCTATCTGGGCGGTATCGCGCTGCATGTCTGGACCATCAAAGGCTATTTCGAAACCATCGACGGGTCACTGGAAGAGGCGGCCGCGCTGGATGGCGCAACGCCGTGGCAGGCGTTCCGGCTGGTGCTGCTGCCGCTGTCGGTGCCGATTCTGGCGGTGGTGTTTATTCTGGCGTTTATCGCCGCGGTGACTGAAGTGCCGGTCGCCTCGCTGCTGCTGCGAGATGTAAACAGCTACACCCTGGCGGTCGGGATGCAGCAGTACCTCAATCCGCAGAACTATCTGTGGGGCGATTTCGCCGCTGCGGCGGTGCTCTCCGCGATTCCGATCACCCTGGTTTTCCTGCTGGCGCAGCGCTGGCTGGTGAGCGGTTTAACCGCGGGCGGAGTGAAAGGCTAAAACGATCATCATTGTACGTTGCCACTACTTACACAACGCCTGTTGTGGTTGAAGGATTCGGCGGCCTGCGGGCCGCCTTTTTTATGCTAATCCGATTCCGACGCACGGCTGCCTGCCACCAGCGCCACGACCATGGCAGTGATCGCCTGCTCTCCTTCCGGTTTGCTGACATCGCCGCGTGCCACCGCGCCTGCGATGGCATCCGCGCCCCCCAGCAAGCCCCACATGCCTGCTTCCGGAATGCCGCTGCTGCCAGCCAGAGGGGCAAACCAGCGCTGACAGCGGGCGATAAAGTCGAGCTGATAGTGGCGTTTGACGGCAGCCAGTTCCGGCGAGGTGCTGAGCGCTGACAGCAACTCCGGAATCTCACGCCCTTCCGTCATCACACAATCCACATAACAGGCCGCAAGCACTTCCGCTTTTTGTTGCATCACCATCGGTGCGGCATTCATCGCCGCTTCCATCTTTTCGGTCTGGCGACGATCAAAATCGTCATACAACGCCGCCAGCAATCCATGACGGGTGGTGAAGTGGTCATAAACCACCGGTTTACTGACCCCCGCCGCGTCGCCGACTCTGGCCAGCGTCAGTGCCTCGCTGCCTTCGGTTTGCATTATCTGCCACGCGACGTCTGACAACTGCCTGCGTCGTGTCTCGCGTGTCAGACGCTTACGGGGTGTTTTTTCAACGGTCATGTTTTTCCTGATGGGCGAACAGACGCTGGCCCAGTTGATGCGCCAGCTGATAGTGTGACTCAGGATAACCTTCATCGCCGCTAAGCAACAGTTCACTGGTCACCACCGGCGCACCGCAATAGTCAAAGATGCCGTGATCAATCTGATTCCGCATGCTGGCGAAATAGCCGCGCCGCAGAAAGGTTCGGGTGTCAGCCGCGCCAATCGCAAGCAGATGCACGGGAAGATGGCCGAGGCGTTTTACGATATGGCCATCCTGCTCATCAAAGGCCCAGCCCGCGATGAAGACGCGGTCTATCCAGCCTTTAAGCTGTGCCGGAAATGACCACCAGTAGACCGGATAGACCAGCACCAGTGCATCGGCACGATCCAGCCGCTGCTGTTCTGCCAGCACGTCGGGAGGCGTCGGCGCCAGACCGTTGAAATGTCTGTGATCGCTGAGCGTAAAACGTGGATCAAACCCTTCTGCCGCCAGATCGGCCTTTTCAGCCGTATGATGGCCTGTCGCGATAATGCCCTGCGCCAGCTGGCCCGCCACGCGGTGGGTGTGAGCGTCCTGATTGGGATGGGAAGTCACTATTAATGCATGCATCGTCGTCACCTTACCTGATTAGTCATTAAGCTACTAAAGGTAAGTTACTATTGGTAGGTTAGCAAGCGGCGACCACTGATCGATTCGCTCACCGCACTTACTGTTTAAACGCAGAAGTCGCCAGCAAGGCCTGCTCCAGCAGAGGGTGATCGAACGTAAAGGGAAGGTGCGCCAGGCTGGCGGAGGGGAAATGGATCTGCTGCGCAATCTCTCTTACCCTGTCCGCGTTAATCGCCGCAGGCAGCGTCAGGGGAGAGTGGAAACGGCGCAGCAGCGCCAGCAGTTCAGGCTCCACCTGCTTACCCTGCTGTTCAATCCAGGATTGTACCAGCAAGCTAAAGCCGACCTTTTCACCATGCAGCCAGTTATGCAGCTCTGGCTGGTGAGTCAGGCGATCGTGGATGATATGGGCAAAACCGGGGGTTGCCATCTCATCCTGAATACTGTTAGCCAGCCCCGCCAGCACAATGTTGGCTTCAATCACTTTCTCCAGCGCCGGGGTGACCTGCTGCCTGATGTTATCGGCCACCGCCGTGTCTCCCCAGCGTTTCAGCACCGTCACCGCCTGCCAGGCGGCTGCGACTTTAAGATCCAGCGCCAGCTGGTGCGGCGTCTGTCGCTGATAAGGCTCAAATTCAAACCATTTGGCCAGCGCATCCACGATCCCGGCCCGCAGATAGCGTACCTCGCTGCGGGCGATGACCTCGCTGTCCACCAGAATCCGCTCCGGCATGGCATTAAGCGGCTGGCTGCGCAGATGGCCGCCGCGCTCATCATAGATAATCGCCAGCGGAGACCAGGCGGCACAGGTGGCGGCCAGCGTGGCGAAGTTCACCAGCCGGATATCCGGCAGCGCGTCGTTGACCGCTTTGGCACAGTCCAGCACCCGCCCGCCACCCACAGCCAGAATCAGGGTAGCGCCGTGCGTCTGCACCTGCTGTTGCAGCGCAGCAATCGCCGCATCGGTACACTCACCGGTCAGCGTGTCGAGCTGCCAGCGGATCCCCGCCCGTTCCAGACTTATGCTCATGTCAGGATTCACCGCCTGCCAGGCCCGCGGCGAGGTGAAGATGTGAATATGCGAGGCAAGCGGCCGGATAATTTCTCCCACCCCGGCCCGCAGCCCTGGCCGTTGCAGATAGCCTTTCGGCGACATCACGCGAAACATGGTTGCTCCTTATCGACGATAAGCCAGCGAGCGTACCAGCCGGTCGCCGAGTTTCTGAATAAGCATCACCAGCGCCAGCAGCACCACAATGGTGGCCGCCATGATTTGGTTATCGAAACGCTGATAACCGTAGCGAATCGCCAGATCGCCCAGCCCGCCACCGCCAACCACACCCGCCATCGCCGAGAAGCCAATCAGCATCACAATCGTCAGGGTAACGCCCGCCACCAGCGCGGGAAGCGCTTCCGGCAGCAGCACACGGCTGACGATATGCCACAGGGTACCGCCCATTGATACCACCGCTTCTATACGGCCGCGGTCGACCTCATCCAGCGCGTTCTCCACGATGCGGGCAAAGAAGGGAAATGCCCCCAGCGTAATCGGCACAATGGCGGCAGTGCTGCCCAGCGTGGTGCCGACCAGCAGACGGGTAAAGGGGATCAGCGCAATCAGCAGTACCACAAACGGCAAGGCGCGTCCGGTATTTACCAGCGTATTCAGCAGCAGTGAAATCGCGCGATTGGGCAGAATGCCTTTTGGCCGGGTCAGAAACAGCAGCACGCCCACCGGCAGCCCTATCGCGACCGTGAAAAGGGCCGCCAGCAACACCATATACAGTGTTTCGCCAGTGGCGTTCAGCAGCAGTTCCTGAAACCGCTCACTACTCATGCTACGCATCGGGTTAACGCCTCATGCTGATATTTTTCGATAAACGCCCGGTCTGCTTCGCCATCCTTCAGCAGCATTTTGCGCAGGCGTCCCTCTTCACGTCCCATGATCTGGCTCAGGCTGCCGCTCTCAACCAGCTGGCCATTCTCAAGCAGCGCCGCCCCGTCACAAATCCGCTTCACCACCGCCATTTCATGGGTGATCAATACAATGGTGATATTGAGCTGCTGCTGAATATCGGCCAGCAGATCGAGAATCGAAGTGGTGGTTTCGGGATCCAGCGCGCTGGTCGCCTCATCGCACAACAGATAACGGGGTCGGGCGGCCAGCGCGCGGGCGATGCCGACGCGCTGTTTCTGTCCACCGGAGAGCTGCGACGGCCAGGCCGCAGCAAAGGAGGCCAGCCCCACCAGTTTCAGCAGCGATGCGACCCGCTCGCGACGTTCAGCCGCAGGCACACCGGCAATCTCCAGCGCCAGATCGACGTTGTCCTGCACGTTGCGCGAATGCAGCAGATTGAAGTGCTGGAAGATCATCCCCATCTGCTGTCGCTGCTGACGCAGTTGCGCCAGGCTCATCGCAGCGAGATCCTGCCCGTCAATTTCAATCAGGCCGCTGGTGGGACTCTCCAGCCGATTGAGGCAGCGCAATAGTGTACTTTTTCCCGCTCCGCTCCGACCGAGGATGCCAAAGATGGTCCCTTCTTCGATGGTGAGTGAGATGTCGTCTAACGCTGGCGCAGATGCGCCAGGATACTGTTTGCTGAGATGACTGAGTTTAATCATGCTGCTGGTCCGCAACCGGAATCACTGAGCCCTGATAATTTTTACGGATAAACTCCGCTACCTGCGGCGAGCGCAGATCTTTCGCCAGCTGTAACACGCGGGGATCTTTCGCCAGTTCTGGCGTCGTTACCAGCAGGTTGGCGTAGGGATTATGTGCTGCAGACTCCAGTCCCAGCGCATCTTTCGATGGGGTCAGACCGGCTTCAAGCGCGTAGTTGCCGTTGATAATTGCGGCATCCACATCATCCAGCGAGCGTGGCAGTTGCGGCGACTCAATCTCAACGATCTTAATTTTCTTCGGGTTATCACTGATATCTTTCGGCGTCACCAGCGTCGAACCCGTTTCACCCTGCGCGTTGAGTTTGATCACCCCTTTGTCCTGCAACAGCCAGAGTGCGCGGCTCAGGTTAGTGGTATTATTCGGTACCGCAATGCTGGCCCCTTCAGGTAGCGCCGCTAAACTTTTCACTTTCCGCGAATAGATACCCAGCGGCTCGATGTGAACACTGGCGGCCACGGCAAAGGTTTTCCCCAGCGCCTTCTCCTGATCTTTCAGGTAAGGCAGATGCTGGAAGTAGTTGGCATCCACATCCCCGGCGGCCAGCAGCTCATTGGCATTCACGCCCCCGCTCAGCTCAACAATTTTGAGATCCAGTTTCGGATCCAGGGTTTTGACATACTCCAGGATTTCCGCATGGGGCAGCGGATCGGCCGCTACGCGCAGCGGCGCGGCCTGTAAACTCTGGGCAATCAGCAGTGAAAGACCGGCAAGGGCCAGAAAGCGCTTTTTAATCATCATCATTTATCTCTTATCGTTATCAGTGGGTGTTGTGTTCGGGGTAGAAACGCTGGGCAACTTCCGGATGCGAACGCAGCCGGCCTTTAAGGTAGTTCCAGCCCACTTCGCGCAGCAGCGGATTAAGCGGATCGCTGCTCGGTCCCTGTGCCAGTTCAGCCAGCTGAGGAGGCAGTTGATAGATCGGCACCACGGCGTCGAGTTGCGCGCCAAGGAAAAAGGCGATGGATAAGCGCTCGCTGCTCTGCGGTGGCGACACCACACGGTGCACCGTTGCGCGAAGATAACCGTTGGTTGCCAGCTCCAGCAGCTCGCCAATGTTCACCACAAACGCGCCCGGCAGTGGTGAGGCATCGATCCAGTTGTCCGGCGTCACTTCCACCTGTAAGCCCGGCTGATCGTCCTGCAGTAACATCGTCAGGAAGCCTGAATCTTTGTGCGCGCCAACACCCTGGCGTGATTCGCCCTCCGTGCGGCCCGGATAACGGATCAGTTTGATATGTTCGTTGGGATAGTCGCCATAGAGGTTATCGAAGGCGTTGCGCGGCAGATTCAGTGCCCCGGCAAAGGCGCGCAGCAGCTCCAGCGCCACCGCTGTCATCTGCTGCTGCCAGCGGGTGACCACCGTTTGCAGTTCAGGTAAGGCTTCAGGCCACTGATTCGGCCCCTGCATCCGTTGCCAGGTGGGTGAATCGGCGGTAACGGGCAGCGCTTCCCGTTCCGCACCAATATCAAACTGCTCGCGATAGTCAGGCTGGCTGCGGGTTATTTCAACCCCCGCCAGGTTATAGCCGCGAAAATGCGGCGAGTTCGCCATCGCCACTGCGGATTTATCCGCCTGTGGCAGGGCAAAAAATTTCCGCGCGACGTGCTGAACCTCATCTAATAGTTCACGGTCGATGCCGTGATTGATTAAATAGAAGAAACCGACATCACGCGCGGCCTGGCTTAATTTTTCCAGGACCTGTTGCTGCTGCTGTTGATTACCTGACAATAATGCGAAATCAATTACCGGCAATTCTGCTGTGGTTAACGCGCTCATGATTGACACTCTGTTGGCATGGAATCGCTTTACACTGCCATTTCATTTATGCGTTAACTACCAACTAATCCTGCTATGTATATGCGACGGATGGGAATATCCCACCACGCCGCGGGCTTTAAACCCGCAGATTACTCTGCGCTCCACGCCACGAATGCCGGCGGTAACCATGCCGTAATCTCAGGCAAAGGCTGTTGATAAAGCGCAATCTCGACAAAACAGGTCTGCGCACTGCACCCCTGGCCGAGTCGTGAACTGCCGCTATCCTGGGTCAGCACATTGGGATTGCCGTGTTTATCCAGCGGCTGGCCCTCCTGCTGATCGAGCGGGTCATACCAGGCGCCGGTCGACATCTGTACGACACCCGGCAGGATATCCTGCGTCAGATGCACGCCCGCCAGCAGCGCGCCGCGTCCGTTAAAGACTTTTACGATGCTGTTCTCCTCAATGCCGCGCGCAGCAGCATCTTCAGGATGCATCCAGAGTGGCTCACGCCCGGCAATTTTGGTGGCCCGGCTGACCCGTCCATGATCGTACTGACTATGCAACCGGGTCCGTGGCTGGCTTGAGAGCAGATGCAACGGCCACTGCTGCTTTTCCTGCTGTTGCGCCTGGTATTCCGGCGCATACCAGCAGGCAAATCCGGGCGCTTCGTCATACCCGAAATCGGCCACCTGCTGAGAAAAAAGCTCGATTTTCCCCGACGGCGTGCTGAGCGGGGCTGACTCCGGGTTATCGCGAAACGCTTTTAGCAGGATCTGCGGCGTCTCTGGCGCGGGATACTCCACCACTCCCTGTGACCAGAACGCCTCAAGGGGCGGCAGTTCGATGCCCTGCGCTGCCGCGCGTGGCCGGGAATCTTCATAGAGTGACTGAAGCCACTGGCGCTCATCACGCCCCTGCGTAAAGGCGTCAGCAAAACCGAGCCGCTGCGACAGAGCGGCAAAAATTGCGTAATCCGATTTTGCAGCTGCAAACGGCGGCAGATGCTGCGGCATGGCGATGATAAAACCGTCGTTGCTGGCGCTGCCAATATCTTCACGCTCCAGCGACGTGGTCGCAGGCAGCACGATGTCGGCAAATTTTGCCTGCGCCGTCCAGAACTGCTCATGCACAATTACAGTGTCCGGCCGCTGCCAGGCGCGTATCAGCTTGTTGATATCCTGATGATGATGAAAGACATTGCCGCCCGCCCAGTAGACCAGCCGGATGTCGGGATAGACCCGCTGTTGCCCATCAAACTCATAGTGCCCTCCGGGATTGAGCAACATGTCGGCGATGCGTGCCACCGGAATCGTCTCCTGCACCGGATTATGACCGGCGGGCAGACGAGGCCCGGAAAACTGTCGCCGGGCGGCACCGGCCAGATTGGTTGAGGCGTAACCAAAGCCCAGCCCGCCGCCGGGCGTGCCGATCTGACCCAGCAGAGCGCTAGTCGCAACGGTGGCCCAGAAAGCCTGCTCGCCCTGCCGCGCCCGCTGCACTGACCACGCAATATTCACCATCGTTTTATGCGCCGCCATCTGCCGTGCCAACGCACGGATTTCCGCGGCCGCCAGCCCGGTCAGCGGAGCGGCCCATTCTGGCGTTTTAGCTATACCGTCGCGTTCACCCAATAGGTAGGCGGCATAGTGGTCAAAGCCCACCGTGTAACGTTCTGTGAATGGCGCGTCATAGAGAGATTCAGTAATTAACACCTGCCCGATTGCCAGTAACAGCGCCGTATCGGAGCCGGGCTGTATCGCCAGCCACTCCGCATCCGCCACCCCAGCGAGATCGTTTCTGACCGGACTGATATTGATAAATCGGGTGCCATTTTGCCGCAGCGTGGTTAACCAATGAGAAAGCGCATGGTCATTAGCCCCGCCGCCATTGACCTGCGCATTGCGCAGCGGCAAACCCCCGATAGCCACAAACAGTTCGCAGTGCTCTGCCAGAACCGGCCAATGGGTATGGTGACGTTGTAACTCATCCAGGTTACCGATGATGTGCGGCAGCGTGCGTTCACCGGCCGCAATGCTGTAGGTGTTGGTGCTGGCGGTGTAGCCGCCATAGTGGTTAAAGAATCGATGAAGCTGGCTCTGGGCATGATGGAAACGTCCGGCACTCGACCAGCCGTAAGAGCCGGCGTAGATCGCCTGATTGCCGTGCTCTGTTTTGACACGCTCCAGTTCCTCCGCCACCAGCTGCAACGCAACATCCCAGCTCACCTCCACAAACGGCTCTTTGCCGCGCCCGTTGCGGGATGCGCTTCTGTTCTGGAGATAACCGAGCCTGACGGCCGGATTTTTGACCCGGGTTTCGCTTTGCACCGCGCCCGGTAACGACTGCCCGATCGCAGAGGGATTACGGTCCCACGCCACCGGCCTGACCGACGTCAGCGTGTCCCCTTCGGTGGTGACGTGATACGTGCCCCAGTGCATAACAGCTAAATCATTCTTTTTCATGGCTCACTCGCGTCGGATACGGCGCGAGAGACGCGTACCCAGGGTTTGCAGTAGCTGGACAATGACAATCAGCACCAGCGCAGTCGAAATCGTGGCAAAGGCATCAAAGCGCTGATAGCCGTAAGTGATGGCGAGGTCGCCAATGCCGCCGCCGCCCACCGTGCCCGCCATCGCCGTCGCACCCAGCAGGCCGATAGTGGCGGTGGTCAGGGCTAACACCAGCGACGAGGCGGCTTCCGGTATCATGAAATACCAGATGGTCTGCAGCGTGGTGGCACCCATCGCATTGGCTGACTCCAGAATGCCCTCATCCACCTCCAGCAGGGCATTCTCCACCAGCCGTGAAATATAGGGCGCGATAAATATCACCAGTGGCACAATGGCCCCCGCCGTACCGATGGTGGTGTTCACCAGCAGGCGCGTCAGCGGCAGAATAGTGATCAGCAGAATAATAAACGGCAGTGAACGGATGATATTCACGATCGGGTTCAGCAACTGATGTACCAGTCGATTCGGCTGTATCCCACCCGGACGACAGATCACCAGCACAATGCCAAGCGGCAGGCCCAGCAGCGAACCAAAGCCCAGCGACAGCGCCACCATAATCAGCGTGTCCTGCATCGCCGTCAGGAACTGATCGCCGGTAACGGCGGTTTCAAAGAGTTCTGACATCACTGATTTTCACTCCGGTCGCGATGAGAAACTGGATGGCCGCCTCGCGTCTTGCGGGCTCGCCTTTGATCTGCACAATCATGAAACCCAGAATGGTACGCTGTACTTCCGTCATGCTGGCGAACAGGATATTCACTTCAACCTCATGTTCACGGATCAGGCGATTGATGATCGGCTGTTGTGCCGTGCTGCCGACAAACTCCAGCCGCAACACGTCGACAGCCGGATGCTGGCTTAACAGCGCAAGGGTCTGCTGTGGCAGGCGATCGTGAATAACGGACTGCACAAAGCTGGCGCTCACCGACTGTTGCGGTTCAGCAAACAGCGACAGGACATCGCCCTGTTCAACGATACGGCCCTGCTCCATCACCGCCATCCGGTTGCAGATCTTCTGGACCACCGACATCTCATGGGTGATCAGGACAATGGTGATGCCGTAACGCTGATTAATCTCCTGTAACAGCAGCAGAATCTGTACCGTGGTCTGGGGATCCAGCGCGGAGGTCGCCTCATCACACAACAGAATCGCGGGATTGGTTGCCAGCGCGCGGGCAATTCCGACGCGCTGTTTTTGACCGCCGGAGAGTTCATCCGGGTAGCTGTGGGCTTTGTCGCTGAGGTTAACAAACGCCAGCAGCTCCGCCACGCGGGTGGCGATAAAATCTTTATCCCGGCCCTGTAAAATCAGTGGGATGGCGACGTTGTGAAACACCGTTCGGGCATTGAGCAGATTGAAGTGCTGGAAGATCATGCCAATCTGCTTTTTGACCTGAATTAAGCGCTTTTTGCTGATCCCTTGTAACGCTTCACCCTGCACCTCAACCGAGCCGGTTGTGGGAGTCTCCAGGTGATTAATCAGGCGCAGCAGCGTACTTTTTCCGGCTCCACTGGTGCCGATGACGCCAAAGATGTCACCCTGGTTGATGCGCAGATTAATCTCCTTCAGCGCCTGCACTTCTGCACCGTTTCGCGCAAACGTTTTGCTGACATGGCGAAACGCAATGGCTACCTGACTCATTTGAAATAATCTGGCAGCAGATAGCCCGCATACTGCGCATTACCGGTGATATAGCTTTTAAATTCTGCTGAGTGGTAGCCGGCAATAATGTCACGGGCAAACTGAGCCTGCTTATTTTTACCGGCAACCGTCACCACGTTAATAAACTGGCTGGTTGCCGCTTCCAGTTTCAGTGCCGAATTGAGTTTCATGCCACTGGATACCGCGAAGTTGCCCTGAATGACTCCATAGTCAACGTCGGGAAGTGCACGCACCTGCTGAGCGTTATCCATCTCTTTGAGCACGATTTTGTAGGGATTTTCCGTGATATTTTTCTGCGAAAAAGTGGCAGCATCGCTATCGGGGCTGATTTTGAGCCAGCCGATGCTCTGGAGTAACAGCGCCGCCCGGTACTCATTTGAGGGCTGATTGGGCACAGAGACCGTGCTGCCCGGCGCGGGTTGAGTCAGCGTTTTCACGCGCCCAGAGTAGAGCCCCATTGGCGGGGTCGGCACCTGCACAATCCCAACGTTATCAATGCCAAGCCGGTCATTTACCGACTTAAGATAGACAGGATGCTGCATGATATTGGCGTCAATCGTCCCGCGATGAACAGCATCATTAACCTGAATTCCATCACTGAAATCTTTATACTCCAGAGTATACCCCTGCCTGATTAATAAGGGCGCGACGCCTTTTTCAAATTGCTCTTTATAAGGCCCTGGATTAAATCCAATCCGTATTTTCTTCTGGTCGGCTGCCTGAGCGGCAGAAATAAAAAGGCTGGCGGTGGTCAGTGCCAGAATAATTCCCCGGGATGTGATCTGCATTGTTTGCCCTGATTCATTATTGTGAGAGCGATCGATTTAATCACAGCCATCGCGGAGAGGAACAGGCAAAACCCAGCCCCGACTTTGGCTTATTTATGCTAACGATAGTCACATGCTGGATATTCGAATCCTTGCAAATAACAGCGTTATTTCTGCTAAAGATTTTAATGTCAGCTGTGTCATCCTTCCTCGCTTAACACTGTTTATTGCGGGAGAGATATGGCGGAGTTTGCAGCTTCAGAGATGGTCGCAGGGCTGGAAGAGAACCTCTTCAGCATGCTTGAAAAGCAGGCAGCACAACTGGATGATGCGCTGTTACCGCTGATCGATCTCTCCTCCGGCAGTCCACGTCAGCCAACGCCGCCCGCGGTAATCGCTTCATTACAGGCTGCGGCAGCGAAACCGGAGAACCATGAGTATCCCTCGTTCTGGGGCAAACCCGCGCTGCGCCGTGCTATCGCAGCCTTTTACCAGCGTCACTACGGCGTCACGCTCGATCCTGAAACTGAAGTGGCGCTGTTCCAGGGCGCGCACATTGGCGTCAACGGTTTTCCCCGCGCCCTGCTCAATCCGGGGCAGGTGTTGATCTCTACCGATCCCTGCTATCCGCTCTACCGCTCAGCGGCCCGTCAGGCAGGTGCCGATTTTTATGGCATTCCGCTGGAGGCGTGCAATGATTTCCTGCCCGATTTCACCCAGGTGCCGGACGAGGTCGCGGCGCGTGCCGGTCTGCTGCTGCTCAATTATCCCCATAATCCCACTGGCGCACTGGCGACAGCCGCGCTGTTCGCCGACGCGCTGGCCTTCGCCCGCCAGCATCATGTTCCGCTGATTCATGACTTCGCCTATGCCACGCTGGGCAGTGAGTCGGGCGAACAGCCGCTGAGTCTGCTGGCACAGCCCGATGGCAAAGCCTGGGGCGTGGAAATCTACACGCTGTCAAAAAGCGCACTCATGGCAGGCTGGCGGGTGGGATTTGCGGTGGGAAACGCCTCGATGATTGCAGCATTTAAAAAACTTCATACTCATAGCTACAGCACGGTGTATGGCGCGGTGCAGGATGCCGCCATCACCGCGTTGTCGCTGCCCGCTGAACAACTCAGCTTGCTGGCAGAGCATTACCATCAGCGGCGCAGAGTGATTTTAGCCAGGCTGGCAGCAATGCACTGGCCGGTTCGCGCCCGTCAGGGCACCTTTTTCCTCTGGCTGGCAGCGCCAGCTGGTTTCACCGGGGAGCAATTCGCCGCCCTGCTACTGGCCCGGTGTCATCTGCTGGTGGCACCGGGTAACGGGTTTGGCGCAGCGGGTCGTGATTATATTCGCATCAGCCTGACAACCGGGACGGAGCAATTACTGCAGGCGCTGGATCGCATCGACGAACTGAAACTGTTTAAGTAGCGCATCAGCACCGGGAAAACCAGTTCCAGATATAACCAGAGCACCAGCCGCAAGTTATTACCAAATGTTCAGACCCGTAAGCAGGCGTGAATAAGTTCACTATGCTGGGTTTGTCAGTAAATGCAGTTATTTCGGCTGAAAACTTGCAAAAACTTACAATCGTAGTCTAGAGTTTACCGGCTGCGGTTTCTGCCGCTTCACTTAAAAATTATTCGGCTTCTTATAGCTTTCATTTCCACGGTTTCTTCTGAACATTGTTTGCGGCTGCGAAAGCTATAAGACTCCTTCATTGATGCACCTGAGGAGAATATGGACACCAGAAACTCATCGTCTGAACACCCAAAGAAACATTTCTGGAACAGGAAGCCAAAAGAGCTGACTGTTGACGACATTACCGTAATCGACAACGACATGCTGAAGCGTGCAGTTGGCGCAGCTGCGTTAGGTAATGCGATGGAATGGTTCGACTTTGGCGTATACAGCTATCTCGCCGTGATCATCGGCAAAGTCTTCTTCCCGGATGCCAACAACGCGGTGCAGCTAATCGCCACCTTTGGTACGTTTGCCGCGGCCTTCCTGGTACGTCCGATTGGCGGCCTGGTATTTGGCCCGCTGGGTGACCGCATCGGACGGCAGAAAGTGCTGGCGATGACGATGATCATGATGTCGATTGGTACGTTCTGTATCGGTCTGATCCCGGCTTACTCTTCAATAGGCATCATGGCACCGATTCTGCTGCTGGTGGCACGTCTGATCCAGGGCTTCTCAACCGGTGGTGAATATGGCGGCGCAGCGACCTTTATCGCGGAGTACTCTACCGATAAACGCCGGGGCTTTATGGGCAGCTTCCTGGAATTCGGCACCATCGGTGGTTACCTGCTGGGTGCCAGCCTGGTCACGGTGATGACCACCGTGATGTCGAATGAGGCGATGATGTCCTGGGGCTGGCGCGTGCCGTTCTTTATCGCCGCGCCGCTGGGCCTGTTTGGTCTCTATGTGCGACTGAAGCTGGAAGAGACTCCGGCTTTCCAGCAGCACATGGAAAAACAGGAAGCACTGGAGCAAAGCAAGCCGCGTCTGACGCTGATGCAGATGCTGAGCAAATACCGCGCACCGATGATGAAATGTATCGGTCTGGTACTGCTGTTTAACGTCTCTAACTACATGCTGACCTCGTACATGCCGAGCTATCTGACCGGCGTGCTGGGTCTGCCAGAGTTGAGTGGCCTGCTGCTGGTGATGGTGGCGATGTTCGTGATGATGCCGCTGACGCTGCTGTGGGGTCGCTGGACTGACCGCATCGGTCGTCGTCCGGTGATTGCCTTTGGTGCGGTGGGTCTGATCCTGCTCGCCATCCCGAGCTTTATGCTGATCGGGTCCGGTAATATGTGGGCGGTATTTGGCGGCCTGATGATTCTGGGTGTACTGCACACCTGCTTCAGCGGCACTATGCCTTCGACGCTGCCTGCGCTGTTTACTACCGATATCCGTTACAGTGCGCTGGCCATCGGCTTCAACCTTTCGGTATCGCTGTTTGGGGGTACGACACCGCTGATTACCGCGTGGCTGGTGGATACCACTAAAAACAATATGATGCCGGCTTACTACATGATGGGCGCGGGCGTGATTGGCCTGCTCACCATTCTGACGGTACGTGAAACAGCCCGTCAACCGCTGACCGGTTCATCCCCTGCGGTAGCGACCAAAGCGGAAGCGCATCGCCTGATCGACAAGCTGCGCAAGCGGCACAAGCCATCAGCGACCACCGCGAAATAACTGTTCTGACACCCTGCTCTGCAGGGTGTTTTTTTATCTGCCATCCGATCTGTTTACCCAGCTGATTTAACTGCCCTGAAACGCGCCACTTTCGCCCGATTGCCACACAGCGCCATGCTGCACCAGCGGCGGCGATGCGCTTTGGTGCGATCGTAAAACCACAGTGTACAGGCGGGATGTTCACAGCCACGGACTCTGCTGAAATCCTCCTGCGCCAGCAACATCGCAGCCTGTTCCGCAACCTGTCCCAGCCGCTGCATCACACTCTGGCCCGCATAGACCCGCCTGATTTTTAAGGCACCCGGCTCCCCGGTCATTTGCAGATGGCTGGTCGCTTCACCCAGCCAGGCGTTCAGCGCCTGAATATCAACGCCCTCTCCCGCTTTGTGCTGCTGCACGTTATCACGAATGATCTGACGTAAGTGACGCGCTGCTTCCAACAGTGCACCCGGTTCATGCTGCGGAGCCGGGGCATCTGGTGCCAGTCCGGCCTGGTGTAGCCAGGCTTCAACATCCTGATCGGTTTGCCAGAAGTCGTGCGGCTGGCCTTCCACGATGGCCAGGGTATTGATGAAATCCAGCGCCGGATGATCGGCCAGAAACCACGGTCCCTGGGCGGTGTGTGATTGCGTTTCCGCCATGATATTGCCTCCCTTGTTAACTCTGCTGAGGCCACTGTAACCGACAAAGTACTATTTGAATAGTTACGCTGCACCTTTTGTAACCATCATAAATTGATTTGACAGGTTACATTCTGGCTGCATAATGACTCTTAGTAACCCCATAAACATCATTTAACCAGTTACAGGAGTTCAGCATGCGTGATCAATCCATTTCGTATCGTTACCAGCAGGCCGATGGCGTCAATATTTTCTATCGCGAAGCGGGCGATCCTTCCCTGCCGGTACTGCTGCTGTTGCATGGCTTTCCCACCTCTTCACATCAGTTCCGCAATCTGATCCCGCTTCTGGCCGATAAATTTCATCTCATCGCACCCGATATGCCGGGCTTTGGCTTCACTGAAGTGCCTGCTGAGCGCAACTATTCCTGGACCTTCGACGCGCTTGGCCAGACGCTGACCGCCTTTGTCGATGCACTGGGGCTGGAACGTTATGCGATGTATGTTTTCGACTATGGCGCACCTGCCGGTCTGCGACTGGCACTGGCTTACCCCGATCGCGTCAGCGGACTGATATCACAAAACGGTAACGCTTATCTTGAGGGATTAGGAGAGGCCTGGGCGCCGGTCCGCGCCTACTGGGACGATCCCAGCGAAGCAAATGGTCAGGTGATCCGTGACGCCATCCTGACGCTGGAAGGGGTGAAGTGGCAGTATCTGCATGGGGTGAGCGATCCGCAGCAGATCGCCCCGGAAACCTATACCCTGGATACTCTGCTGATGGAGCGCCCCGGTAACAAAGATATTCAGCAGGCCCTGTTTCTCAATTACGCCAGTAATCTGAAACGTTATCCGGAATTTCAGGCGTTCTTTCGCCAGCAGCAGGTGCCAACGCTGGTGATCTGGGGCAAGCACGATCCGTTCTTTATTCCACCGGGCGCAGTGGCCTGGCAGCGGGATAATCCACAGGCGGTGGTCGAGATGCTGGATAGCGGCCACTTCGCGCTGGAGACGCACACGCATCACATTGCGTCGCGCATCCGCGAGATGTTCAGTGGCGACTGACCCGCTGCGCGCAGAGGCAGGCTATTCAGCGCTGCCTCTGCAAGCGTGCAGGTCACTCATTGCTAAAGCGGCCAACGGTGCTGGCCGCGCCCAGCGCATGGCCTTTCAGCTGTGCAACCAGCTCTGCCTGGGTTAACCCCGCTTTCAACTGACCCACCGGCAAATCGGTGGCGATCAGCACAAAGTTATAGTGATGCAGCCCACTGCCTGCAGGCGGGCAAGGGCCATAATAGTGCAGCGTCCCTGGGGTATTTTTTCCGCCGGTGTAGTCCTTGCCCTTTGTCAGAGCACCCTGCGCAAATGACGAGCGGCTGGCGGGAATGTTATAGGCCACCATGTGGGTAACGCCGAGCCCTTTGGCCCCGACCGGATCGGTCATCAGAAGAGCCAGACTGCGGGTGCCCGCCGGAATCGCAGACCAGTTCAATTCGGGAGAGATATTCTCACCGGTACAGGAAGGATTACTTTTATTGGCACCGGCAAACTTTTTATCCAGTAGCGCATTATCGCTGAAGTCCTGTGATTGCAGCGTAAATACCGACGCCGCCAGCGTGGTCATTGGCAAAACGGCCAGCACCGTCGCGCAGAGTAATTTTTTCACCAGCCACTCCTTATCAGATTACTCAAGAGATTATGTTCCGTATGGATTGCGTCACAGCCTGATTACTATAACGGCTTTAACGCGATTGACCCGACTGACCGCCTGTTCAGGGGTAAGGAAACGGCAAATCTATGATCTCCGTCGCGCTGGCTGAGAGAGCTGGCGCGTTGCCCTGTGACGCATTACCCGATATAAGTTAACGCGTCTGGCTGAAGTTTCGCCTGAATCATCGTCACTGTCACCGATAAGTGGACACTATGCAGATTGAAGATCTCCGGATTTACGTTGCCGTAATGCATGCTGGCAACTTTACTGCAGCAGCTGAGCATCTGATGCTATCGAAACAGTATGTCAGCCGCCGCATGGCTGCGCTGGAGGCATCATTAGGGGTACGACTGCTGATCCGTAACACCCGTAAGCTGTCTGTAACGGATGCAGGTTTACTGTTCGCGCAACATGCTCAGCGCATTCTGGATGAGATTCAGGAAGCGCAACTGGCGGTGTCAGAGCAGCAGCAGGCGCTGCGCGGCACCTTCCGAATCAATCTGCCGATGTCCTTTGGCATGAGCCACCTCTCCCCCCTGATTGCCGAATTTCTGAGCCACCATCCGTCATTGCAGTTTCATATTGAGCTGGCTGACCGCTATGCCGATGTGATTGGCGAAGGCGTTGATATGGCGATTCGCATCGGTACGCTGGCTGATTCCACACTGATTGCCCGTCCGCTCGGCGAGCTGAAGCGGGTTATCTGCTGCAGCCCCCGCTATCTGGAACGGGCAGGCGTGCCGCAGCAGCCAGAAGCCTTGCTGCAACATGCCTGTCTGCGCTACGGACGTGAAGGTCAGAATGGCTGGGAACTGCAGGTCAATGGTAAACCGAAGTGGCTGGCGGTTCAGGGCCCGATGGTGAGTAACAATGGCGAGGTTCTGCGTGATGCCGCACTGGCAGGCTTAGGACTGGTATTGTTACCCGCCTTTATCGTTGAGACAGCCCTGCAACGCGGTGAGCTGGTGACCGTGCTGGACGACTATCTGCCGCCCCCGCTCTCCCTGAATGCGGTTTACCCGCAGCACCGTCAGCGCAGCGAAGTAAACCGCCAGTTACTGGCCTTTCTCCAAACGCGTTTAGCGTCGAGACAGCACTAAAGTTTTTTTAATGCCGCAAAGACCCTGGCGACAGCGACGGCACCCGGATCAGACACGCCGTTGAGGTTAGCACTGTTAAGATAAGATGATCGGCCCGCTTTTGCTTTCCCCATGCTGGCGGTTGCATCACTGCCCTGCTGTGCCGCATCAGCCGCCTCTGCCAGCGATTTACCCGCCACCAACGCCTCGATTGCCGGTTGCAGCGCATCAATCAGCGTGCGATCTCCTGGTTGTGCCCCGCCATACTGCTTCATCTTCTCCAGACCCTGTTGCAGGGCCGCGGGCAGCGCATCGCCTTCGGCCAGCTGCTGCGCAGCAGCAGTGAAAAAGATCGCCATCAGTACGCCGCTGGAGCCGCCCATCACCGTAGCCAGTCGCTCACCCGTCACCGCGAGCAGATCGGGCAAGGCATTTAACGGCAGCTGATTATCTGCACATTCGCGCTGGATCTGGCGTGCGCCAGCAGCAAAGGTCGAACCGGTATCGCCATCACCGACCTGCGCATCCAGTTTGTTCAGCTCGCTTTCGCTGGCGATCAGGGTTTCACAGATGCTGTTAACAAACGCAGCGACGGTCGGGTTATCTGAGGGTTGCGCCGGATGCGCTGTTGCCTCTTTTGTCGCGTTAACCGGCTGCAGCGGCGCGACTTTAACCGCCTGAACCCAGCCGGTGACCTCAACCGGCGCGCAAATCGCCTCCTCGAACAACGGCGTCAGCGTCATGGAGGTGACGGAAAAGCCCTTCATGTCCAGCGCGGTCATCAGCGGAGCCGGGCCAATCAGATAATCACTGCCCCGGCTGAGCGGCGACTCAATCAGGTCACGCGTGACCAGACTCATCTCCAGCGCGGACATGCCGCCAAGATTATTGATTAACAGCGCGCGTGGCTGATCGTTGTCCGGCATCACTTTCTCCAGCAGGTGCTGCACAATCTGCTGACTGTTTTGCGTCTGCATGACGTCAACACCCGGTTCGCCGTGAATCCCCAGCCCCATTTCAACGCTGCCGTCTGGCACCCGCTGGCCGGTCTGTTCATCCGGCAGATGGCAGCTTGAGAGCGCAACGCCCATGGTGGCGATAGCACGACTGGCTGCCTCTGCTGCCTCGGTCACCGCCGTCAGGTCATCACCCCGCTCTGCGACGAAGCCCGCCACTTTATGCACCAGCAACGTGCCCGCGACGCCGCGTGGCTGAGGGTTATCGGGCAACGCAACATCATCACCGACAATCACCATATTGACGCTGAATCCCGCTTTGCGCGCTTTTTCTGCCGCCAGACCGAAGTTGAGGCGATCCCCGGTGTAGTTTTTCACAATCAGCAGACATCCCGCCTCACCGGTAATATTGATGATGGCGTTGTAAACCGCGTCAACGCTGGGGGAAGCAAAAACATCGCCACAGACGGCAGCCGTCAGCATCCCTTTGCCGATAAAGCCGACATGGGCCGGCTCATGGCCTGAACCACCACCGGAAATGAGCGCGACCTGCTGTTTTTGCCAGTCATTACGCATCACGATGCGAATGCGCGGATCGACCTGCAACCGGACCAGATTGCGCCACGGGCTGGCGTAAATCATGCCATCTAACGCGCTGTCGACGAGATCATCCTTTTTATTCATTACGAATCGGGTCATGTCTTCTTTCCTCATAGGCATGCGGGTTTGCTGATGACCCAGTGTTACATACCACTGACGACAGTGAGAAATCCATCAACAGATCTGTAGCCTGATTTCAGACATACCGCACGGAAACCAGCTGACACAGACGCAGTGATTTTTACTAATTGATTGATTTTTATCAAATGTCTTTACCTGAAAGTGAGAGGTTCTGCGCAGAACATGAACCGGGGATCACGGATGGTAAAAATTCATTTGTTAACAGAGGATGTTTTAATGACCCAACGTATGATTCTCAATGAAACCGCCTGGTTTGGTGCTGGTGCTTTGCGCCATTTGCCGGAAGAGGTACAACGTCGCGGGATGCGAAAAGCACTGATCGTCACTGACAAAGCGCTGGTCGCGGCGGGTGCGCTGAAGCGGGTGACCGATCTGCTGGCGCAACATCAGCTTGACTGGGCGGTGTATGATGAGGTGGTGCCGAATCCTACCATTCGGGTTGTGCAGCAGGGTGTTGCGGTGTTCAGAGAGTCAGGTGCCGACTACCTGATCGCCATTGGCGGGGGCTCACCACAGGATACCAGCAAGGCGATCGGCATTATTATTAATAACCCTGAGTTTGAAGATGTCCGCAGCCTGGAAGGCGTCAGCCCCACCCGTCATCCGTGCGTGCCGATCATCGCCATCCCGACCACGGCAGGCACCGCCGCAGAAGTGACGATTAATTACGTCATTACCGATGAAGAGAATCGCCGTAAGTTTGTCTGTGTCGATCCCCATGACATTCCGAAAGTGGCGATCATTGATGCGGAGATGATGGCGAGCATGCCAGCGTCGCTGAAGGCTGCGACCGGTATTGATGCCCTAACCCATGCCATTGAAGGCTATATCACACGCGGAGCCTGGACCCTGACCGATATGCTACACCTCAAAGCCATTGAGATTATCAGCCAGTCACTGCGTGAATCGGTGGCAGGAAATATTGAGGCAGTTGAGCAGATGGCGCTGGGACAATATGTGGCCGGTATGGGTTTCTCTAATGTCGGCCTTGGTCTGGTGCATGGCATGGCACACCCGCTGGGCGCTTTTTACAATGTCCCGCACGGCGTAGCCAATGCCATTTTGCTGCCGCAGGTGATGGCGTGGAATGCCTCAGGCACTGGCGAAAAATATCGCGACATTGCCCGTGCAATGGGTGTGAAACAGGTTGAGTCATTGTCGCTGGATCAGGCACGGGAAGCGGCGGTCGCCGCGGTGCGTCAGCTCTGTCGCGATGTGGGTATTCCCCGCTCGCTGCGTGAAGTGGGCTTAAAAGAGGCGGATATCCCTGCACTGGCACAGGCCGCGCTGGATGATGTCTGCACCGGCGGCAACCCACGTACGCCGGACCTGGAGGACGTGATGGCGTTATACCGCCAGAGTTAAAGCGCATATCCTGTAGTGATGCACTGCCGATAACAGGCCCGTCCTCGCTGGCGGGCTTTTTTACGTCATGGCAACGCTTAATCCGGGAGCCTTCGCCAGAGGTTGTTCAGTCTGACTTACGGCATCAGCCAAGGTTTTAGCCGCGTTTATCCTGCCTGGTTTCAGCCTGAAATCGCCCGCTGTTACGATGAAGTTCAGCGAGCGAACCAACTGCCCTTACCCATGATTTCTTTAGATGCTAAACCCTGATTCACTTGATCTGGATCACAAAAATCCGCATCATGCGCAGCGAAAACCTTAATGACGCTGCGGAGATATCAATGACACTGTACCAGGGTATGCTAATTTTCTATGCCGTTGTTGCATTGATCGCTACGCTGATCACGTTCTTCATCGCCAAAGATAAGCTGAGCATCAAACTGCTGAGCGCCTTTCTGGTGGGGGCCACCTGGCCGATGAGTTTTCCTGTCGCGCTGATGTTTGCTCTGTTTTAATTGACATTATCCCCTTAGATACCACACTCAGGTAAGACGTCCCTGACCTGCAAACCGCCGATCACCGACGTGGCCTTGTTCATGACGGTTAATAAGGAGCGGATATGCGCGTTATCAGTGTGATGATTCTGGTTTCTCTTCTCAGTGCCTGTAGTGCCCCATGGCATGCTGAAAAACCGGTTCCGGCGGCCGAAACCCGCCAACAGACCTGCCAGCCAGGCTCCAATCCCAGCCAGAACGACTGCGGTCATTTCCCTGAACCTGAATTCCATTGATCCTGTCACAAGGCGATCGCTGCTGTGAGATCTCAATTACGCTATTTCATCGCATAACAAGGCTTTACACGCTGCTAACCGGTCAGTAAAGTAGCGCCCAGACATCAATTCTGATGCGTAAGCGTTAACGTCAACCAACGCCCCCGCAGCACTGCTGCATGTGATGATCCCTGCCATGATGCCTGTACAACACCCAGCTAAACCTCTCGCTGCGTATTCCAGCGCCACATTTTTTTTGTTCGTCCTGCTGCTGACCGCGGCTAATCTTCGTGCGCCCATTACTGTCATCGGCCCGGTACTACAGGATATCCGCCAGACCTTTGGCCTGAGTGTCGGTGAAGCGGGTCTGTTTAACTTTATTCCACTGATGCTGTTTGCCCTGCTCGCCCCACTGGCCGCCTGGCTGGGAAATCGCGTCGGGCTTGAGCGCAGTTTATGGGGCGCGCTATGCCTGATCACTGCCGGTTCGCTGTTGCGCTGGCTGCCTGCTGAAGCGGCGTTGTGGAGCGGAACGCTGTTGCTCAGCGCAGGTATTGCCGCCGCCAACGTGCTGCTGCCGCCACTGATTAAACGCGATTTCACCGCCCACACTGCTAAATATATTGGCCTTTATGCCGCCACCATGTCGATTACTGCCAGCCTGGCATCTGGCATTGCCGTTCCGCTGAGCCAGCTTTCAGCGGCAGGCTGGCGACTCTCGCTGGTTGTCTGGGCGCTACCGGGGCTGATTGCGCTACTCGTCTGGCTGCCGCTGTTACGTCAACGGCGGTCAACCGCAGCGTCCGCCGACGCGCCCGTTGCATATCGCCATCCGTGGCGAACGCCCGGCGGCTGGCAAATCGCACTGTTTATGGCGCTGCAATCGCTGGCGTTTTATACCCTGATTGACTGGTTTACGCTGTTTGCCCAGGATAACGGCTTCAGTCAGGCCCACGCAGGCTGGCTGCTGTTCTGGTATCAGGCAATTGCGATCGTCGCTAACCTGGGCTGCATGGTGGCGCTGAAGCGCGTAAAAGATGCCCGGCTTACCGCGTTCATTGCTTCATCAGGCATTTTCCTCGGCATGCTGGGCCTATTGTTCAATCCGCAGTGGGCCGTCATCTGGCTGACACTGGCCGGACTGGGCGCAGGCGCATCACTGGTGCTCTGCCTCTCACTGTTTAATCTGCGAGCCACTCATCACCGTCAGGCGTCACAGCTGTCGGGCATGGCACAGTGTGTCGGGTATGCGCTGGCGGCACTTGGCCCTTTGTTCTTTGGCGTGCTCCATGAGCAGAGCGGTAACTGGACGCTGCCCTTCAGCGTGCTGGCAATGCTGAGCCTGTTACAGATGCTGCTGGCTCCGCTGGCAGCGCAGTCAAAACCCATTAGCTGAAAATGCGGCGGAGCCGTTAACAATAAATGACTCGCCGATCGCGGATGCTTAGCATCACGGGTCGGCGGGAATCGACGGGAGAATGTGCGTGTCTGAACTGAATAATGCTCTGCTGCAGGAGATCCTGGATCAGGTGCGTCCGCTGATCCATCAGGGAAAGGTGGCTGACTATATCCCTGCGCTGGCGGATGTGGCTGCCGATCATCTGGCAATAGCGGTTTGCCTGCGTGATGGCACCCTCTTTCAGGCGGGCGATGCTGAAACGCGCTTTTCGATTCAGTCGATCTCCAAGGCGCTTTCTCTGACCGTAGCACTGACCCGCTATGAGGACAGCGAAATCTGGCAGCGGGTCGGCAAAGAGCCTTCTGGCCAGCCATTTAATTCATTGGTTCAGCTGGAGCTGGAACAGGGCAAGCCGCGTAATCCGTTTATTAATGCCGGTGCGCTGGTGATTTGCGATCTGCTGGAAACCCGACTGACCGCCCCGCGTCAGCGAATGCTGGAAATTGTGCGCCAGCTGAGTCAGCAGTCCGATATCAATTACGATCGCCACGTTGCCCGCTCTGAGTTCGAACATTCGGCCCGCAATGCAGCGATCGCCTGGCTGATGAAGTCGTTTGGAAATTTCGACAACGATGTCACCAGCGTGATGCAGACCTATTTCCACTACTGTTCCCTGTCGATGAACTGCGTTGAGCTGGCCCGCACGTTTATCTATCTGGCGAATCAGGGCAAAACGCTGGATGGCAGCCAGATGATTACTCCACGTCAGGCGCGGCAAATTAACGCACTGATGATCACCAGCGGGATGTACGACGGCGCTGGCGAATTCGCGTGGAGAGTCGGGATGCCCGCAAAATCGGGCGTGGGTGGCGGGATTATTGCCATCATCCCAGGTGAGATGAGCATTGCCGTCTGGTCGCCTGGGCTGGATAGCGCGGGCAATTCTCTGGCCGGTACCGCTGTGCTGGAATTGCTGACCGAGAAGCTGGGGCGATCGATATTCTGAGTCTGAGCGCGCAAGTCACAGGCTCGCTGTGGTGAAATGCGGCGGGATTCCCATGATTTCGGGAAGCTGATTTTGCATTTTCCGTGTAGTCCGCTGGCGATTTGAGTCGTCAGCGATAATCAGAACTCAAAAAACTAATTAGTGCGAAATCTGCGCCAGATCGTCTTCATTCAGACCAGTCATCCGCATAACGGTATTGCGATCCATGCCACTCTTCAGCATGGTGTGGGCAATTCTGAGGCTTGCTCCACGACTACCTTCTGTCCGTCCCTGTTCAATACCCTGTTCAATGCCTTTCTCAAGCCCTATCTGCTCAAGCTGTTGTGCGATAGTCATAAGTGCGTTCTCGTGTTGGGGCACACGCTGTGCCAGCTCCCGTACAAAGGCTTTGGCGTCCGATGTTTCACCCGCCTGTACAATGTAGTGTACCAGCGTTATCACCTGTGATGAAGAGTGATAACCAGCCTGCAAAATGGTTACCAGCCTGTCCATCATTTCAGCCAGATCACGCTGCCGGATATGCTTCTGCAACAGGGTCAGAGCCGCCATGCTGCGATGTTGCATGATCTCATCGTCAGGAATCACCGTGACATCGACCAGCGGAAAACTGCGGCTGTAAAGCCTGTCCGCCAGCGCCGGGGCGTCGAACTCATCCAGCCACCGGGTCGAATAGGGATAGGGAGTGCGTCTGCCAGTGTAAAACAGTACGGGAATTACCAGCGGCAACCGCTTATGCCCTGCTTCAAGATGGCGCTGCATGGCAGCCACTGCATAGCGCATCAGCCGAAATGCCATATGTTTGTCTGGCACAGACTGATGCTCAATGAGTACATGGATATATCCATCGCCAGCGGTTGTTTTAAGACTGTAAAGCACGTCGCTGAAGTACTGCCGGAGGTCATCCTCGACAAATGACCCCGACTCCAGTTTCAGCGTGCTGAGATCACAGCATATGCGCAGCTCTGGCGGCAAATGCAGCTCCATGAAATCCCGGGCAATATCCGGCTGAGTCAGAAATTGCCGGAATGTGGCATCATGAGGCACAGGCGTGCTGTTCTTCTTTTTCACCGGCCAGAATCCTTTCTGTTCCTGAAGCGCTTACAACGGCTGATTCAGCCAGTAAAAGACGCTAATTCCTGTAGCGCACGAACGTTTAAAGTCCTGATGGAAATAATGAAATTAATACCCTGATGACTAAACAGCGTAAAACGCTTTTCCTGAAATCTACGAGGTTGCTCTGAATATCAACCCCTGTCGGGCATTAAAAACTATTCCATCTGACTCAGCTCACCACATTAATTGGCTCGCCCTGAATAAAGGCCGCGATATTGGTCATCACGCCAGCCACCAGATTCTCTACGCCGCTGCGACTTGCCCAGGCGATGTGCGGTGTCAGCAGCAGCGTTGGCAGATCCGCCAGCAGCGGATTATCCGGAGCGGGCGGCTCGCTGCTCAGCACATCCAGCGCCGCACCACCAATCTGCCCCTGCTTTAACGCGGCAGCAAGATCGGCTTCGTTAATCAGTCCGCCACGAGCCGTGTTTATCAGCAGCGCCTGTGGCTTCATTTTATCCAGCGCCTCGCGATCAATCATCTGGCGGGTGCTGTCACTCAGCGGGCAGTGCAGCGAAATGATGTCGCTGGTCGCCAGCATCTGCTCAAAGCTGATATAACCGTCACGCACCCTTTCACTGCCTTTTCGCTCGGCGTACTGCACCTGCATTCCCAGCGCCTGGGCCAGCCTGCCGACCGCCTGGCCGATGTCGCCTTTACCCGCGATGCCCAGCGTGGCACCGCCAATATCCCCTATCGGCTGATGATGCACACAGAAGTGCTTAGCCTGGGGCCAGTCGATGCGGGTATTGCTGGCATACGCCATCAGCTGACGGCGCAGGGCAAAAATCGCGGCTATCACCGCCTCTGAAACGCTCTGAGTTGAATAGCCTGGAACATTACTGACCACGATGCCGCGTGCGCGGCAGGCATCAAGATCGATACAGTCATAGCCCGTCGCTGCGACACAGATAAAACGCAGTTCAGGCAGTTGTTGCAGTGTGTCAGCCCGCAACGGCACTTTATTGGTGATAGCGACCGTTGCGCCCGCCAGCGAAGACACAATGTCTTCAGCCGGAGTCTGCGCGCGAATCTCCCAGTCAGCCTGCAGTTGACCGGTCGGCAGGGGTACAGGCAGCGTGTCACCATCCAGCATTACAATTTTCATTTTTTTTATTCCTTCATCAGGTTTGGTTAAACCGCAGGCGAATGATTAATGTTATTTGTATGTGCACCGCGAGTAACAACTAAGTTAAATGATGCTGAAATTAAAGTGAAAATGTTCAAAGAGTGCGAAATTTTTCGGAACAAATGCCACTTTATTTAACTCTTTTATTCCCTTCGCGTTACACTGCCGCCCTGAATTCTGACCTCATACGACCGTTGAAATCATGCCGGGATCTTCACTCAGACAACGACTCACCGCCGGTATTGCGATACTGGCCGTGCTGCTGTTGTTTGTTGCACCGATGATCTCAAAGAATCTCGCTGAACATCATGCCAGGATGCAAGGCGCTTCGATCATGAGCGCAGAGATGCCGATGATGGATCATCACAGCGAGATGTCGATGGCGGATCACGGGATGATGATGGGCCCGGGCTTTGCCTGTGGCTACTGCGATCTGCTGGTGCATGTTCCGCTGATGCTCTGGGTTTTTATCCCGTTTATCTGGTGGATGTGCCTGATCAGCCGCGCCCCGCCGCCAGCGGCTATCAATCCACCCCAATGGCAACGGCTGCTGCGTCTTCATCGACCGCGCGCGCCACCCTTTATCGCGTCACACTCACTGCTTACTAATCCGATTGCGTGACAACGTCACCTGATCGTCTTTGTCTTTTGAAAAGTGTGGAATGCTATGTCCTCTTCTCAGGAAATGTCCCCTGCACCGCGCGGCACGGTGTTTAATCTCTTTCGCCGCCTGCATTTTTATATCGGCCTTTTTATTGCGCCGTTTATTTTTGTCGCGGCACTCACCGGCACGCTCTACGTTCTGACGCCGCAACTGGAACAGGCTATCTACCATGATGCCCTGACCACCGATGCCCAGGGTGAGGCCCAACCGTTGTCCGCCCAGATTGCCGCTGCGCGAGCCCGTGCCGGTGAATCAGCACGCATTTACGCTGTGCGTCCGGCACCCGGCCCGCAGGATACAACCCGCGTGCAGTTTGCCGAGCCACAGCTTGGCCCATCGGAATCACGATCGCTGTTTATTGACCCCTACACCCTGCAGGTGAAAGGCGATATGACGGTGTATGGCACCAGCGGTGTGCTGCCGCTGCGCATGTGGCTGGATCAGCTGCATCGCGGCCTGTTGCTGGGTGATTTTGGCCGAAACTACAGTGAACTGGCAGCCTCCTGGCTGTGGGTCGCTGCGCTGGGTGGGATTGTCTTATGGTCCGGCACCCGGCCGCCGCGCATCCGCAGTAAAGCACGGAGCGGCTTCGCGGCAACCCGTCACTGGCATGTCACGCTGGGGCTGCTGCTGGCAATCGGACTGGTGTTCTTTTCAGTAACCGGGCTGACCTGGTCACAGTGGGCGGGCAATAATATTGAAAAGATGCGCAGCGACTTTGGCTGGAAAACGCCGCAGGTTAATACCGCGCTAAACGGTAACGCGCCCGCTGAAGCCGCCGATCCCCATGCTGACCATCGCGGCGCAATGGAAGGGATGACGATGTCCGGAATGACCATGCCAGCGAAAACCGCTGCGCCTGTGATTCTCAATCAGCCGAATGCCAGCTGGGATCAGGCGCTGGCAGCGGCGCGTCAGGCCGGACTGCACGCAGCGAAACTGGAACTACGCCAGCCTAAGAACGCTGAACAGGCGTGGACGGTTTCGGAGATTGACCGCAGCTGGCCAAGCCAGGTCGATGCGGTTTCAATTAACCCGACTGATTTTAGCGTGGTTGACCGCGTTGAGTTCGCCAGCTTCCCGCTGGTGGCGAAACTGACCCGCTGGGGCGTGGATGCGCATATGGGCATGCTGTTTGGCCTGCCTAATCAGCTGATTCTGGCGCTGTCTGGCTTTGGACTCTGCACAATGATTGTGCTGGGCTACCGCATGTGGTGGATTCGTCGCCCGGCTGTTCCGCAGCTCAACCCCTCGCAGACGCTGTTATCCGCCTGGCTAGCGCTGCCGCGCTATGCGCAGGGCACCAGCCTGATAGTGATGCTGGCGCTGGGATATGCCCTGCCCGTTATGGGTATCAGCCTGCTGGTGCTGGTGCTGCTGGATATTCAGCGCTGGCGCAGCGCACAGCGCGCCGCGGTCGTCCGCGTGGATGTCGCTCCGGACAAACAGTCGCCGCTGGCCATCGTCCAGTCGCGTTTTGCCGGGAAGCGCAAAGAGATGCGCTATTTTCTGCGCAGCGTGACGGTGCTGGCGCTGATTGTCATTACGGTGATGGCGAATGCGATGATTGGCGGAGTGATTGATCAGTATCAGATCCCCTTCAGTCACTGGTCGCTGACCATGTATATCACCCAGGCGATGATGATCCTGCTCTACTCCACCGTCTTTACCGGGCTGTTGTCGATTCCACTCTGGTATTTCTTCCTCGGTGAGAGCGACGAACAGGGCAAGTAAGCTGGCAAGACACCCTAAACTCTATTATTCAAAATAACTGACGAAGCCGGGCAAAACTCCCGGCTTCTCATTCTCCGCCTGAGGTCTATGATCGTTGTTATGAGTCACTTTATTTGAGAGCAAATCATGAACATTGTGCGAGCTAATCCTGAACAACTGTTTGAGTACGGTCCTTTTACCGTCCGGCGCCAGCGTCCTGGCGAGGCGTTAAGCCCGCTGGTCAGTGTTGATCTGATGTCGCTAAAACTCGATGCCCGGATTCCGATGCAGCAGCATCAGGATGAAGAAGTTTTCACCTACCTGTGGCGTGGTTCGATGCAGCATCAGGACAGTAATGGCGAACGTACCCAGCTCTCTGCAAAACGCGTGATGGTGGTGAACGCGGGTGATGGCGTTCAATATGAAGAGTCGGTGCCGTTGTATGAAGCGGAGCTGTTGCAGGCGGTTATCCGGCCTGCACAGCAGGGCGGTGAAGCGATGACCCAGGTGCTGGAGCGCGATCAGGGCATTATGACCAATGGCTGGACCGAACTGGCCGGGCCGGAAGAGTCTGATGCGCCGCTGGAACTTCGCCAGGAAGTCTACATCTTCGACACACTGCTTGAGCGCAACCATACGCTGGACGTGCCGTCGATGCCGGGCTTTGTCGCTTATCTCACCGTGCTTGAAGGGATTATTCGCGTCGGCGATCTGCGACTGGGTCGCGGTGATGCCGTCAGCGGGCTGGATTCCAGCATTGAGATCGTGGGCGATCGGGATGCCAATCTGGTCTGCTTCCTGATAAAGCCCGATAATTTTGCATAAAAAAGCGCGGGAACTTCCCGCGCTCATCTCTTGCTTTAAGCAGATTAAAGCGTGCTACGTTGCTGCATCGCCTGAACCCGTTTATAGGCATGATCGAACTGACGTACATCATCGCGCAGCCAGTGGCGTTGCGTCAGCGGAGCATCATCCAGCGCCTGCGGCAGCGGCACACCCGCCAGCGATCCCCGGCAGCAAAAGGCACGCGCCAGCGTTGGGGTGGCAATGCCGATATAACGGGCAAATTCAGGTAATGTCATCAATGCTGTACTCATTTCCCACCTCCTGTAAACACAATCTCCCCTGCATTTTCAGGCCAAATCCTGAATGCTTTTATTGATCTGAAACATAGATGTGGTACTAATCTTCTGCCTGCTAATGAGAGCGTTCACCGCGTCTGACGCAAACCGAGAAAGAAGTGAGGAACCCGTGCGCCATTATGGATTGATGATTGCCCTGCTGTTTTCCGGCTTTGCCACCGCTCACACCCTGATCCCTGGTCAGCCTGTACCACCTGTCTTCGTTGCCGATAAAGGCGAAATGGTGCTGAATCAGGGCGACATAAATTATCAGCGCTGGAACAGTCAGACTCTGACCGGAAAAGTGCGTCTGGTGATTCATGTGGCGGGTCGTCTCTCAGCGAAGGATCAGAGTGCACGATTAATCGAAGCCATTCAGCAGGCCAGCCTGCCGCGTGACCGTTTTCAGACCACTACCATCGTGAATACTGACGATGCGCTGCCTGGCAGTGCCATTTTTGTGGTGCGCAGCATCGCTTCCAGTAAAAAAGCGGCACCGTGGCAGCAATTCATTATCGACAGCAGTGGCGTAACCGCGCACAGCTGGCATCTTAAGCCGGAAAGCGCGTCCGTGGTGGTGATTGATCCGGCAGGCATTGTGCGCTTTGCTAAAGATGGCGCATTATCTGCGGAGGATGTCGCCAGCGTGATGAAACAGCTACGCGCATTACTGGGTTAAATCACGCATAATGCCCATCCGGCTATCGCCGCAAAACGCGGAAGGCTGCTGAATTCTCCGACATTTTTATTATTGTGAACTACTCTTAGTTGTAATGGATTAACCCGCCGTTCTTTGAAAACCTGCCAACTATGCTATGGCAGTCGGGGACGATTATTGAAGATGGCATCGAATCATTCGACCTGCTGTGACTTCCTCTGTAGATAAGGACAGCCATGATGACGGTCTGTGCAGAACAACACGTCAATTTCATACACAGCGATGCAGCCAGCCTGTTGAACGACATTGAGCAACGGCTTGATCAGCTTTTACCGGTTGAAAGCGAACGTGACTTAGTGGGCGCTGCCATGCGCGACGGTGCGCTGGCACCAGGAAAGCGTATCCGTCCACTGCTGTTGTTGCTGGCAGCGCGCGATCTGGGCTGCAACGCCACGCCTGCCGGCCTGCTTGATCTCGCCTGCGCGGTAGAGATGGTGCATGCCGCATCACTGATTCTGGATGACATGCCCTGCATGGATGATGCGCAACTGCGTCGCGGACGTCCGACCATTCATTGCCAGTATGGTGAACATGTCGCGATTCTGGCCGCGGTGGCCCTGCTGAGTAAGGCATTCGGCGTGGTCGCTGCGGCAGAAGGCTTAACGGCAACCGCCAGAGCCGACGCTGTGGCAGAATTATCCCACGCAGTCGGCATGCAGGGGCTGGTGCAGGGGCAGTTTAAGGATCTCTCCGAAGGTGACAAGCCACGCAGCGCTGACGCCATTCTGATGACCAATCACTATAAAACCAGCACCCTGTTCTGCGCCTCCATGCAGATGGCCTCTATTGTGGCTGAAGCCTCAGGTGAAGCCCGCGAACAGCTGCATCGTTTTTCGCTTAATCTTGGTCAGGCTTTCCAGTTATTAGACGATCTCACTGACGGCATGGCCGACACCGGTAAAGATGCCCATCAGGATGAGGGGAAATCAACGCTGGTGAATCTGCTGGGACCACAGGCGGTTGAAACGCGACTGCGCGATCATCTGCGCTGCGCCAGCGAGCATCTGTTATCGGCCTGCCAGGACGGTTATGCCACACACCATTTTGTTCAGGCCTGGTTTGAGAAAAAACTCGCTGCCGTCAGTTAAGGATGCTGCATGAGCCACTTTGCGGTCATTGCACCGCCTTTCTATAGCCATGTGCAGGCGCTTCAGCACCTTAGCCAGGCCTTAATCGCACGCGGACACCAGATCACTTTCATCCAGCAGACGGACGTTGGCGCGCTACTCACCGATAGCCGTATCGGCTTTTTCCCGCTGGGTTTAGCCTCGCATCCGGCGGGCAGTCTGGCACACACCCTGCAACTGGCGGCGCATCCTCTCGGCCCCTCAATGCTGAAACTGATCAATGAGATGGCCCGCAGCACCGATATGCTCTGTCGTGAACTGCCCGTGGTGCTGAGCACGCTGGCGATTGATGGCGTGATCGTCGATCAGATGGAGCCTGCCGGTGCACTGGCGGCTGAAGCGCTGAACCTGCCTTATGTTTCGGTTGCCTGTGCGCTGCCACTTAACCGTGAAGCGGATTTCCCGCTGGCCGTGATGCCGTTTGACTATGCCAGAACCGATCAGGCACGGGAACGCTATCGCACCAGTGAAAAAATCTATGACTGGCTGATGCGACGTCACGATCGGGTGATCGCCCGCAACGCTCATGCGATGGGATTAGCCCCACGGGAAAAACTGCATCACTGTTTTTCACCGCTGGCGCAGATCAGCCAGCTGATCCCGGAACTGGATTTTCCCCGCCAGGCGCTACCCGATCATTTCCATTCGGTTGGCCCGCTGCGTACCACTGAACCGGCACCCGCCGAGGCGCAGCCTCGCTACTTCCCGCATGGTGACAGACCGCGCATTTTTGCTTCCCTCGGCACGCTGCAGGGACATCGCTACGGCCTGTTTAAAACCATCGTCCGCGCCTGCCAGGAGATCGATGCTCAGTTATTGCTGGCGCATTGCGGTCGGTTGTCACCTTTCCAGGCGGAGAAACTGGCGCAGGCCAGCCATGTTCAGGTGGTCGATTTTGCCGACCAGGCGGCTGCACTGGCGCAGGCCGATCTTGCCATTACGCACGGCGGCATGAATACGGTGCTGGATGGGATTAACCACCTGACGCCGCTGCTGACGATCCCGCTGGCCTTTGATCAGCCGGGTGTGGTTGCCAGAGTGGTCTGGCACGGTATCGGACGTCGCGCCTCACGCTTTACCACCAGCCACTCCATGGCACGTCAGCTCCAGACCTTACTGGCTGATGAAAGCTACGTTCAGCAGATGAAAACGCTGCGTAGCGCACTTCGTCAGGCGGGCGGAACCACCCTGGCGGCGGACATCGTCGAACAGGCGATGCTGACCCGCCAGCCGGTGCTCACCAGGAGAGACTATGCCGCGGTATGATCTGATTCTGGTGGGCGCGGGGCTGGCCAACGGGCTGATCGCCCTGCGCCTGAGACAGCAGCGGCCCTCCCTGCGCATTCTGCTGATTGACGCCGAACGTGAACCGGGTGCCAATCACACCTGGTCGTTTCATGCGGAAGATCTCACCGAAACGCAGCATCGCTGGATCGCTCCGCTGGTAGTACATCACTGGTCCGGTTATGAGGTCCGCTTTCCCCAACGCAGTCGCAGCCTGAACAGTGGCTATTTTTGCGTGACTGCGGAGCGCTTCGCGCAGGTCATCCGCGACAGGTTTGCGCCGGATCTGCTGCTGAATACCCGGGTTGCGAGCATCGCTTCACGCGCGGTTACGCTGGACGATGGCCGGGTGCTGGAGAGTGACGCAGTGATTGATGGCCGTGGCTACCAGCCCGATGCCGCGCTGCGCATGGGCTTCCAGTCGTTTGTCGGACAGGAGTGGCAGCTCAGCGAGCCACATGGCCTGACCGCGCCGATCATCATGGATGCCACGGTAGATCAGCAGGCAGGCTATCGCTTTGTCTACAGCCTGCCCTTTTCTGCAGACACCCTGCTGATTGAAGATACCCATTACATAGATAACGCCACGCTGGAAGGCGATCGCGCCCGTCAGAATATCCGCGACTATGCCGCGCAGCAGGGATGGCGATTAGACCGGCTGCTACGCGAAGAGCAAGGCGCGTTACCCATTACGCTGACTGGCGACGTGGCCGCCTTCTGGCAGAAACACGATCTGCCCTGCAGCGGTTTGCGTGCCGGTTTATTCCATCCCACTACCGGCTATTCTCTGCCACTGGCGGTTGCTCTGGCTGACCGGCTGGCGCAGATGCAGACGTTTACCTCTGAGACCCTGCACGCCATCATTCAGCAATTCGCCAGTCAGGCCTGGCAGCAACAGCGCTTCTTCCGCATGCTGAACCGTATGCTGTTTCTGGCGGGCCCGGCTGACCAGCGCTGGCAGGTGATGCAACGTTTTTACGGCCTTCCCGAAGGTCTGATCGCCCGTTTTTATGCGGGAAAACTCACTTTGCCTGATCGGCTGCGCATCTTAAGCGGCAAGCCCCCGGTCCCCGTTCTGGCGGCGTTACAGGCTATTATGACTCCTCACCGTCAACAGGCGATGCAATGAATAGAACTACAGTAATTGGCGCAGGCTTTGGTGGTCTGGCCCTGGCCATTCGCCTTCAGGCGTCAGGCGTTCCCACCCGACTGCTGGAGCAGCGTGACAAGCCGGGCGGCCGGGCTTATGTCTATCAGGATCAGGGCTTCACGTTTGATGCCGGCCCCACGGTAATCACCGATCCCAGCGCCATTGAAGAGCTGTTCACCCTCGCGGGTAAAAAGCTCTCTGACTATGTCGAGCTGATGCCGGTGAAGCCGTTTTATCGCCTCTGCTGGGAGTCCGGCAAGGTGTTCAGTTATGACAACGATCAGCCCGCGCTGGAAGCGCAGATTGCCGCGTTTAATCCGCGTGACGTTGAAGGATATCGTCGCTTTCTGGCCTATTCCCGAGCGGTGTTTGCTGAAGGCTATCTGAAGCTTGGCACCGTGCCGTTTCTGTCATTCCGCGACATGCTGCGGGCCGCGCCTCAGCTGGCAAAACTTCAGGCATGGCGCAGCGTTTACAGCAAAGTGGCGAGCTACATTGAAGATGAGCATCTGCGTCAGGCCTTCTCTTTCCACTCACTGCTGGTGGGCGGAAATCCGTTTGCCACTTCCTCAATCTATACCCTGATTCATGCGCTGGAACGTGAATGGGGCGTCTGGTTCCCGCGCGGTGGCACGGGCGCGCTGGTGCAGGGCATGGTGAAACTGTTTGAAGATCTGGGCGGCGAAGTGGAGCTCAATGCCAGCGTTGCCCGGCTGGAGACCCAGGAAAACAGGATTACCGCGGTACACCTGAAAGATGGCCGGGTCTTCCCAACCCGCGCGGTTGCCTCCAACGCAGATGTGGTTCACACCTACCGCGAACTGCTGAGCCAGCATCCCGCTTCGCAGGCGCAGGGACGATCACTGCAAAACAAACGCATGAGCAACTCACTGTTTGTGATCTATTTTGGCCTGAATCATCATCACGATCAGCTGGCGCACCACACGGTCTGCTTTGGTCCGCGCTATCGTGAGTTGATTGATGAGATCTTTAACAAAGATGGCCTGGCAGAGGACTTCTCGCTCTATCTGCATGCGCCCTGCGTGACCGATCCCTCACTGGCGCCGGAGGGCTGCGGCAGCTACTACGTGCTGGCGCCAGTACCGCACCTCGGCACCGCCGATATCGACTGGGCCGTTGAAGGTCCGCGCCTGCGCGATCGCATTTTTGACTATCTGGAACAGCACTATATGCCGGGCCTGCGTAGCCAGTTGGTCACGCATCGCATCTTCACGCCGTTTGATTTCCGCGATGAGCTGAATGCGTATCAGGGCTCGGCCTTCTCGGTGGAGCCGATCCTGACGCAAAGCGCCTGGTTCCGGCCTCACAACCGCGATAAAAATATTAATAATCTCTATCTGGTCGGTGCAGGTACCCATCCTGGCGCGGGTATTCCAGGCGTGATTGGCTCGGCCAAGGCTACCGCAGGATTGATGCTGGAGGATCTGGCTTGAATAGTCCGTCACTGCTCGATCATGCCGTAGACACCATGGAGGTGGGATCGAAAAGCTTTGCCACCGCGTCAAAACTGTTTGATGCCAAAACCCGACGCAGCGTGCTGATGCTCTACGCCTGGTGCCGTCACTGTGATGATGTGATTGACGATCAGGTCCTGGGATTCAGCAACGATACGCCATCGCTGCAATCCGCCGAACAGCGCCTGGCGCAGCTGGAGATGAAAACGCGTCAGGCCTATGCCGGGTCCCAGATGCATGAGCCCGCCTTTGCGGCCTTTCAGGAGGTGGCAATGGCACACGATATTCTGCCTGCTTACGCTTTTGATCATCTGGCGGGCTTTGCGATGGACGTGCATGAGACACGCTATCAGACGCTGGATGATACGCTGCGTTACTGTTACCACGTCGCGGGCGTGGTTGGCCTGATGATGGCGCAGATTATGGGCGTACGCGACAACGCCACGCTGGATCGCGCCTGCGATCTCGGTCTGGCGTTTCAGCTGACCAATATTGCGCGCGATATCGTTGAAGATGCTGAAGCGGGACGCTGCTATCTGCCCGCTGCGTGGCTGGCTGAAGAGGGGCTGACCCGAGAGAATCTGGCCGATCCGCAAAATCGCCAGGCATTAAGCCGCGTCGCCCGTCGGCTGGTGGAAACGGCAGAGCCCTATTATCGATCGGCGTCGGCTGGCCTGCCGGGTTTACCGCTGCGTTCAGCATGGGCGATTGCTACCGCGCAGCAGGTCTATCGTAAAATCGGTATGAAGGTGGTTCAGGCGGGTTCACAGGCGTGGGATCAACGCCAGTCCACCAGCACGCCAGAGAAACTGGCACTGCTGGTGGCGGCATCGGGTCAGGCGGTTACTTCCCGGGTGGCGCGTCACGCTCCACGCCCCGCTGACCTCTGGCAGCGCCCCGTTTAACGCCATGACGTTCTCGCAGCGTCGCCTGCAGTTTTGACAGCGGCGGCGCGTAAAGAAAGCCAAACGAGACACAGCCCTCTTTGCCTCGTACCGCATGATGCATGCGGTGCGCCATATAAAGCCTGCGTAAATAACCCCGGCGCGGAACATAGCGGAATGGCCAGCGCTGGTGCACCAGGCCGTCATGCACAATAAAATAGAGCAGGCCGTAGAGCGTCATACCCGCGCCGATCCACTGCAACGGCCAGACACCCGTGCTGCCCAGATAAATGAGCAAGATCGACAGAGCGGCGAACACTACGGCATAGAGGTCGTTAACCTCAAACCAGCCTTTATGCGGTTCATGATGTGACAGATGCCAGCCCCAACCCCAGCCATGCATAATGTATCTGTGCGCCAGTGCAGCCGTTATCTCCATTCCGATAACAGTGACCAGAACAATCAGGGCATTCCAAATCCACAACATAGTTTCTCCCGAACATGCATCCTGCAAAGTGGCGCAGAGGTTCAATTTTAACAGAGATTGGGGAAAACAGTGTTCAGGAGAAAAATAAGGGAACACGCTGTTGAAGCTTGAGTGAGGACCATCCTGATATTTGTGTAGGACGCAGCCTTTAAAGCAGATCGTGATTCAGCGGGGTACGAAAAGCGTGGCGTGCCGCGGTCATTAACTGACTGGCGGTGACGGTCGTGGGTAAGCGCATCAGAATTTTGCTCGCCTGCCAGTAACAGAGCAGCATGACCTCATCCTCCTCTTTTTCAGCCAGTTCATGCAGCCGGGCGCGCAGTGATAACACATCAATGGTCTGCTGCTCGTCAAGCATGTCAGAGATCGTCTGATTGATGACGTGATGGAGAGTTTTCCAGGTGAGATCGGTATGCAAAATTAACCTCTTCTAACGCTTATCAGCTCCGGGCAAACAAACAGCAGTGAAGCAGCTTAAATGGCTGCATCCTGCAAAAGATTGCACACTGCTGACAACTATAGCTGTTCGTGGGCGGCTACGCCGTGCCAGCAGTTGAAAATGCCAAAGTTGGCAATTCTAACGACTAATGGACCTGCCTGTCGCGTATTACACGCGACTCATCAGCTGATTGCTGTTTTTTGTAACAATTACAGCTGATTCTTAACTGGCTGATGTCAGAGGGATTTGCCAGGGTAAACAGGTTTCCCGTGTGGTTAATGTTCAAGGAGTTGTCGATGAGTCAGCACGCTGATGTACTGGTATGGGGCCACGGCCCTGAAATCTTTGAAGTCTTTCTGGAACCCACGTGTCCTTTTTCGGTGCGCGCCTTCAATAAATTCGACGCGTTACTGGCGCACGTAGGTGAAGAGAACATCACCCTGAAGATCCGTCTGCAATCACAGCCGTGGCACCTCTATTCCGGGCTGATAGTGCGCTATATCCTTGCCGCCGCCTGCGAAAGCAAAGAGGCCGCGAAAAAGGTGATGCAGGCGGTAGCCGATCATCGTGAAGAGTTTGAGTTCACCGACCACTGTACCGGTCCGAACCGCGATGCCACGCCGAATCAGATCCTCGCCCGCCTGAAAGATTACAGCGGCGTGAATGCCAGCGCCGCGTTTGATCAGCCCGACCTGCAGAACGCCATTAAATGGCACTGCAAGTATGCCCGTCAGAACGGCATTCACGTTTCACCGACCTTTATGGTAAACGGTCTGGTACAGCCCGAAATCAGCAGCGGTGACGATATAGCGCACTGGGCAAGCTTTCTGATTCGTTAATATTAGTGCGCGGCTGTGCCCGGCCGCGCCAGACTGAGTCTCTCCTTTGCGACCCCACTCACGCTCAAACTCAATATCCTGATAATTAAGCCTGTTTTCCCATGTGGAGGCCGGGTAAGCTGTACCGCTATCAGCAGCAGACGGTGGGATTAAAGCCGCTGCTGTTGTTCATCTTAACGGCACCGCTGGCCTGCATGGCGATAACCTGACGTTACGCCGGGCCCGCACGCCTAATTCATTGAGGATTTGCTGATGACGATGACGCTGCAACAACTGCAGGACAAATATCCGGGTGCCTTCACAGATGCATTTGGTGACTCCCCGGAATTAGCCAGCGAGCTCGCAACGCTGATTATTGCCGGTAAGAAAGTGGCCACCTGCGGGTCGTTGCGGAGCTGGCAGGATCAGGAAGCATTGCCTCAACCGGGCGGTTACAGCATTGTTCTCAACGGCGAACAGCAGCCCGTCTGCGTGATCCGCACCACCGGCTTGTTCCTGACGCGCTTTGATCGCGTCACGCCAGAGATGGCGATGCTGGAGGGTGAAGGCGATCTGAGCCTCGACCACTGGCGTCAGGAACATCAGCGCTACTTCGAGCGCGCTGGCTATTTTCACAGCGAAATGGAGCTGATCTTCGAGACGTTCCAGCTGGTCGAGGTAGTCTAAACCGGCACGCTACAGGGTGTTTGCCGCCACCAGCGCAAGCCGCGCAATCCCCCGCGCGGCAAGGTTCTCAGCCGCCTGGGCTGCGCGCATGCCACTGGCACACACCAGAACCACACGCTGATTGACCGGCGGTTGCCAGGCCGCTATCTGCTGCGGCAGAATTCGCACCACCCGCTCGGCCACACTGACCGGTGCCTCTTCCAGGCTGCGCAACTCCACTATGCAATCATCCTCCATCAGCATGGCCCGATCAATAAAGGGCGTGCCGGGCGCGTCAGGTTCAGGTGCGTCATCAAAACGAAACTGCCTGATATGCCAGTCAACAAAGTCACAGTGGATCATGCAGCCGAGCGGCGATGGCGTCAGTTTTAACAATACGCTCAGCGCCATCTGCGCCTGCATTGCGCCCAGCGTCGCTACCGCCGGTCCCATTACGCCTGCAGTATTGCAGTTACCCGAGGCCGTGGGCAGCTGCGGGAACAGCGCGCGATAGCCAGGCGCACCGCCACAGAATCCGCCAACATAGCCCTTGCGTCCCAGCACCGAGGCGCAGATCAGCGGCAGGCCTGCCGGATAACAGGCGTCGGAGAGCTGATAAGTAATAGCGAAGTTATCCGCCGCATCCACCACCAGATCGATTCCCTCCAGCGCCTGCGGCAGTTGACTGGCGCTTAGCGCGTGTGGATGCGCCTCAACGCGACAGTCAGGATTGCGCTGCGCCAGCGCACGCTGAGCGCAAAATACTTTCTGCTGACCCACATCGTCGACGCCAAACAGCGTCTGCCGGTGGAGGTTGTGCAGTTCAACCCGATCGCCATCGTAAAGACGGATAAATCCCACACCCGCGCCTGCCAGTAACGGCAGCGGCGTCGCACTAAGCCCGCCCGCCCCCACCACCAGCACCCTTGCCCTGCTCAGCCGCTGCTGCCCCGCTTCACCAATCTCTGGCAACATCGTCTGTCGCTGATAACGCTCCATCGCTGCTCCTTAACTGAATTGTGCCAGACCAAAAATGGGCGTAGAGGCAGACGCCATGTCGCGCTGCTCCATCAATCCCGCCTGGAACGCCTCGTGTCCGCCGTGGATCGCAGCAGCAAAGGCACCCGCCATGCGCACCGGATCGCGCGCTTTTGCCACCGCCGTGTTGAGCAGCACGCCATCGAAACCCATCTCCATCGCCTGAGCCGCCTGGCCAGGCGCGCCAATGCCCGCATCAATAATCAGCGGCACATCTTTAAACCACGCACGCATAGCGCGCAGTCCCTCGATATTACGCAGCCCCTGGCCAGAGCCGATCGGCGCGCCCCAGGGCATCAGCACTTCACAGCCCGCTTCCAGCAATTTTTCGCCGACAATCAGATCTTCCGTAGTGTAGGGAAACACCTGGAACCCGTCAGCGCAGAGAATCCGTGCGGCCTCAACCAGCGCAAAAGGATCGGGCTGCAGCGTGTCGGCATGGCCAATCACCTCCAGCTTGATCCACGGTGTGTCGAACAGTTCACGCGCCATCTGCGCCGTCGTCACCGCCTCTTTCACCGTGTGGCAGCCCGCCGTATTCGGCAGAATACGTTTGTTGAGCTGTTGCAGCAGCGTGCGGAAAGCGCCGCCTTCACTGCCTTCCCGTCGCAGGCTGACGGTAATAATCTCCGCGCCTGACGCGTTGATCGCCTGTTGCAGAATGTCCGGTGACGGATAACCGGCCGTGCCGAGCAGAAATCGGGATTGCGGAGTAAATTGATAGAACATGGTTAACCTCCCTGCATCGGTGACAGGATTTCGAGCTGGTTGCCCGCCTCAAGTTGCTGGCTGGCATAGCGGCTACGCGGTACAAACTCCCCGTTCAGCGCGGTGGCGACGGTCCGCGGATCGATCTGCTGCTCCGCCATAAGCTCCGCCAGCGTCGTTGCGCCGGTTTCAATCGTGCGGCCATTCAGTTCAACGCGCATGAGTCATCTCCTGAGTCAGTTGCAACATAAGTTTTTCAGCCATGATCGGGGCCAGCAAAAAGCCGTGGCGGTAGAGGCCGTTAAGTGAGAAACGGCCATTTTCGTAGCGGACTTCCGGCAGGTTCTGCCGGTAAGCAGGACGCAGACCGGTGCCGCTCTCCACGATCCGCGCTTCGGCCAGTGCCGGATGCAGGCTGTAAGCGGCGCTGAGCAATTCCATCATCGCCCTGGCGCTGATCGGGCTGCTGTCGTGGCTTTCGACCATGGTGGCACCCAGCATGAAGTGGCCCCCGGCACGCGGTACCAGATAGCAGGGAAAGCGTGGGTGCAGCAACCGGACAGGACGGGAGAGTTGTACGTCGGATGTGTGCAGGATCACCATTTCGCCCCGCACGGCGCGCAGGGCTGGCTGCCGATCGGTGGCGTGGATGCCACGGCAGTCGATGATTTTGCCGCCGGGTTTACCGCTGTGAAAGGGGACGCCAGCCTGTTGCAGTTTGTCGCGCAGTTGCTGCAAGGCGCGGCGCGGTTCGAGATGCGCCTCTGCGGCGAAAAACAGGCCGCGGGCAAAGCGGTTTTCCAGTGCGGGTTCAATGTCACCGGGAGAGACCCACTGATGCTGCTGCGTCATGCTGGCGAAGCGCGTCAGTTCGCGGCTGTCACGCGGCGGAGCAACCACCAGCGTGCCCTGCTGTTCCACGCCATCAACGCGTTTCGCCCACCAGCTGGCCGCGTGCTGGCCCCATTCGATCACCTGTGGCGGTGCGCTTTCTGCTTCACACCAGGGCGCGAGCATGCCACCCGCCCAGTGCGAGGCCGCACGGCAGTCAGGCTGAGTAATAACTTCGACCGTTTCTCCCCGCTCCAGCAGCAGCGTGGCGACACAAAGCCCGGCCACGCCACTGCCGAGCACCGACCAGCGGCTCATGGTGTCCACCGGACAGGAAAAGAAAGATTCAGGATGAGATTTTTCATTTTGGCCTCGTTATCCGTTAACGAAGACCCGTGATACAGAGGGAAAAGGCAGGAACGTTGCGAATGCGCCCCTGCGGCAAGTATCTGATGAGATACCCGTCTTCCTACGCCAGTATCAACTGGGTCAGGTTCTAAGGGTCGCTAAGCCGCGCGGTGCGCTATTAGCCTCTCAGTCTCTCTGGCGAGACTCCCCTGACGGGTTTAGTTGTAAGTTAAGCAGACAGCTTCGTCAAGCAGACTGCATGGAACCGGGTCAGAAAATCGGACTTAACCGGCAGAACCGAAATGCCAGTCAGTTGCGGTTGCCAGCGTCAAAAAGGGGCCCGCCAGCGTCTGGTTGTGATGCGCAATAATCTTCTCCGCAGAGAGGTGGGGATTATCGACGGTGGTGTGCGCATCGGAAATCAGTACGACGTTAAAACCCAGCTCCGGGGCTGCCCGACAGGTAGTATCAATACAGAACTCCGTTTTCATCCCCGCAATCACCAGTTGCTTAATGCCCTTTTGCCTCAGCTGAAGCTGCAGGCCAGTATCCCTGAAACAGCTGGGATATCTTTTGGTGAAGACGACATCACTCTGCGGGTTAACCTGCAATTCCGGGATCAGGCGCGTCAGCGGGCTTTGCTCGTTAAAAGGGGAATCATCCGGGCCGATATGGCGTGCGAAAAAGAGGGGGACGGCAGAAGCCCGGGCTTTAGTAATGAGAAGTGAGATGTTCGACAAGATCGAATTTGCGGCGAAGGGAGCCTCGGGACCATTAAAAAGGCCCTGCTGCATGTCGATAATTAAAAGTGCACTTTCAGATGTAACCATGACCTGTCTCCATTCAGTTTTTAAGAACGGAGAACAGCTCCCCGTCCGGTTCGGCGGGGAGTGAGAATCTGTTGTGTCAGGTGCCAGTCACAGAGTCGCTCACGCCGCCGCCAGAGGCGGTGGTGGTGGTGACGGTTGTGAAAGACAGAACTGACATAAACATTTTCTGACCCTGAGTTAATGCGTTCGGTGAAGTCACCCTCAGAAGGATGGTGCTGACATCTACATTACCCTGTACGCCGTCGCTTTTAAAGCGCCTGCAGCGATTGGGTTACCGCATCGGTTATTTCACGAATGCGCGGTTCGGCGCGGCGATAGTAAGTCCATTTTCCGACTTTGCTGGCTTCAACCAGCCCCGCATTGTGAAGTGCTTTCAGGCATAACGAGGTGGCGGGCTGTGATAAGCCCGCCTTGTCCTGTATGAGGCTGGCACAGACGCCATACTGATCGAAGGGATAGAGCTGGGTATAGCCCGCAAACGCTTCGTCAGGATTTTTAAGCCACTTCAGCACTGCCACTCTGGTCGGGTTGGACAGTAACTTCAGGGCATTTTCGGGGGACATGCCGCCTCACAGAATATCAGGATGGGTAAAATGGATAGTCAGTATAGCCTTTCTCAGTGCCGCCATACAGGGAGGCGTGATCGACCTCATTCAGCGGATATCCTGATTTAATCCGCGCGGGCAGATCGGGATTAGCGATAAATGAGCGGCCAAAACCAAACAGATCGCCCCAGCCTTTTTCCAGCACATGCTGCGCTTTTTCAGCCGTGTAGCGACCCGAATAGATGATCGGAGAGCGAAATATTTCCCGCAGCGCGACACGGAAGCTCTCTGGCATCTCCGGACTGTTGTCCCAGTCGGCTTCAGCAATGGAGAGATAGCCAACTTCCAGCTCGTTCAGCAGTGCTGCTGCGCGGATGTAGGTCGCGTGTGGATCACTTTCAACCAGGCCGAGATAGACGCGCTCTTCGTCGGTACTGGTAAACAGAGGCGCAAATCTGACGCCAACGCGGTGGCTGCCAAATACCGAGCTGACCGCCTCAACGACTTCTCGCAGGAAGCGCAGACGATTCTCAGCAGATCCGCCATATTCATCCGTACGGAAGTTGGTGTGCTCAGAAATAAACTGGTTAATCAGATAACCGTTGGCGGAATGCAGTTCCACACCGTCGAAACCGGCCGCTTTGGCATTCTCCGCCGCGCGTCGGTAAAGCTCTACGATCTCTTTAACTTCCGATGTAGTCAGTGCGCGTGGCTCGCTGGGTGCGGTCAATATGCCGGCGCCGGGTCCGGTTTCAATAAATACCCGGACGTTATCGGCTGCAATGGCTGAAGGGGCAACGGGTGCCTGCTTGCCCGGCTGCAGTTCATTATGCGACACGCGGCCAACATGCCAGAGCTGGCAGAAAATCGTGGCCCCTTGCTGATGTACTGCCTCTGTAACCTTTTTCCAGCCGGCGATCTGCGCTTCGCTGTGGATCCCCGGCGTCCATGCATAGCCCTGCCCGCGAGGCTCAATCTGGGTGCCTTCGGTGATCATCAGTCCCGCGCTGGAACGCTGGCGGTAGTACTCCACCATCATCTCGCCGGGAATGTTGCCCGGTTGTTCACTGCGGCAGCGCGTCAGCGGCGGCAGTACAATGCGGTTACGAAGCTGAAGGTCGCCCAGATTCAAGGGGGTAAAAAGTGACGGCATGACAAAAAGTCCTCTGATGTGTGAAGAGGCGACATTATATTTACACATTTAAATTTGTAAATGTGTAATCTGTGCTTTTTGTCCAGGGCGGTATCTGTGGTTTCTGGCAGAGGGTCACTTTCTGGGTGGAGTGGTGACAGCGCGTGGGATTAACAGTCCCTCATCGCAGCGCCTGACTGCGTAACGTCAGGAGGAGATCCTGCAGACGCCGCTTTCAGGCAAATTGCTTCGCCGGGACGGAGGTGCTGCCTGCAGGATCATAAGAACATTAAGAAGCGTATTTTTCAGTGAACGCCTGCCACTGCTGGCGATAAACCTCCAGTTGACTGAGTGCGCCATCAATGGAGGGCTGTGCTTTGTTGTCAGGATTCGGCGTGGCACGAATCAAATCGGCAAAGGTGCTGAAGACAGAGTCCATATCACGGCCCGACTTCATGGCTTCCATCATCCCGGCCAGCTCCACCTGTGGCCGTGCGGTTGCGCTCTTAACCTGGCTGAGATAGTCACGTGCGCTCTCCTGCATGTCGCGTGTTCCATGACGTATGGCTAACGCCAGCGTATCCTGTGCTCCCAGCAACGTCTGACGTTCACGAATGGCGACTTTGACGCTTATCATCTCATCAGCAATCTCATTCGCCTGCTTCTGGTTATCGCCGGAGACATATTTTTCTATCAGTTTATGGAGCTTAGACTGCGTCAGGGTCAGCGCCATGGCTTCCGAGGTATCCGAATTATCGTACTGATTACGGCCCACCTGGCCTTCAGCCAGCACCTCATGGAGTGCAGCGGCAAACTCATCCATAGCGGTCTGCGTATTAGCAGCCGTCATACTCAGAAGCGGAGTAAATGTTCTGGCGTCCCAGCTGGTGTAAGGATCGTTGAATAACGCATATCCGAGGTTAACGGACGGTCCCTCACCGGATGACTTTGTCTTTGCCAGTTCCTCTGAATTTTTAGCCTGCTGCTCTGCCGTAACGGGCTCAGCGATAGCCTGCACCAGGCGCGCTCTTGCCTCGGATGAGATCACCACCACACTGGCAGGTAATTCTTTTCCGGTAATAGTTTCTTTAGTCGTGTTCTCAGATCTGTTTGTTACGGTGAGCGTGGCTAAATATCCTCTTGCCACCTCTGTTGTCACGCCATTGATTAACCCCATAATGCCCTCTACGGTTTGATTGGTTGAACAATTTATCGGCAAAATGTAACCAATCTTTACCGAAATCTTATTGCTGCCTGGGTTAAGACGTCTCAGGGCAAGTCTGGCTATCATCGCCGCTGCGGCCTGACTTTGATCCAGAAAAGGTTCAGAATCCCCAGGCTGACCAGCCAACGGCTCCCGGCAGCGTTTAAGACTTTGCGGGGTGCACAGGAAAGTTTCAGAGCAGTACGCATTTATCCATTTTCAGACAGGGTTAATTCAGAGGAAACGTTGTGAATAGTGCACTTCCATTAGACGCGCTTGGGCCACGCATTTGTATTATGGGTCCATCGAACAGCGGAAAATCGACCTTAGCTGAGGCCATTGCTCGCAAAACAGATCTACCAGCAGTTCATCTGGATCAGCTTCACCATATTCCGGACAGTCAATGGATGCCCAGAGCACCGGCAGAATTTCTCCGTTTGCATGCTGAAGCGGTGAGCCAGGAAAGATGGGTGATGGAGGGTAATTACACCAAATGCATTGAAGTACGATTCGCTCGAGCCACAGGCTTAATTCTGCTGGATGTAAAAGTGACAGTGGCACTGCTGCGGTACATTCGCAGATGTTATTCATCCACGCCGCGTATTGGCGGTCTGGGGATGGGCAGAGAGCAGATGAACCTGGAGATGCTGAAATATATTCTCCGTACTGCCCCGCAGAATCGAAAGCGCCATAAAAAGCTTTACGACCAGGTCAGACTGCCAAAACTTCTGCTTCCTTCTCCTCGCGATGTTAAAGCCTGTTCTGACTACTGGGGATTACAGCTAACGAAAAATGATCGATGAACACAGGCTGCCGGAATAACGTCTGTTTTCCGTTAATGGGGTCGCTTTGACTCAGTAACTTTTTGAATAACAAAGAAGCATCACTGCCATCAATCAAAAAGCATTAAGCTCGTCAGAAGAGAGTCCAGCGATTCTACCGGCCCGGCATGATTTGTCTCTGAACGGATTGTGTCCCAGGGCATGGCGTCATCAGTACAATAATCACCAGTGCACTGCATATCGGCAGGCTCATTGAGTAAACCAACCGGAAGCCAGATATAAGGCCTGCCACGCAACCGGTTAGGCACTGTGGAGCCACAGCTGGCGCAAAAATCGTTGCGATAACCTGTGGGTTTGCGCCATGACGCGATCTGGCTCTCCCCGGAAACCCAGCTAAAGTCACTCTCTTTTACGATCGTTGCCAGGTTATAGCCGGTTCCACTCTGTTTTCTGCACAAAGAACAGTGACAACGGTAATAGCGCGTGGGGGTTACTGATATTTCGAAAGCAACGGTTTCACACAGACATGCGCCTTTCATTTCATCATCCTGTTCACTCAGATTCCTGGTTTGTCTGACTACTTGCCTGATCATAGTGGTGTTAAAGTAAGGGGCTGCTGAAGCGCTACCGCAACCTTGTTAATTTAATGCCGCTCCGGCTCATTACATGATCTTTTGCGGATTTGAGCCAGAAGCGGATAACCCCTCGTACACCTTCATCAGTATTAACTGCGGCTGAATACCAGTTTCAGCCCTGCCAGCGCAAAGCAGCAGGCTAATAGCGCATCGAGTCCGCGACGAATGCGACGGTAGAATGCGCCCATCATGGCGGTTGAGAACAGCAGAGCATAACCGCCGAACACAACCACGCAAATCACCGCACAGCCGCAGATGATTATCGGCAGCGTGGCGGCGACCACATCCGGCTTCAGTGCAAACGACATAATGGCCACCCAGGTAAGAATCGCTTTGGGGTTGCCGATATGCATCAGGATACCCTGACGAAACAGTCTGCCATACGCGACACGCTCATCGCTGGCTTTAAAATCGCTGGCCTCAGTGCGGCGTAAAGCAGATTTGCCGGCTTTAAACGCCAGCCATAACAGATATAACCCTCCGCCAATTTTTAACACGATCAGCAACTGTGCGAAGGTGGCCAGCACTGTCAGCACACCGCAGGCGGCCAGCAGCGCCCAGAGCATCGAACCACTCACGACACCCGCAGCCAGCGCCAGTGCGGCACCCCTGCCCTTTTTCATTGCCGTTCCCATTATCGCCATATTACTTGGCCCGGGACTGGCTGTAGCGACAAAGTAGGTGGTGAAGATCAGGATTAATTCGTGCGAAAGCGCCATGATGTCCTCTGCGATGGGTTGTTATTTATCTGTTATATCGGCTGACGTGCAAATTTGCTATCTCCTGGTTCGCTGCGACTTCGTTTCTCACTTTAAACGATCTGCGCAATCAAACGTTTTCCAGACATAGCTTTCTTCTGCGGGGATCGGCATCCTGCCGGAAGTATCATCAAAGGATTCGCTTTAAGGGACAACTCAGGGTCGTTTACGGTCATCCAGACGCAGCTGCAAAAATGTCAAATCCAGCCAGCGTCCAAACTTAGTTCCAACCTCCGTCATTCTGCCAGACTCAATAAATCCCAGTTTTTTATGCAGGGCAATGGATGCCGCATTTTCCGATTCAATCGCCGCCACCATAATGTGCTTCCCGGCTTCGCGAGCAAGCTGGATAAGCCCCTGCATCAGGGCGGCACCCACGCCTTTACCTCGTGCATCTTTATGAACATAAACCGAATGCTCAACCGTATGACGATATCCGTCCCAGGGACGCCAGTCACCATAAGAGGCATATCCCAGCACGGGATCATCATTGTCGTATGTCGCCACAATCACAGGAAAACCGGCCTGCTGGCGGCTGTTTATCCACGTGATGCGGTTAGCCACATCAATACGATTTTCATTCCAGATGGCTGTGGTGTTAAGCACCGCATCGTTATAAATCTCTGCGATGATTTCAGCATCGCTTTCTACAGCCGCACGGATAATCATGGTGGACACCCCTTTGCTCACTCACTAAAGTAGATGAATTGTTCACTATGATAGTTATCCATTATGTTAGATAAAAAGTCCAGCAAAGAAGACAGCCTGAACTTCCGCATCGGTCAGAAGGTAAAAGAGGAAAGGGAAAAACGCGGCTGGTCACTTACCGAGCTGGCTGATAACTCAGGCGTTTCACGGGCGATGATCCATAAGATTGAGCGTGGGGAGAGCAGCCCGACGGCGGTTCTGTTAGCGCGTCTCTCAGGCTCGTTTGATATGACCATCTCTCAGCTGCTTGCTCAGACTGAAGTGCAAACCGGGACGCTGGTCAGGCATGAAAATCAGCCGGTGTGGCAGGATCCGGAAACCGGCTATCTGCGTCGCCACGTTTCACCGGGCGAGATGCCGGTCGATCTGGTCAGTGTCGAACTGCCGGCAAATACCGCTGTGCCGATGCCGGCAATCTCCTATGTTTCAAGACGCCAGCTGATATGGGTAATTGAAGGGACGCTGACTTTTGAAGCAGGTTCCAGCACCTATGAGATGGCTGCTGGCGACTGTCTGGAACTGGGCGATCCAGCTGATTGCGTGTTCAGAAATAAAACGACTCAGGGCTGTCGATATGCCGTTATCGTACTCCGGCCTGCCTGAGCAGGCAGACGGCATAAATCCCTGAGTAAATCGGCCATTAGCAGAGGGATGATTGTTACTCAGTCCGGCTATTGATCGCCTTTCAGGAATCAAATCGTCAGCCGGACTGAATCTGCTTAGGGAAAAATTATCTCCCCAGAATCTCTCTGCGGACAATCTCAGCGCCAGCACTTAACGCATGCAGTTTGCCATTAGCAACCTGACGCGGCAGTGGAATCATGCCGCAGTTGGTTGAAGGATAGAGATTTTCAGCATCCACAAACTGCAGCGCTTTGCGCAGCGTATTCGCCACTTCTTCAGGTGTCTCGATGGTATGGGTTGCCACATCGATGGCACCGACCATCACCTTCTTACCGCGAATCAGCTCGATCAGATCCATCGGAACCCGCGAGTTCTGACACTCCAGTGAGACAATATCGATAGCTGAACGCTGTAATTTAGGGAAGACCTCTTCGTACTGACGCCACTCTGTACCCAGAGTTTTCTTCCAGTCTGTATTCGCTTTAATGCCGTAGCCGTAGCAGATATGAACCGCGGTTTCACACTTCAGACCTTCGATAGCGCGCTCCAACGCGGCGATGCCCCAGTCATTCACTTCGTCGAAAAAGACGTTAAACGCAGGTTCATCAAACTGAATAATATCCACGCCAGCGGCTTCTAATTCTTTGGCTTCCTGATTCAGAATCTTTGCGAATTCCCAGGCCAGCTTTTCGCGACTTTTATAGTGATTGTCATAAAGGGTATCGATCATCGTCATCGGACCCGGCAACGCCCACTTAATAGGACGATCGGTCAGCTTACGCAGGATTTTCGCATCTTCAACAAACACGGGCTTCTGACGTGAGACTTCACCCACCACGGTCGGGACGCTCGCATCATAGCGATTACGGATTCGAACCACTTCACGCTTTTCAAAATCCACACCGCTGAGGTGTTCAATAAACGTCGTCACGAAGTGCTGACGGGTCTGCTCGCCATCACTGACGATATCAATACCGGCCCGAACCTGATCGTCCAGACACAGACGCAACGCATCTCTTTTGCCGTCAACTAACTCTTCATCCTGCAGTTTCCAGGGTGACCAGAGCACCTCTGGCTGCGCAATCCAGGAGGGTTTAGGCAAGCTGCCAGCAGTAGATGTCGGTAATAAGGTTTTCATAGCAGGTGACCTTCTATATTTAATTAATCAAAGAACGAATTCAGCAGACCATTGCGCGAGAAGTGTCTGATTCGGCTTAATAAAATGCGTCTCAGTAAACTTACCCTGTTCGACGGCCAGGCGGCTGCGTTCTTCGCGATCGTAAACAATCCGGGTTAACGAATAATCCTGATGCTGCAGCGTGGGTTGATAGCACTGTCCCGCAGCAGAATTCGCGTTGTAAATTTCAGGGCGATAGATCTTCTGGAAAGTTTCCATGGTGCTGATGGTGCTGATCAGCTCGAGATTGGTGTAATCGCTGAGCAGGTCACCGTGGAAATAGAAAGCCAGCGGCGCAACACTGCCCTGCGGCATGAAGAAACGCACTTTCAGACCCATTTTTCCGAAATAGAAGTCAGTCAGGGAAGGTTCATCCTGCTGATATTCAATGCCCAATACCGGATGCTGATTACCGGTGCGCACGTAGGTGTTTTTGCTCGATACACTCAGGCAGATAACCGGCGATTTACTGAAGTTCTCTTTATAGACCGCTGAGTTCACGAAACTTTTGAAAATATTGCCATGCAGCTGACCAAAATCATCCGGCAGGCTGAATTCAGTCTGACCTTTGTTATGTTCTGACAGAACAACGCTGAAATCATAATCACGCACATAGGAAGAGAAGTTATTGCCGACAATCCCCTCGGTGCGCTGACCGGTTTTATGATCCACGATATGCGTTTTTAAAATCTCAATCGCCGGGAACGATTCGTCGCTGCTTCCGGGACGAAGATTCAGCTCAGCAGAAATAATCTCAAGTTCAACTGAGTAGCGGTCGCCCTTTGGATTGTCCCAGTGCGCCAGAGAGTTGAAACGATTGTCGATCATCACCAGGGCGTTGTGCAGGTTTTCCTGACGTTTTTCGCCGCGCGCTAAATTAGCGAAGTTAGTCGTCGCCCGCGTATTTTTCGAAGGATTATAGTTTTCGTCGAAACGAATGCGCTTGAGGGTAAAGGCTAAGTTGTTCATCGCTATCGGGTATCCTGGTCGCTGATATGCGTTGTTGCTTTTAAGGGTTATCCAGCGTGGCTATCCCTTTACAACTATTCATATGACTCAAAGTTATTAACAATTCTTACTTTATGCCTCAACACCCGGTTGAAAAAAAGTGATTAAATTTCAACGAACATGAAGGAAATTCATGTTGGGGCAGTAAAGCGGGAAAATTTTCATGAGGCTGCGAGCCTTTTAACACCTGATGTAAAATCCGGGTGTAAAAAGCCTCGCACTAAGGGGGGTATGCGTTGTACCTGATAAAACAAAGCGTAAGAGTCTCACGCAGAGACTATCTTAATCAATCGCGACATTATCCGTAGTGCGCCAGCGTACGTAAAACAGGCTGGCCAGTTTCAGGCGGAGATTTTCGCTGATGTTGCCGGTCGACGCGGAACGCTGCACGGTTGCGTAAAATCAGTATTCCCCACCATAAATACTGCCGGACCCGCTATCACTGGCAAGGTCAGACTGGGCAGCAGTCTGCCTGCTACAGCGCCAGGAAGGTGTCAGCAAAAATGTCAGGCTGGTAGCCAGAGGCGGTAAACAGGTGCTCACGCGAATTATCAATGGCAGTACGCAGTCGCGCTCTGTCTACGCCCAGTACCTTACCGTTCTGTTTGACGATGCGTCCGCCGATCATGACGGTGTCGATGTTGCTACGCTCTGCGGCATGAACCACCGTGCCAAAGGCATTGCCGGACGGGTAGAGGTTGAGGTCGCGGGTGTTAATCAGAATCAGATCAGCCTGTTTGCCTGGCGTCAGACTGCCCACTTTATCCTGCAGACCTGCACAGCCCGCGCCATCAAGAGTCGCGGCTTTAAGGAGTTGTGCCGCCGGAAGCGTTTTCAGCGCATGTTCAGAATTGCAGCACTGCTGCTGGTGCATGCCCATCACCCGCTGCAGGTAAAAAGCCACACGCATCTCCATAAACATGTCGGTGCTGTATGAGGTTTCGTTGTCAACGCTCAGGCCCGGGTTGATGCCATGGCGCTGCGCGGCCTCCATAGCGAACATCCCGCTTTCGATACCATAGTGCGAATCAGAGCGCGGGCAGACGTTTACCCGGACACCGGCTTCGCGCAGAATTTTCCACCCTTCGTCAGGCAGCGCTGTGCAGTGATTAAAAATATTGTCCGGACCCAGCAGCCCCTGCTGATGCAGTGATTTAAGTTCAGCCCCCATCTCCGCACCAAAGAACTCAGTGACAATCGACAGTCCCAGCCTGCGGGCCTCGGTCCACAACTCTGGCTCCAGCTGGGCCATGACCGCAAGAGTAACCAGGCTTTCAGGGCTTTTGGTGAAATACTTCTCCTGCAGGCGCTGCCAGTTACCCGGCCAGTGCGCTTTATCCCATTCGCCTGCTACCGGTGCGCCGGAGGCATGGATTGCGCGAATACCGGAATCAAGCAGGGCCTCGACGGCGGCATCGGAATGCGCTGCGGTACGGCTGTTGTGCGAATTATCAATCATCGTGGTGATGCCAGCGTCAATAGCACCCAGCGCCGTCAGCAGGTTACCGACGTAGATATCGGCAGGACGATAATATTTAGCGAACGAGAAGTGCGTGGCATCGCTGTAGTCGTCCAGACAGGTAGCATTTGGGTTAATTCGGCGCAGTTGTCCTTCCCATGCGTGACGATGAGAATCGACCATTCCCGGCATGGCAATCATATTGGTCGCATCCATGACATGCGCATCCGGCGCATCCAGTTTCGGGCCTACGGCGGTAATTGTTGAACCGTTGATAAGAATATCACCGCGTTCAATGTTACCGACGTGCTCATCAATGCTCAGTATCGTCGCGCCACGAATTAACGTTATCTGTGAAGTGACATTCTGTTTGTTAACAATATTTCTGATGTAGTCGGTCATTAAACCTGCCTCTTTCCTGATTAATGGGGAAACGATACGCCACGCCATTACCCCGAAAAAGATGCTTAAAATGTTTTCATCATTCATAATTCTCGAATAATAAAATGCACCTCCGGCGGGGAACCAGAGAATGGACCGAATCCAGGCTATGCAGATTTTTACGCGGGTCGCTGAAGCCGGAAGCTTTGTGCGCGCGGCAGAAACATTGTCACTGCCCGCTTCCACCGTCACCAGCACGATTAAAACACTGGAGAAATATCTGCAGGTGCGTCTGCTTAACCGGACGACAAGGCGCGTCAGCCTCACTCCTGAAGGCTTGCAGTATCTGGCGCAGTGCCGGGAGATCCTGTCGTTGATTGAACACACCGAATCCAGCCTGACCGAATCTGTCAGGCGCCCCCAGGGAAGGCTGCGGGTGGATATGCCTGGCGGGATCGCCCATTTTATCGTTATGCCGAAACTGAAAGATTTTCACCGGCGCTATCCGGATATTTACCTGATGATTGGGGTCAGTGACCGACAGGTTAATCTTGTTCACGATGGCGTAGATTGCGTCATCAGAACCGGGGAATTAACGGACTCCACACTGGTTGCCCGTCCGCTTGGCCGGTTTCGCTGGGTAACCTGCGCCTCTCCGGACTATCTCAGGGAGTATGGTGTCCCTGAGACGCCGGAAGCGTTGTCGCAGCATCGGGCGATTCATTACTTTTCCAGCACGGGAAGACGGACGAATGAACTGCGTTTCACGCGTGGCACTGAAAGCATCTCCGTCCCGGTAAATGGAGATGCAGCCGTTAACGAAACGGGCCTCTATATCAAAATGTGTCTTGATGGCTTCGGACTGGCACAGCTTGCTGAGAATGTGATCGCTGAGCATCTTCAGCAAGGCAGGCTGATCGAGGTTCTGGCCGACTGGCAGCCGTCCTCAGTGCCGGTGACAATGCTCTATCCGCATCAGCGTTTTCTCTCTCCCGCCGTGCGCGCGTTTGCAGAGTGGATGGACGAAATCATCTGATAATGGTGATTCTGAAGTTCATGGCTGCACACGCCTTAAGCGGCCGAGTCAATGTCCGGTTAACAATCCGCTACCCTGCCTGTAGCGGTATAAACCGTGAGCAAAAACAGAAACCGCTAAAATTAAGTTTGCCGGGCTACTCAGGTGCACGCATTTTTATCAGCTCTGTTTCTCTACAATCGGCATCGACTCCTGAATTTCGTTTAACAACATCACTGATATTTCCCTGACCGATAACGGCGAGTTTCTCCTCACAGTATTCGATAACGTCATTGTTCGCGGTGTTACGGTGAAAAGAGAGGGATGCTATGAAATACCAAATTACTGGCCTGAACGCCGGGCAATTTGCTCATCTTTTTGGACAGAGCGATGAATATCTGAGAAAACACCATGCAGTACGACAAACGGTAGAGTGCTATCCGGGTTATCCCGACAGAATCTCATTGTGCGATATCCCCGTTGGAGAAAGCGCCCTCCTGATTAATCACATCTATCAGCCTGCCGACACGCCCTATTTTGGTACTCATGCAATCTATATATGGGAAGGATGCACCCGGCAAGGCATTTACATCAATGAATTACCTGAAGTCCTGCTAAGCAGAACGCTGTCATTAAGGGCCTATGACGGAAAGCATTTTTTAAAAGAGGCGGATATAGCTGAGGGGAAACTTGCTGAAAAGCTCATCGGCCATTTTTTTGCCGATCCGCAGATTAGTTATATACAGATACATAATGCGAAACGGGGATGCTATTCCTGCTGTGCAGAACGTTTTGAATGACGGTTTGTATTGAGAAGCCCTATCCGCAACAGGAAATTATTCGTCTCCAGGGTCGCTTCCGTATCATGACCATCTTCTGAAGAAGGTGCTAAGAATTATGTCAGTAATCCTGCCCTATCCAATATGGCAAAAGGAGTGCCTGTTTCTGGAGGGTCAGACGTCATGAAGCGCGATGCCCTTTTTAATACTGGCAATAAAATTATCACGGATTATATCCTCGTGGTTCGCGTTCCAGGCAATGCCAACTTTCCAGCTTATTGACTCACCTGTTAACGGAATAATAACCAGCTCCGGCGGTGCAATATGCATAACACTGTATGGCACAAGGGCAACACCCGTGCCCGCGATGACCAGCGCGACAATAGTTTGTATATCATCACTCAATTGAGTGGATGATATGAAAAGCGCGTTGTCATGAAGAAAGCGATCAATTTGCGCATTTAAACCCCGTCCTCGCTCGGCATGAAGTCGCAACAGAGGGCGTTTCTTCAGCCAGTCATCAGCAGGCACTGAAGGTGAACTTGCAGGCGCAATCAAAACCAACCGATCGGTAAACAATGGCAGGTAATCCAGCGCTACAGGAGGCGGAACTCTGACAAAACCGACCTGGAGCTCATCATTTTGCAAAAGTTCGTACTGCTGGAAGGAAGGAAGATCTGTCAATGACATCTCTATCCCCGGACACTCCCGACGAAATTCTGCCATACAGCGTGGTGCAAGGTAAAAACTTGAGAGACCGAACCCCACGGCTATATGCCCTTCAATCCCTTTTGAAACCCGCTCTGCATGATGCATAAATAATCGGGTTTGCCTGACCACTTTTTCAGCCTCTGGCAGCAGACATCTGCCACCGCTCGTGAGTGTGGCTCCATGTCGCCCCCGCGTAAACAGTGACGTTTCCACCAGGGACTCAAGGAGATTAATCTGCTTGGTCAATGCAGGTTGCGAAATAAACAACGCCCGTGCCGCGTCGGCATAATTTCTTTTTTCAGCCAGTATCAAAAAGGCCTTAAGCAAGCGGATGTTCATTTTTACATTCCAAAAGGTTATCGAAACCGGAAATGTTTTGATTATACAGTTATCAGCAATGGTTATGTAATTCAGTTTCGATTACTACCGGAGAAGTACCATGAGCAACCATACATCCTTAAAAGCTGCCACCGTGCAATTTCAGCATCTGGCAAATGACAAAAATTATAATCTGCTGATAATGGAGAAATTTATTGAACAGGCAGCGATTGAGCAGGTGAAAATCCTCACATTCCCGGAAATGTGTATTACCGGCTACTGGCATGTACCCAAACTCACCTCGGCTGAGGTAACTGCTCTCGCCGAGCCGATCGAGGGGAGTCCTTCCCTTACGTTGATTCGCTCCCTGGCGATGAAACATCAAATGCTGATTGGCGCCGGGCTTATCGAAAGAGCCGATGATGGCCGCCTCTATAATGCGTATGTTGCCTGTATGCCGGACGGCTCAATGCACACTCATCGCAAACTCCACGCTTTTGAACATCCGTCAATCAGCAGCGGTGACCGCTTTACCGTTTTTGAAACGCCCTGGGGAGTAAAAGTAGGTATCCTCATTTGCTGGGACAATAATCTGGTAGAAAATGTGCGTGCAACGGCATTGCTGGGTGCAGATATTCTTCTCGCGCCACATCAGACAGGCGGTACCGATTCCCGCAGTCCTTATGCGATGAAACCCATTCCGCTGACGCTCTGGGCGGAACGGGAAACGCGAAGGGAAGAAATTACTGCTGCATTCAAAGGGGCAAATGGTCGGGAATGGCTGATGAGGTGGCTGCCAGCTCGTGCGCATGACAACGGCTTATTTATTCTCTTCAGTAACGGCGTAGGTGCAGATGATGATGAGGTGCGCACAGGTAATGCAATGATCCTGGATCCCTATGGAAGAATCATTAATGAAACCTGGGCAGCGGAAGATTTTATGGTCAGCGCTGACCTTGATTTGAGTCTGCTTGCAATGAGTACCGGACGTCGCTGGATCCATGGTCGCCGTCCTGATTTATACCATATTCTGACACAACCGCAGGGCTACGAACGTGATGCGATTAGCGCCCGATTTTCTGATGAGACGCCTTAAATAGGCTCGGCGACTGAAATCAACCAGTCGCAAGAAAGATTGTCAGTGCGCGGCATCGTGAAAACCCCGCCCTGACATTAAAGCTTAAACTACGCCGGCAAATCCCGGTACAACGGTTATCGTCACGGTAAAGCATGGACTTTATGGCTGGGGGAAGATTGATGGCATAATTTCATGTAAATAAGCGTCTCTTTTTAAGCTGACAGAGGCTGAAGAGAGGCTATGAATTAAAGTTTAAGCTGCTGGCTGCTCCGGTTTGAAAGGCACTATTGGTCGTTATCAACAATCAAGTCATCACAAATACTCGTGTTGTTAAAGCAGAAAAATGAGGAGAGTCAGCACGCTCGCTAACGCTATGCCACTATTAACTTGTGTAAGATCATGCCGGATAACAGTTTTGTGCGATGAATAACGCAGGTAGCGTGCCTGATCATTAAATCCGCTCTATGCGGAATTGATAATCAGTCACTGGGCATCCCGTCAGCAATAGACTACTCAGAGATTTTCTTAATAGGATAACTAACGAGTGGTTTGATCTCTTTAAGCACAAACATACTCTGCATTTCTTTAATTCCTGGCAATCTGCGTACCACTGACATTGCAAAATCAGCATAGGAGTCCAGATCTGAAGCCACAACCTGTAGCAGAAAGTCAGCATCCCCACCGATGCTATAACAGGCAACCACATCCTCCAGGGCAGTCACTTCCTCTTCAAATTTTCTGGCCTCCGCTTCGCTATGGCTGTCAATGACGACCCGAATGAAAACCATTACTCCCAGCCCAATTTTCTTGCGGTCAAGAACAGCACGATAGCCCTGAATCACTTTATCTTCCTCGAGCTTACGAACTTTGCGCCAGCAGGGAGATGCTGAAATGTTTATCTTCTCCGCCAGCACCTGGTTAGTTACCCGGGCATCGTCCTGTAAAATTTCGAGAATTTTCATATCTGTCGAGCTGAGCGTCATAAGGGGAAATTCCTTTCTTTATGGAGGTGGTTTAGGGTTGCTTTTACCTAAAAACAGGCATTAAGTAAATAATATAGGTAACAATTTTCCGCTTTCCTGCTGCATAATACATTTACTTTTCCAGCCTGTTATTACAAACAATATAAGGGAAAACTGAACCCTGATTTAATGCATATAGTCCAATTTAATTTAAAGAATGCAGGAATCTGATCATCTCTTGAAGAGAGGATCGGATAAAGCACTGCGCGCACATGAAAATTAAACTTGTCATCTGCGTAGTTAAATTAATGCAGCAATATCCGCTTTGGAATAATCGAACCTGCACTTTCAACGTTAAACCAACTGATAAAAAGGATGCATATCTTTAACCCTTAATTAAGCTTTTTATATGACAACCATCGTTCATAACCAGGCATTTTTGAACAACTAACGCTGTTCCCTTTTACCGAAGTGCATTTCAACAGGAATAACTATGTCAGGAACTACTGAAATACTATCTTATATTGCTGCGCTCGGTTTGGCTGCTGCAATTCCGGGTCCGGGGATGACTGCATTAGTCGCTCGCAGCGTGAGTGGGGGCGCAATAACAGGCTTTACGATGCTGGCCGGTCTCATTCTCGGAGATTTGATTTATTTATCTGTGGCGGTATTTGGTCTGGCGGTGATCGCTCATACCTATACCTCTCTCTTTACGCTGATTAACTGGGCTGCCTCACTCTTTCTATGCCTGCTGGCATGGCAGTTCTGGTGCCACCAGCCTCAGGCAATAAATATCGATCAAAAAGCGACAAAACGAGAACTGGCATCAGCCTGGTTTTCAGGACTGACCATAACGCTGGGAAACCCTAAAACCATCGCTTTCTATCTGGCTATACTGCCTCTGGTTATCTCTCTCGATAATGTATCTTTTCAGATGTGGGGAGGACTGCTTGTTCCGCTTACCGTGTTAGTCCTTTTGAGTGTGGGAGCCGTTTTTATTTTTGCAGCCCTCAGGGTACGCCACCTCCTGACCAGCGCTAAAGCGCAACGACTCCTTTTCCGTTCAGCCGGTACCATCATGATGCTGGCCGCGGCTGGAATGGTGGTAAAGACTCTTTAGCGTTCATTACCACCTCCTCTGCCTCAGGAAAATGGGGCCGGTCTCGTGGTCTTGATAGAAAATGATCAAGCTCTGGCCTGGTTATCAGGCAATAAGCAATAAATAGTAAAAGGGATTCCAGCCAGAAAAGCCAGAGCGTCAAAAGCAGCTATCTTCTGATAGCTGCTTTTTTGCCTTTCAGATATCCCATTTTTTACTGCTTATGTTCCTGCTTCAACGTTTCCTGACTATCCACCCAGGGCGCATTAGCGGCTAACCCTGTACTTCACATCTATAATTCAGTGACTCAGGCCCATGCGCCCGATCCGGCTAGCCGATTAATCAGTTTGGGGGTGGCTGGACGTCGTAGTGTCAGCGATACATCGATATTCACTCTCCTGATGATGCCGGCCGGGTTTAAGACGCTCATCATTTACAGAAATAAGGATGCCTCATGATCTTTTCTCTCAAAAATCAGGTTGCGCTGGTTACCGGTGCCAGCTCGGGTCTCGGCTATGCCTGCGCAGAAGCACTCGCTAAAGAAGGGGCCTGTGTAGTGATTAACTACCATAGCCAGACGGAACCGGCCGAGGAGCTGGCTGAGAAAATCCGCGCCGATGGAGGCCGTGCAATTGCTGTCAAAGGTGACGTGTCGAAAGAGGCGGATGTAGAGAATCTTTTTGACCAGACGATCAGGGAATTTGGCAGGCTGGATATCCTGGTGGCGAACTCAGGACTGCAGAAAGATGCCCCGTCCATTGAGATGACGCTAGAGGACTGGAATACCGTTCTGGACGTGAACCTGACTGGCCAGTTCCTCTGCGCGCGCGCTGCGCTGCGGCAGTTCAAGCGGCAGGAGCATCGCCAGGACATCAGCAAAGCTGTCGGTAAGATTATTCATATGAGTTCGGTTCACCAGCTCATTCCCTGGGCCGGACACGTCAACTATGCCGCATCAAAAGGCGGCGTTGACTTGCTGATGAAAACGCTGGCTCAGGAAGTGGGTGAAGAACGTATTCGTGTCAATGCAGTGGCACCCGGCGCTATCGCTACCGCCATCAACGAGGAAAGCACCCAGGGTGAAGCGGGCAAAGCGCTGTTAAAGCTCATCCCTTACGGGCGTATCGGTGCGGCTGAAGATGTGGCGAATGCCGTCGTCTGGCTTGCCAGTGATCTCTCTGATTACGTTCATGGCACCACGCTTTTTATCGATGGTGGAATGAGCCTTTATCCCGGATTCCGCGACAACGGCTGAGTGATGCGTCACTGTCCCAGGTGGATGGCCGACTGATCGATAGCCCGTTGATGGGAATGGTATCCGGAACGGGAAGTCCGGATTACGCTTTCCCGCCGTTCATAATAAAACGCCAGCGGGCTGGTGCGTTCAGTCCATGCCGCAACGGCTTCAGTAAGGTTGAACGGGAAGAGCATCGATTCAATCTTTACAGGCATCCGGGCTGATCAGACGCGTACGGCAGACCTCCAGAATTTCATCAGCAAGCCCGGAATTATCCGGGCAGGCACGCGAAAGCATCAGGGCACCCACAAGCTGCGCGAGCGTATTGATCAGATCCGCACGCGTGACCTGTTCCGTTTCTAAAACGGCAAGCTGTCGTTCAATTCCGGCCGCAAAGGTCTCGCGGATGGATTCAGACTGGCGCGCTGCATCGGTGCCCAGGGCCGACATGACACACCCCTTTGCCATATCATCGCGATGCTGGCGGGAAAGGTAATATTCAACGAACTTTTCCCGACTCACACCCTGAGTTTTTTCCGCCGATTGCGCGAAGCCGCAGTTCATCGCTTCGGCTAACAAATCGGCTTTCGACCCAAAGTGCTTATAGAACCCGCCATGCGTTAACCCTGCGGCTGACATCAGTTCAGCGACGCCTACCCCATCGTAACCCCGCTCACGAAAAAGTTCTGACGCCGTTTCAACGATTCGGTTCCTGTTTTCGCGAACCTGCTCTTTTGACACTTTCATCTTTTCCTCCTGAAACTGAGTTTAAGTATACATTGATGATGATCATAATCAAACCAGTTGACTTTAATGATTACGATCATCATCATTAAATCAGTTTACTGACCCGCTAATCCGCAAAGGAATAACCATGACGAATCAATCCTTATTTCAGCCCTATGAACTGGGATCTGTCACGCTTGCGAATCGCATCGTGATGGCTCCGCTGACACGTAACCGGGCAGGCGCAGGCCTGGTGCCAGGTGAACTGGCAGCGACTTACTACGCTCAGCGTGCCACAGCAGGGTTACTGATTACCGAGGCCACCCAGATTTCAGCAGAGGCGCAGGGCTATCAGGATACGCCGGGGATCTACACGCAGGCCCAGATTGAGGGCTGGCGTAAAGTCACAGACGCGGTACATGACAAAGGCGGACGGATATTTGTGCAGTTGTGGCACACAGGTCGAATTTCACATGTCGATTTACAGCCAGAAGGTGCCGCACCAGGCGCGCCGTCAGCTATCCGTGCTGAAACCAAAACCTTCGTGAACAACCATTTTGTTGATGTTTCAGAACCCAGAGCGCTTGAGCTGAAGGAAATAAAAGGCATTGTTGCCGATTTCAGAAAGGCATCAGCCAATGCCATTACCGCAGGCTTTGATGGCGTAGAGATACACGGTGCGAATGGCTATCTGCTTGAGCAGTTCCTGAAAGATGGTGCCAATCAGCGCACAGATGAATATGGCGGTTCAGTTGAGAATCGTGCGCGTCTGCTACTAGAGGTCGTGGAGGCCGTGAAAGATGAGATCGGCGCAGCGCGGACGGGCGTTCGCATCTCACCGGTCTCACCTGCTAATGCGATTTCATGCAGCGATCCGCAGCCACAATATGACTACCTGGCAGAGCAACTTGATGCTTCAGGTATCGTTTATCTGCATGTTGTTGAAGGCGCGACGGGAGGTCCCCGTGATGTCTCACCGTTCGATTACGCTTCGCTGCGTCGCCGCTTTAAAAACACCTACATCGGTAACAATGGCTATGACCTGGCGCTGGCGTCTGACCATCTTGCACAGGACAAAGCCGATTTGTTCGCATTCGGTCGCCCCTTCATTTCTAACCCCGATTTTGTCGAAAGACTTAAGTCGGGAGCACCTCTGGCCCGGCTTAATCCTGAAACACTGTATGGCGGAGGTGCGGAGGGCTACACCGACTATCCATCGCTTAGCGGTAACAGTTAATCACTCTTCAGGTATCACGGTTAACCCTACATCGCTAACAGCGATTTTTATCAAACAAATGAAGAAGATAAAATTATGACTCGTACTTCAGTCCTCATTACAGGCGCATCAACGGGTATTGGTGCTGTTTACGCTGAGCGCTTTGCACGTCGTGGACATGACCTTGTTCTGGTTGCTCGCGACAAATTGAAATTAGAGGCGCTTGCTGAACGGCTGCGACAGGAAAATCATATTTCCGTCGATGTGCTGCCTGCCGACCTCACGCTGGCGAGTGATTTAGCTGCTGTTGAAGCACGCCTCCGGGAAGACACGCGGATAGGCACTCTTATCAATAACGCAGGTATCGCTCAGTCCGGCACGTTTACCGAGCAGACGCCTGATTCCATCGAACGCCTTATCGCGCTTAACGTCACTGCCCTGACGAGACTGGCCACTGCTGCAGCACGCCGGTTCGCAGAAGCCGGAGAAGGTTCGATCGTCAATATCAGTTCCGTAGTCGGACTCGCCCCGGAATTTGCAATGACGGTTTACGGCGCAACAAAAGCCTTTGTTCTTTTCCTCTCTCAGGGAATGAACGTTGAGCTCTCTTCAAAAGGCATTTATATCCAGGCGGTGCTCCCTGCAGGTACGTACACCGAAATCTGGGATCGTGCCGGTATCGACATCAGTAACTCCTCAAAAATGATGGAAGTGGGCGAACTGGTTGACGCCGCTCTGGCGGGTTTTGACCGCCGCGAACACGTGACGATTCCGCCATTACATAAAGCTGATCGCTGGGATGTTCTTGATGCCTCCCGTCAGGGTCTGATCTCGGACATCAGACAGGAAGAGGCCGCAGAGCGATACAAAACCCTTTAGCCAAGCCCTGCTCAGCAGAACCTTTTACAGGGTTCTGCTGAGCGGTAAATCGACCATGAATGTCTTAATGGCGGCATGAGCATATTAACCGGCAAAACCTTATTCCATTATTTATTACATTTCTCCCCGGAGCCGCTTTTTTGCTCAGCAACAGAGGCACCTGAAAGTAGGTCAGTGCTAAACATCAGAGGATAAACACCAAATGAAAACCAGGACGATGCGAGCCTTTACGTTTAAACGCTACGGGAAGTCACCTGAGCTGGGATTTGAAAATGTAGATTACCCTTCCCCCGGTGCCGATGAAATCCTGGTAAAAGTCTATGCCGTTGGTCTGAATCCCATTGATAACATGATCCCCGGCGGAATTTTCAAACCGATTCTGCATTTTAAACTTCCGGCGACGCTGGGCAGTGATTTGTCAGGCGTGGTGATTGCAACAGGAAGTCGGGTGACACATTTCAAGCCGGGCGATGAAGTCTTCGCCAGCATTTTCGACAGGGGAACAGGTTCACTCGCCGATTTTGCATGCGTTCCTGAAAGTCTCGCGGCTTTTAAGCCTGAAAATCTGGATTTCATTGAGGCTGCTTCACTGCCGATGGTTAGCCTCACCGCCTGGCAGGCGTTTACAGAGAGAGCACATCTGCGGCCAGGCCAAAAAGTGTTTATTCCGGCAGGTTCGGGAGGGATTGGCACTATTGCGATTCAGCTGGCAAAGCATCTTGGCGCCAGGGTAGCGACGACGACCAGTTCAGCCAACGTAGAGTGGGTGAGTCGGCTGGGCGCAGATGAAGTGGTCGACTATAAAAAGCAGGAATTTGAAACCGTGCTGAGTGGCTACGATCTCGTACTCGGCACGCTGCGGGGGGATTCCATTGAAAAATCCATGCAGATTCTTAAACCTGGTGGAAAGATTGTTTCTCTGGTCGGTCCATTAGACGTTAATTTCGCGCGAGCCCGGCAGCTGAATATCATCCTGCGGATGATTTTTGCCCTGATGAGCCGCAAAATTATGCGCCTTTCAAAAAAGCGCGGTCTGGATTATTCATTTCTCTTTGTTCGTCCTGATGGCGATCAACTCACCCAAATCGGCAAACTTATAGAAGCAAAACACATCAAACCGGTAATCGACAGGGTGTTCCCATTTGCAGACACAAAAGATGCCCTGGCTTACCTTGAACAGGGACATGCAAAGGGTAAAGTCGTGGTTAAAATCATCAGGAATAACAACCAAATCTGACGTGGGAAATAGTCATTAACTCAGGTGGTAGCACCTGAAGCCAGGATGCGTGACCTGCTAACTAAGCATCTGCTTCCCAGACCCCGCTCTCGTTATGCACTCTGTGGTAATGTTAACGTCACACGGTTTTTGCTCTGAGGATTGCGACATGTCTCCCTTTTATCAACTCACTGCCACCAGTCTGAATGGCCAGCTTATTCCGATGGCCGACTACGCTGACAAGGTGGTTCTGGTGGTTAATACCGCCAGCCATTGTGGATTCACGCCACAATACGCAGGTCTTGAATCGCTCTATAAAAAGTACGCCGCGCAGGGGCTGGTGGTGCTGGGTTTTCCCTGCAACCAGTTCGGAAAGCAGGAACCCGGCGGTGCCGAAGAAATCGCGCAGACATGCCACATCAACTATGGTGTGAGTTTTCCGATGTTCGGGAAAGTTGAGGTCAATGGCACCTCAACGCACCCGATTTTCCGTTACCTGAAAGATGAATTACCCGGCGTGCTGGGTGGTCGTATTAAGTGGAACTTCACTAAGTTCCTGATCGGGCGCGACGGAAAACCGATCAAACGCTTTGCCCCGACCACCACCCCGGAGAAAATGGAATCCGCCATTCTTGCTGCTCTTTAAGTGAGGTGTTTTACCATCTCACTGTCAATGACGGGATTACCAGTAAACTGTTTCTTTCCGCTCCACCTGGCAGCGCATTTAACTCATCGACGTCTGTTCAGGGCCAGAAGCAGACGTTACTCACTGTGAGAAGCAGAACGCATAGCAGCGCTATGCCCGGTTTTGTCAGTCAGTCCGGATATAACCGCCAGAATCAGCGCTATAACCGAGAGTATCGCGCCTGCCCAGTCAGGCGACTGAAGACAAAGCCCGCCGCTATAACTGCCCCTCCTAGCCATGCACCCAGGGCATTACCGAGATTGAAGAGACCTATGTTAACGGCTGCAGCCAGCGTCGGAGCCCCTGCCGCTCGCGCTTTGTCCATCACCAGTTTCTGGATGGGGGACACGGTCGCAAACCCAAACGCAGCCATCAGAAAAATACAGACCGCTGACATGACCTGGTTGTGGGCAGTAAAGTTAAATACCAGCAGGACTAGGGCCTGAGCAGCCAGGGTGACGTAAAGCATCGGCATAAGCGCGCGATCGGCATATCTGCCGCCCAACTGATTACCGACAAATAGCCCCAGACCGAACAGCAGCATCAGCCATGCCAGGCTGCTTTCGCTGTATCCGGCCAGCCCGATCATCATGGGTGCGATATAGGTAATGGAGGTAAAAAATGCACCCGGCCCAAAGACCGTTATGCCCATCGCCAGCAGAACATTGACGTTGCGGAAGGCATTAAACTCGTGTGCGAAATTATGGTTCACCGGACGGGGCTGATGCGGGATAAGCATACCGACGCTGATAACCGTAACAACTCCAATTGCGGCAATAACCATAAAAGCATCCCGCCAGGAAAGATGCTGCCCGATCCAGGTACCGACGGGAACACCAATAAGATTTGCTACGGTCAGTCCCATGAACATGAATGCAATCGCCCTTACCCGCTTAGATGGCGCAACCATATCGGCAGCAATGATCGAACCAATACCGAAGAAGGCGCCGTGAGTCAGAGACGTGATGATCCTGCCCAGAATGGCAATGCCCAGCGTGGGCGCAAAGGCCGTAACGAGGTTACCCGCCACAAACAGCAGCATCAGAAAAACCAGCATGGCTTTTCGGGGCACTTTTGAGCCCAGAATAATCAGGGCCGGCGCGCCGACAAAAACACCCAGCGCATAAGCCGTTGCCAGATTTCCGGCTACGGGAATAGTAACGTTGAAATCAGCGGCAATAACGGGAAGCAGGCCGGCAATGATGAATTCAGTCGTACCGATACCGAATGCACCAATCGCCAGCGCCCAGAGAGCAAGTGGCATAACAAATATCCTGTCAGTTAACCTATTTTTTTGTCTGAGCTGCGCATAACACGTGCCGGCTTTCGTTTAGAGAACCGGCACATGACACGGCGATGGCAGCAGGACAGACAGGATATAAGCTTGCTTAGAGTTGATAAACAGCCCTGAAATCGCCTGAGTGGTGATAAAAATTCTACTTAAGAGTGCCAAAGTATCCTTTTTCGGCCTTACTCAGCAGTTCATCGACAATAAGCCTGACCCTGGGGATCAGATGCCTTGTCCGGGGCCAGACAACGTTCAGCCCGACGGGTACGGGCATATGATCGGGCATAACAGCAACAAGCCTGCCCTCATCAATATGGCTGTTCACCATCGATTCCGGAAACTGGGCAATACCTGCTCCTGCCAGGCAGGCCTGAAGCATGGCGTCTCCGTCGCTTATCTGGTGTGCCGAGGCCGAGATAAACTTTATTTCCCGCTCCCCGGCTGGCCGCAGCCGCCAGGCAAGCGGTGCCCCCCGCCGGTACCCCATAATGCAGCAGTGTTTTTTTAGCGCATCGACATCAAAGGGCTGACCATGCCGCTCAACATAAGCGGGAGATGCGCAGAGCATGAGGCGCTGCCGGCTCAGACGACGCGCAATCAGCTCATCGGTACTCTGCAGTTCGCCCAGGCGCAGTACCAGGTCAACGCCCTCCTCAACCGGATCAATCAGACGATCGTTAAAGGTCAACACCAGACGCAGGGCTGGATAAAGATTCATCACTTCTAGCAGCACCGGCATCATCAGATTGCGTCCGAATGATGCTGGCATGTCTATACGCACCGTTCCGGCAGGATTGTCCTGCCGCCGGCTGAGCGTATTTTCAGCCGAGTCCAGAATTTCCAGCGCAGAGAGGCAACTGGTGAGATAGGCCTCTCCGTCACTGGTCAGGCTTAGCTTACGGGTTGAGCGGTGAAACAGACGCGTTCCCAGCCTCTCCTCAAGCCGCGCCACGCTTTTTCCGACGGCAGATTTTGTAATGCCCAATTGCTCCGCAGCTTCAGTAAAGCTGCTGGACCTGGCCGTTGTGACAAAAGTAGTGATCCCTCGCAAGGATTCGGCTGTAAACCCGGTAGACATAAAGTTGACTCTCTGGCGACTCATAGCGTGTTTATCGATGTGTAATTCTATACCAGGCTTAAGTCAGTTTGAAAACAAAGTGCCGGCACCTGTCGGCGTATCCATATTAAAAACACAGGGAGCAGTCATGTCACAGACAAGACCTTTGAAATTTGTCTCACTGCTGGGCAGTCTTCGCGCGGATTCTTTTAACGCCGTCGTAGCCCGCAATCTTAGCCTGCTGGCGCCGGCAGGCGTGGATGTCAGCGCGCTCAGTTCTGTCGGGGAAATACCGCATTACGACGCTGACCTGCAGGCTCAGGGGTTTCCTGAATCGGTTGTGGAAATGGGACAAGCGATAGCGGCAGCAGACGGCCTGATTATTGTCACACCTGAATATAACTATTCTGTGCCGGGTGCCCTGAAAAATGCGCTGGACTGGCTTTCACGTCTTCCGGATACCCCTGTCGCCGGTAAGCCTGTCGCCATAATCACTGCGTCACCCGGTGCCATAGGTGGCGCAAGGGCGCAGTATCACCTGCGTCAGATTCTGGTCTTTCTTGACGGCAGAGTGCTTAACAAGCCAGAGGTCATGATTGGACAGGCCTCATCCCGGCTTGATCCAAAATCCGGCCGCATAACGGATGCGGACACCCGTGACCATATTTCGGCTCAGCTTAGTGCGCTCGCGACAATGGCGGCCCGCCAGGGCTGATTAATAACATCACTCACATCTGAACAACCACAGGGAGAAAACTATGTCTACCAACGTTATTCGCGGTATGGACCATGTCGGCATTACCGTTTCTGATATTGATGAGGCTACCCGCTTCTTTTCTGACGCCTTTGGTGCAGAAGTTATTTATGACTCCGTCTCGCCTTCAGACGATGACGTAAAAGGCGAAGAAACGGAAAATATTCTGAACCTGTTCCCGGGAACGAAAATTACCACGGTCAGAATGATGAAGCTGAAGCACGGCCCGGGACTGGAACTTTTTGAAATGAAGGGGCCAGAGCAGAGTCAGCCCGTGCGACCCAGTGATTATGGCCTGCAGCATTTTGCTGTTTACGTTGATGACATCAACGGGGCTATCAGCCTGTTCGAGCAGGCTGGCGGGAAAATGTTTACTTCTCCTCAGCCCCTGATGTTTCCAACTGAGGTGGGAGAGAAGAACTTTTTCTGCTACGGCCGCACGCCGTGGGGTAGCGTCATTGAACTAATTTCTTTACCTTCAAAGCTGCCGTATGAAGACCATACCTCTCTGCGCCGCTGGAAGCCCTGAGTGTAACCGGGTGCGCCAGCGCAGGCGTACCCGTAAATACTAAACGTCCGCTCCTCGCTCATAGCTGACTTGCCCACGAATAATCTCCGACTCATACCCTCGTACAAGACAGTTGCTTGCAGCTGGAGTAGCGGGTTTCCAGGCGGCCCCTATAACGCCGCCCCGGCACGTATCACATACATGTCCGGGAGGGCCCACTTCTGGTTTCACTATGAATGTTGACACCTGCAACATCCGCTCACAAGAGTGTGAAAATCATCCCTGAAACCGATTAAGGTTCACAAGTTGTCGCAGCATCTCGATATGAATCGGTTTATCATTAAGCGCCGGTATGTAAGTAAACGATGTACCACCCGCATGCATAAAAATCTCCCTGTTCTGCTCATCAAGCTCCTCAAGCGTTTCTAAACAGTCTGATGCAAACCCCGGGCTGATTACCTGCAGGGTTTTTATTCCTTCATTCGGTAGATTTTTAATTGTCTCATCAGTAAAAGGCGTTAACCATGGCTCTCTGCCGAATCTTGACTGGAACGTCATCAATATTTTCAGTGACGGCATATTGATTGCTTCAATGAGTAATTTTGTCGTTAACTCACATCTTTCCTGGTATCGGTCCCCTTCTTTGACAAACCTTACCGGTATACCATGATATGAAATTAACAATGCATCTGGAACGCCGTTAGCTTCGAAAGATGCCTGAACGGATGCTCTTAACGCTTCAATGTAGGCAGGGTGATCGGCATAGTCATTGATGAAATTTATGGAGGGTGTATACCGGTTCTTCATTATCTGCAGGTGACGGCTCACGCTATCCCAAACAGAAGAAACGGTCGAAGATGAAAACTGGGGATACAAAGGAATGACGATAATTTTATCGACGCCTTTTTCCAGTAGCCTGTCAATTGCACTACCTATACTGGGCTCGCCATAACTCATCCCCAGCTCGACGGGCATACCTGTCACTTCTTCAAGCGCACGGGCTTGCCTGACGCTGTAAACCATGAGAGGGGAGCCTTCCTCCATCCAAATCGAAGAATATAATTTCGCCACTCGCCTTGCACGTAATGGGATAATCACGCCATGTAGAATGGGGCACCAAATGATTCTTGGTAAGTCGACCACTCTGTAGTCATGCAGAAATTTAGATAAAAATTTCTTTACTGCAACAGGCGTTGGTTCTTTTGGTGTTCCAAGGTTAACAATCAAAACACCCTGTTTATTCGTCATCAGGTGGGATCCTCAAGGCCATTGTCACTAACTCACTCATGCCAGTCACTCCGTAGCAGCTTGTCTTAAAGGCCTCAATTTGACCTCATTTTGTAGAAATAATTGAAATGCAGATTGACTGTTTCACGGCTTATGATGCTATGAGTCTGATTGCAGCAATCGTTTTTACTCAATGATCATGATTTTAGGACAAATCATCAGTGAAAACATTACTTTCTCTATCGTCAGATTTAACCGGTGCGGGGCTACGCGACGTCATTATTGAAGTCGGCGTGTGGAGGAGTTAGCTGGAGGAGGTGAGAAAACCGCATCTGGATGCCCGCGCAGATGCATGCCTTAGGCTTGATCTTTTTATGCGTATAAGTGATGAAGGCGACTTACCTGCTCCCTGTCAATTCTTACAGAACGCTTTTAGCAATGTCCGTTACTCGCTCAAAGCGGCCTGACACGCATCAACAGCTTACCACTGCTTTTACCAGGCTGGACGACGTTGCCTGAACTCGTTTCGGATATCGTCGTCAGCAGGCGAGCCGCGCAGCGGTGCGAGAGCAGAATTTAATAGTTACAATATACTAATGCGATTTAATAACAGGCGCAGGATTAGGCCGGCGAACCGGCCTGAGGCATTATCAGATGGCGCAATAAACGCGCGCTTCACGTGGCGTGTAGATACCAAACGTCACCACGCTCAGTAAGCCATTAACAAACGTCTGCTGCACTTCAACCCGGTTAACTTTTTCCTGGCCGCCGCACACCTGCGCCGCATCAATGCTCTTACGCTGACCGATACCTGAAACAAAGAACGGCTGGCTGGTGGTTTTCGTCGCCGCGCCAACTTGATTCTGTTTCATTACGAAAGTCTGCTGCGCACAGCCGGTTAAACTCAGAGCCAACAACGCCGCAACACAAAGCTTGTTCATAAATATCCTTATCGCCTGAAATGAAAAAAAATGCTGAGTGAAATCATCACTCAGCCAGCAATCAGGTTATCGACAACGAAAGCGGAAACATGAGAAAAATTTTTAAGTACGCCTAACGGATACGTTTTGCTGAATCGTACAGCAATAAAAAAAGCCCCTGCACAGCAGGAGCTTTTTATGTTTACCGCAGCGTTTCCGCTTAGCGAGTCAAATCGTAGAAGAACTTTTTGACGCCATCGAGAAAGCTTTTTGAATGCGGACTGTTCTTCTCGCCCGCCGCACCACCAAAGCACTATTCCGGCTCACGCAGCAGCGACTTATGCTTCTCGCTCATAGTGGACCCTGGGCTGCCGTCAGTCCGCTTCGTGCCAGAAGCGGACATCAGTTCCAATTAATATAGTCAGCGTAATGCCTTTGAGAAACAGACAGCTTCTGCCCTGCCTATATATGGGCCGTAATTCTCGATAGGGACATAACCATTTTTCATGTAGAAATTTACAGCACGATAGTTGATGTGTCGGGTTTCCAGCCTAATTTCGATATATCCCATCTCTTTTGCAGATTTTTCAAGAAAAGTGAGTAAAGCAACGCCAATCCCTGACGCACTTCGGTCTGAAAACATCCTTTTAATCTCGGCTATACTTTTAGTTAATGGCCGTATAGCACCACATCCCAAAGCTTTGCCTTGAGAATTCTTTGCTAATGCCCATAAAGCATTGTCATCACTCATTGCTTCGACGGTGAAATTGCTTTTGCCGTTATCACCAGTAATAGCGGCAAGTTCTGCTGATAGAACTTCGACTAAGCGATGGGACTCTGACGAAAATGGATCTGATTTTTCTACTGTTATCATGGTTATATCCTGCAGGATAAATGTGACCAACTTAAAGCATCCTGTTAAGGAAAGCATCAGCCTAAAACGGGTGATGGGACAACACTTATTCAAACCATCCTTGGGATGTCATGTCCGCTCCTCGATCATAGCTGGCCTGACACCAGCCTCCGTTTCGTGCCAAAAACGGACACGGGATTTGAAGGCCCATGATGTAAAACCACGCTAACGAAGTAATTATTTGAAATTTATTTATTTGGAATTTTAACTATTAATTGAATAACTCCTCTCCCAATCGCGTGAAAACCGGAGCTGTTTTAGGATCGGAGGCATTTCGGATACATTCCAGCTTATGGGAACTTAATCCACGTGATACGTGGGATAATCTATATAACCTGTATCTCGCCCGGTATAGAACGTATCTTTATCAGGAATAGCTATCGGCCACCCATTTTTCATGCGATTAACGAGATCAGGATTGGCTATGAAAGGACGCCCAAATGCGATTAAGTCGGCATATCCTTCTCTGAGTGCCAGTTCTGCATGCTCCTGTGTATAGCTGCCCGCGACAATAAGAGTTCCCTCGTAGGCCTCACGAAACTTTGTCAGGAAGCCAGCTGGAATGGCCTGAGCTCCGAGTGATTCCTGATCGCTCAAATGCACATATGCGAGATGTCGACGACGCAGTTCGATAGCCAAAGATAACCAGGTATCCTGCTCATCATCAAAAGCATGCATATCCTGCAGACGGCCATAGGGCGCAATACGGATACCTGTCAGATGACTCCCGATGGCTGCAGAGACGGCATCCACAGTTTCCAGCGTAAACCGCAGACGATTGGCAATATTACCGCCATAACGATCTGTTCTGTCGTTAAGTCCACCATTGATAAATTGCTCGAAGATGTAGCCGTTAGCCGCGTGGATCTCCACACCGTCAAAACCCGCCTCGATAGCATTTTTAGCCGCCCGAACGAAATCCTGCGTTATTCGCGGGACTTCATCCGTTGCTAATGCGCGGGGCTGGCTGTGAAATACGCGTACAGACTGACAGTTATCACCGGGAATGTGAGTGGTGCAGCCTTCTGCAACGCGTGATACGGAGCTGACCGGTGCCTGCCCATCAGGCTGGTGAGCAATGTGAGAGGAACGTCCTACGTGCCATAGCTGGATGAATATTTTCCCACCCTGCGCATGTACTGCCTCAGTAACTTTTTTCCAGCCCACTATCTGTTCGTCAGTGTAAATTCCCGGCGTGTAAGCCTGTCCACGGCCTTCCATTGAAACAGGTGAACCTTCGGAAACAATTAAACCTGCTGTTGCGCGCTGGCGATAGTAGGTGACCATACTGTCAGTGGGAACAAGGTTATAGGCCCGCGATCGTGTCATTGGTGCCATAACGACACGATTGCTAAGCTTTATTCCATTCATTGTAAAGATATTCAGCAACTCGCTCATTCTGTCTCCTGAAGCCATTTCATGGTAAAAATCTGTTAGCAACGATCTTATCCTTATTTGAAGGCCATGATTACCTGGGCAAAAAGCCCCTCAGTGTTGAGATAAAGGAACCAATATTTGTGACGGCACAACTCAATGGCGTACAGGAATTTACTGAAGTCGTCAGAAAAGGCAGTTTCGTTGCTGCAGCTGAGGGTTTAGGCGTGACGCGTTCTGCACTCAGCAAAAGCATCAAGCGTCTTGAAATTCGGCTGGGGGTTCGTTTACTCAACCGCAGTACGCGAAGCCTGTCGCTGACACCGGAAGGTGAGATCTATTTCAATCGCTGCACTGCTGCTCTGGATATGATTTCAGATGCCGAAAGCAGAATAGAGGCGGGAATAGTCGAGCCATCTGGACTGATGCGGCTGACGGTTCCCGTGGCCTTTGGGCACCTTTTCATTATGCCCTTACTCAATATCATGGCTTTAAAATACCGGGCCCTGAATATCGAAGTTGATTTCAGTGATCGGGTTCGCGACCCGGCGACAGACGGCTTTGACCTGGCGCTGAGGCTTGGCCCCCTGCCTGACTCAGGTGATTTGGTTGCCACCCGCCTGGGCGAGCAAAGGCTTACCATTTGCGCCTCTGAGGGCTATCTTGAACGAGCAGGCACCCCCATTGATCTTCGTGAGCTTTCATCACACAGATGCATTTCAGGGTTACCGTCAGACGGGCAAACTTACTGGCTAATCCGGGGTAAAGAGGGACACGTTGTAAGGCATGTTGTTTCCTCAGCCTACCGTTTTAATAATGGTCAAGCCATGCTGGAAGCGGCTATTGCCGGATGTGGGGTGACGCAACTTCCGGACTGGTTATGCGGTGATGCCATCAAAAAGGGGCAGCTTCGTGCAATTCTACCCACATTTCAGGCACCGCCCACCCCCATTTCTGCAATTTGGCCCAGGACTCACACGGTCCTTCCTAAAGTGAGAGCCTTGATTGAAGAACTGAAAAAAGAGTTGCCGGCACGCTTGCCGAGCGCGCAGCGTTCATCTGTTACGCGGTAATGCGGTATCAATACCGGATACATCGTCTGTTGAAAGCCAGCCTGGATTATATTCGCTCCAGCATATTGACCAACGATTGTGAGAATCCTTTTCCATTCCAACCCGGTAATGCGCGCCGTAGATTTCGCGCTCCCCTGAGTCGTGTGTTTTCTCCGCGATAATACGGCCTATTATCAGGATGGCCGACTGACGATCGGACTGGATACATACTTTCAGCGGTTCACCATAATGCTGCATCCAGGGCCACGGAAGCCGGAAGGCTTTCATTGCGGCAATAATATTCCGCCTCCCTGATATGTAGCCCAGGGGGGTAAAATTACCCGCAGCATTTTCACTAAAGCATGTGCTGAAAAGTTTGAAATCTGCCTGGTCCAGCGCCCACGCATAGCGATACCAGGTATCGATGACTCCCTGTTCTTCACTCGTATCACGGTGGTTTTCTGGCACAATATGCCAGGGGGCGTCAAGTTCACTGATGATGGCGACTTGCGGAAATCCCTGATGCCAGCCGGATTCTTCAGCCGGTAGCAGCCATCCCGATAACAACTGCCTTGCACCTGAAGTCCAGGTTATTTGCAGGTGAAGAGTATGGATAACAGGTTGGGACTCATCTGTGCCTGCCCTCATCACGACCGTCCCCCCAAACCGCACCTGGTTATGACGTCCGGAACCTTTGCGCGAAGCCTGCCCGTGCAGGTATGCACTGGCGACGTAATCTTTATCGTTCCGGCGCTCAACGGTGTTTGTCAGCGTAACGGATACGTTATCCAGGTCAGCAAAGTCATTTTGCAAAAGGGCGGTGACATTTTCACGGCCGGAAACTGTTCCACGATGACTGCTGACTAATCTGACCGAGGGGTCCAGCCATTGGCTATTGTCTGAGCAAGCATTTCCTGACCAGGTTTCACAAAAACTAATCAGGCTCTGCACCGAAGAATGAAATGAACTGTTCATTTATTGTCCTGCGTTTATTCAGAAGGAAACTCGGGTAACACGAATTCTGCCATTTCAGCCATCACCTCGGCTGCGGGCCGTGTCAGCGGTTTCAGATTTAACGCAACGTGGTTTACCCCCTGGCGTTCCTGCTCCTTCCATAGCTTTATCAGCGCATTGCGGCCGACAGTGATGCCATTCATCAATCTGCGAAGCGGGGCGTCAGGGTTAGCATCGAGGTCAAAAAAGGTGGCATAGCCATAAGGTCTGAAACGATTGTCATCGTAATCGCCACGCCAGAATTCAAGCAATTCCGGGAGCGTTGAGAAGTCACTCAGATGCCATATCCATCCGTCGCTTTCTTCAGCTATCCAGCTCAGGTCCTGCCGCGCCCGCCCTACCACAATCATCGGAATGCGGGATTTAAAAGGTTTAGGAATAAGATCAAGGTTGCCTGAAAGCCTTCCGTAAAACGCCGTTTCAGCCACCGGGAAGGACGTCTCACTGACGGTTTTAATCAGACCAAACGCCTCCCGATAGCGTTCGGCACGGTTATCATAATCGGCTCCAAACGCAGGATATTCTACAGCGCGATCCCCACTGGACAATCCCAGCAGAAGGCGCCCACCACTTAGCTGGTCCACAGAGGCTGCCTGCTTGGCCAATATAATCGGGTCCCGCAGAGGTAACACCATACCGGTAGTACCCAGGGTTATGCGTTTAGTTTGGGAGGCAAGAAATCCAAGGTAGACCATAGGATCCAGCATTTGTCCGGTGTCACCAAACCGCGGGTCATAAAAGGGTACATCTCTCATCCAGAGAGCGGAAAAACCGGCGTCATCAGCAAATTTTGCCAGCGCCTGATGATCCTCCAGAGTTGGGAAAGGTGAATCCGGATAACCTTCAAGTGGCATAATAAAGCCGAAGGTCAGTCGGCCCGGGCTGAATACGCGCTTATATGCGCTATGTGAGGCAAGATCCGGCGGATAAGTGAGTTGTGTCTGTAAAGGGGGCATTTTCACTCCTGACGGGCGCAATCAGTTGCGCCCGTTATTTAGTTCATCACTGATGATTACTTCGCTGCATCCTGCAGGGCCTGCTTCATAAACACGACGGAGCTTTCCAGTGCCTGCACCGCTTCTGGCTGCAGCGTGGAGAAGAAATGCCATGCGTGGAACATACCCGGCCAGACTTCCAGATTTACGCGAACCCGGTGATCGCCCAGATGAGTTGCGAGCCGCATAGCGTCGCTCAGCATCAGTTCGTTTTCGCCAATCTGAACCAGCACCGGCGGCAGACCTGTCACATCGGCAAACACCGGTGATGCCATTGGGTGATTAGGCAACGCATCGCCCAGGAAGGTGCGTGCCAGGAAATCCAGACCTGCCTTGGTGTTCAGAGGATCAAGGCCTTCCCGGTTGGTCATGGAGACGCCCGTGTGCTCAAGGTTGGCCCATGGGGAAATGGAAACACCGCCAGCAGGAAGCGGCAGGCCTTTATTACGTGCAGCTACCATAACGGTAACCACCATCGCTCCGCCCGCAGACTCGCCCGCCAGTACGATTTTGCTGGCGTCAAAGCCCTGCTCAATCAACCACTCATACGCACGAACAGTGTCGGTAACGGGCGTAGGGAAGGGATACTCCGGTGCCAGACGGTAATCCGGCATGTAAACCCGTGCGCCCAGCATGCTGGCGTAGTTACCACCAATGCCGTGATAGCCCGCCGGTTCACCGACAATGTAAGCACCGCCGTGGATGTACATAACGATGGCATCAGTTTCAAGGTTGTCGGGGGTTACCAGCGTTCCCGGCACGCCTCCCATGTCTACCTCAGCAAAACTGACACCGGAAGGTGCAGGATTTTTGGCCAGCATACGGGTGTAGGCGTCACGCACCTCACTCATAGGCGTTACGGTATCCTCACCGGTAAGGATTGGACCCAGGCCGGCCAGGCTTTCTGACCATTCTTTTACGGCTTGTTTGGTTTGTTGATTCAGCATTTTTATTCCTGTTTGTATTTGCGTTAAAAAATAACAGGAATCTATAATATATAAACATTTGGGGAATGTGCTTCCCGTATGGGGGTACGTTAACGCCCGTATTAAAGAGGATATATAAAGCATGGAGATCAACAGCATTGGTGATATCGCCGCGTTCGTCGCGGCGGTAAAAGCCGGGAGTTACACCCACGCAGCGGGCTCCCTCGGGCTCACACGTTCTGCCATTGGTAAGAGTATTGTCAGGCTCGAAACGCGCATGGGGGTTCGCCTTCTGAACCGTACCACCCGGAGTCTGAGTCTGACCGATGAAGGGAGGATCATGTTCGAGCGTTGCCGACAGATACTGGATGACCTGGAAGAGGTTGATGCCGCGATGGCCATGCGCAGAGGTAAGCCAACGGGGACTCTCCGGCTGAGTGCGCCGCTTTCTTTTGGTCAGCACCATATCCTTCCCATTCTTGATGTTTATCTGAAAAAGTGGCCGGAGCTTCGTGCGGAGGTGTCCTTTAGCGACAGGTTTGTCGACCTGATTGAAGAAGGCTTTGATATTGCCATTCGCATCGGTGAACCTCGCGATGATTCGCGCATTCTTACCCGAACGATTGCTTCGCAGCACATTGTCACTTGTGCATCTCCCGAATATTTGTCCTCACGGGGCATTCCAGAAACGCCCTCAGACTTAACCAGGCATGACACTATTTTTCTTCTGAGTGCAGAAAAGAGACGCAGCTGGCGGTTTGCGACTCCGGAAGGCACTTTTGTGTATGAAGGACCCGGGCGGCTAAACCTCGACAGTTCGGAAGCCATGCGGGCATCGGCAATTTCCGGATTTGGTATAGTCCACTTACCAACCTATTTGCTTGGAGAAGATTTGCGTAGCGGTAAATTAATACCCGTGCTTGAGGACTATCCCTTCCCCCCTGAACCTGTTCGGATCATTTACCCCAGTAAACGACATTTATCCCCGCGCATTCGCGCCTTTATCGACCTGCTGGTTGAAAGCTGGGAGCAAGGCTTACCCTGGGAATAAGGGAAATGTCCGTACAGGACTTCCAAACGCAGTTATGTGGCATTCATTTACAGGTTCCACGTCCGCTGTTCGCTCATGACCGTCCCTTAGCCTCACTTGAACTATATAAACTTCCCCAGACATTAACTTTTTTGCCAGTAAGTCTCTCAATAGCCTCAATTGCGTCTGGATCACCATGGCGAGCCATGCAATATAAACAATCGCCGCCACAGTCAAAATTCATAGTTTCTGGTGTTTTGCTCACCGGTTGGCCGCAGGTCTGGCAAGTGTTTACATTCACTGGAATGACATCCTGTTTAGATTTTCACTAATATGTTGCTTAACATAACATCCCAAGATCGATCTGCTCCCTGATAATTCTCATAAAATGCTTCTGGCAATGTCCGCTGTTCGCTCTTAGCGGACCCAGCACCTGATGAGACTGGCCGCTTGGTGCCATAAGCTGACATTACTGACATCAAGATGTACTCATATGCAGGGAGCAATCTACAGCCATATCATTTTCTGAGTGGGTATAGTTAAGCTTATGTCCGAGACTGTTCTCAAAAAGTAAGTAGTCGGCATTATCCTTGTGACCGTCTTTACTCCGAGTCTTAATCCATCACCGTGGCGGAGGCAGGCAACTCGCTCTATCGCATGCTCGCTTCATTGTATGTACGACACTGGGCTTATTCTTATTAATACGGTACATCCCGCTTTTTTTACGTCGCCTGGTTGCCCGATAGATTCCCTCAATCGCGGTGCATGTTCACCAGCACCTGTCGGGACGTTCAGGCGCAGATGTGCCATCGGGGAATAGGGATTGCCGCCATGCTGCCAGGGACTCATGGCGACGCCATCGCCGGATTGCAGAGTATTCAAATGCCGCCGAGGGATGTCACTATTATCTCCGGCATATCGATCGCTGCGGTCCATACTGGATATCGCCGATGCATTGCTGGCGAATTCCGCAACACCAGCAAGGTAGGCATGTTCTTCGGCGCGCGCGCTTTTGCTGTTGCGCCAGCGGAGGTGAACAGATGTTATACATGTTCGGGGCTGAAGCTTTAGGTTTTGCAATCTGTTGCGTACTGCCCCGTTAGCTGAAAAGAGGGTGGATTAGAAAGCGTGTTTATTGGCAGAGAAGAGCCATAAGCTGGCGGGAAACACACATTGAATAACGATCAGAAGTGGTATGTCACCAGCAGGCTTCCTGTGGGTGATATTTCTCGTTGCACAATCGGGCTATTGCGCGCATCTCCCGTTAACTGCGTAACGCCTGCTGCGGCAATCACGCTCCAGTCCTCATTGAACTTGTGTGTCCAGTCAAGATTCATCGACCAGGCATAAATTCCCGATCCGGCATCATATCGGATAAACCTTGATGCAGCCGATTGAGATGCACTGACTCCGTAGTAAGTCTGCATGTATTTGTCCGTCCCCCAGCTGCCGGTCAGCGCCAGCGTTACTGTATTATTCGGTGAGGTATAGAGCGGGCTATTAATGCCAAAATGCAATGCCGTGCCATTGTTTTGCTCAGAAAATGGCACTTCAGCCTGCAATTGCAAATTAAGCCAGTCGGTCACCCCGTATCCCAAGCCAAATACACCGAGAGCCGAGCCTTTGACATCCCCCATACCTCGCAAATAGTCGCTGCCATCGCTTAGGGAGTCACTGTCCACGTCACGATCCTTACGGCCTGCGCGATAGCTCACCGCAGCGTTGTAATCGAATTTGCCGATGTTATTGCCATAACCGATGCCCCGCGTGGAGCTGACGAAGAAACCATTTTCCATGGTGTAATCAAGCACCAGGGAAGTCGTGACGCGGCTTTTGTCCGAACCAGAATAACGTGGCGTCACGTTCGCGCCGCCTCCCACCGTCAACGCGTTGCCCTGATTCTGTGCTGCCGCCAGTATCGGGGTGGTCAGTAACGCCAGGACTGCGCCCGACAACATTTTTTTCAGGCTGTACCCCGTGAGTGAAAGGGGGAACTTATGACGCAGTGTGTTATTTCTCATTAAAGAAGTCCTTATGCATTCAAATGATTACGATGCAAGCGGGTTGTAAACGCCAGAACGTTCATTTTGAATGCGCCCGCTAAAGTTCTCATGAGCCAAAAATGAAGAAAGGGTGAAGCAACCACAGATGCTGCAAAGCTGATAGATTTCCTGATACCGTTTTTTTCTTCAGACGTTCTTCATTCACTGCTGATACCGTAACCATTGTGAAAATACTCCTGATTGAAGACGACCTGGATCTCGGTAACGGCATACGTATTGCCCTTGCAGATCAAGGATTTGATGTTATATGGGTTCGCCGCAAAGAGGATGCGCTGCATCAGCTTGATGTCTGCGTGCCTGAACTTGTGTTGCTCGACCTCGGATTACCCGACGGCGATGGCATGAGTCTGATGGTGGGCCTGCGTCAGCAGCACAAGGGCATTCCCGTGATCATCCTGACGGCGCGAGGCACACTGCACGATCGCCTTTCCGGGCTGGACGCGGGTGCAGACGACTATCTCGTCAAACCGTTTGTTCTCGCCGAGTTGCTGGCGAGGGTGAGAGCGCTTGCGCGCCGCAGTTATGGTTTTCAGAACGAGGCGATAGAACTTCGGGGATTATCACTTTTTGTGCCCACACGACGCGTGACCGTGAATGCACGGCATATTGAGTTGACGGCAAGTGAATACGCGCTGCTTGAAACGTTGATGTTACGCACTGACCGCGTGCTTACTCGCAGTTTTCTGGAAGAAAGGATCTTCGGCGCAAAAGAAAATATGAGTAATGCGCTTGATGTGCATATGGGGAATTTGCGTCGCAAAATCGGCGAAGGCTATGTACGAACGGTGAGGGGCGTTGGGTATGTCATTGATACCGTACCCATTCAGAAGGGAGCAGGTTGATGCGAAATGTCTGGCGCCATCTGAGAACCCCAACGTTCGTGCGGCGAATTATGGTAGCGCAGATGCTATTGCTCACTCTGCTCTGGTGTCTTTTTCTGACTTACGTTTTGTGGGAGGACTTACGTAGTCCGGCGATATTAACGGGCAGCAAGACGTACGAAACCATTTTTACTGTGGTTAAGAGTATGGACGATCGCCCGCAGGAGCGAACGCATGTGCTGGCTGCATTAAGTAAGGCAGTACGGGAAAATTATGGCGGCGGTGAAGATCCAGCACTCTCAATCAGCCTTATCGTACGCGAGAATAAAGAGATAATTTATGCCTCTGATGGTGCGCCAGTCGGAGTGATAAACAGCCGTTATGGAAAAATTGAGCGCGTGGAGAGTGATGGTCGCGCCTGGAACAGCCGTACCTTAAAGTCCGGGAACGTCGACACAGAGGTCACGCTTATCACCCCTGCTGGAGGCTGGAATTTCTTTATCTATCTGAACTCGCGTGGCTACTACGTGATGCCGCTGCTGGTATGCATTCCTTTTCTTTTGTTCCCTGCCTGGCTGTCGATCCGCATTGCAATGCGCCCATGGAATAAAGTGGTAAATGAAGTGTCCTTACGCACGCCGGACGATCTCTCGCCCTTAAAAGCAGTGCCAAAGCACAGGGAGCTTCGCCAGATGGTTGACGCGGTTAATGGATTTCTTGCCAGGGTGCGGGAAAGCACTGAACGGGAACGCGTTTTCATTGCCGATGCCGCTCACGAGTTGCGTACCCCCCTGGCGGCGATGCGAATCAATGTTGAGGCGCTGGAATCTTATGTGAGCAGTGACAGCCAAAAAGAGTTGCTTGCGGGCATTGTTCGCAGCAACAGCCGTGCGGCTCGTCTGGTCAATCAGTTGCTGCTGCTGATGCACAGCGAAGCGCGCATTGACATGGTTATGGAGCCTTTGCCGCTGACAACGCTCATACAAGAACGTATGGCCGGGCTGGCACCGCTCGCGGCGGAACGCAGGATTGAACTTGAATTTTACGCCGAAGAGGAAATCTGGGTGACTGGCGTCAGGGAACGGTTAATGTCGCTTATCGATAACGTAGTCGAAAATGCCGTGAAGTATAGCCCCTGGGGCGGGAGGATTGAGGTGGAATTACGATCCTTAAATCAATCCACGCAGTTACGTGTTTCAGATGCAGGGCCTGGCATTCCCGTTGAATTGAGGGAGCGCGTGTTTGACAGATTTTTTCGTGATCCTAACCAGCTGCAAAGCGGGAGTGGGCTGGGGCTTGCCATCGTTAAAGCCGTTGCGCAGCAACACAACAGCAGCGTAAGCCTCAGTACGTCGGCAGAAGGTGGGCTGATGGTTTCGGTTGATTTCCCAAATCACAAGTCCGCCTGAAAGCAAGGACAACGTTGATCCGCCCCGGCGAATGGCCGTTACCTGAATGATGGAGTTAAACGTGAAATACGTTGTTCTTGCAAGCCTGTTAATTTCGCTCTCACTAAGCGGGTGCGCTATTACGGTCAGTGAACTAAAAAGCAGCCAATCCTCTTTTGACGGCAGTTTCGTGAGCAAGGCAGGCTCATCTGATACTTATCGAACCCTAAGGTACATGGCAAGACAGTGCCTCGAATATGAGGCATATTCAGGAAATCCGGTCATCGTACTGAGCGAATTTGATGGTGAACGCAAAGCAGGGGAGATTAATCAAAAGTTCCTTTCACAGGGATTGTTGATAAATAACACGCTAATTGAGATCGAAAGTCGGCATGGTGACAACGCACAGGTCTCCCTTTATACAACCAAGAACGTCTTGAGCACGGGAATCCGGTCACCAAAGATAATTGATATCAAGCGCTGGGCTGACGGCGATAAAACGTGCTAGCGCGACACCGCGAAGCATTCCAGTTATATGACTTGCGCCACATTGATTAACACCGCAATTCTAAGTAATACCTTCATCAGAGGTGAGAGCCACTTCAAACTTCCGCTATTCGCTCATAGCGGACCTTCCGGAGCGTAGGTCCGCTTTGTGCCTGAAGCCTGCTCTCTCCGCATCATGATGTGTTGATCAATTGCGGCAGTTCACCTGCACCTTTCTGAGTGACCTCCGGCATGTTCATTCCGTTCGTCTGTAATTTTGCAGGCAACTTATCGATAATTTGTTAAGCGGAAAGAAGATCTTAAAAGGAGGCACTGACAATGACTTTTTCTATAGGTGTGCTTGCAGGAATGGGACCCCGCTCCACAGCCCCCTTCGTTGATATGCTGGTAACAGACTGTTACATCGGGTACGGAGCGAAATATGATATGGATTTTCCTAAAATGCATATTATCTCGTTACCGACACCTTTCTGACCTGGCAAGAAAGTTGATGATAATGCGATGATCGCAACCCTGCAGCAGGGTATTACCGAACTCGTCAGGGCCAAAGTGAGTCTGATAGCTGTTCCCTGTAATCTTGCGCACTGCTACTTTGCCGAAATGAAGGCGGTGAGCTCCGGTATCCCACTTCTGCATATCGCAGACATTGCACTTGAGTCACTGCCTGCAGAGGCAACCAGGATTGCTGTACTGGCTACGGAACCTACACTGGAAGCGGGTTTTTATCAGGCGCGGATAGAAGCTTCTGGCAAAGAGATTATTGATCCACCTCTGCTTCGTGAGATGACCACATCGCTAATTGGACGGATTAAAACGAAAGGTTTTCATGACTCCGGTGTACAGGCAGAGTGGATGAATTTAATGTCTGTAGTGGCAAATCTTAATGTGGAGGCTCTTCTTATTGCCTGTACAGATCTTAGTCCCCTGATAACTGAAAACACTTTCAGCTTTGTCATCGTAGATACGGCAGCAAGCCTTTCCAGTGCGACCATTAAAAACTACAGACGTATGTCCGGGAAAATTACAGGCGGCACCCATAATACCGGCTAACCTGATGTCCGCTCCTCGCTCATAGCGGCCTCTAGCTCAGTTAGCTTGTCCGCTTCGTGCTGGGAGCGGACATTGATAATATTTCAATGGCATTAAAAATTAGGAAGCAGGACAATCTCTCGGGAGAGGTTGCGTTGGCTTTGATATTTTTAATAGATTCAGAAATATTCCGTTTCGTGATTAGAGATCCATATCAAGATTGAGCTACGATAGTCGTCTTTAGTGGAGGCGATCAGCGAGCATTTATCTGCATTACCATCAGCGGTGTAAGCACAGCTTTGCTTCAGTCGGACAATTAAGTCCCCTGTTTTTGATACGCTCTCTGAGTCAACAAATTGCGCACTTCCGGATGGATAAAAGATACGCGTGTCCTTCCGATCTTTATAGTTTCTTATACGCACAGGAAATTGGCTATTGTGATATTCATATCGCTTTACAACTTCGCCCGTGTCTTTGTCCGCGATTGTTTCAAGCAATCCGCGCACATTATAGCTGAGTACATAATTGCCTTTTTCATCCTCAAGCTCAGTGATTTCGCAGCGTTCATTGATTTTTCCGGTAATACTCTGACCTTTAAAAGAGGTCAGTACACCATCTTTGTTTACCAAATGGAATTCATGGCCATTTGCCTTATCAACCATGTTGATATTAGTAAAGCACCCGTTACGATCGTATCTAACTTCTGTCATCGCCTGAAGTTTACCGTAAATATCTCGGATCCACTGGAGGCTATGTTTTACGTTCCCGGTAGTTGCATCATGCTCGAACAAAAGAGCAGCATTTAAGACTGCTGGTTTGAATTGAGTAAATGCAGCGACATTAAATGACATTGCCAAAAGTAATAGACTTAAAAGCAACCTTGCTTTCATTATTTATTCCTTTATTAGTAGGATCGCACTCTAAGGTGGTGGGGCAACTCAAGTTATCAAATTCTATGCGTAAAGACACGAATAATCGAGATGCTTCCATGTCACAATTTAAGCGTCCGCTCCTCGCTCAAAGCAGCCAGTCGATGCGCTAACATCACGTTTTCAATCAGTCACCGTTTACTGCGCTGGCGAACGTGTGCGGAACCCCCGCGATGTCTGTTCCTCTGGGCTTCCTTTCTTCCCGTAATCTGCCGATTGGCATGCAGTTCTGCGCAGAATTTAATCAGGAGAACTTATTGCTGGCACAGGCGGGTCAGCTTGAAAGCGCCTATCCGTGGCAGACAAGAAAACCAGCGGTGTGGGCTGGTCGCTAAAGACCCTTTCAGAAGCATCGCCTGATGCTTTTTTCCAGGACGTGTAAGCGATGACCTCCTCTCTGCTATTTTTTGTCTCAAAAATAGCGGGGAGAGGCGACCGGCTCATAAAGTCACCTGGAAAACTTTAGCTCACTGCTCACGGTTGACATGACCCTCCGTAACAGGCATACCACTTTGTCAGTTTTGCCGTTAGCGAACAGGTGAACAACCGGGAACTTACGCTATCAAACGATCTGATGTTGTGAGTATTTGCGCTCGTCGTCAGAAGCGGAATAATATCGATATCGGTGGTTTTAATCTGCTGAAGTAACAACTCAGGGCTGAAATAGAAGGAGGATTAATATGCAATCAGTTCGCCTCATGGGTGACGGATACGAACCTCATGTGACACAGGAGGAAGGTAAACTGACCTACTCATTGCCTGTCGATTCTGGTTTTATCAGCTATGAATTTGCCTTTGAGATCAGCCGGCACGATCTGGATATTCTGCTTTCCGATGATTACAGACGTGCCGTGCTCGAAATTACTGCGCATACTTTTCTCCAGCGTTCGACGCTAAAAGGCTATGACCACTTCACCCAGAAAGACTTCGATAAACTGGTCACGAACACCCTTCACTCCACACCCGATTTCCTGCAAACATTCATTTCTCAGATAAGCCATGAACATCACATTGTTATAGAGCATTACGTGAAAGAAATCATGGACCGGCGTTCTGCCTCACAATGAATACAATGAGTACTAAATTTTGGTCTCCCGAAAGTGAAAATCCAACAGAAATAATAAACTGACGCAATATGATTTTACGCTGCGAAGTTATTTCTGAATCTGAATAATAAAGGGTGACCAGAACAAATCCAGGAATGAAATACCAGTCTTAGAAATGTTCTTAGCTGGAATAGCATGGGGAGAGCTTCTCAATGAGTCAAAACCCTCCCCCATGACATCGAGCAACCCCGCAACGTCCGCCGCTAATCCCCTATGCAGTCATCCCGCCATCAATCACCAGTTCGGTGCCGCTGACGTAACTGCTTTCATCGGAGGCCAGAAACAGGGCCGCAGCCGCGACTTCATCAGGATTACCCAGCCGCTTTGCCGGGATCCGTTCGCTGAGTGTCTGCCTGACTTCATCGCTGGCCTGGCTAAACATCGGTGTATCAGTTGGGCCAGGGCTGAGTGTATTAACTCTGATGCCACGCGGTGCCAGCTCGCTGTTCCAGGTGCGGGCATAGGATCGCACCGCTGCCTTGCTGGCGGAATAGGCAGCATAGCCAGGATTAGCAATGCTTCCCGCGATCGACCCCACCAGCACGATGCTGCTGCCCTCCCCCATGAGCCGTACCGCGTGCTGCACCGTCAACACCATGGCACGCACATTCAGATCAAAGATGCGATCAAGGTGCTCCTCCGTGGTCTCTTGCAGGTTCGCAGGTTCTGACACGCCAGACGAGTTGACGAGGATATCAAGTCTGCCAGCCCTGACATTGAGGGTTTCAAACAGACGCTCAAGGTCGCTTGTGTGGGTGATGTCACCCGCAATCGCCTCGACCTCACCGCCAATCAGCGCTACAGCCTCAGCCAGCTGTGCTTCACGTCGGCCCGTTATAAAAACCCGTGCGCCTTCCTGAACAAAACGGCGAGCAACAGCGAGGCCAATACCGCTGCTACCACCGGTGACCAGGGCGATCTTTCCACTTAGTTTCATCATTACCACTCCGGATAGGGGTTAGACACCTGATGGTATATTTATTATATTTAGTGTCAATTACGCACCTGATGTACACCAGATATCCTCAAGGAAACCAAATGACCACTGATATCACCGTAGTGCTGGCCGAGATCAACAGCACGCGCCCTATCCTGGAACAGGTGGCAAACAAGTGGTCAGTACTGATCCTGACCGTGTTGTGCTCCCAGCCCTCACGTTTTAACGCCATCAAGCGCAGGCTCGACCCCATCACACATAAGTCTCTGACGGAGGCATTACGACGGCTGGAACGCAATGGATTAGTGAGCCGCCACGTGATTGCCTCCTCCCCTGTGGCGGTGGAATATGCGATTACGCCGCTGGGCCGAACGTTGCAGGATCCTTTTATCGCGCTGGTGAGCTGGGCAAAGCAACATGGGGGAGTGATGGAACAGGCGCAGACGGTTTATGATAATGGACGGGATATCGATGAGTCTGTATGAACTCCGCCAGGGTGGCGTTCCTGCAAGTCGATAACGTCAGGTTAATGACCAGATGAGTCCAGCAGGAACAATAAGTGACCGTACGCGGAGTTCCGCGAAGTCACTCAGGCCAGTCCATCACAGACGTTTGAGGGAATTCAGTAGCCTGTCTCGCACATAGATGTTGGTCATCAGCAACAGACTTCTTTTTGTGCCTGAAACAGAAAATCTTTCTGACGTGGCGCGCGGTTTCAGAATAGAAGGCGGGTTAATCAGGCGTTCAGGAAATGTATCCTTGCGGGAACAGGCGGCAAAGCGTTAAACGTAAGATCTATTACCTTCAAATCCGGAAGGTCATACCAGCAATCATATGCATCGACTAAGGCTCTTCTGACTCAAAAAACTGATACGACCCATCACGTCGGGCTTTGGCCTGGTACATCGCTTTATCCGCGTTTTCGAATAATATTTTGGCCGATGCCGTCCCAAAGCGGGCAAGGCTGATACCGATAGCCGCGCCAATGCGCACATCCATATTATCAATGGCGAATGGCGCGTGCAGACTTTCAATAATACGCAGGGCAATGGCAGCGGCTGTATCGCGATTTCTGCACTTTGCCGCCACAACAAATTCATCTCCGCCCAGTCGCGCCAGTGAGTCGCCCGGACGCATACAGCGTTGCAGCCGTTCACTGACCTGCTGCAGCAAGGCATCCCCTGTCGCGTGGCCCATCAAATCGTTCACCGCTTTAAAGCCATTCAGATCGATAAACATTACCGTCGTATAGGCCTCATCATCCACCTTCGCCAGCATGCGCCCGACCTGGTCGTTGATCCAGGTACGATTATGCAGCCCGGTCAGCGTGTCCAGCGTTGCCAGCTTCTCCAGATTGCGCATCCTCTCTTTGTCTCGCGTAATGTCGCGCGACACCAGAACTGCACCAATATTTTTGCCGGTAGAGGGATTGATGACGCCACAGGCTTTGGTGCCCAGAATGATATAGTGGCCGTCACGATGCAGCTTGCGCACCTCAACGACGTCCGGGAGCACTCCCCCGCTGAAGATGCAGGCCAGAGCTTCAGAAGCGGGGCCGCGGTCATCGGGATGCAGGAAATCCACCACCAGCTGACCGACAACTTCTTCGGCTGTCCAGCCAATCATTTCGCTATAAGAGGGCGAGATTGAAACGTACCGGCCATCCGCGTCGCAATGGGCAATCAGATCGGTGCTGTTTTCAATTAACAGACGATATTCTGCCGCCGTGCGCAGCGCATCTTCCAGCGCTTTACGCTGTCCGGTCACATCAAGAATGAAGCCGTTATACTGCAGACGGGACGTGCCAGGCTGGCGATCCGGCAGGCCAGATACAATAACCCGACGCGTCTTGCCATCCAGACAGTTGATCGGCACTTCAATATGAAAAGGCGTCAGGAAATCAAGCGCGGCGGTCAGTTGCAGCGCGATCTTTGCATCGTCGTCGGCCTGTGCCAGTCTCAGCCATGAACTCAGCGTCACACCCTTTAGTTCAGGCATCAGACCAGCAGGGCTTTCCTGACTGGCGACGCAGATACCCTGGGCATCTGTAGACCAGACAGCGGTAAAAGAGGGTTTGATCATTGTGTTCATGGCGGCCGACTCCGACGTAGCTGACGATATTAAACAGGCTCAATACTCGTCGCTACAGACCTGATTATAACCGTTAATGTCCGCCTGTAGCTGAAGGAGGATCCGGAGACAGGTTCACCATTGCGAGAATACCCGCCATTGACGGCGGCTGACGCTGCGCTTGTCCGTCTGCAGCTGCTGAGGTGCCGCCCTGCCCGCACAAAAGTGAGCGAATCCGGGATTCAGTGTCAGAAGTATGAGCCAGTGTTTATCGGCCGATCGGGCCAGAATCTTTAATGATGCCACCTCTGCCAAAAGCGCTGGGGTATGATTATGTTGATTAATAGCAACCGGATAATCAGGCGTAAAATCACCTTACTGTTTTAGTCGTCTCAATCCCTTTTTGCAGCCCGCAGCAAACGCAGGCTGCAACGGTCAGCTGACCAGACCTGGATCAGTCTGCCGTATGTGTGTGATAGATCTTGCTGACCACGGTCCAGCGATCATTCACTTTCAGCAGGTTAAAAAAATCAGTGAAACGGAAACCAGAAATGTCGTCAGTGTCGATGCGGGCACTGGCGGCAGACCCAACAATATCTACGCGCACGATAGCCGCTTTTGCTTCGGGTGAAGGACGGAATGCGGTGTCGATGGTGTCAAACAATCCCTGAACTGGACCGCCGCTGAGGTTGCCGTCACTGTCGAGACCAAAAATGGTCGCCCTGTCGCTGAAAGCGGGCTTCATGAGCTCACTTTTCGCCTGCTTTCCTCCCTCGTTATACTGATTCAGCACTGCCACGATGGCGTTATAGTCCTGCACATAGGTCGTGTTATTCATCTGTTTTCTCTCCGTTCTGATTAACAAGGTATCCCTTCAGACACCCCGCTTTTGGGTGATATTTTCTGACACAGACATGTACCGACTCAGCGCGACATCAGCCTGCCGGGGAAGAGCAGGCGGGATAAAAGGCGAGCCACTGTGTCGATTTAATTCTGTAGTGAGCACTACGTAATAGTATTATTGTATAGTGATCACTATGTAATATGTCAAGAGAATGATTGAGGCCGTCTATGAAAATACCTGACCAGCCTGCTGCCACTGAAAAGCCGAAAGGCCGGCCACGAAGCTTTGACCGTGATAAAGCGTTGCTGAAGGCGCTGGATCTTTTCTGGCGCAAAGGTTTTGAGCCGGCATCGGTTGCCGAACTTTGCGCCGCCATGGAAATCAACCCACCCAGCCTCTATTCCGCCTTTGGCAACAAGGCAAAACTTTTTCTGGAGGCCGTGAACTACTACGAAACGAAGTACTGGAAAGCGACCTGGCTGCGGCTTGATGAGAGGCAGGATATTGGTGAAGCGATTGACGGTTTCTTTAGCGAAGCAGCCGATATTCTGCTCTCCCCTTCAGCGCCCTGCGGCTGCATGGTGGTGCTGGCAGCCATCAATGTTTCAGCAGAATCGACGGATGTTGTCAGGGCGGTTAGCGTTCTCAGGCAGGAAGGAAAAGATCTGTTTGAAAAAAGGCTGGTCAGAGCGGTTCAGGAGAAGCAACTGCCCGCAGATACCAACACCGTCGCGCTGGCTACCGTTCTGAATACGCTGCTGGAAGGCATGTCGATAGAGGCGAAAGACGGTGCGACGCTTCAGAGCCTGAAATTGATCGGCCAGCACGCCACCCGACTGCTTCACCCGCTCACAATCAGAAACTGAAAGCATGAAAAAGGTTAAAAGTTACTAGACGACCGGTCAGTTTTTCACTAGAGTGTGCACATTATGAAAAGAAACGTGACAGATATGCGGCAGCACATCATTGATGTGGCCAGGGCGATCATTACTCATAAGGGCTACAGCGCCGTCGGGATTTCCGAGATTGTAAAAGCGGCGGATATCCCAAAAGGCTCGTTCTATTACTACTTTCCGTCGAAGGAAGCGTTTGCAGAGGCGCTGCTGGAGCACTACTTCAGCCACTATTTGCTGGAAGTAGAGCATCAGCTAGGCGGAACAGGAACGGCGAGAGAGCGACTGCTGCGCTATTTTACCTTCTGGAAAACCACCCAGGGCGCAGACCTGCCTGAAAGTAAATGTCTCGTGGTCAAGCTGGGGGCGGAAGTCTGCGACCAGTACGATAACATGCGGCATGTGCTGGCAACGGGCACCCATGAAATTGTGCTCAAAATTGCCGCCTGCCTCCGGCTCGGTCAGGAAGATGGCTCCCTGCCCGCCGTAACGGATGCCACTGAACTGGCAGAAGAACTCTATCAGCTCTGGCTGGGGGCTTCCCTGATGGCGAAAATCCACGATCCTGACAAAGCGTTCAGTCAGGCAATGAACGCAACAACACGGCTACTTGGGTAGCCGGTTTTTTTTATCCATTTACTAGACGACCGGTCAACTATTAAGAGGTTTATATGACTGACAACAGTACCCGTACCGATTTATTCTCACCTGTTTCGATGGGCAGCCTTCAGCTGTCAAACCGCATTGTCATGGCACCGGTCACGCGTAGCCGTTACGGTGAAGAGGGTGTGCCTGATGAACTCCATGCTACCTACTATGCACAGCGTGCCGGGGCTGGCCTGATTATTTCTGAAGCCACCAACATCTCTCAGCAGGGACGCGGCTATGCCGCTACGCCGGGGATATGGAGCGAAGAGCAGGTGGCTGGATGGAAAAAAGTCACTGATGCGGTTCACGCTAAAGGCGGCAAAATCGTCTGCCAGTTATGGCACGTGGGCCGTTTTTCAAGCGTGGAACTGCAGCCTGAGGGCCAGCGTCCGGTTGCACCTTCTGCTATTAAAGCTGATGGACAGACTTACACCGTAAACGGTTTTGTGCCGGTATCGACGCCGCGGGCGCTGGAAACAGAAGAAATCCCCGGCATTATTGAGCAATATAAACGTGCAGCTGAAAATGCCCTGCGTGCCGGTTTTGACGGCGTTGAGGTGCACTCCGCCAACAGTTACCTGCTCGATCAGTTCCTGCGTGATTCCACCAATCACCGTACTGACGCCTACGGTGGCTCTATTGAAAACCGCGCCCGCCTGACGCTGGAAGTGACAGAAGCCATCATCAACATCTGGGGCAATGACAAAGTCGGTATCCGCCTCTCTCCGGTCACGCCTGATGCCGGTAACACCCCGCCAGACAGCAATGTTATGGCGATGTACGGCTACCTCATTCAGCAACTTAACCGGTTCAACCTGGCTTATCTGCACTTCGTTGAAGGCGCGACGGCCACCTCTCGTGATGTGCCTGCCGATGTGGACATGGACGCGCTGAGCGCCCAGTTCAACGGTCCGTTTATTGGCAATAACAACTATGACCTTGAGATGGCCATCAGCCGCCGCAACGCCGGAATTATTGATGCGGTTGCCTTTGGACGCCTGTTCATCTCCAACCCGGATCTGGTTAAGCGTCTGCGTTACGGTGCCGCGCTGACCATCGCGCCGAAAGAAGCCTATTACGGCGGTGGTGCAGAGGGTTATACCGACTGGCCGGAAGCCAGCTGCTGATAACGGTTTATGGCGGGTGACTACCCGCCCCTTTCACCAGAAGGAGAATTAAAAATGAATTACCTGCAACAGAAAACAGCCATTATTACGGGTGCATCCTCCGGGATTGGTGCGGCTACCGCGCGGGAACTTGCGCGTCATGGCGTGAATATTGTGGCGGCAGCACTGGACCAGAACGGCCTTGATACGCTGGTACGCCAGATTGAAGCTGAAGGGGGACGCGCTGTCGGCCTGGTAACCGATGTTACGCGTCTGGAAGAAACCCAGGCGCTGGTGAAGTTCGCCAGTGACACCTTCGGCTCCATAGACATACTGATTAACAATGCGGGCCTGATGCTTTTCTCAAGCTGGAGTGACGTTGCATGGGAAGAGTGGAACAAAATGGTCGACGTCAATATCAAAGGCTATCTGAACGCCATTGCCTCTGTGTTACCCGTTATGCTGAAGAAAAATGAGGGACAGATCCTGAATATGGCATCGGTTGCAGGTCATCAGGTTGATGCGGGTGCAGGGGTTTACAGTGCAACAAAATTCTTCGTCCATGCCATGACAGAATCGATGCGCAAAGACTTAGGGGTTAATAACGGGATACGCGTCAATACCATCAGCCCTGGCGTTATCAATACCGGCTGGGCCGATAAAGTCGGCGATCCTCAGGGCCGTAAAGTGGCTCAGGAACTCAATAAATTAGCCATCAGCCCACAGGATGTGGCTAATGCGGTGGTATATGCACTTAATCAGCCGCAGAACGTTACCGTCAACGACCTGATCGTTTCTCCCACCAGACAAAACTGGTGATATCCGGATAACAGCGTCGGGGTTGCTATGCCATCCACCCTGCCCCGATGCTGATTATCAGGGCAATACTACCCCGGCATGGCTCGCACGCCCTGATGCTACTTTTTCTGCAATTTTTACCTGATTAACCCGCCGGGCTATCACTCGTTGCATCGCCTGAAAATTAAGAAGAAAACAGAGTAACTCAGAATTAATTCTTATAGGTTAACAGGGGAAACAGCCCAAACACTGCACTCCGACAGGGCAAATATTACATTAAATCATAGGGTAAATACCGGTTTAGCGAGTGACAAGCTGTGATCAAAATTCCTGTCATAGTTTTCTTTAGCTTAACCTTTTCTTAAGATTAATCTTATAACATCGTCTCTGTATTAGCCCATGTTGGGCTGTTCCGGAGTATCACCCTATGCAAAATAACAACACAGCTTCTCACGCTCTCAGTAAAGTTCCGGCAGTTACCGCGGCTTTCTGGTTAACCAAAATCGCTGCGACTACCCTGGGTGAAACCGGCGGCGATGCGGTGACCATGTCGATGAATCTCGGTTACCTGACCGGGACATTGATTTTCGCCATCATCTTTCTGATCGCGGTGGTGGTGCAGATAAATCGCCACAGTTTCAACAAATGGATTTACTGGTTCACCGTGGTGGCCACAACCACCGTCGGCACGACGATGGCAGACTTTGCCGATCGCTCACTGGGCATAGGATATTTAGGAGGCACCGTGCTGCTGAGCACACTGCTTATCCTTTCGCTTTTCCTGTGGAAAATCACCTGCGGTACGGTTGCGGTCAGTTCAGTGAGCAACGGCGTCACAGAGAGTTTTTACTGGGTCACTATTATGTTTTCACAAACCCTGGGCACGGCCTTAGGTGACTGGACGGCAGACACTGAAGGGCTGGGCTACGATGGCGGGATACTGCTATTTGTTGGCGCGCTGGCAATCATCTGGGCGGCCAGCCGCTTTACATCACTTTCGCGTACGGGACTCTTCTGGGCGGCCTTTATCCTGACCCGACCACTGGGTGCCGTGGTCGGCGACTTTCTGGACAAACCCCTTGCCTCAGGCGGACTCGCGCTAAGCCGCTACGGTGCCTCACTGACGCTGGCGCTAATCATCATCGCTCTTCTGGTAATACTGCCCCAGCGTCCGGCAATCAAGACCGCCACGGCGAGTTAAAAAACGTTACTGGCAGATGTACAGATAACGCATCGACTTAAACGTAATCAGGGCCGCCAGCGATGGCGGCTTTTTTATTATCTGATGCGTAACAGGCTACATCAGACAGAGCGCTCAAAGGAGACGATTTGACCATCGGGTGCAGCAGAGAGTACCGGCAGACTCTCTGCTGGCTCCTGCATTTTCACCCGAAACGCCGTGTTGCTGGCATCAAGGAAAACGGTTCTCAGATGACGGTTACAGATGAACCATATTTCATCGCGGTCATTTGAAAGAATGTAGTAAGCATCTGATGTTTCAGAGGGGTTAAAACAGCCCAGCGCGCGATAAGCCGTCTGCGGGGTAAAACCGCTGGAAAGCGGCAGTGGCCTGGGGCCATGCGCTAACTCTTCAATCCTGAGGTAAAGCCCCTGTTCAAGCCACAGCATAATGTCACTCCCTGAGAGTAGAGAAACCGGGCTGAACGTGTCGGCTGCATTACCGCGAAGCAGAATGCCCGTTCACTGACCGATTTAGTGATCGGATAATTTTCCGACATGCAGAATCGTTATCCTGATCTGAGCATAGCAGCGGCGCGTTCTTATGCTTTTTTTATCTGCTTGCGGTGCTCTGCTACTCAAGACGACTGGCGAGCAGCCGCAGCTGCTCAGCAATCTGCTTCAGATCACGCTGCTGCTGACCGGCGATACCCGTCGAGCTGCGTACCACCAGTTTTGCCGGAAGGATAGAAGAGGAACGCTGCTCATCCTGCTCACTGGCTAACAACAGACGCGCGACCGCCTCTTTGCCCTGTAAATCAAGATCGAGCGACACCGTGGTCAGCGCCGGATGGAAGAAGGCGCTTTCATAGGTGTCATCGTAGCCAATCACCGAAATCTGCCCCGGCACCGCTACACCGCGCTGATGCAGCGCGCTCAGCACACCCAGCGCCATCTGATCATTTCCCACCAGCAGCGCGCTGAACTCCGGCGCTTCACGCAGTAGTTGCAGCACGCCGTTGTAACCACTTTGCGCATCCCAGTTACCGTGGCTGACGCTGACCGGCTTCAGACGATAGCTCTCCAGCGTATCCAGCCAGCTCTTTAACCGCAAATTGGCAGAAACGGACTGCTCTGGCCCGGCCAGCAGAGCAAATTCCCGATGCCCCTGCTCGTAGAGATATTTGACACTGGCACGGGTGCCGTCAGCCGGGTTAAACGAAACGTTAAACACCGCGCTGTAGGGATCAACATCAAGAAACAGGCACAGGATATCGTCGTTCTCCTGCACGATCTGCTCCGCATCACTGCTCTCCAGCGGAACGTTGATAATCACCTTATCCACGCGCTGCGACTTCAGCTCATTGATACAGTTCTGCAGACTTTGATTGACGTTCTCATCAATCATGGCGATCAGCACCTGATAGTCAGCGGCATTGGCATATCGTTTAACCGCAGCGGCCACCTGCGAAGGAGCATGCAACGCCAGCGATGTGGTCACCAGACCCAGCGTTGTGCTCTGCTTACCCACCAGCTGTTGCGCCAGTCTGTTTGGCACGTAGCGCAGGGTTTCAATAGAGTTCTCCACCTTGCGCCGCGTTGATTCTGAGACGTTTGCCGACTTATTCAAAACCCGCGAAACCGTCTGATAAGAGACGCCAGCATGGCGGGCGACATCCTCTAAGGTGGCATTTTTTGATTTCATAATTCGCATCCCTGATTACCGATGGCGGAATGGTATCACAGCAGCCGAATAAGCCAGGTTACCGCAGTCACATTGCGCAGATAAAAAGTAAAAGTCATACCTTCACATCACGAGATTTGGTGATCTGATTCACTAATCGTTACAAATACCGCCACTTTATTTGCACTGCATCACACATTATCGCGATTTTGTTTGTCACTCATCTGACAAAAAGCGTTAACTTCCGCTGTCATGTGAACGTATTACAAATAAAATTGAGGATAACATGGAAACAAGGTTACGTACTGCTGCTGTGGCGCTTGCTGCGGCCCTGACCTCCCCGACGCTCTATGCTGCTATCGACAACATTGATTTCCATGGCTATCTGCGTGGTGGCGTTGGCGTATCGCAGGATGGCGGTATTGAAGAGTATCAAAAGAACAAGATTGGCCGTCTCGGCAATGAAGCCGACACCTACGGCGAGGTTGAGCTGGGCAGCGAAGTCTACAAAAAGGATGACGTCAGTTTTTACGTCGACACCATGGTCAGCATGTTCTCCGACGGTTCTAACGATAACGAAACCACCTTCGGTGACGATGCGCAGTTTGGTTTGCGTCAGCTTAATCTGCAGATTAAAGGGCTGGTGCCGGGTGACAAGAATGCGGTGATCTGGGGCGGTAAACGTTACTACCAGCGTCACGATTTGCACATCATTGATACCAAATACTGGAATATCTCCGGCTCCGGTGCGGGTATCGAAAATTACACTCTGGGCCCGGGCGCGATCTCCTTTGCCTGGATCCGTGGCGATGCCAATGACGTCGATTACAGGGTGGATGGCGATAACGACGTCAACATTAACTACCTCGATCTTCGGTATGCTGGCTGGAAACCGTGGAGCGGCGCCTGGACCGAGTTTGGTATTGATTACGCCATGCCGAACACGACTAAAAAGCAGGAAGAGTATGGTGGCCTGTATGATGCGGAAAACGGCGTTATGCTCACCAGTGAAATCAGTCAGGATATGTGGGGCGGCTATCAGAAACTGGTATTCCAGTATGCCAATAAAGGCCTGGCACAAAACATGATTTCACAGGGCGGCGGCTGGTATGACATGTGGAACGATACCCGCGATGCCACCGGCTACCGCGTAATCAATACCGGCCTGCTGCCAATCACCGACAAGTTCTCCCTGAATCAGGTCTTTACCTGGGGTTCAGCGGATGACGTCACCGCGCAGACCAGCAAAAGCACCCTGCTGTCGCTGGTGGGTCGTGGTCAGTATCAGTTCACACAGTATGTCCGCGGCATCGGCGAAGTGGGTAGTTTCTGGCAGAAAGATGAGAACAAAGTGGGCAGTGACTATAAACAGGCGGGTCAGAAATATACGCTGGCGCTGGGTCTCGCAGCCGGTCCCGAATTTATGTCACGCCCGGAACTGCGTCTGTTTGCCTCTTACCTGAATGACTCAGAAGACGGACACAGTTTCCAGGACAACACCAGTAACAACACCTGGAACTTCGGCGTACAGGTCGAAGCCTGGTGGTAACCAAGCAGTCTCCTCATTGTGATCATTGTTAAGCTCTTATGCAGGGGCTTATTTGGATAACCGGCGACGGTTATCCATTTTTTTTACTCCGGCTGAAGCGGCTTGAAGAATCGGGCTTCCAGCAACTGACGCAGCTGGTCGGATTGCGTACCAAAGATGGCATGAACTTCCTGCCCCAGAATCACCACGCCAATCGCCCCCGCCTTCTGTAATCCTGCCGTATCTACCGCCCTCAGCGATGTCACTTTCACCCGCAGCCGGGTTAAACAGGCGTCCACCTGCTGAATATTTTCACGCCCGCCAAAGCACTCTACAAGACGCTCCAGCAGCGCACTGTCAATCTCAACCTCTTCCGCCGTCAGCGGCTGCCGACTGAAATATTGCTTAAACGATTTCAGACTCACCATGTTGTTCTCCTCCAGATAATAAAAAGGCGGGCTGCTGCCCGCCACTCACGACTGATAAACGAAAACGAGGGGGAATGGCTTCAGGGCACTCACAGAAAATACACTCTTCCTGCCCTCAAACCCTATTCCTCCGCCACAAAGTCCGCAATTAAAGCCGGTCCAAAACTTCCAACAGACAACTCCCATGCGCAAAGCGATGGGGGCCAGTACCTGTAGCAAAGCATCACGGGCCAGGGACAAAAACGCCGGGAGCGTTTTTGAACAACGCAACGCGTTGGCCCGGGAACGGGCGCACCTCAGGGATGAGGTGCGTAATTGCCCGTGTTGAGCTGGCAGGGATGCCATCTTTTGCGTCTTTGCGGAAGGTACTGGCCCCCTGAGCCGATGCTAAACCTGCCAGCAAACGGCATTAAACTAACGTCAAAGGCTTGCGCCTTCAGTTAGCATCACACTCAGAACGCGACATCCCCACGGCGCCAGCACCAGCGATTCCCCCACAACCGAGCCATCGATCAAATCGCTGAGCCCAGCAGGCAACGAAAGCTGCTGCACCTGACCGGTAAAATTCTGCACAAAAAGAAACGCCTGTTCGCCATCAGTGCGCCGCTGAACGACCACGCCCGGAGGCAGATCAATCGCCAGCGCGCGCGGCAACGCCAGCTGCTTAATCAACGCACCATAAAAATCCCGCTGGAACGACAGATCATTACGCGACGCGATATACCAGGCTTTGCCCTGACCCACGCGATTCACCGTCACCGCCGGGGTACCGGCATAAAAATCGCTCTCATAGCTGGCCAGCGCCGTTGCCCCTTCCAGATGAATATGCTCGCAAAGCTCTCGCGCCTGATAAGGCCCACTCAGACCCAGCTCATTGCCGCGCACCCCGCGTACACCATTAAACTCCTCATCAGTCAGACTATCGATCTCTTCTGACCAGATGCCAAGCAACGGCCGCAACGGCCCCGGGAAGCCACCGGGATAACACAGATCGCTCTCATTCACGATGCCGCTCCAGTAGCTGGCAACGAAATGCCCGCCCCGCTCAAGATGCTGCTCCACCCGCGCCGCAAAACCATCCCGCACCATATACAGCATCGGCGCAATCACCAGATCGTAACCACTGAGATCGCAGTCGCCGTTAATCACATCCACCGCCACGCCCTGCTCCCAGAAAGCACGATAGTGCTCGTTCACTGTGCGCTCATAATGCAGTCCGAGATTGCGCGGCCCCTGCGCATTATCCATCGCCCAGCGACTCTCCCAGTCGAAAATAATCGCCACCCGCGCCTCAACCCGGCTGCCCATCACCGGCGTCATTGCGGCCAGCATCCGGCCCAGCTCAATCACCTCACGACCGGTGCGCGTATCAAGATGACCCACATGATCGACTACTGCGCCATGAAACTTCTCGACCGAACCCCGGCTCTTGCGCCACTGAAAATATTGCACCGCGTCCGCACCATGGGCCACCGCCTGCAGTGACGACAGAATATGCATCCCCGGCTTCTTCAGCTTGCTGGTCGGCTGCCAGTTGGTGGCGCTCGGCGTCGACTCCATCAACACGAAGGGCTTGCCCTGCTTCAGTGTGCGCATCAAATCGTGGTACATCGCGGTATAACAGGCGAGCGTGGTCTCATCCTTCTCGTTATGCCACATCGGGTAGCTATCCCAGGAGATAAAATCGAGCACCGGTGCCAGCTTCCAGTAATCGTAGTCGTAGAAATATTCCATAAAATTGGTGGTCGCAGGCAGATCGGGATTGGCCTGCTTCAGCGGTTTAATCTCCTCACGACAGAAGTCAGTAACCTGATCGGTCATAAACCGCCGCCAGTCCAGATTCAGACCGTGAATCGACATCTCACCCTGTGGCGCTGGCGACACAATCTGTGACCAGTCGCTGTAGGTATGACTCCAGAAATCACTCCACCAGGCGAGATTCAGGTTCTCCAGCGTCTCATATCGGCGCTGCAACCAGCTGCGAAACGCCTGCTGACAGCGATCGCAATGACATTCTCCGCCATACTCATTGGAAATATGCCAGCCGAGCACCGCCGGATGATGCGCATAACGCGCAGCCAGCCGGCTGTTCATCGCCTGCACTTTCTGGCGATACACCGGCGAGATCATGCAGTGGTTATGACGACCACCATGCAGAGCCGGCACGCGATCGCGCCCCACACGCAGCACCTCCGGATACGCCTGCGACATCCAGGCTGGTCTGGCCCCGCTCGGGGTAGCAAGAAACACGGATATCCCCTGCAGCCAGAGCGTATCAATCACCTCATCCAGCCAGCCAAATTCATAGCGCCCCTCTTCCGGCTCCAGCTTCGCCCAGCTGAAAATACCCACCGACATAACGTTACAGTTCGCCTGCTTCATCATCATGACGTCGTCATCAATAATGCCCGGCTGGTGCGCCCACTGTTCGGGATTGTAGTCAGCACCATGCAGCAGCCGGTTAACCCGTGCGCTGAGCGGGGGAAATTTATTCATACCTGTTCCTCAGAGGTAGACATCAGCATTTGCGCTAATGGTTAATGAAAAACCTGCAGCGAAGGCAGCGCCTTGCCGTGACAGTCAAACAGCGCCTGGTTTTCGCGGGCGTTACCCTGTTTCCATTCGTCGTGGATATATTTCATGCCAGCGGGCGTCGCCCAGGTATTGCCGGGCGCAGGGATCCACGCCGGTTCCCAGTAGACCACGCCCTTGCCGCGATGGTCCGGCACCGCCAGCACCGCTTTGATCAGATCGTGCAGATAAGCCGCCTGGCCTGCTACGCTGCCGGGATAGCCGCCCGCCTGCTCCTCTTTGGCCTGGAAACTGTTCTCCGCGCTATCGCAGTTTTCCAGCGTGTAGCCGTAGGCCGCTTCCACCACCATCACGTCTTTGTCATAGCGCCGGGAGATATCATCCATGTTGGCTTTCAGGGCGCTGATGGGGCCGTTCCAGTAGGTGTACATCGATAGGCCAATCACATCGAATGGCACATCACGCTTAACGATCTCGTCGAACCACCAGCGGAACATGTCGTTCTTTGTGCCCTCAGCCAGGTGCAGCATGATCTTCACCTGATGCGGGTCGCTGAGATTCTCACGCACCCCGCTGATCCCGGCTTTCAGCAGACCGGCCAGCCGATCAAACTCACCGCCGTTCTGGCCCCAGCTTTTGCCTTCCGGCCAGAGCATGCCACCGTTAAGTTCATTGCCAATCTGCACGATATCCGGCATCACACCGTCCGCTTTGAAACGAGCGATGGTGTCACGGGTGTAGTCATGAACCTGGGTTTCCAGCTGCGGAAAAGGCAGCGACTGCCAGGCTTTGGGCTTGAACTGCTTGCCTGGATCTGTCCAGAAATCGCTGTAATGAATATCCAGCAGTAGCTTCAGGCCCGCCGCTTTAACGCGCTTCGCTAGCGCCAGCGTGGTCGCCAGATCGTTGCCGCCACCACCGTAGGTCTGACCGCTGCCGTCGCGGGGATCCACCCACAGCCGCAGCCGTATGGTGTTGATGCCGCTGGCTTTCAGGATGGCGATGGCATCCTGCTGCTGGTTATCTGCGTTGTAGAATTTCGCACCCTGCTTCTCCAGTTCAGCCAGCGATGAGATATCCGCACCTTTGATAAAATCGGCTGGCCACGGCCCGGCAGAGCCGATGACAGGCTGATCGGCGGCGAGCAGCGGTGTCGCCCAGGCCAGTGCCAGGGCGAGAATCAATGTTTTTGGCGTCATGATTTATCCTTTAGTACTGCCTGAGGCCAGGCCAGAAACGAAGTATTTCTGCAGGGCCAGATAGAACACCGCCACCGGCACGGCGATCAGCACAGCACCGGCGGCATAGGTGGTGTAGCTGGCGCCCATTTTTTGCGACACCAGGTTATAGAGGCCAATCGGCAGCGTGAACTGCTCTGGCGTTCGCAGAATGGTGCTGGAGAGGATGAAATCACCCAGCGGGCCGGTGAAGGAGAACAGCGCCACTACCGCCAGGATCGGCTTCGACAGAGGCATAATGATCTCAACAAAGATGCGGAAGTTGCCCGCACCGTCCATGCGCGCCGACTCATCGAGATCTTTGGGAATCGAGTCGAGATAACCCTTCATCAGCCAGGTGTTCATCGGGATCATCCCGCCAACGTAGATCAGCACCAGCGCCAGATGGCTGTTGATCAACCCCAGCAGCTGCGACAGCACGAAAATCGCGATCAGCGCCGAAAACTGCGGGATCATCTGTAACAACAGAAACAGCATTAGTCCGTTCTGCCGCCCCTTGAACCGAAAACGGGAAAAAGCGTAGGCGGTACAGCTGACGCTGATCAACGTCAGCACCATGGTCAGGAAACTGATTTTCATCGAATTCCAGTACCACGTCAGGTAAGGCACCGTGCCATTGAACAGGTCGCGGTAATGCTGCAGCGACGCATTCTCCGGAATGATCGAACTGCTGAGCAGGCTGTTACCTGCATTCAGGGATGCTCCTACTGTCCAGACCAGCGGATAGATAATGATGGCCGAGACGGCCAGCACCACCAGCCAGGTCAGCGACAGGCGTATCCACCTTTCGCGTTTAATACTGCCGGACTTCGCCATAACTGCTTCCTTACGCCATCTCATCTTGTTTAAACGACCGGGTCGCGCGGAACTGCCACAGCGCCAGACCTACCACGAAAATCGACAGCAAAATGGTGATAGTGGCGGCGATAGCATATTGCGACGACGACATGGTGAGCTTGTAGATCCACGACACCAGGATATCGGTTCCTCCGGCATTCGACCCCGCCACCGCCGGACCGCCGTTGTTAAACAGATAGATAATGTTGAAATTATTAAAGTTGAAGGTGTATTGCGTGATGATGATCGGCGCAATGGCGTAGAGCACCAGCGGCAGCGTGATGGTTTTCAGCCGCGTCCAGGCGCTGGCACCGTCCATGATCGCCGCCTCATAGAGATCGTTAGGGATCGCCTGCAGGACGCCGGTAGTCATCGCAAACACAAACGGGAAACCGAGCCAGGTCTGCATCATAATCAGCGCGGTTTTGGTCCAGAATGGATCGGTCATCCACGCTTTGGGTGCAATGCCAAAGAAGTCGAGAATAGCGTTGTTGATCACCCCAAAGCTGTCGTTGAACATTCCGGCGAAGACCAGAATGGTGACGAAGCCCGGCACCGCCCACGGCAGAATAAAGATGGTGCGGATCAGCGGCTTAAAGCGCAGGTCCTTCTGATTGACCAGAATCGCCAGCATGACGCCCACGGTGCACTGCAGCGTGGTAGCGAGCAGTGTCCAGACCACCGTCCATTGCAGCACATCAAAGAAGGTGGAGCGCCAGATCGACAGGGTAAAAATGTTGATGAAGTTTTTGAACCCCACCCAGTCCACCAGCTTTGCCGGTGGCGTGTGATAGAGGTTGTAGTTGGTGAAGGCGATGGCGAAACCGAACAGAATCGGAAACACCACTACAAACACCAGCAGAATAAAGCCTGGCGAAATCATCAGATAGGGGAAGCCATCGCGCAGCAGTAACTGATACTGCTGGCGCACGCTGTTCAGCTGCTGACCCTTGTCGCGCCTGACGCCATTGACCCAGGCGTCGCGCATTGACACTCCCCAGACCGCCACGCCGAAGGCGGCAATCAGTACGCTGATAATGCCCTCTGCCAGCAGAAAAATGGAGTTATCACGCGGCACCGATTCGCCCAGCGTATAGAGCCCCCAGAATCCCTCACGCAGAAAATCGTGGAAGACGCCGGTAAAACTGCTGAGCAAAATCAGAAAACAGAGCCCTTTAGCCCACTGGCGGTGGTAAAACTGGCCGAAGCCAGGCAGCAGTGCCAACAGCGCACCGGAGGTCGCATGACGACGCGGACGCTTAGCCGTCACCAGATTTTCATCGGAAGATATAGCCACACCCTGATCCTTATCCTGTACGGTTATCCCGTGAACCTGCATTACTGGTTGCTGGCCTGCATCGCTTCAATCTGCATGGTGATCTGCTTCACTGCATTATCCAGTGCCGCTTTTGGCTCCTGCTTGCCGGATACGCTCAGCTCCAGGGCAGCATTAGCTGGCCCCCACACTTCCTGCATTTCCGGCACGCCTGGCATCGCTGACGCACGCGCCGCCTGCACCGCGACCGCGTTGGCCTTCTCATCATCTTTGATAATCGGATCGTTCATCAGCGCGGTGACCGGTGGGATCTCCTGGGTTTTCTGATAACGCTCTTTCACGTACTGCGGCTGGTTGATGAAGGTGAGGAACTTCTGCGCCAGCGCCTGATCTTTACTCCAGGTAGAGACCACATAGCCTTTGACGCCCAGGAAGGAGCTCATCGGCTTGCCGTTAGGCAGCAGCGGCAGCGGTGTCACGCCATAGTTGATTCCGGCAGCCTGATAGGGCTGGAATGCCCACGGCCCATTGATCACCGCCGCCGCTTTCTTCTCGGTAAACAGCGAATCGATGGCGTTGAGGCCGTTGTCGCCCATGATGCCGCCTGGCAGCAATCCTTCACTGAAGAAGCGCTTGAGATAAGTCACCGCTTCAACGCTGCCCGGGGTGTTCAGACCGATATCCTGAGTGTTAATTGCGCCTTTGGCGTCTTTGCCAAAGATGTAAGAGCCCATCGGAGCCATCACACCCCAGCTGTAATAAATCTGGTCAAACTTAGCGAGCAGGCCATACTGCTTCGCCTCACGCTGCTTCTGGGAGAAGGCACGGTATTCCTCCAGCGTTTTCAGTGGCGACGGCAGCAGATCTTTGTTGTAGATCAGCACCAGCGTTTCCACCGCTTTGGGTACGCCGTAGACCACACTGTTCTGTGTGAAAGCCGCCATTGCTGAGGGGGTGTAAGCGCTCTGCTCTGCTGCATCTATTTTCAGCGGTGCCAGTAATCCCTGTACGACCGCGCTGCCGAGCTGGTCATTAGGGATCACCAGGACATCCGGGCCAATACCCGCCGGGCCATCAAGACGCAGCTTCTCAATCTGCTGTGCAAACGGCATCTCCTGAACTTTTACTTCAACGCCGAACTGTTTCTGAAAATCGGCGATCGCCGTTTTGATGCCGTCTGATTTTTTAATGTCTTCCCAGACGGTAAGTTGCTGAGCGGCCCAGGCGGATTGATTAAGCATCAATGCGGAAAGAAGTAGCGTAACGCTGATTTTGATTTTCATTACTGTCCTCGTGTGAAGGTATGACATTTTAAGCTGTCATTTGCTGATGTTCTTTTTTCAGGCACATGCTGAACAAGGAATTATTGAGCATATGAAGTGTGAATAACGTATCGCATTTTAGCCATACGCTACGCGGAATGCGTACCACGCTCCAGCCCGTTCGCATCAATGTGTGATCGCTATTACAGAAATCAAAATCAGCGGTAGGGCGCACTCTGGCGGAACGATATAGTCAGCGCAGGCACCATCAGGGCTGACGTGTAAAAAGACAAACTGTTATACGTCATACATTTCAGCCGCCAAATCCCTTGCCATGAGGATCAGCATGTCCAGCATCAGATTGAGAAACGTCACCAAACGCTTTGGTAAAACAGAAACGCTGAAAAATATCGCGCTTGATATTGAGGCCGGTGAGTTTGCGGTCTTCGTCGGTCCGTCAGGCTGCGGTAAATCCACACTGTTGCGGCTGATCGCCGGGCTGGAAGAGATCAGTGACGGTGAGATTTTGATTGGTGATGAGGTCATGAATGATGTCGCACCCTCGCACCGTGGAGTGGCAATGGTGTTTCAGTCTTATGCGCTTTACCCGCATATGACGGTGGCGGAAAATATCGGTTACGGCCTGAAGGTGAACGGCCTGCCGAAAGCGCAGATTCAGCATCAGGTAGAGATGGTGGCGAAGACGCTACAGCTTGCGCATCTGCTGGATCGTAAACCAAAGCAGCTTTCCGGCGGTCAGCGTCAGCGTGTCGCCATTGGTCGCGCAATCGTGCGTAATCCCCGGGTGTTTATGTTTGATGAGCCCTTATCGAACCTGGATGCGGAGCTGCGTGTCGATATGCGGCTGCACATTGCGAAGCTGCACCAGGAGCTGAAAACCACCATGGTCTATGTGACGCACGATCAGACGGAAGCGATGACGCTGGCCGATAAGATTGTGGTCATGAACTACGGCAAGGTTGAACAGGTGGGTTCACCGATGGCGCTCTATTACAACCCGATTAACCGCTTTGTCGCCGGTTTTATCGGCTCACCTAAGATGAACTTCCTGCCTGCGCGCGTGGAGCAGTGCGGCCCTGCTGGCCTTGTCGCCCTGATCAATGACGGCGAGCATCGGCTGCAGCTCCCCTCGCCCATCCGCCAGTTGCAGCCTGGTGATGAGATCACGCTGGGTATCCGGCCGGAGCAGTTGCAGATCAACGGCGATGCGCCACTGAATATCAATTTCCACTGCGAAGTGGTTGAGCGACTTGGCAACAACACCTATCTGTTTGGTCAGAGCCACGGCCACGACGGCTTCAAGATGCTGCTGCCCGGCGATGTGCATTTCCGTCCTTATCAGACGCTGCGCCCCACCTTCCATCCGCACCACTGCATGGTGTTTGATGCTGAAGGTGCTCGTATCAGCGCGGATATAGCGATGCCGCAGGTTCGCGCAGCCTGAAGCAGATGTTTGCAGAGCGTTAACGAGAGGCCGGAGACGGCCTTTTCTGTTTTCAGGCCTGGCATAACGCCTGAAGAAAGAGGTCAGGAAAGGGGTTTGCGGGCAAGCCGTGATGACGCCTGAGCATTGTTCAGACAAGGCATTGCAGGTGTGTTCTGAGTAAACTCATGAACCCCACCGGCAACCCCTTATCCGGGTCGATCAGCTAACCGGGCTTATCGACTGAGGCCTTACTTACCGAGGATATTGTTTACTGCTTTCAGGTGGCCAGCCTTGTCTTTGTGGTTTGAAATCACCTGAATAACGGTGAATTTCTTGTTGGCGACCGCCAGCAGCGTCGCCTGTTGCACATCGTTGCCACCCATTTTGTCGGTGGCTTCAATATGATAGACCGGCAAACCGTTGGTATTTTCAGTTTTCTCACTGATCACCGTATAAGAAGGTGAAGCCTGCTTCTGCTTGTCTTTGATAGACTTCCCGCCTTCAAGAAAATCAGCGTCACTGCCACCGCGCGCAATCAATGGGATCTCTTCTTCGCCAATGATCAATACGCGTTTTTCCTGCTTGTTCACATACATGGTGCCTGGTCCGCCGCCCGGCACAGGCTGCTTTTCATAGCCCTGCAGTTTGAACGTCTGTTTGCCATCCAGCAAAGAGATCGTCTGAGTCTGCGTGTTTGCAGCTGGTGCTGTCTCAGCGGCTGATGCCATCAGAGAAGTAGCCCCGATGGCAGTTGCCAGGCAGATCGCACCCATAATGTTTAATGATTTTCTTAATTTCACCATGAACTCCTTCGTATTGATGATATTTCCATTTCGCTGATACAGCATCAGTATGGCCTGTATCAGTGATGTGAAGTGTTATCGGGTCAGGTCGTAAATACAGATCCCTGAGCCGAGCAGAAACAGAATAAGCGGCCAGTAGAGAACGGGAATAAAAAAGAAGTTGTGGGTTTTTTCGGGGGCCATCATTGGCTGGCTTTTCGTTGCTTGTGCAAGGGAGTCCAGCCATTTTTCCTGCCGAAGCACCCAGACAAAGGCCGCACAAAAAAGGGCAGAAACGATCAGCGTAGCCCCTGTCGCCCATAGATGGGAGACAAAGAAACCGTCGTAGTAATAAATATCTAACAGCCATTTACACAGGAGGTAGGCGGCAGAAATTAATACTGCGACGAAAAAACCCACTCCGCTCCATGCGATCATCTTTATATCCTTCTAAGGTGTGAGGAACGAGGAATATTTTTTTTGAAAATTAACATATTTTTATCATTGTGGCGATATTTTCTTTGGTGCTAATATCAATTACATCCAGCACAGGAGATGTCCGGCCTGTGCAATTTTCACATTACTGATTCTGATGGATTTATTTTCAAATATTGTTGTTTAACCTGAATCCGGCACCCGTGCAGCTAATAGCGCACCCAGGGTGTAGCATGGCTATTTGTACCGTACCGATATTATTTTGGTGCGAATTAACGCGGCTTCCCTGTTTTTAAAATTCTTATGCGCTGTTCTGGCGGTCGATAAGCACCATTCATGCGGCTGTCATCCGTCTGAAACAGTGTCGGTCTCTGTAGTTTTCTGCGCAGGATATTGAGGCAACCATGAATCAACCTATTGAAAATAATAATAAAGTAAACGCAACTAAAGAGTACAGTGCGAAATGGCAGACCCGATTTGATTTTTTCGACCTTCATGGTGCTCCCAGTACACCAGGCTTCAGACAGGCATTGAAAAAACTGCCTTTCAGGCAAAAATTAAAAGTGAACATGAATTTAATTGCCTTCCTTTTCGGCCCGATTTATCTGTTCGTACTCGGCCTGTGGAAGAAGAACATCATGCTGATTTTAATTATGGTAGTTGTTTATACTATTTTGATCATCGCCTTAGCGATAGCGGGCATGGAATTTCCACGGTATCTTCAGGTTGGCCTGGGCTATGGCTTTAATGCCCTGTACGGCATGAGCACCAATTACAGTTATTACCTGAAAGAGAAAAAAGGCGATAACGGCTGGAATCCCTTCAAAGGGATGCGCTGGTAATTTTTTCGCACCGCTCTGATGGTAAAATATAGGATTATGGTGTATCTGATGCAGACAGATGGCGGGGATTAGCCATCGGTCAGGAGACCGGACAGAATAAGTGATGAGCACTAACTCAAATTAGTGCTGTCGTGGCAGAACCACCGGAAGCCGCCAGAAAAATAACCTGACGGAAAAGAAAAAAATCGCCGAAAATATCCGTCTATACCTTTTCAAAACGGGTTCAGGCTGGCTTATAATCGCTCTGCAATAATTATAATATCGTGAAGCTCGCATAAATATTTCCGCACCGTTTAACCGGGGCCAGGATATTCTTTTCGGAATTTCCTGATAGCAGCAGCTTCTCCCTTTCATAGACATGCAGGAAGTTACTATTTTGAATACATTAACGGAATTGAAAAAGGGTTATCTAAAGGTATTTTTCTGGCTGCTGTTCACACTGTTTCTCGTCCCTGTCATTACCCTGTTTTTTGCTGAATATGGCAACAAACAACTTGATCAGCAATACACGCAGTTCTTCATGGACGATGCGCGGGAACAACATCAGGATACGGACAAACTACAGGCGTTTCTGCAGCAGAACCCGCCTTCCAGTGTCTGCGGCCCGGTAGATGAAAATCTGCAGGATTACAAAAACGCCGTCTGCGAACCGCAATCCGAACTGTGGCAGTTCTACATGATGGATAAAGTGGCATTCTGGACACTGATCGGCAGCGGCGCTGTCCTGCTGATGGTGCTGTTGTTCAGTGCGCTGGCCTTTAAAAGCCGCCAGGGACAGGTTATCAGCCTGGCGCTGGCCCGCAAGTTCCTGATGCTGGCCTGTTCGCTGGAAGTCATGGTACAGGGCGGCATGCTGGTATGGCTCTCATTCTGGGGCACCGCCTTCTTCACGCAGACCTACTATCCCAAACTGGTGATGGCAGTAGGACTGCTGGTGCTGGCCGGTATGTATTACATGATTAAAGGCATCTTCAAAAAACTCCCACCGGAAGAGAGTATTGAAGGCGAAGTCGTGACCCGCGAAGCGGCCCCGGCACTCTGGTCACAGATTGATATGCTCGCCGCCAGAGTGGGCACCACGCCACCCGATCATATTGTTGCGGGTATCGACACCAACTTCTACGTGACCGAAGCTCCGCTGAACGTGAATGGGAATCCGCTCACCGGCCGTAAGCTCTATGTCAGTATTCCGCTCCTGCGTCAGCTCACCGTTGCGCAGGCTGATGGCGTGATGGTCCATGAGCTGACCCACCTGCATGAAGGCGACACCGCCTCCGGCGCATTACTGGGACCGAAACTGCATCGGTTTGATCTCTATATGCAGCTGATGGGTCAGAATGTGGCCACGCTGATCGTCTTCTATCCGCTCTATCTTTATCGCATGCTGTTTGAACTGGCGTGGCAGCGTAACAGCCGTGAACGTGAGTTTGTCGCGGATCGCAATGCATCAACGCTGGTCTCCCCTGCCGCGATTATCGAATCACTGATCAAAGTATCTGCGTATGCCAGCTACCGGAATGAAGTTGAGCGAAACTTCTTTAATAATCAGACGCTGCACGAAAATGAACTGGGGATCAGTAAAGCTATTGCTGCCGGTCTGCCAGAACATGTCGCCTCTCCGGACTTTATCAGCGTCATCCGTGAGCAGAATGTGCCGCACCCGTTTGATTCACACCCGCCGCTGGCGGAAAGGATGCGCAACGTAGGATATGAGATTAACGAAGCTGACTATGCAGCGATCGCCGCCGATTTCCCGGCCCAGAGCTGGGTCGATCTGATGCCGGTTGCCAACGAGATTGAACAGCAGTTGTGGCAGAAATATGAGCGCGACTTCTCTTCTGTGCATGAAGAGAGCCTGGCCTGGCGCTATCAACCTGATGGTGAAATGGAAACCGCGCTGGTGCTGAAGCATTTCCCCAATGTTCCTTATACCCTGAAAGATGGCTCGCAGATCGTCATCACCTGGCAGGGCATCGTGTCGCCGAAAACCGGCGAAGTGCTGGAGTGGGATAACGTTAAAAACATCAACGTCATTCGTAGCTTCGGCCGGGATAAGCTCTACGTGCAACATGTGCAGCCAAACTCGCAGGGAAAAAAACGCAGTGAGATCCCTCTGCCGGGCCTGAAAAAGGAGATTGAAGCCTTTAAAAACACCCTCGGCTATTACTGGCATCGTCATCAGACAGTCAGGGCGTTGCTGAAAGAAGAAACGGCGGCAGCGACGCAAAGCGCATAACCCGTTTGTCATCGGCTCCCTCCTCGCAGCTGAAAAGGGAGCCAATGCGAACATTTATTTTCATTCTCTATTTCTGACCACATAAATAAAGGAACGATTGTGTTTAAAAGAGCAAGCAGGGCCATGATACCCGGGATGCTGGTGACTGCCCTTGTGCTGCCGCTGGCAGCATGTGACAACAGTGACAAAGCGGATGCAAAACCCGCCCCGCAGAGTCAACCCCAGGCTGTTGCGGAGGATAGCGCTGCGCAACTCACCACAAAATTAAACGCCTATGTGGGTTGCTTTAACACTACGGATGGATCGGTTCGCGATAGTGCCCTGCGCTATGTGAGCTGGATGGCGAATGCTGAAAAGGGGCCAACCGGCAAAGAGCGCAGCGTCAACGTACTGGGCGAGGTCACGCCTTATGAACTGGAGAGCTGCACTAAAGCCATCAATCAGGCATCAAAGGCTAAACCGACGTTACCGGCGCTGGATGCTGCAGCAACACAGTATCTGGCGGATTTAACGACATTGCAGCCGCTGGTTTCGCAGGCTCATCTTTACTACAGTCAGGAAGATTACAAGGATGATGGCTTCGCGAAAGCCAAACAAATGCATCCGCCACTCATGAAGGCGTTTAACAGCTTTATGAAATCCAGCGACCAGTTCGGTGCCGAAGTTGAAAAAGAGAACAATGAGGTCGTTGCTGCGCAACTCGTTGAGATTGAAAAGTCTGAGGGCCGTCATAGTCGCTACTACCGCCTGGCATTAGTCACACAGGCCAAACCGCTGGCGACCCTGTTTACCTCTTCCGCTCCCGACGTGACAGAGATGACAAAAGCGATTGATGCTTACAGTACGCTGCTGAGTGAGGCAGAAAAGGCAACGGCCAGCGAAGCGGGCAAGCCATTAACCTGGTCCATCTTCCAGGATAATGCCGGAACTTTCCTGAAAGACTGCAAGGATCGCATGCGTCGGATTCGCGATAAAACACCTTACAGCACGGGTGAGCAGAGTCTGCTGAAAGGAAGCGGCAATTCAGGCTGGATGGTATCGGGTTCACCGATGCGTGTTTTAAAATCCTATAACGAACTGGTTGAGGCCGGTAACCGCCTGTAAGCTGAATACCTGCCCCGCATGCCTCCGGGCAGGCTTCGTCAGTCGGGCTGCTGCGTGCAACCCGACTGACGCTGTCACCTGCCGCGAAAAAAAAATAAAAATGTTCACGCGCCAGCATTTCGTTAAAACGTTATGCCAGGCTAGTGTGCTGGATGGATCTGAGATCCGTGGCAAAGCGCACCCCTGAGCAGGATGCGCGCTATATCAGATTTTGACTGAGAGGAGTGAGAGTGCAAGCAAAGGTCGGCGATATCTACAGCGTGTATTCCCCGCAGTTGCAGCAGTACGTCGCCTGTCAGGTGACACACCTCCAGCAGCCTGCTAATGCCAGAGGTAAAGTCCTTGCAGCCATACTCCAGCTCGACTGGGCAGGTGATCATTTGCCTGACAGGGCGGAAGCCAGCCGTATGCAGCCTTTGCGCTGTAGCTACTATTTTGTCAAAGACAGCTTCGATCACGGTTATGTCTCCGCCAATGTCCCACCGGGACATGTATTAATTGCCAACCTGCCGCCGCTGGCAGATCAGGAAGTAAACGCCTACAAGTTCGGCTGGGACGTGGGAGACAGTCTTGTTGGTCAGCGAAACTGGGAGAAGATCGACCCGGCCAGCCGTGTGCGGTTCAAGGCTGCTTCAGGCGCGCACAACGTGGTTGTCGGCGGCCACACACTTCGCCAGGACACCACCCGTATCAATGACCACCTCCTGCAAACCCTGACCGATCTCTCTGAACTGGATCGCCTGCCCTGCCTGATGACCATCGAAACCCGCCATGGCACCCCGGAACTGATGGCCTATATACAGCAGCATGACTTCATTAATGAGTTGCACTGGCAATCCGCTGTCGTCAGCGAAATCGATGTCGGGGCGACTCGTTTGTCGCGTTTTATTCTGCACCCTGAAGGCGTCAGCTGCGTGCGTCTGAATCCTGATCTCTCCCTGCTGTCACTCACCGCAACGCCTTCTTCAGGTTTTCAGGTAGAGGCCGATCAGGAGGGACGCAATCTGTGCCTGCAATGTTCGCAGACTTTGCCTGTGCTGCAGGGTATTGACCGGCTCAGGGCATTGTCACTGACAGGCGTTAAAGAGATTGACCTGGCGTCAGTCGTTGAGCGCTTTACCTGCTTAACTGAGCTGCGCATCTGGGGAAATCCCGGCGTAGCCAGCAATATGCATCGTATTGCCGCACTGCCACAGTTGCAGATGCTGACCTTCTTCGACCTGTTTGGCTTCAGCGCGGCTGACTTTCCCTCACCAGAAGCGTTGCCCAATCTCTCATGCCTGTGGATGACCAGCGTCCCGCTTGACGTGATCAGCTCTGTCAGAACCGCTTATAAAAAGGCGACAACTCAGGGGTTGGATCTCTCGCTGAGTAAAGCACGCAAGCCGGAATGGCTGGCTGAGAATCTGCACAATCCTTTCCGGGACTGGGATGGCCGCGAACATATTTCGGCCACTTATGCCAAAAAAGCAGCGCTGGCTTACAAAAACCTGCGGGCTGCCACGAACATCATCGATAGCAGCATGGATGTGGCGAGCCTGTTAACCGCCGCTGTAACCGCCTACACCGAAGCCTTTAATCTCATCGACCGGCGTTCAAAGACGATTGAGACGGTCGAGCGTGAGGAGATCTACAGTGTGCTGTGCGATGTTCTGAACCCGCTGGAGCAGAAACTGGGCGAGCAAGGCGCCACGCTTGTGGATCAGCCGCGGTTGTATCAGCTGTTCGACCAGTTACGCGAATTCTGAGCCATCCCGATGATTCAGGCGTGTTCCGCCACGCCATAAAACCGTTATTCGCCCCGATCACCCTATGCGGCAAAGCGTTAAGACGCGAGTTGAGAAAGGATCGCGGTCGGGAGAGTCTGCCGATCTCTCTTTCCCAGCCAGCCATTCTGTTGTTTATGATCGGGTAACGGCGGATAAAGTCAGCTGTGCAGTGGGTTTATCCGGAGATATTACCCTGCCCTTTACGCAGTCCGTTCAGGAGCGCCTGCGTCGCGCCAGAAGCTTTTCCGGAAGGCGAACAGACCAGCCCGAATTCACGGTGCAGAGGCGGGATGACCGGCATCACTGACAGGCCGCGCCGTTCCGCTGGCAGGGCTGATTCCGGCACCAGCGCGACACCCATGCCTTCACGCACCAGCATGCAGGCGCTGATCCAGTCGCGGACCTTTACGCGCACGTCAGAGAGGTGGAATCCTGACTGTTCCATCAGGCTTTTGCCATTAACGACGCATCCGCCTGTTGCAAGCACAAAGGGCTGGTCTGCCAGTTCCTGCAGGGTTATACCGTTCGCGCCTGACTGACCGATGTGCGGAGCGCTGGCTGGCATGACGGCGACCCATGCGTCCTGTCCCAGTATCACATCAGCACGTCCGGGTGTGGGGTTCATTACCACCCCCAGCTCAACGGTGTCCGCTGCAAGCCACTCCTCAACTTCTTCATCCGTCCCTTCCAGCACCACCACTTCAATGCCCGGATGCAGACGCCGGAAGTTACGCAACAGGCCAGGCAGGAGAGTGGACGTCACAGAGGGAAAGCTGGCAAGCCAGATGCGTCCGCCCTTTAAACCCCGGCTCTCATCAGCCAGCACGCGGATCGCGCTGAGCTGCGACAGCATAATTCTGGCATGTTCAATGACCTGCTCTCCCAGCGCGGTAACACCGATGTGCCGGCGCTCACGCACGAATACCGGGAACCCGAGTGATGACTCTAACTGGGCGATAGCCTGGCTGGCACCGGACTGTGTCATGCCTGTCGTTTCAGCAGCACGCGAAATATTGCTGGCATCGGCCACCGCCACCAGCAAGCGCCAGTGCAGAAGATTCATCATGGTTATCAGTAGCTCAGCTAATAGTTAACTTTTGAAGCATTAATTTTACAGAATTCTCTGCGTTAAGCACAGTCTGTTCCGTAACGACAAAGAGAATCTCACATCGCTTTCAATGTTAACGGAGAAGACATGAAACTTTATTACGCCCCGGATACCTGTTCGCTGTCACCCCATATCGTGCTGCGTGAACTCGCACTGGAGTTTGAGCTGGTTAAAGTGGATAACAGGAGCAAGCTCACCTCTGACGGACGCGACTTTCGCCTTATCAACCCCAAGGGCTATGTTGCTGCACTGGAACTGGACGACGGGCAGATACTGACTGAAGGGCCGGCGATTGTGCAGTACCTCGCCGACCTGAGGCCGGAAAGCGGGCTGGCACCGCCAGCAGGCAGCTGGGCGCGTGTTCGACTGCAGGAGTGGCTGAACTTCATTACCAGTGAAATCCACGCGGGTTCCGCTCTGTTGTTTAACCAGGCACTGCCCGACGCTGTCCTGTCACTGTTTCGTGAAAAGCTCTTCCGGCGGTTCGACTTTCTGCAGGATACGCTCGCCGAAAAAGCGTTTCTGATGGGGCCATCATTCAGCGTTGCTGACGCCTACCTTTTCACTGTACTGGGCTGGTGTAAGTTCTTCAGCATTGAACTAGATCGCTGGCCTGCGCTGTTGGCGTACAGAGCAAATATCAATGCGCGCCCTGCTGTACAGGCGGCATTATGGGCAGAGGCGACGCAGTAAGCGCGGACAGATTGGTGGCCTGACGCCAGAGTATGAATAACCGGTCCGCTTTGATTTGCTGCTTACACCTTGCATAACAGTAGTCTGGAGCCAGAAGCAGACGGAAATTTATCGTTTCACCGGGAACAGGTTAGTATCTCCAGACTGACCTTTTAGCGGGGAGTCGGCTTTATGATTAACAATACCAGGGCGGAAACCTCTGTCATCAGGCATGCCGACAGGAATTTTGACGTCACGTTATTGAAGGTGAATGAGGCCAGCCAGTGTATCCTTTTTGCAGCAGGTGCTGGCGGAAGTCCATTGCGTCATCTTGAGCTTCTGCAGACCTTTAGCCGCAATGGTATTTCAGTGGTAGCGCCCCATTTCGAACGGTTAACCTCTTCCACGCCCTCAAAGGCTGACTTACTGGAACGCAGCCAAAGACTTGTCCTCGCCCGCGATGCGTTTTGTCAACATTATGCCTCGATTACCGGCGTCGGGCACTCACTCGGCACCGTGATTCTGTTGATGCACGCCGGGGCGACGGCCTGGACTCGCACCAGAGAGAAGGTGACATATGCAGGCAGACAGGATTTGAATCAACTGGTGCTGTTAGCGCCACCTGCGGATTTTTTCAGAGCACCCTCGGCCCTCGCCTCCGTGAAAGTGCCTGTCAGGATCTGGACTGGCGAGAAGGACACCCTGACACCGCCATCGCAAGCGCTGTTCATCAAAGAAGAATTAGATAATCGAACTGAGACAAAACTTTGCGTGGTTAAAGATGCCGGGCATTTCACCTTCATGAACATCCTGCCGCCGCATATCACTGACACCCACCCATCACGCGACGCCTTTCTTATCAATCTGGGAGAAGAGATCGCCCGTTTTGTCACTGGCTTGTTGGCTCAGCCAGATAATGAATCACCTTAATTAAACCGATCCCTCTTTTTCAATCACCAGCACGCGGGCGACGCCCTGTGGACGCGCAATATGTTCTGTCCCTTCACTGGCATAAAAAATATCACCAGCGTTGAGTACCCGGCTTTTAACTTCGCCCTGCTCTTTATATTGCATTTCAACGCATCCATCCATGACAGCAAAAACCTCCTGACCATCGTTGATGTGCCACTTATAAGGCTGATCGGTCCAGTGAAGTTTCACGCTGACATTATCGAAGCTGGCAATATGCTGTGAGTCCCAGGCCTTCGAACCGGTAAATTCCTTACTGCAATAAAAATTCATTTTAGCTCTCTCAACAGGAGTGATTTAACGCCATCGACATCATCAATATCAGAGAGAGTTGATCGATTCTATACGTCAGGCATCTGTTGTCCTGATCTGTCCTCTGGTTGTCCGTTTAGGGGCAGAGCGGGGGTTGTGACGATCAGTTTGACCTGCCCTCTTTTACTGAATCGGCCAGACAGGCGCGACATGCTGATAAAGCGTAACGCGGCCGATGCGCTGGCGATCTCAATTGCATGAGTTTCGCTTTGGGTCGGTTTTCGCTGTCATGCGAATGGCCTCTGTATAAGTGTGAGAGCCACGATCATTTGAAATAAATCCTGATAGTTCATCCTCTAACGTGTTATCCGAAGCAACATATTTTCAACTGTAACGACGGTTTACACCTGTAAATAATGGGGTATTATCGGCGATATTATGTACAGGGAGAAGATAAATGGATGTAGCATTGATCGAAATGATGCGCTCAGGCAGAAGTAAAAACTGGGCTGAAACAATGATTAACCTTGAGGCCAGAAAGCTGATTAATACAGCTAATCATGTGTCCTCAGTCCATCTTTCGAATGGCATGACTCAGGTGAAGTTTGTTCAGGAGATCAGAGATCTGGTTGAGCAGCAGTTTGCGTCTGCCCGACGTGCAAAATCAGAAGAAGAATGCATAGCCTGTATTAAAAATCTGAGGGAAGAAACGGAAAACCTTCAGAAGCAGGACAGAATGCTGCGCATGAAAACGGCGAAACTCTATGCCAAAGTGGAGTTCGTCAGGGAAAATAATAAAATTGTCGGGTATGTCATTTCGGCTGTAAATGTAGTTTTGTCGGGGGCTGAAATAGCTGCTGGCCTGACCCTTATAGGAACTATGACACCATTGGGCGTTCTGGCCGGTGCAGTTTTAGTTACTGATGGTGCGAACGGCATAAGCAAAGAAATTGCGCACTATGTAATGGATAACAAACAGTCTGAAGGATTGGTTGCTGATGCCGCTATGTCCACTGCTGCATTCATGGGGTTCAGCCCTGATAGCGGGCTGGGAATCTATAAATCAATCTCGCTTGTTGCAAATGCCTATAGCGTATTCGGTCTGTTCAGACGCCCTGGAACCTGGCGTCTGTTCAGATATTTGCCCGCGGATTATTTCAGGAAAGTCAGCACTATGAGCCGTCCAAAACTCACAATGAATATAGTCGGTTATGGTGTTAAAGCTAAGGTCATATTTGACCTTATGTATGTCACTGATGCTGCTCTGAATGAGCCGTGATTCTGCGATAGCGCCATGACTTGTATGCAAGCTTTGCTGGGGCTAAATACCATATAAAAGGCAATACAATCGCAAGTGTGGCCGCCAGCGTGATGCTGGTATCTACGGATGCCAGCATCAGCGTAAGAGCAAGTATGATAAAGGCAATAATAGTAATCCACTTCGAGGCGTTAAAGCGGTTAGCAAGATCATGGATCATGGAATCCAGTGAGCCACCATAATTAGCCATATTGTTTTTCAGTTTTAGTAGATCTGCATGACTAAAGCCGGATTCCAGTAGTGCTTTTTCACTCACTTTCATAGATTTTCATCCTTAAAAATTACCTGAATAGCTTAAGCAAGTTTACCTGAAAACGGCACTAAAAAACCCGTGAAGCGCAGGCTTTCTGTCGCGTGATACTTGTAAACGTCCATTATCCACAGAGCGGGTGGTTAGCTGGGATCAGCATGATGTACCAGTGCGCTTTTCCTGATCTATCAGATAGTGCCCCTTGTGGATGTAATCCTGACCGCGAAACAGCTGCGGCTAATCGGGATTTCCAGATACTGTTGGCATTTACTGAGGGATTGCCAACTCATCAGCCAGCCCTGACCCGTCATCCTGACCATGAATAACCATGTAATACAATCGTTTAAATCTGTTCGCTAACTGGTCATCAGTGGCCACTGTACGGGTAGACTGCGTTCGCCATCTCCTGTGACCTGGACGAATCGACGCAACGCTATCCTTAAAGATGTGCGAGACGTTGAAAATATGGTGATATGTTTGCGGTCAGCAAAGGGGATATGCCTGATAAGTTATGGGCAGTAATAACAACTCACTTCTCAAATCCTTATTATCCCTTAAAAATTAATCGAATAGCCTAAAATACCAGACAGAAATACTATTAATGACGAATCGCCTCTGTTCATACCAATGCCAAAGGTCTGTAATGAAATCGATAAATCTGGAAAGCTTGTATCGCTCTGCCAACGAGAACACCCTCTCCATCTGGTCGGAAAATGCAGGAGTTGGGGCTGTTAAAGAGGGGAACTACTACGATCCTGTAAGGCTGGCTCTTGCAGCGGGCATTCAGCCGCCGGTGACCTTTGATGTCTCACGTCTTATTTGTGAATTACAGCAGCTCACAAAGGATGATCCCCTTGCCGATATTCTGCCCACACAGGGTTTCCATTTTACCTTCCTGCCCCTGACTCTGCCGCTCTATAACGAAAACGAGCCATTGCCCGAAAAAATCGATGAATTGACGAATATCTGGAGCGGATTTGATGCGATAAAAATTGTTATCAGAGATCTGCGGTTAGTTGCATTGCCCAGTCAGTTATTGCTTGCGGGGATCCCTGATAGTTCGGCAATAGCCATGCGCCACTCATTCTGCGAAAAAGTTCTGGATTCGCACTGGAAAAATGAGTTGCTGATGCGTCATACCGGCAGCCCATTACCGGCACCCTTCTGGCACAGCACGATTCTGCGCTACGGCGCTGATTTTTTACCTGCACCCGTGCGTGAGTTTATTTATGGACGTCAGACCATTAATTTTGGGGATGTAGATGGAGAATTAAAACTGGCGAGGGTTAACTACAACTGGACAAAATGTTATCCGTTGGCGGATTAATTAAGACGAAGAAATTACATGATAAATAAGATACTGCCTGTCCTCGCGTAAACGTTTCAGAAGTGGGTAATACGCCCCTTTTTTCGCTCAAAACAGTCATTAACCCGCCCACATTCCGCTCTATACCTGACACCCCCCTCCGGCTGAAAAAACAGGGCCTGCGCGCAACACTTTCTGCCTTTTACAACCCTGATGTCGTTAGCTCTATGGTGTCTCATTCACATCATGTCACTTTTTACACCAGTAAAAACCTCAGGAAATTTAAAAAACCGCCGCGAGCTGCCGATAACCTCAGGTATCGAAACTCTGTACGCAGGAAACAACATCCATGTCACCATCCGACACCCATAGTAAGCATCAGGAGATTGGCGAAATTACGGCGCGTGCTGGCTTCATCCTGCGGCAGCTTCGCGACAGTCTGCAACAGCTGGGGCTTGATAAAACCATCGCCGATGTGGCGGGAAGCATCCCTAACGCCCGTGAAAGGCTGGGTTATGTCGTCACAATGACCCGCGAAGCAGCAGAGGGCGTAATCAACAGCGTGGAAATCACGCAGCCTCTGCAAACCGATCTGGGAGAAAAAGCGGAGAAACTCACGCAACGCTGGGATGCCACTTCCGGTACGCTGCCAGACAAAGAACAGACCCAGGCATTAGCGGCAGATACCGTTGCCTTGCTGAATGATGTCCCCCGCGTCACGGGTCTGACGCAACAGCAGTTGCACGCGATTATGATGTCACAGGGCTTCCAGGACCTCACAGGACAGATTGTGCAGGCTATGATGGCCGTGCTGAATCAGGCTGAGCAGCAGCTGATACAGGTCATCCGCGATAATACCGGCTCACACAGCACCGCCGAACGCACTGCGCCGTCTAAACCTTCCTCCGCACCAGAGACTCCTGCCAGTCAGGATGATGTGGACGACCTGCTGGCCAGTCTGGGAATGTAAGCCGACGTAATAAAATCGCTCTGAGAAAGGACGATTAATGATTAGAGATTTTCGCCAGGCCACCCAATTGGTCTTGCTGACAGCAAAGATGTTATTTTGGCTAAACGTCCGCCTTATGCCAGAGGCAGACGTTTATGAAAATGGCAGTGGATTACACGCTGCGATATTTCTCCAGTTTGATATCGGTATCGTTAATCTCTTTTTTATTGCCCCAGCCGAGCTGCATGTAAAATTTCGCCGCGCGACTATTTTTATCGGTTTCCAGCCAGGCAATCTCATGATGTTTGAATAATTCCTGCTCGGCGAGAAAAACCAGCCTGCGACCTATCCCCTGGCCTTCATATTCCGGGAGAACAAAGGCCGCAAAAAGACAGCCTTCATCCGGCAAAATCATTGAAAAGCCGACTATTTTTTCGTTTTCAGCCGCAACCCAGGCGCATAAATTCTTTTCAATCATATCGGCCACGACGCTTTCGGTGATCCCCAGCTGACGCATTTCTTCACGACTCAAATAATTCTCGAGTACTGAGGTTCTGACTTCGAAAATACTATCAACATCAGAAGCCCGGGCTGTTCTTATATTTATATTCATTAGTCCTACTCCTTGTATGACAAAAATATTTTTTGATGATGCCTGACATTCCCTTAAACGAACCATAGAATTTTAAGCGAAAAGGCTGTTAAACGGCAGGCCGTCAAAGGCGGCACTACCTCAAAGCCTGCGTAATGAATGAAGCCGTTATGATAAGAACGTTGTGCAATATGAGCTCAGCCGACCTTAACTCCGCTCTGTTTCTTCATAGTGACGCCTCATTAACTAATTTGAGATAGCGGGAACCCGATATGTTTCTACCGCTCACCACACAGACAACTTTACGCCCGCTCAGTTCTTTTGCATAACGGATGGCTGCCGCAACTGCGGGTACGCCTGAAGGCTCTACAACATGGCTGTGCAGATTAAGCATTAACAGCATCGCTGCTTTAATTTCGACTTCTGAAACCAGAAGAACACGATCGACGCGATCGCGTATGAGTGGCCAGGTCATCGCTTCAGGCTCTATATAGCCACTTATGCCTTCGGCGATTGACGACGATATTTCCACTGGGATCGCCTCACCAGCTTCTTTCCAGCGCTCAAACGTCGGGCTTGCTTCACTCTGCACTGCCCACACTTCGGCTGCAGGGTTTATGCCCTTGATGGCTGTTGCGATACCGGAGGCCAGCCCGCCGCCGCCAATGTTCACGAGAATAACGTCAGCGTCTGGCCAGTCTTCCATGATTTCCAGACCGACGGTGCCGCCTCCGGCAATCATCTGCTGATTATTGTAGGCTGAGACGAACGTAGCGCCGGACTGTTGCGCTGCGACAATGGCTTCCTGCCTTGCATCTTCAATGTTGTCAAAAAACGTAACCTGCGCACCATAACTTTTCATTGCAGAAACCTTAATCGGGTCTGCTGAAAACGGTAAGAATATGGATACGGGTATGCCTGCCGCATGTCCCGCACAGGCAAGCCCTAAACCATGATTCCCTGCCGTCGGGGCGATGACGCCGGCACGTCGCTGGTCTGCATTAAGACTGGCAAGAACGTTTGCAGCACCTCTCAGCTTAAAGCTACCCGTATGCTGAAGATTTTCCATCTTAAGCCTGACCTCCGTCCCGACAAGAGCAGACAGCGGGTGCGAAAGCTCCAGCGGAGTTTTGCATACTGTTGATTTATTTCGCCCGGAAGCTGCATAAATATCTTTCAGCGTGACACTGTCTGTTAGCCTTTGTCTGTGGTTTGTCATAGTATGCCCCTAAAGTTATATAAGAAAATGACTATATAGGCGATTGACTATATGCACAACTCAAAGACATTAATGGCCGATATTTTTCGTGCCCTTGGTAATGAGCATCGGCTCGTGATTGTTGAATGGCTGTCCGATCCAGAGTCACATTTTCCGGTGCAGCAGGACGGCGATCTGGTTAAGGATGGTGTGTGTGTCGGATTTATCACCGAAAAAATTGGTCTGAGTCAGCCCACCGTGACAGGCCATCTGCAAATTCTTGCTAAGGCTGGGATTGTGACATCGAAACGTATCAAGAACTGGGTGTTCTATAAACTTGATCGACAACGGATGGATGAAGCTACGGCAATGTTGTCTGGATATGGGAAGCAGGCGACTGATTCACCTGAACAGCCATAATTGGTCAGTATGTGTATTTACAGGGCAGTAAATCCAGTGTGTGTGTATCTCGCTCCTGGCGTGACCGCCTTTCAGATAAATTAATTCGGTCATCGTTATCTGTTGTCATCTTTTGCAAAACTGCCGTTTAACTTTAGAAACTACCCCGGCTGATGACCAGGCTGTAGGTCTGGGTCCACTTTTCATTCAAAGCGGACCTTATGACCTAACTTTCTGTACGATCCGTGCCTGAGGCGGCCATTAATTACATTCAGATGCGCTAAGAAACATTGAGCCGCTTATTTTCCTTCAGGATGATTCGGACATATTTGAGAACCGACTGCGCACGACACGCCTGGCGTTCTGCCGCAACCCGTCAACCAACCTGCCCCATTCAGGCTGGTGGAATGCTTTTATTAGACGAGATTCACCAGGGTGCACGCTCTCCATCCAAAAAGAATCCTGCGGTGATTGTCTGGGATACTTCAGCAGCGAGCCAGACGATCCCCTTGGCCGCCTGGGATACAGTTCGATAACCGGTATGTCCGTTAAAATCGGTGGCCGTATATCCCGGGTCAACTGCGTTTACGCTGATGCCATACTCAGACAGTGAATTGGCAAATGCCACCGTAACGCCATTTAATGCCGTTTTTGAACTGGTATAGCCCAGTGCCGCTACCTGAGAGTAAGGATGCGCTTTGTCAGATACCCATTCCAGCGATCCCAGCCCGCTGCTGACCATGATAATCCGGGGTTCCTCACCCAGTTTGAGCAGCGGCAGAAAAGCCTGCGTTACTCTGATGACGCCGAAAACGTTGGTGTTATACACCGTCATAATATCGCTGATGCTCTGCGACTCAGGCGCGATGGGCCAGGTTCCGGGAATACCCGCATTGTTGATCAGCACATCTAGTTTTCCATCTTCTGACTTTATCTGCCCGACAGCCGCATCAACACTTTCCTGGTCTGTCACGTCAATGATAGCCAGCCGCGCTTTAATGCCTTCCGACAGCAACCGGCTGACAGCATCCTGACCGCGCCCCCCATCGCGGCAACCCAGCCAGACATTAAATCCCAGTTTCCCCATCACTCTGGCCGTTTCAAAGCCAATACTTTTGTTTGCGCCGGTAATTAAAACCGTTCTCTTCTTCATGTTGTTGCCTCAGTGATTTATGCAGGTGTATCTGAGTTATAAATCTCTCAGAGCTGTTTGATAAGAGGCCGCAATACGAATACGCTGTTCGGAAAAGCGAACAGTAACGGAAGTTGAGATGGATGATGTCGCGATATTTCTTGCCGTCTTCAGGGGTCAGGGTTTCCGGGCCGCAGCTAAAACGTTAGGCCTGGCACCCTCAACGGTCAGTGAGAGGATTACCGCGCTGGAAGTCAGCCTGGGCGTTCCGCTGTTTATCCGCACAACCCGCAGCGTAACGCCCACCGAAGCAGGCCGGATGCTGGCCGATCGCATGGCACCTCTGCTGAGCGAAATGAGATCGGTGATGAATGACGTGGCAAGTTCTCAACGGGAGGTGCGCGGGCTACTCAGGCTGAACGTGACGGGTGCGGTGATGGTCGATATTCTTCCGCCCCTGCTTGAGCAATTTCTCGATCGCCATCCGTTGCTGCGGGTGGAGATTATGGTGGACGATCGCCTAGTTGATGCCACGGCGGAAGGCTGCGATGCAGGCATACGCTATGGCGAACATCTGGCCCGGGACAGTGTTGCCGTTCCTGTCGGCCCTCGCCGCCAGCGTCTGGCTCTCGCGGCGGCACCCGACTACCTTGCTTCGCGCGGTCTCCCCGTTCACCCGACGGCATTGGCCGAACATCACTGCATCCGCCTTAAGTATTCCAGCGGCGCGCTGATACCCTGGGAATTTGAACGCAACGGAGAAACCGTCAGCGTCAACCCTGCTGGTCGTCTGACTATCGGTGTCAATGGCGCATCAGGCGCAATTGAGCTGGCAAAAAAGGGTCAGGGCATTATCGCCGTCTTTGAAAACTGGCTGCAGCCCTGCTTTACGACGGGTGAACTGCTGCCTGTGCTTCCGGAGTGGTGGCCCGAATTTGAAGGTCCCTGGCTCTACTTTCCCAGCCGCTTTATGTCAGCACCTCTGCGCGCTTTTGTGGATTTCCTGAAAAAGGTACAGTCAATGCCTGAACCGCTCGATTGACTGCAGTAGCAGGCCCGCCAGTCGATATTGAGCTCGGCTAACAAGCTCACCTCTTTTTTGACAGGTTGTGGCAGGTTAAAACGCACTGGAGGCATGGGTCCGCGTTTCAGACCGCTTTGTGCCAGAAGCGGACGTTCAGGGTATCATGTTGCAGTTAATGTTGAAGGTCCGGCTTACTCCCTTTCAAGTATGTTAATGATTAAATCGCGTGGAAAAATTGTCTCATTGGTGTGTATGAGCTCTTCAATTGTCCACCAATGATAATCGCGTATGACTTCCTGTTCATTGCTACTCCACCCTGAGTGGTCGAGCTCAACTGTATTTGCATCAATCATAAAGAAACGCTCTTCAGCAAGTACAGTCTCCCCACTGGGTAGCATCATTGTGAAGTTTTGGGACGCTATCTGTGGTCCTGTTAATGTCCTTATCAAACCCGTTTCTTCAAATAATTCGCGTATAGCGGCCTGCTCAAAAGATTCATTTTTTTCAAGCCCTCCACCCGGTGTTGCCCAGTATGTTTTTCATCTCAGAGCTCCATCTTTATGACAGAACCTAAAGAGCAGGACGCGATTATCAGGCGAAACAATGATCAGTCGAGATGATGGTCGAATGCGCACGTACCCCCCTTAAAAAAGCTTAAATACTAATTCTTGATATTTATATAAACATAAATTGCAGCCTGAATCGGCCTATAGGTCTGTATTTTCTTACAGCTTTAATCTTACACAACGTCCGCTTTTCGCTCAAAGCTGCCAGTCAGTTCCTTTGATTTCCTGAAGATGTTTAAGCCGCCGTTCTGAATGCCTGGTCAGAAACGCAGTGTGTCCAGGGCGGTGCGGATTTAACTGTAATGGCTCTGATTTCCCTGAAATTGGTTCGGTTTGGTTAAGTCAGGGCTGTATCTCGGCAGGCGTTCCTGAAAAGTGGTTCAGTGGACAGAAAATGCGGTCTATCCATGACGTGACTATATCAACGCGCTGGGTCTCTGAGGCATAGATGGTGCGTGACTTTTTCTATGCCCGTCAAAGCAACAAAGCCAGCTCGTTCATAGAAAGTGAATGCCGATTGAGGAGCGTTTGTGTTGATAAAATCAAACCAGTGGCCAGAATCCTTAAGTATCTCACTGAGCAGGGCGCTGCCAACCTGCCTTTTCCTCCATCCTGAGTCTACGTAGAGATGTCGCAGACGTCCGATGCCATTTTTTAGCGTAAACGGGTCGATGTTGAGTCCACCAACGCCAACGATTACTCCATCTACTGAAGCCCCAATTAGTTTTTCTCCGGGTCTATCAAAGCGGTTCTGTCCGCTAAGCCAGTTATCTTCCAGTCGGCGTAACATGTTAAATCCTTCAGCCATGCTCTGCGATCTTAACTCAGCAAATCCTGGGCTGTCCGGGGTGACGCTTATGAGTTGGATATCCATGATTTTTCCAGTGATTTCAATCTGCATAGTCTGGACAGAATTATGATTGTGTCCAGTATGACAATGGCACTCTCATACTTCCCATGCGCCACATTAACGGTAATAGAAAAGAAATTTTGGTTAGTAAAACTCATCTTTATGCTGATATCTGTATTCTTGCGTTATCCCTGTATATCCATATGAAGCAGCTTTACAATCAATAACATGCACATTTGACTGAGGATGTAGGTTACCAATAGCTTGTTCCATAGCTTTGTAAATTGCTTTTTGAAACGCTGCTTTCTGATCTTTGCTACATGTTTCATCCACGACAGTAACTTCAAGTCTAAACGAATTTTTCCCCCATTCAGCCAGACTCTTGCCATCAATAAACCAGTCATCATCGTCCACATGTCTTACTATGACCATGGTTTCAAAGCTGTTTTTCTTCAATATCTCACATGTGATTTGAGTAGCTAAAAGCACACAATCTTTGGTTAATTTTTGATCATTGCAACCAGACAATGTGAGCGTTATTCCAGGCATAATGATTCCTTAAATGTGTCATTACTTAGCTTGATTATTAAAAGTGTTGCCACATTTTTTGAACGATACGAGATGACTAAGATGGCATAATCAAAAACGTGAGGGCAACTTTCGTCCCCTTCTCGCTCATAGCGGACATGGGCCAACGTGTAAGTCCGCTTTGTGCCAGTAGCGAACGCCCATTGGTATATTCAGAACAAAGGTAAAATTGTAGGGTTTCGCTTAGCCGGGCGGACAGGTAATTATCTGTTCTGACTGAATGATAAACCGGGCGGAACAATGCAATGTCGTTGATGACGCACTCCGTTTGTTTGCCGGAATGAAGTTCTTTTTCTCGTCGCATGCGGCACGACAAGCAGCTGTCAATTTTATGCAAAAGCGGCAGCACCAACCTCATGCTATGTTTTTTCTGGCGCGTAACACTAACGATCCCGTTTCTGATGTCGATAACTCCATTTCTTACACTATATGAAGGAACATGTATGTACTGCGTACGCCCTTTAATCCGCCCACTTTTTTTTTCTGACGCTGCTGCCCTTTTCTCTGGTTCAGGCTGCGGATAATCCTGTATTGAACGGCGGCAAAACTAACCCTTTTTCGGTCACCAAAATCCACGATCGTGTGAATTACATGGTGTCATTAAACTTCAATAATGGAAAAACAGCTCAGCAATGGCGATCCGTTGATTGTAAGCACGGCACGGCACAGCTTCTGTACAAGGATTTATTGAATGAGAGCGGGCTTACTAAAGCTCGCTTTTACGGCAACAGTTACCTCCGCTATGCGCCGGCACAGGATGACAGTCAAATGACGGCAGAGGATATTCGCAAGGTTTGTCAGTTACCCATAAAAGATGCACGCTGGGAAAAATTATCAGCCACGTCTGAGTACGGTACTACCAATCTTGTCGATGTGAATAGCATTGAGCATATTGGTAATATTTTATCGGTGCGCATGGGATATGACTTTGCAGATATCATCTGGGAACCGCCTTATGACGCCCCGCTTGAATTAAAGATTGAGCATTACCTGTATAACTGTAAAACCCATCAGGGTGATGCTGTTGCTGCGATGAACTTCGACAGTGAAGGCCGCGTTACCGATTCACTCATCACTGCTGATATCATTCGCCGCAAGAGTAGCTTTAAAATTGACGGCCAAATGACACAACGCTTTGAGCAACTCTGCAAGTTACCCGCAGGAAAAACCTTCAGAGCCGAAGGACACTTTGTCCCTGCGACTAATAAACCCGCATCAACGCTGATGGGGCCATCAATGCCCGATCTGAACAATAATAATCCGCAATGGCTGAGTAAATTTCCTCTTTCAGCGGCAATGGAGCATCAGGCACAGTCACTGATTAAACCCTGGGCGCTTCCGCGCTTTAAGCAGGTTCGCTATACCACGGTCAGCGCGCTGGGTAAGGTTAAAGTACAGCTGGATGCACAAGCAGATGGTTATATACGCAAGCTGGAAGACTATGGTATCTGGACGGTGCAACGTTTAACGCTGGCTAATCAGCTACAGCTGAAGTTCACTATGTCCATCAGTAATGGTGCTTCGAGGCTCAACACGTTGCAGACGGATCTGCGCTTCCCGTTAGTGACCGGACAACGCTATCAGGCGAAATGGGAAAGCATTGATGCCGATAAGAAAGTCACTGCTTCAGCGTTACGTTGCGACGTAACCGATCAGGGGGAGGCGCATGAAATTTCACCTGAGTTTAGTGGGAAATATCTGCTGGTTAAGTGTGATGAAACTGACGAAGGACAACCAGGTAGCAGTGATAAATTTGCCTGGATGCAGGACCTCAATATTTTTGTCCCGGTCGCGACGCAAATAAGTGGTAAACCTGAAAGCCTGGTCACGCTGGAAGATGTCAAAGTGATACGTTAATAATAATCAGGCTCGCCGCTTTAGTCGGTGAGCCTGATTGTTGAATAATCCCCTGAGGGTTAAGTCATGCACTCTCGCGGTCAGAACCAGCGATCGGTCGATTATATGTCTCAGACGCAGCTAGAGGTTATTTCAGGGTGGGACGTGCTGTAAAACAAAATGACGGAGTTCGGCTGTTAATTCGTATGGTGCCTCTTCTGCCATATAGTGAACGCTGGCGATGGCTTCACCCGTAACATCGGGTGTCCAGTTTTTCCAGATCCCCACAATGTCGCCATATAACGCCTCCAGATCGTCGTATTTTGACCATAAACAGAGAGTCGGGCATGCAATCATCCGTCCGATCTGACGATTATGAAGTTCGTGTTTATTGTCTATACCCAGACCGGCGCGATAGCCCTCTATCATCCCATGTACCGTTTCCGGATCGTAGATGGCTCGTCTGAACTCACTGTATTCTTCGTCTCCCAATGAGCCTTTGAGCATGGTGTTGAGTTGCGCTTAATCCAGCCGGGCAGGCCAGCGCAGAATGGGTTTATTGAGAGTTTTAATGGACGCTTTCGCGATGAATGCCTGAATGAACACGGGTTCAGTGACGTCAGTCATGCCAGGAAAACCATCAGTGAATGGCGTCAGGATTATAATGAGTGCCGCCCGCACTCCGCGCTGAATTATCAGACGCCATCAGAGTTTGCAGCACGGTGGCGATATGGAAAATGTGAAGGTAAACAAACCGACATTACAAACTGACGGTTGTATCTAATACTGGGGGCAGGTCATGTATTGCCTGTCAGTTCGGCTGATATGAGTGATGGAGCGTCTACTTCTCGCTCATAGCAGACAAAGAAGGCGGTGTTAGCGTCCGCTTTGTGCCAGAAGCGGACTGCATCAAAATTTGACTCAGTTTATTTTTGAACTTGTTATTACGCACCTCGTATGATTTTATATGCAATTAAAATGAATATAAAATCATATGAGGTGCTTTTATGTCTACCGATTCACCCGTTAAAGCTCAGTTTGAAGCCTATAATGCACACAATATTGAAGCATTCATGTCTTGCTTTTCAGAGGATTTCAAAGGTTATCGGATGCCAAGTGAGCGTCCTTCAACTGTTGGTAAAGAATCATTACGTGAGTTTTACATGAATAATCGCTTTAACAATCCGTTGCTTAGAGCAGAACTTATTTCCAGAATCGTAATGGGTAATAAAGTTTTCGATCACGAATTAATATATGGTTTATCTGAACAGCCTCTGGAGAGCGTTGCTGTTTTTGAAATCAAAAATGACCTCATTTCTACAGCATGGTTCTATTTCCCCTGATTGTGCGTTTAATCGCTGGTTGAGAGCTAACGTATCCCAGTTTTCACATTGAGTGAGAAACGCTGTCAAAGGTCCGCTGTTCGCTAATAGCGGACATCCGCCTTTTTCAGCAGGCAGTTTTTTACCAGAAGCGGAACTTGCTTACATTGCTATGTCAGTTTGCTGGGAGCAGGTCAGATAGGTTTTTATGACCTTTTCAGACAGGGTCGTATCAGGATTAATTTCTGATACTGACTGGCGTGGTTTTTTACATCATTGAACGTCAGACTCCATCAACCAGGGAGGATGAATCCTCTCTTTTTTATTACGTCAACTGCACCCAGTGGCACGCCACCTGATGGCCGGGGCGCATTTCGCGCAGTTCCGGAATTTCTGTGCGGCAGCGTACTGTTGCCTGCGGGCAGCGAGAAGAGAAGCGACAGCCAGAGGGCGGGCGCGAAGGATCCGGAATTTCCCCCTGCACCACCGGCACGGATAAGCTTCCAGGGGCAAGCGTCGGCACCGCCGCCAGCAGCGCCTGGGTGTAGGGGTGAAGCGGCTGGCTGAACAGCGCATCGCGGCTGGCAGTTTCCACCAGTTTCCCCAGATACATAACTGCCACGTCATCACACAAATGCTCCACGACACCGAGATCGTGAGAGATGAACAGGAAGGTAACGCCATGGTCATCACGCAAATCGGAAAACAGGTTAATGATTTGCGCCTGAATAGAGACATCCAGCGCCGAGATGGGTTCGTCGGCAATAATAAAATCCGGGTTGAGAATCAGCGCTCTGGCGATGCCGATACGCTGGCGCTGGCCGCCGGAAAACTCATGGGGAAAGCGATTGTAATGCTGCGGCGCCAGTCCACAGATTTTCATTACCTCCAGCACTTTGTCGCGCAGTTCTTCTTTGCTGCACAGCGTGTGTTCCAGCATTGCTTCCCCAATTGCATCACCTATTCGAATGCGTGGATTCAGCGAGCTGTAAGGATCCTGAAATACCAACTGGATTTTCGGGCGCAGCGCGCGCATCTGTTTCGGCGTCAGATCCTGCAACTCCTGACCACGATACTTCACGCTACCTGCCGTTTTGTCATAAAGCCCCAGCAGCGTGCGTCCTACGGTGGTTTTACCGCTACCGGATTCGCCCACCAGGCCAAAAATAGTGCCAGGTCGAATGTTAAAACTGACGCCGTCCACAGCGCGTAGCTGTCCGGTTTTCTGACCAAAAATCCCGTCGCGTAGCGAGAAATGCTTTTTCAACTCGTCCACTTCAATAACATATTGCTGGCTCATGCGATAGGCTCCGCTAACTCACTGTGAATACATGCGGCTTGCCGCGTATGCCCGATCAGCGGCGGAATGACCGCGTGGCACTGCGCGGTTCTACGTTCGCAGCGATCATAGAACGCGCAGTACGGCGGCAGTTCGGCCAGGTCAGGCACCTGTCCGGGAATGGAGTAGAGGCGGCGTCGGCGCTCGCCCGGAACAGGGCGCGATGCGATAAGCCCTTTGGTATAAGGGTGCAGCGGGTTGTGTAGCACATCGGCAGTCGGGCCTTGCTCAACGATGCGCCCGGCGTACATCACCACGACATGTTCCGCCATCTGCGCGATAACCCCCAAATCGTGAGTGATCAGCATCAGCGCCATCTGCTGCGCCCGCGCCTGGTCGCGCAGTAAGCGTAGGATTTGCGCCTGCACGGTGACATCCAGCGCCGTGGTTGGCTCGTCGGCAATCAGCAGCTTCGGCTGGCAGCTTAACGCCATGGCAATCATGATGCGCTGCAACATGCCGCCGGAAAGCTGATGCGGATAGCAACCCATCAGACTCTCCGCACGCCCGAGTCCGACATCGGTGATCAGTTGCGTGGCGTGCGTCCAGGCCGCTTTTGGTGTTTCGCCGCGATGGCGTATCAGCGGTTCACAAAGCTGCTCGCCAATGGTCAGCACCGGATTGAGCGCTGTCATCGGCTCCTGAAAGATCATCGCTAATTGATTACCACGCAGATCGGCCATTTTCGACGGCTTCAGGGCAAGCAGATCGGTGCCCTCAAAGCGGATTTCTCCGCCGTCGATACGCGCAACCTGCGGCGGTAACAGTCCCATCAGCGACATGGCGGTAACGCTTTTGCCGCAGCCAGATTCACCAACAACGCCAATGGTTTGCCCTGCCTGAATGGTAAAGGAGACATCCTGTACAGCGCGCACACGCCCCTGCTCGCTGGCGAAGGAGATGGATAAGTTATTAAAGGTAATTAGCGGCTCGCTCATTTCAGGCTCCGTTTCATCTTCGGATCCAGCGCATCGCGCAGGCCATCGCCCAGCACATTAATGGCGATGACGGTCAGAAAAATGGCAATGCCCGGCGGCATCCACAGCCATGGGCGACGCTGAAAGTCGATCAGGCTGTTGGCCGCGTCCATCATATTGCCCCATGAGGGCGTTGGCGGTACGACGCCAAGGCCGAGGTAGCTAAGCGCGGATTCCATCAGGATGGCGTTGGCCACCGCCATGGTCGCCATCACCACCAGAATGGGTATGGTGTTCGGCAACAGATGACCGAACAGGCGGCGGCGCGAAGAGAGGCCCAGGACCTGCGTCGCCAGCATAAAATCACGTTCGCGCAGTGACAGGATTTGCCCGCGCACCAGCCGCGCCAGCTTCGGCCACTCCAGCAAGCTAAGCATCACTACTACCATGTAGATGCGCGAATCAGACGAAAAATCCAGCTCAGACAACATCGCTCCGGCAACAATCAGCAGCGGCAGGCTGGGGATCGTCATCACCAGATCCGCCATGCGCATAATCAGTTTGTCCGTCCAGCCGCCGGCATAGCCGGATACCGCACCCAGCAGGTAGCCCAGAGCCACCGAAAGTAGCATGGTCATCAGGCCAATAATCAGCGAGATACGACCGGCAAGCAGCAGGCGGGTATAAATATCGCGGCCAAGAAAATCGGTGCCCAGCCAGTGTTCTGCGCCAGGCGGTTTGTTGATCATCAGCGCATCGGTGGCGTCATCTTTCCACGGCGACCACACCGGGCCCAGCACGCACCAGATGGTCATGATTACCAGCAGAACCAGGCACAGCATCGACAGATGATTGTGGCGCAGCGCTTTCCACGCCTGGTGCCACGGAGAAGGTGTGGCCTGCGCCATCGCCGGAATTACCGCCTTGCGTAAGCGGCGATTCGTAGAGAAAAGGGAACCGAACATCACGACCTCACGCGAATGCGCGGGTCGGCCCACGCGTACAATATATCGGCAATCAGGTTGCCCACAATGGTTAATACCGCAAGAAACAGGGTGAACCCCATCAGCACCGGATAATCGCGGGCGGCCAGAGAATCAATATGAATATGCCCTGCGCCCGGCCAGTTAAACACCTTTTCGGTGATGATCGCGCCGGAAAACAACCCCGGCAGCTCAAAACCTAACAGGGTGATGATTGGCAGCAACGCATTGCGCAGCGCGTGTTTAAGGATCACTGTGCGTTCGCGCAGCCCTTTAGCACGCGCGGTGCGGATAAAATCCATCTTCACTACGTCAATCATGCTGGCACGGAAATAGCGCGTCAGGCTGCCCGCCTGCAACATCACCAGCGCCATGACCGGTAACACCAGATGCGCCGCAACCTGCATCACCCACACCCAGCCGTTATCGTCGCTGCCGGTGTTGGTCATGCCGCCCACTGGCAACCAGTGCAGATCGACTGCGAACCACTTAATAAGCAACAGGCAGAGAAAGAAGGTTGGGAAAGACATGGCGGCGAACACCGACACGCTCACCAGATGATCGAACAGCGAATTGGGTTTCAGCGCCGAGGCAATGCCCACCGCAAGCCCGATGCTCCAGTAAAACACCAGCGCAACGCTTGCCAGCAGGAAAGAGTTCCAGATGTACTGGTTAAGTAGCTGACTCACCGGAATTTGGTATTGCAGCGAGAACCCCAAATCGCCGCGCAGCAACTGGCCGAGCCAATGCAGATAGCGGGTAAGGATCGGTTGATCGAGTCCATAAATAGCTTTCAGTTCGGCGGCGCGCGCAGCGGTGAGGGTAATGTTACCGTCGATAAAGTCGCCTGGCGTTTTCGCGAAAAGCATAAAAATAATCAGTGATGCGAGCAGCAGCATTGGCAGGGTTTGCAACAGTCGCCTGAGGATAAAATTTCGCATAGCTTTCTCATGACAACTGCCGGGAGACCCGGCAGTTGTTACTGTTATTTAATGATTTTCACATCCGGCAGGCTACCGGTCAGCCCGTTGTAGATATCTGGTTTAAAGCCGGTGACGCGGGCACTACTGGCCGATAAAATCTCGCGGTTACCCAGCAGAATCACCGGCGGATCGTCCGCCAGCACTTTATACAGCTGGTGATAAATTGGTTTGCGTTTTTCCACATCCAGCACCGCATTACCTTCGTTGATCAGCTTATCAACCTGCGGATTGTTATAGCCGGACTCTTTCGCTTCCGTGCTGTAGTAATCCCACACGCCATCATGTGGATCGTTGAGTGTGCTGGTGCTGAAAGAGGCCAGGTCATAGTTACCGGCTTTACGCTGTGCCATGAGGGCGTTGAAATCCACCACCTGCGGCTTCAACAGCACGCCAATCTGCTGCCAGTTCTCTTTGGCGATGGGGATCAGCGCATCATTCAGCACTTTCTTGCTCACCAGCAGCGTCAACTCCAGACGTTTACCGTCCTTCACGCGGATGCCATCAGGCCCCGGTTTCCAGCCCGCTTCATCAAGAAGTTTCTTCGCCTGTGCCGGGTCAAATTTGTATGGATTCACGCCATCTGTGTTATACGCCCATGAAATCGGGGCAATAGGTTCAATTGCCACTTTTCCATAGCCCTGATAAACCACATCAATCAACTTCTGGCGGTCGAGACCATAAATCAGCGCCTGTCGCACTTTCACGTCCTGCAACGCCGGGCGACGTACGTTGAATTCCACTTTGCTGTAGTCACTGGAGCCAAACAGGTTGATATTGGCGAAGCCCAGCATTTTCAGTTGTTCGATATCATCAGGGCGAGAAGTAAACGAGTCGTAATCGGTTTCGCCGGTCTGGAACAACTGGAAGTTAGTGGACGGGTTGGTTACGCGGTAGATAAAGCGCGGCGTCGGTGGTGTGCCACGGTAAAAATGGGTATTGGCGTGGAAACGAATCTCCTGGCCCGGAATATATTTGTCATAGACATACGGTCCGTTGCCCAGCGGTTTACCGTGCAACATGCGCAGATAGTCGAGATTGCCGCGCTGATACCCTTTCCCATAATACGCTTTCGACAACACCGGGCCGCCAATTTTCGCCAGCGTTGTCGCGCCAGGCTGCCCGGTGGTGACCTGTAATGTCAGCGGGTCGATCACTTTCAGGCCACTGACGCTATCAGCTTTTCCGGCTTTATACTCCGCGCCGCCCACAATGTTGGCGAGGGTGATGTCAGTATCGCCATCATATTTCGGGTCATGCAGCACGGTCAGGGTAAACGCCACATCTTCGGCGGTGAGGGGCGAGCCGTCGCTGAAAGTCAGGTGTGGGCGCAGCTTAATGGTATAGACATTGTTATCCTGACTAACGCTCCAGCTTTCGGCCAGGCCTGGCACCAGCTTACCGTGGCTATCCCAGTCAATCAGACGTGAGAAAATCACGTTGGTGACGTTTTCGTCCCAGCCGTTAACAAAGAAATAAGGGTTAAAAATACCCTGCGGTTCAGAGATACCAGCCACCACAGTGTCTTTACGCAGCTTAGCCACTGCCGGAATCTGGCTGGCATCGGTGGCTGGTGTAATGCCCTCTTTTAAGGGTACATCGGCGAAAGAGGCTGAAGAGAAAGCCACCATACTGCTGAGTAACGCGATTTTAAGCGCCAGAGTAAAACGCGTGGGTTTTGTTTTTATGCTTTTCAGTAGGATGGACAAAATGGCTCCCTCATCAAATGTTTGTATGGAATTTACAAATCATGACGAAAGATAAAAGCCGCACCGCCCCCTGTCTAACAACGAAACAATCTGGCTTATAGCAAATTATCATTAGTAGATTTATAAGAAAGCAATGCTTAATTTCATCTAAAGAAGATGAGACATTACGCGGGGCAGTCGAAGAGTTCTGATATCGTAAGGGGTTTGACAATCAATAATGTGAAAAACCACGGCACAGCGCGCCATTGTTTGTCGAACAGGCGCTTGCGCTTGTCAGGCGCGATATCAAATCCCGTATATCCGATGCGGATCTTCGTCAGCATGGAATCAGCCCGGAGCGGATGCGGCGCTGGTTCCTGCAACAGCACGGCATCACTTTTCAGGCCTTCCAGCGAATGCAGCGGGTAAATATTGCCCTGCAGGAGCTGAAAAGCGGACGTGCGGCGACTGACGTAGCACTGGACAATGGCTACGAATCCCTGAGTGGGTTTGGTTACATCTACAAGCGGCTCACTGGCGCAGCTCCCTCTCAGATTATAGTCATTCACTGGTTTACCACTACACTGGGCCTATGTTTGTCTGTGCCAAAGAGCAGGAGAGAGTGTGCCTGCTGGAGTTTACCGATCACCGAATGTCAGAGACGGAATTTCACGATATCCAGCGTTAACTTAACGCCAGGATTGTCACAGGTGAAAATAGTCATACCCGACAAACATGAAAGAAATCAGAGTTAAATGAGTCAATACAGAATGCTTGCTGTATGAAACAGTCTTTTTCCGATCCTGTTACTTTTTACATGCAGTTTTAAGGTATTTGAAATCCCCACGTCCGCTCCTGGCTCACAGCGGCCGCTCATTTTTGTGACCAGTGATGATGCCGACACCAGTCGGCTTCATGGGTTGATCTAACCGCTACTACCTCACCCCGTGGCCCTTGCGCTTCCGGACTATCAGCCGGCTCTTCCTGTTGGCCAGCAACCAGTCGGCAGCAATTGCCAGTATGTAACTCACCTGAAAAACCGTTTGAATCGAGCCTCTCCACTCATTTGCATTTTTCAACCCTCGGGCGTCATTGTCCCCCTCCTTCAGCTATGCCTCCGCTGAAATATCGTATCAAGCATGAAGGTCACCAAAAAATTAACCTAACAAGTGTTAGACAGATGTTGACGTGTGTTGATTTGCCCGCTAATGTTTGCCTACCTAACGTTAGTTAGATACCCCAACCATCAACCTGTAGGATCGACCATGACTGCTAAACTTCAGCTTTTTACATCACCCTCGGCCTTTCCTAATCCACAGCGCCTGCGGCTTTTCATGCATGAAAAGGGCATCGCTGACCAGTTTGCCGAGACCATCTATGACATGTCCCCTGGAGGAGAGCAGCGTGGCTGGCGACATTTGAATATGAATCCGTGGGGCGAAACGCCTACCCTTGAACTCGCTGACGGGAGTTATATTTCTGAAACGGCTGCCATCGTTCGCTATCTTGATCAGGAGTATCCGGGCCGCAAGATTATGGGAGAAACAGCACTGGAACAGGGGCTGGATAATATGTGGGATAACCGGGTGTGGGTGCATATCCTGTACCGCATCGTTACAGCGTTCCACGTGTTGCACACCGGCCTCGGCTTCAAGCTGGAATTGACCAAAAATGAGGCCTGGGGTGAACACTGCCGTAAAGAAGCTTTGGCTCACGCCGCGCTGGTTAATCGCCATCTGTCAGACGGCCGCGAATGGCTGCTCGGCGGCGATGCGCCGACCTTCTCGGATATTACTCTGGCAACCGCGATCGCCTTCTCGAAATTCCCGGTCAATGCCACTCCACTGGACGAGCGTTTTGAGTTCTTAGATGCCTACTGGCAGCGCTGGACAAAACGTCCTGCCTTCCAGGCGGCCTACGCCGATCGCAACAGCGGCATTCCTGAGCTGGATTCGCCAGCCCGGTAATAGCGCCACTCGATGTAAACTGCGGTACGCCGGGTTCGTTATCTACTGACTTTCCCGGTGACCAGAGTGCTTATGATAGCGTCGGCTGTCGATGTTACTTGCTAAACCATGATGCAATGACGTCTGCCTGAGCACCCTGGATGCACTGAACTTACTGTTTTCCATGGCAATCACCCTGTCACCCGGTAAGCGTTTGCTGTAAATTAGCATTCTCTATTTAAGAGATCATCCCAATACCAAAGGCATCAAGATGAGCGTCAACACCAGGGAAGCCATTTTGCAGGCGGCCAGGAAAATTGCCCAATCTCAGGGCTATAACGGTTTGAATTTCCGCGACCTCGCGCAGGATGTGGGTATCAAAGCGGCGAGTATTTACTACTATTTTCCAGGCAAAGCCGAGTTGGGTATTGCCGTTGCCAGACGATACTGGGAGGACGGTGCGCTCGCACTCGAGATGATCGAATCAGAAAGCCCATCACCCATTGACGCGCTGCGTCGCTTTCCTGAAATCTTCCGAAGATCACTTGAGGCCGAAAATCGTCTCTGCCTGGGCAGTTTCATGGGCGCTGAAAAAGATACCTTACCTCCTGAAATGAATGCAGAAATACAGAAGTTTGCTGATGTGAACATTGCATGGCTGAACAGACTGCTGGTGGCTGCGAAGGTGTGCGATTCAGGTGAGAGTGAATCCAGAGCACGTGCAATTTTCACGGCCATTGCCGGTGCCCAGCTTATCGCCAGAAGTCGCTCAGATATCTCGCTTTTTGATTCACTGGTGGATTCATACAGCGCCTTCGGACCTCTGCCAGAATAGCAACTGCCCGCAATCCGATTCAGCGAATGGGCGATTTTCTGCACGCGCGCCCAATGCGGCGCGGCGTCCGGTAGCGTATGCGCTTTTCCACTCAGGAACTCACCCCTTTGAATCAATGCGCGACGGGCCAGGGTAAAAGTATTACGCCGTGTCTCATCATCACCTGCAATAAAGGAGTGAAACCTCGGTTCAGGAAAGCGTTTATTTCAGCGGTTCAGGTAGCTAACAATCCACAATTTGCTGTCCGACTGCGGTTTCTTTAGCGGCTTCTGGCCAATAGTCGTGGCAATAAGCTTATCATCAACCGTAAGCTTCCCCTGCTCAGTCACCTGATAATCATTACGCTTCTTACCTTTCAGCAATGCGGGTGATGCGGTAACCCTGAGAGTACAGCAGTAAAGCCTGCCTGCGGGGATCGCGTTCGTCGGGGGCGGATGTCATGTTCACGCAGCCCAAATACGGCCGCGACACCATTTGATCACAATAATGCGGCAGATTGCGCAGAGTTCCCCCCTCGCCTTTGATTTACGCTGTTATATCCTGGAAAAGATGTTTACATTTGTTCAGCAAAATTATCGGCCGCTCAGCAGAGCGTCACTGACCGACACGCGAATTGATCGCAGGGAAGAACAGCTGTTAACTTCATCATCAAAGTCATACCGCAAACAGAGGCAGGGAAAGAATGAGGGAGCTTGCACCCGATGGCATCACCGGGATGCCGTCACGGACGGCAGAGTATCTTTGTCGCCAGATCGCACGCCTGCTGAAAGGAGGAAGCCTGACCCCGGAGACCTGCCAGCGTATCTTTGCTTTCTGTGGAATCAGACCGTCAGATGCTCAGTGGCGTCAGTTTCTTATCCCGGTTCTTTCCTGTCTGGGATTACTGTCTCTGGTTGCCGGAGCGGTGTTCTTTATTGCCTGGAACTGGGCCTGGCTGCCGAAAATGGCGAAATTTGCCCTGGCCGAGCTGTTGATCGTCGCGCTGGCGGTGGTTGTCTGGTGGCGCTGGTACAGCACGCTGGCACGCAACGCATTACTGGCGACAGGGCTAAGCTTCGGTGCCCTTTTTGCGCTGTATGGACAGATTTATCAGACCGGTGCTGACAGCTGGGAGCTATTCCGGGCCTGGTTATACGTTCTTCTGCCGCTGGCGCTGATTGCCCGGCAAAACAGCCTGTGGTTTTGCAGCTGGCTGGTCGCTAACCTGGCGTTCCAGCTCTATTACAACACCCTGCCGTCGTCACTGCTGGATCTCGCCGCGTCTGACAGTTTAGCCAGGCTCCCGACCACTGTGCTCTACGCATATCTGGCGTTGCTGGCAGCCTGCCTGATTGTCAGGGAAGCGCTGGCGTGGCGCGCGATAACGCATCAGCCCGAGAGCTGGCTGGCAAGCCGCTGGTTCTCGCGAATCATGGTGGGATTTTTACTGCTTCAGCTGACCGCCATTGTGGCCGGGAACCTCTCTGACTGGGCCGGCGGTGACCACCTTCCTTATATCACGGGCGGTTGGGTGATCACCCTGCTGGCAGGTTATTACCTGTACCGTTACCGCTATCCGGATCTCTGCATGCTGACGCTGGGCATCGCCAGCCTGACCGTGGTTGGCTGTGCGCTAATCATGCAGTTATTCCTTTTAGCCTACGATACGGGTGATCTGTTTTTGACTGGCATCCTGATGGCATTCTGGGTGGCGGTAAATGGTTCAATTCTGCTGAAATGGCAACGCAAACTGGTTGAAAAGGGGCCAATCGATCTGGCTCCGGCCAGGCTGACCTTACTGACAGACACTTTGCGTCAGCAGGGTTTGCTGAGCGCCTCGCAGGTTGAGGAAATTAAGCAGCGCGGTCACGCATCCGACCTGCCCTGGTATCTGAGGCTGGCGCTAAGCGTCGGAGGCTGGGTGGCAGCGATCATCATTCTGTTACTGATGATACTGATGCTCTATGCCACTGATCTGCTGGAAGACCCGAACGCTGCGACCCTTATTATTCCTTCGCTGCTGCTTGCCGCCATTGCGCGTGGCCTGTTAAGCAGTCAGCATGACGGTAAACATCATCTCGGGCTGGCATGGGCGATTGCGGCAACGTGCGGGCTGATAACTGGCGTTCTGCTGCAAATCCAGAGCAATGATGCCAGCTTTATTATGCTGAGTTCACTGACTGCCTTGCCGATCCTGGCCGCGATGGCGATGGCGATGCCCGACCGTACTTATCGGTTTATGGCCATCACTGCCCTGACCTTTTTCCTGGTGCTGGCGGGCCATTCTGTGGCCCGGCTTTACCTGTCTCCGATGGCTGCACGACTTGCTGTGTCCGTACTGGTGGCGGCGGTTATATTTTTGTGGATGTGGACTGTCAGTCATCAGTTGAGGTTACAGGCAGGGCCGTATGCTGACGCGGTACATGCTCTGCTGTATGGCATCCCGTGTGGTCTGATGTTGCTGAGTTTCCTTGGGATAAACGCGGCTTATCTCACGGATTTCCTCTGGTCAGCATCGCAATTTTCCACGCTTCAGTCTGGGACAGGTACAGGGATCGCGGCTGGCTTAGTGCTGAGTGCGCTCAGTCAGAAAAGGCACAGAAGACAGCCGCTGTTTTCGATTATCACGCTGCCCGCTGCGCTTATCTGCGGGGCCGCAGCCCTCTATGCACCGGGTATAGGGCTGGGATTGTGGTTAATTCTGATGGCACGTTATCAGGGAAGTATGGGGTTGCTGGTAGTGAGTGGCGGTTTCATGGTGCTGTATGTCATTGGCTGGTATTACTTCCTGGAGGTAATTCTGCTGCAGAAATCCCTGCTGCTGCTGGTCAGTGGTCTGGTTTTACTGGGGCTGGCATGGGGAGTCAAAAAAGTATTACCTGCACAAATCGGAGGTGCCAGTGAAAATGCATAAACAGAGCCGATGGCTGGCTGGCGCTGTGATAGCGCTGGCGCTGATAGCCGTCAATGTCAGTATCTGGCAAAAAGAGCAGTTGCTGAAGCAAGGCGCGGTCATGATTTTACCTCTTGCCCCGGTTGACCCGCGATCCCTGATGCAGGGTGATTACATGGCGCTGAATTATGCCCTCACCCGCCCACTGGAACTGACGTTGTATCAACAGGCTGAGTCCTGTGGCGCGACCCTGTCAGCGCCATGCCTGCCCACCAGCGGAACCCTGATTGTTGACCTCGATGCGCAGCGTCATGCGACTCAGGCCCGTTTTGATCAGGGTGAACCTCTGCAGCCAAATCAGCTACGGGTGAAGTACCATCAGCATGATGGCTCGCTGACCGTCGGTACTAACGCTTATTTCTTTCAGGAAGGTCATACCGACAGATTCGCCCAGGCGCGTTACGGGGCATTTCGGGTGGGAAGCGATGGCACAGCACTCCTGACGGATCTGCTTGATGAGCAGGGTAAGGTGATTCAGCCTTAAGGATGCGAGACGCTCACTGACCTGCCCCAAAAACCTGACAGGCGGCCTTAATGTCCTTATTGCCCGGATGCCCGTCACAGGTCGGCAAAAGGATGCTGCGCCGGCATCCTGTTTTGCGATCAAGCCTCGTGCCGAAAATTTAAGCGGGTACGCTGCATCAATATAGCTGCTCAGACATAGAGAAAATTATGCCGAACATTATTGACGACAACTGGATTAGGATATCTGTGATATCAGCAATATTTAGTAGTGTCGTGGGTTCATTACTGGTTTTAACCTATCTTTCCTTGGGGAAAAGCAGTACACCCGTAGTGGGTTTAATTTTTACTTATTTTTTCATCGTTATGACGAGTATTATTGGGACCACGATGGGCTCTTTAATAATCGGCATGCCATTAGCGATGATTTCAAAGCGATTTTATCCTGACGCTTCCCTGAAGGGGAGCTTTTTTATCATATGCTCTGCGCTCTTCATGTGGCTGGTTGTACTGGCATGGCCTGTTATCAGGATATGTGAAACGCCTTATTCGGATATTGTGCTTTTAAGCCCCTATGCCTTCTGTTCAGCTGCCGCACTTGCTTATCTGGTTTACTGGGATTGATGCGTATCATATCAATCAGGATCGGGGCAGCAGGACCGTTAATGAAAAGAACTAATGGTATCATTTTTCAGCCAGACATATAGAAACAGGTGAGTCCAGAGTGTCGGAATTCGGATGTTCCCCCCCCCTGAGAGCAGTTTTAATTACAGACTCACCTGGATGTTAATTAGATAATGTTTACGAGACAGCACGTGATCACATTTTGCCTGCCAGATAATCATGGATTCCGCTCGAAATACTGTTTATCCATCTCGACAAGTTTCTTTTGTAATCCTGCCTCCCCTTCAACCACTTCGTAAAATTTACTGTAAGTATACAGATAAATACGCTCGGATGACGCAAACATAAACATGTCTGGTGAAACCATATTTGAGAAGCGACTTATCACTTCGGGCTGTAAAAAGATGACATCATTCCCGATGTGACCAATCACTCCGCGCCCCCAGTTTCCCGCACGAAAAAAGGTATCTGGATTGCTATATCCCGTGCATCTGGTGAGCCCATGCTCCGGACAGGAGACAACAGAAAGAAGATGAAATTTACTCAGATCTAAATCACCAACATTATAGCCACCGACATAGGTTGAGCCATTACTTTTGAAGACATTGTAAATACGCCATTTATCATCCTTTCCAAATGGAAAAATAACCTGGAAATCTTCCGGGTTAACCTCTTTTATCTTCTCGCTCCGGAAATATACAGACGATTCATCTTGCGCGTAGCTCGCTAATTGTTCCGATTGCCAGTATGGCCGGGTAGTCTTAACGTAATTAACCGGTCGAAACGTAGAGGAGTATTTAGCCACTAAATAAAGATCGCGCTTTTCTATTTTATTGACCTGCATGGGCTTTGCTGTTAAGCAACCCCAGGAAGTGATGTTATAAATTAAACCTGAAGTATCGCCCGCCCCAGTAATGCAGGGAGAGTGTTCGTAATTAATTTTACTCACCCAGTAAATATTGTTCTTAATGGATACATAGTTACTGAAAACAGGCCGTATATCATTTGAACATTGCTGACTTACCTGAAATAAGTTATCTCTCTCACCATTCTGGTTAAATTTACCATGAACAGATTCGCTACAGACATTAAGGACAGGCCTGCCACGCACATCGCTTTGCATTGGCCGACTTGCATCGAAAATATATTTTAAGAAAATAAAAATCAGAAACACTCCAATAATTAACCCTATCCTGACAAAGATACTATGGTTTGACTTCATGTGTTATTCCCTTTAACCGCTATCCTGGTATCACATCAGATAGTGCAGACCGAAGGTAAACGGCAAGCGCGCCGCCTGGCATGAACGCTATTCAACATAATTAATGCTTTTCCGGGATCATGCATTCTGCAGCATAGCCCGCATTTAATTTTATATCTGCCCACATAACACTGTTTCTTTGGGGTACGGAGCGTAAATCTTCAGTGTAATCATTTTCTCATCTTCCCATGCTTCCTTGTCTGGTGGCGCAGGTTTAAAAACCCCGGTGTGCTGGGCACGGCTAATGAACCCGGTTTACAGACATAAATAGATGATGAGTTTTAGCGGACACATTATATTTTGCCTGGTATAGAGGTCAGGCCTGTGGTTGCTTACCACCCTATCGACTTGCACTGACTGAATTCAGTTTTTGGAACAATGAGCGCCATATGGTTTTCTGCCATGCACTGTTTAAAAACCTGCTCTTTGTAACGGCCCGCCTGTAAACCCAGCATGGTGCTGGACCGTTCCGCTGCGTTATTTTCAATGTAAGAGCCACAATTTTCTTTGAACTCCTGAGGATTATCGCTATAAGACATCGACCATTTCAGCTGAGCTTCAACTGAATCATCTGATTGATGCTGGGGGACGGCTTTTACTGGTTCCAGGCCAGAATAGAGTGGATTGCCGAGTAATTTCTGTGCAAATTGTTGATTTTCTGCGGTTAAACGTCCGGTTTTACACATCTGCAGATAGATCTGCGAAAGCCGTTGCTCCTCAGCATCGGCAGCATGGGTGCATTCCTCCAGGACTTGTTCATTAGTCTTAGCCGGTTTTTTATCTGTGGATCTCCAGTAACTATTTTTAAAGTCCGGTACCGTGCCTTCAGTGGTGCCAAAAGGGCAAAGTGCACTGGCGCAACCCAGTAAAAACATGGGCACACACGTCAACGTCAGAACACGTAACAGGGAAAACGCTTTAAGACTGCTTTTGTTCATTTTATTTTCACTTTAGTCAGCTGCGGAAATGGGGTCTGAGCAATGTCATTATTTTTAATGTTCCGCTTTTCGCTCATAGCGGACCTACCGAAACGCAGGTCAGGTTTGTGCCTGAAGCAGGCGTTGCAAATACTCAGTTAAGTTAACACCTGGCGCGCAGTCCTTACCTTAAGACAAGCCATTGCGGTGTTCATAATTCGTCAGCAGGATGAAGGAAGGTCAGAACGATCTCCTCGCGTCGTTGGGTGCGAAATTACAATAAACTCTACAGGAAACTCAGTGTCGTTTCTGGCTTGATGTTTTGACCCCGGTGGAATTTCTAGCCCCTGCAGGGCTTTAATATTATGCATCTTACCCTCCAGTTCCATTGAAAGAACACCATCGAGAACAAAGAAAAATTGTCTGGAAACGGAGTGAAAGTGTCGCTTTTCAGAAGTGCCGGCAGGCATTTTCTCATGAATAACCAGCATATCCTGACGGTTTACCAGATACCAACCATCGCAATTGTCGCCCCAGAAATAATGCTCTGCATTTTCCTTTGAAATCATCATCCTTCTCCTGTTTACACGCGCCCATCTATCAACATCTTAAGAAAGTGATACCGAGATGTAGTATCGATTCTCAACAGGTTATGCTTTTGATTATTTACCTAAAGATCTGAACTGCATCGTTCAATATATCTGGTAGTTATCAATGTATTGGGAAAGCAGAATTTTATCTGCCTATAATGTCCGCTTTTCGCTCATAGCGGAAATTAGCCTGACGTCAGTCTTCCCTATACCGGCAGCGTAGGTTCGCACGCCATTAGAGAATAGCTACGCTGGGCACTCGTATGCGCTTCACTGGCAATCTTAATTGCGGAAAATGGCCAGGGAAGAAAATCCGCCCCGGCCATCTGATTTAAGCCAGTTTTAAGTGAAGATTATGTTGCATCAGGATATCAGCCAGCGAACCTTCATGGCTGGCAGAGGCATTGTGATACAGGTCGTACTGCTGACCGTTACTAATACGCTGCCCATCCTCGCTCCAGACGCCGCCTTCAATGTTACTTAGCGTAACCACATTGCCGTCCGCGTCTTTTATCGTCGGCGCCTCACTCGCATTGTCGTTCATTGGCAACGGCTCTTTTTGCCCCAGATTGACGCTATTACTGCTGAAAGCGCCCAGATTAATGACCTCAGCGTTGCCTGATCTCAGCCCAAGCGTGGCAAAATCAAACGCCTCATGCGCACCATTCAGCTGAAACGAATCGTCATCGGCAGCACCGTTCAGGCTGGTGTGCAGATTTGAATATAAAAGCGAGAGCGTTTCACTGTTTACTGTTCCAGAGAGATGGAGATTGTCAGCCATATCAGGATGAAGAGACGCGTGCTCCAGTGTGATAGCACTATGGCTTTCCGAATTGCTGCCATCTTCTGTGTTGCTGCTGATCACAGTTGTGGCATTGATCAGGTTGTCCTGCGCTGCGGTTGCAATACTCAGCTTCGGCTGCGGCTCGGCCATATAAAGCTCGACGTTTTGCGAAACGAGGTTAACGTTTCCGGCAGCATCACGAATAGTTGCGGTTATCCTGTGCTCTCCCGGTTCAGGCGTGAGTGCGTCCAGCGTTTCAAGCTGCACGGCCCACGTGCCTTTGCTGGTCACACTGGTTTGCCACTCGTGGTCGCCAAGCCTGACAGTAACAATATCACCGGCTTCACCCGTACCTGATACATGCTGATCATGGCTGGAGGCAAGGTTGATTTGCTGCCCCTCTGTGAGGTGAGTAAAAGCGATTTTGGGTGCGCAGACATCCACCTGATAGCTGGTCGTTATCGTAGCCGTATGGCCAGCCGCGTCGCTAGCAGTCACGACAATGTCATGCTGCCCCTTGCCGAAACCTGTTTTCATCGTCCCCGGCGCCAGTGGCAGGCTCCAGTGACCGTCGTCGCTTACTGCCGCATTGTGATGTTTACCACCAATAATCACCGATACCGTCTGCCCGCTGCCGGTGACGCCCGTTGTGCCGGTCAGCATCGAGCCCTCTTTTTTCTCCGCACGGTTCAGCCAGCCGTCACCAAATGGCGTATCAATTTCAGGTGCAGGCTGACCTGGAATATCGACCACTGGCGTAGTATTGCTTCCATCGGTGGGATTATCGGGGGTGACCGGTGGCAACGGATCGCCGCTGTTATCACTGACCGGAGAAGTCAGATCCGCTGTGACGTAACCACTCTGTTCAAACCAGTTTCCGGCGCCATCCAGCACGCCAAACGACAGGAAGTTGCCGCCCTGGGAAAGCTCCGACGCGCTGATTTCCGCGCTCCAGCTGCCATCTGCCTCTACCACGGCATAATTCCAGTGGAAGGTATCAGAAACCTGCACCGCAAAAGTCTTAAGCGGCAGCGGCGCTTCAAGCGTGCCGCTGATAACGTACCAGGTCTGACCGTCATGCTGGACCGCATCCGCCAGCGTGATGTCGTTAACGGTGACTTTCGGGTTGCTGCTGTTGTAGTGGGTAATCAGCAGCAGATTCTGGCTGAGGCTGGTACTGTTTCCATTCAGATCCGTTGCACTGACCTGAATGGTATAGTTGCCATCCTTGATAGTTTTCACGTCGCTGTCAGAGAGCTGAACCTGCCACTGATTCTGATAGACACTGCCCTGCCAGGTTCTGCCGTCAAGGGTCAGTTCAACCGGCGTGCCGGAGGGAAGATGGGCGGCAGTGCCGGTGAAGATAATGCCGTATATCCCCTCCTGGTAACTGACCGCATTGTCGCCGGTGATCGGATCAAGGGTCAGCTGCGGCAACGCCTCAGTAGCGAAGATTTGCACGCCTGCTGAGGCATAACCTTTGTTTCCCGCTTCGTCGGTTGTTTCAGCAATAGCACGGTAGCTCCCTTCCTCCATTCCCTGCAGCGTTTCCGCGGGAACTGAGAACTGCCACTGGCCATTTTGATCGACGATGCCGCTCCAGTGGGAGGCCCCAAAATTAACTTCAATCGTGCTGCCGGCTTCGCCTCTGCCAGAGATCACCAGCGGGCTGCTGATTTCATGACTATCGATCACCCCGTCCCCTGCCAGTGTATTAATCGTGACAAGAGGATCCTGCGTATCGGTAATAAACGTCGTCTCCGTAATACCGGACTGGCCCCAGCGATCGGTGGCGGTTAGCGTAACGGAATGACTCCCCTCGGCTAAATCTGCTTCCATCAGCTGCCCGGTGGAGAGTGAGACAAGCCAGTTGCCCAGACTGTCCACAGCGCCCGCATAGTGAACACCATCTACGGTCAGATCGATCTTCTGGCCCGCCCCGGTCACACCAGTGGAGCCGCTCAGCGTAACAGGCTCGAAGCGTTCATGTGCGTTCATAAACCCGTCGACAAACGGCGTGTCTATAGTCGGCTGTGGCGGGATAGCGTCTGATGGCGGTGCTGACGCCTCTACGGTAATGACTTTGTTTGCGGTGGTCGTACCGCCAACGCTGTTTTCAAAGGTTACGCTGATGTGGTTAGACCCTACCGGCAGCACCTGCAGATCGGCAGACGGCAGGGTAACACTCCAGCTGCCGTCAGCGGCCAGCGTTGTGGTATAGGTCTGACCGTTCAGCATTATGGTCAGCGTGCTCTCTGCGGCGAGGTTCGCTGTGGTGCCGCTGAACGTCTGTGGGGAGAGCTTCTCCTCAGCGCTTAACACGCCGTCACCAGTAAAACTGTTAATGGTTAAAGAAGGGGGCGTGCTGACAGGCGGAATCGGCGTGCCACCATCGGCGGGTGGCGTATTGCCACCATCCGTTGGATTGTCATCGATAACCGGCGGAACCCCATTGCCGCCTTCAACGGGCGTAATAAGGTCGGCTGTGACATTGCCACTCTGCTCAAACCAGTTTCCGGCGCCATCCAGCACGCCAAACGACAGGAAGTTGCCGCCCTGGGAAAGCTCCGACGCGCTGATTTCCGCGCGCCAGCTGCCATCTGCCTCTACCACGGCATAATTCCAGTGGAAGGTATCAGAAACCTGCACCGCAAAAGTCTTAAGCGGCAGCGGCGCTTCAAGCGTGCCGCTGATAACGTACCAGGTCTGACCGTCATGCTGGACCGCATCCGCCAGTGTGATGTCGTTAACGGTGACTTTTGGGTTGCTGCTGTTGTAGTGGGTAATCAGCAGCAGATTCTGGCTGAGGCTGGTACTGTTTCCATTCAGATCCGTTGCACTGACCTGAATGGTATAGTTGCCATCCTTGATAGTTTTCACGTCGCTGTCAGAGAGCTGAACCTGCCACTGATCCTGGTAGACGCTGCCCTGCCAGGTTCTGCCGTCAAGGGTCAGTTCAACCGGCGTGCCGGAGGGGAGATGGGCGGCGGAGCCGGTGAAGATAATCCCGTATATCCCCTCCTGGTAACTGACCGCATTGTCGCCGGTAACCGGATCAAGAGTCAGCGCCGGTAATGGAATGGGGCTGGCCTTCATAGCGTCGGAGGTGGCGGGGGCATCTGAAGCTGTTGCTGACTCAACCTGGGGCGTAAGCGTTAAGGTTGAATCGGCTTCACTGGTCGTCGCCCTCAGGGCGACAGCTGCTCCGTTTAACGGCGTGCCTGACGGGATCAGAATCTGGCTTTGGGAAGACTCTACCACTGATAACGCGGGATCTGACTCTGGACTGGCAGGGAATGGCATTGGAGATGTTGCAGAAGCTGGAGATTGCCAGACAGGTGTCAGCGTGGTGACAGTCTGAGCATCGCCGGAAACGTCTGTGCTGAACTGTGCCTCCTGAAATAAACTTCCCTGCTGGAAAAGCATTTTACTCTGCTGGCCTGCAACCTCAGTAAAGAAATTCTGATAGCGAAGCGTATCGCTCTCGTGCAGGTTAAGAATGAGATCGTCACCCTGTTTCTGAAAAGAAGAAATCTGAGAAGGTGAGCTTTGCAGCGTGATAAGAGCGGGTTCGCTCAGAATAGATTGTGATTTTCCTTCAGTGGACTGAGACAATGGGTGACCGCTTTTCAGCGATATGACCGTGGCGCGGCCCGTTCCTGAAAATGCCATGGAAATCTCCTTATATACCAGTTATTAAGTAGGCAATGCCGTTGGAAATAAAGCGACGCTTTACTTATTTCAGGCACGCAACGGCCAGCGCCAATAAAGGTGCTGAGGCAGAGCCGGCACTCAACGCATTAAACGCAATTCGTAGCAACAATAAAGGGCATAACCAGAGCCAGATTAAATATTCGTTTTTGAAAACAGATTATTTCTGCTGGCAAAATAAAAAGTACCATTCTTTGCAAGAGTCCGGGCATCGGCTCAATTAACCTTTACTGACTTCAACGACGTATCGTCAGGAAAAGTGAATAGTTGATGCTGGATAGACATAAGCTAAACTTCGTTTTCATGTCTGGCTACCAGGTAAAATCTGGAAATGTCCCCTGTTAATAGCAGATGCTTCCTGATGATTTAACTGCCCTGCTGTCTCAGTTTAGTAACGACTTCCCCATCCCTGTAAGAGCAATGCTGATGCTATTGCACCATTTTAAGTGGCAGGTGAGATATTGCATTACCGATATAAGTGTCCGCTTTATGCTAAAAGCGGACACTTTAATTTAAACAGGAATAGGTCAGCGTCAATCCTTATTAATCAGGTAACGACTGAGCCGGTTACTTCACCACCGGGTTCTTTTTGAGTGAAAGCATGTTCATAAACTCTTCATCCAGGTGCAGGTGTTGCCGGACAAGTTCAGCTGGTGTACTGGCGAGCCACTGGTTAAGCGAAATATCGGCATAGTAATCACTTTTAAAAAGCTCAAGAAAACGCAGTGGTCCCTTACCGGTGTTTTCGATGTAGTGTCCCATAGCAAAAGGAACATATCCCACATCGCCGGCGCGGTAGTCAAAAGTCCTTGCCTGACCGGATGATGCAAAGACCCCCATCCGTCCCTCTCCTTCAAGGTAATACTGCCATTCATCATTGTTAGGATGCCAGTGCAGCTCGCGCAGTCCGCCTGGCTCAATTTCCACCAGTGCGGCAGCAATCGTTTTTGAAACCGGAAAATTGGATGAATCCGTGATCCTGACGGTTCCTCCCGGCGCGCGTACCGGATCCTGAGCCAGCATTTTGTGGGTAAAGCGGATTTTCGACTTCACCCCGCCTTTTATACTGTCTGATTCCAGGCTGCCCGGAACGTTGCCGGCAAAAATGTACTCATCATCAGGTGAAGGCAGGTGAGAAAATGAAGATACCGGAACCCTGAAGTTTTTGGCGAGAATTTCCGGGGGAATATGCCTTAACCAGTCTGACAGCAGAAAAGTGCTATCCTCATCAAAATTTCCGTCGTCAAAAGCCAGTAAAAATTCACAGCCGTCGGGACCGAGACCCTGAATCGAATGGGGAATACCGGGCGGAAAATACCATAGGTCACCTGCAGCGATATCATCAACAAACCATCCTCCGCTGGCGTCAAAAGCGGTAATCCGCGCGTTGCCATAAGTCATGTAAGCCCACTCCCCCTCTTTATGCCAGTGCAGTTCGCGAATACCTCCGGCATTGAGGCGCATGTCCACACCCGCAATCGTCGTAGATATGCCCAGCTCCCGCTGCGTCACCTGACGCGTCCAGCCACCGCTTCCCTTGCGTACGTGCGCATCACTGAAAGAAAAGTGAAGGTTTGGCAGCGTTCCGCTGTCGGTAACGGGCGGATTTACGATGTCCGGACTTTCAGCCTCACGAATAGGATCATGTGGCCCGGGATCTCGTCCTCCGCTCCCTGCCGGAAACGTCTTTACGCCGTTGTCATGTGCCATGGCCTGACCCGCCGCAAGCGCGACCGTTCCTCCTGCAGCAAAAGCCATAAAATGTCTTCTTGTCAGTGTTTTCATATTCATCCCTCTTAAGAATCTTTTATAAACGGTATTATTTTTGTTACCGCCATAAAGTTATAAGCGGGGTGAATGCGGAGGGAAAAACAACTTTGTAACACTGTGGAAAGAGTGCAGTTTTCACGCAAATAGTAAAGATAATTGAATGTATTAAGAAAGATTAATGTTGTTTAATCAACGTATAGTTATAAAGGGATTATCCTGTGCTTAAGCGCACTAATCGTCAATTAATGTGGGTCTTTTTGATTTTCATTTACCCGGTGATCGGTAACTGCTGATAAGAATTTTTACGAATTGAGGGGTTTAACGAGGCCTGAGCCTTTGATGCGTGAGCTTTCACGCACGTACTCAGATAGACGAGGCGCATGTGCAGGGCCGCTCTGTTACGCCTGATTAAGCCCGAAGCATAAAGTCCACTCCTCACTCATAGCGGACATAGATAAATCCGCCCTGGATCACCTATTTCAGTCACTATCACTGGCACTGTTGAAACCGGAGATCAAAGTCACCCCCGATTTACTACGCTGGTTACAAGACAACATTCAGAAGCCGTTCAGCGTCCAAACATGCCCTTTAGTTTTTGCTTCATGCTCCGCACATAGAATGGCGTAAACTGCGACCTGATATGTGAGTCCAGACCTTTGTCGTTCTGGCCAAGGCGCATCAGATCCACCGCCTGCCCATCCGGAGAGGTATCCGCTGCGACAAGACCCGCATCACGCATCACCTCTTGCACATCACCGCTCATTTCCACCCCCACCAGATAATGCGGTTTATCATCGACTGACGGGTCGTGCATTAAAACCAGGAATGCACGGCTGACCCCGGGACATTTTGCAAACCAGGCTGATAACTCTTTCAGAAGCCTGTCCGGAACAACGGCAGGTACTCCCACTAATACCTGTGTTTCTTCCTCAACCACCCTTGTCTGCGGCAGGCGACCCGTTCCTTCCGCCAGCATGGCTTCTATTTCTTCCGGCACAAACTCCTTTCCGTAATCCGACCTGGGATTAAGAAACACACCCTCTCCCCGCGTCATTTCAAAAAAGGCTCTGGCAGGCAACTTCATGTATTTACTTTCCTGGCTGATGGCGCGCTGCAGGGTGGCAAGCGAGCTGAATACCGGAATGACAGGCGTTCCATCCGGTTTTTCCCAGTGCTGAATCGAGATATTCTCACCCGCCTTTAGTTCGACCTCACCATCACCCGTTGCCCCTCCGGAACTACCCAGGACGTAAAGAGATGAATCTAACAGTACCCGGTAAAACTCAGGTCGTTCTGCTGGATGATCGGCCGCCAGTTTTAAAGCAGTCTCCAGTTTGATTTCCCTTTCGTCAGACATTTAACCACCTTAGGCAGGATTGGATTAGGATCAATTTAACAAGGGCTTATGAGCATAATATAGATAATTTCTACTCGCCAGATTCCTGCACGTACCGGGGGATTGCCTTTGAGGGCTCGTTATTGCGATTAAGGACATGCGTTTGAATGGGTAAATGGCAGAACAGGCACGATCTTTTCCGTTTTCCAGACGCTTCCCTTAAACTACACCGCACAGGCCTCAACTATTAAGCTTATCTGACTAACATCCTGTTCTATAAACTCGTGAGTCAGAACCGTTACCAGCGTGTTTATCAGTGTTTGTTTAAAATCATGCTCACGCTGACATGCCATACTGCTACAGAGAACGATGTAACTTCAGCTATTAAACCAGGAAAATAAGATGTTTTTACCGGATGCACGATTCACAAAAATCTTTCCTCAATTCTCATTCCAGGCATGAGTCGTCAGCTTTTTGTTTCTCTGGATGGGCCCAAGGGAACCGGTAAAACCACTCTGCTGGAGTCCATTACGCAAGTGCTAAGAGCAGATAACAGGAAGGTGATCCGACTTAGCGAGCAAAAAAGCGATCCCTTCAGGGTGGAAACAATGGCACTGGTTAACAGGCTCGCCAGAAATCCCTCCGTTGATCTTGAACAGGATATTTGTGAACGCTTTGCCGTTAGCCGTGCCTGGATTTCACAGAATGTACTCACTAAACAGCCCGGGAACTGCATTATCCTGATGGATCGCTGGTATCCGTCTGATGCCGCGTTTCGGCGGATGGTGCCCTTTGCAGAGATTTTGCAGCGAAACATTAAGCTCAATGTGCGAGCGCCAGATCTGCATGTCGGGGTGGTCACGGCACCTGAGATTTCATGGGAACGAGCCGCGGCACGATCGCGTGGGCTGGGGAGTACAGTGATTCACAGGCTGGAAGAGCATGTCGCTTGCACCAGAGCGTTCGAGCAGGAGATGACTAACCACGGCTGGTTTTTATGTCGCAATGAAGGAACTATAGAAGAGGCAACGATGCAGGTCATTGCTGAAATCTATAAAACGCTTTGATGCCCTACAGTTATCCGTTTCAGGGGCTGATTCCTACTCGAAATTGCCAGTTAACAGCGCGACCTGTTCCGTTTCGCTCTCCCCTGCTCGCGCTTTATGAATACCGCTTTGCAGATCACTGGTTTCGGTCTTTGACACCAGCAAATAAAACACATAACAGTCGCGTTATCATCTCTTCTTCGAAAATTCGTGTCACCTTTGGTTGTTAACTCAAAAATCATCCACCTGAATTTTACTTGTCTGAAATCAACAATAATCAGATTACCGCTGGCACAGATATCCCGCTTTAACTTATAAAATTGCTTTATTTTTCAGATAAGGCACAGGGAATTGCGCTACGCATCGATACCATTTAATCACAATCAACTGGGCTGGCCTGCGGGTGAGCATTGTTTTACGCCGCAGCCCATGCTGCGAGAGGATATCACTGCCGACTGGGTTATCGTCGGCGCGGGGTTTTCAGGTGTTGCCTTTGCGCGACGCCTGGCTGAAATTAATCCCGACCTGAAAATTATCATCGTCGACGCGCACAGCACACGGGAAAGCGCATCGGCACGTAATTCCGGGTTTGTTATCGGTCTGCCTCATAATATTGGCAGTTCGACCGCTGAATTAAAAAAGGCCAACGCTTACCGTAACCTGCTTCAGGAAGGCATTCGTCAGCTGGAGCAGGTTATTTCTCAGCATCATCTTCAGTGCGACTGGGAACAGGTCGGTAAATATCACTGCCAGGCTGAACGTGGCAGTGATCGTATTTTAAAAGAGTACGCCAGCCAGCTCGATTTAATGGATGAGCCATGGCAGATGTCAGACAGCGAAGAGCTTTACTTAAAACTTGGTACGCGCTTTTACAGCAAAGGGATATATACACCTGGCTGTGTGCTGATTAATCCGGCGCAGTTGATCGCCGGGCTAAACCACTCTTTACCTGAAAATATTCAACGCTTCGATAATACGCCGGTGCTGGGGATTCGCTACGGCAGCATGGCTGAAGTGCTGACACCGTTTGGCATCATCAAAACGCCAAAGGTGATGCTGGCCACCAACGCATTATCGCCCGAGTTGCGACCCGGGCTTTCGCGGCAGGCTGCAATGGCGACCTTCGCCAGCATTACCGATCCGCTGACGGATGAACAACTGGCCACCCTGCCTCCTATGCAGAGCTGGGGGCTTACGCCGGTTAATGCGATTGCCGGTGCAACCTTCCGTTTTACCACAGACCGCCGTTTCCTGATTCGCCAGCACGTAATACCCGCACTCAGCGGTCAGGTGAATGCCGCGCAGACCTGGCAGGCAACCCAGCTGCATCAGCGCTTATTTCATAAAGTCTATCCGACCCTGGGCAGTGTGAAGATAACCCATACCTGGTCCGGCACCATCAGCGTTACGCGAAACAGCGCGCCTGAATGGGGCATGCTGAACAAATTTATCTGTACGGCGAGTGGCTGTAACGGTGCAGGTGTTTCAAAACAGACCGTGGCGGGCAGTCTTCTGGCGGATTTCATGATGAAACAGGACAACCCATATATTGCGGATATGCTGTCGCTGGGTAAGGCCAGTTTTATGCCGCCATCGCCGGCGCTGGATATCGGCATAAAACTGTCACTGATGAAAGAGCGTTATCTGGGCCGTAAAGAGGTCTGATCCTCCTTTTGGTATGGGCGGGAAGCGGCATAGGCTGTTTGACGTTAATCCCCTGAACCCTGCGGCTCAGGTCACGAACCAGCCCGCAGGATAGTGTTCACAGATAAATTCCACGAAAACCTTAACCCTGATGCTCTGGAGATGGCGGGAAGTGTGCAGCACCCAGAGCTCAGTAAGATTTTCCTCCTCTCCCCAGCAGACAAGCTCTCCCTCTTCCAGCTGTTTGCTGACGAGGGATTGCGGAAGCATCGCCGCACCAGCACCCGCCAGAACGGCGTCCCGGAGCGTCAGAATGGATGACAGACGCATCAGAGGCTGTGGCGTAAAACATCGCTCTCCGTCCTGTACGGCCCAGAGCTCACCAGGCTGAAACGTTGACATCACAACTGCCGGTATTTCCGGCGGGTTATGCGGATCGCCTGTTGGCATGACAAGCGCGGGAAGCGCCACCAGCACCTGCTTATCACGGGCAAAACACCGGCCGACCAGCGAACTGTTTTTCTGTGGATTAATACGAATAGCAACGTCAAATTGCTCATCCACCAGATCGCTCATGCGATCTTCTGAAATAGCTTCAATCAGGATGTCAGGATAGCGTCGCTGAAACGCAGCCAGCAGGCCGCCAAGCGCCAGTTGCGAAAACAGCAGCGGTGCGGCGATACGCAGGGTGCCCGCAGGCTTTGTCCGCTCGTCGCGTGCTGATCGCGCGGCTTCATCAATCTCCTGTATTGGCCCGGCGGTGCGTGCCAGCAAACGTTCGCCAGCATCGGTGACCCGCAGTCGCTGGCCGCCCCGCTCAATCAGCCGCACACCAACCGCCTCTTCAAGTTCAGCCAGCCTGCGTGATAGCGTGGCTTTGGGCCTTCCGCTGGCGCGACTGGCAGCACCCAACCCTCCCCAGGCGGCAATCAGATGAAAATCTTTTAGCGCGTTAATATCCACAGGCTGTCTCATTTATGGAACAACTCGTCTCAATATTAGCGTCTATTCGTGGGAAATGGATCGGCTTATTGTTTGCTCACACCCACCCAGACATTATGGAATAAACATCATGACGATTCTTGTTACCGGCGCCACTGGCCGTGTTGGCCGCCACCTTGTCGATCAGCTTATCCACCGCGGTGCTGATTTCCGTGTTCTGACACGCGATCCGGCAAAAGCGGGCTTTGCGGACAATGTCGACGTTGTTAAAGGCGATCTGCTGGATATCGACGCCCTGCGCGCCGCCTTCAGCGGCATCAAAACGCTTTTTTTACTGAACGCGGTCGCTGCAGATGAATATACGCAGACAATCATCACGCTCAATATTGCCAGAGAGTGCGGCATTAAGCGTGTCGTCTACCTGTCGGTTTTTGGCGCAGACATTTCGGTTAACGTGCCGCATTTTGCCGTCAAATATGGTGTCGAGCGCATGCTGAAAGAGATGGGGTTTAGCGCTACTATTCTGCGCCCCACCTACTTCATCGATAATGAGGTGATGATCAAAGATGTGATCATCAACCACGGCGTTTACCCGATGCCGATCGGCATGACTGGCCTGGCAATGGTCGATACACGGGATATTGCTGAAGTGGCGGCAATTGAACTGATAAGGCGCGACCAGGCCAGCGAAGAATTACCGGTCGAAACGCTCAATCTCGTGGGGCCGGATACGCTCAACGGAGAAGAGGCAGCAGCAGCCTGGCAACAGCTTCTGGGCCGTCCGGTAATTTATGGAGGAGATAATCCGGATGTATTCGAAGCCAATATGGCGGAGTTTATGCCGCGCTGGATGGCGTATGAAATGCGGCTGATGGCTGAACGTTACGTCAGTGATGGGATGATTCCACAAGAGGGCGACCGGGAACGTCTGGTCACCCTGCTTGGCCGCCCACTGCATACCTATCGTGACTTTATTACCGCACTCGCCGGAGAGTAATCTGGATCTCTCAGGCTTAAGGACAAGCCTGTAGAGCAATGCTGCGCATGCTAACTATTACGATGCACCACTTTCAGTTGGGGAATTCAGCGGCTCATAGATTGTACTGAGCAGTATCAACAGGTACTGACACAATTTATTCTGTGAGTGCCTGTTCTTATCTTCGGCGACAGCTGCTCTCTGGCGTCTCAATTATCTCACGCCCCTATCTTATCCTTTTCAGCATCTTCACCGTAAAAGTGTGAACCCGACCACATAATAGAAAAGTTAACCGCACAAACTGTAGCAAAAGGTTAATTTTTACTTAACATTCACAATTATGAACCCTTTCTTTCCCAGGCACCTGTCATGCTCAGACCATCATCAAGTGAATGTTTTACAGTGGTAATTTCTATGATCATAGTCATTAGCTTCTTCTACCTGTGGTTCACAGCACATGAATTTTATTAATTATCACTAATCAATTCAGAAATAATCTGTATTGGCTCAATTTTTTCAAGGTTACGGAATACCTTTATGCCACGATTCACAATCAGTCAGCCCGTGATGCACCGCGTTACGTTTATTATATTATTCTCAATTTATATCTCGGTTTTTCTCAATCTCGCCTTTTACCGGCAGGCATATTCACTTATACCGCTAAATGAGCTTAAAAATATTCTTTTTTTGTTCTCCATGCCCCTTGTGGCTTTTAGCGTCATCAATATTGTGGTGACTATTGCCTCATTTCTCTGGCTGGACAGGATAACCATTGCACTATTTATCTTTGTCTCTGCCACGGCTCAGTACTTTATTCAGCACTATGGCATCATTCTTGACCGTTCAATGATCACCAACATGGTGGATACCACGCCAGCAGAAAGCATGGCGCTGCTGACGCCTAAGATGATAGTGGTAATATTTTTTACCGGCATTTTTATGGCTGTACTTGCCTTCTGGCCCGCGTTTAAAAAGTCGGTTCCGGTGTGGAAAGGAGTGCTTGAGCGCGCTTTAAGTCTGGTGATTTCTGTTGTGTTGATAGCCGTGATAGCCATGTTGTTTTATAAGGATTACGCCTCACTGTTTCGTAATAATCACGAGCTGGTGAAATCCCTGAGTCCGTCTAATTTTATTGCCGCCTCGCTCTCTTACTATAATCACCGCGAGCGGGCGAATCTTCCCCTGGTGAAAATAGGCGAAGATGCGCATCAACTCCCCCACATGCTGAACGGCCCTAAAAAAAACCTGACGATTCTGGTTGTGGGTGAAACGTCACGCGCCGCCAATTTTTCTCTGGGAGGTTATTCACGGCCAACCAATCCACTGCTGGCGGAAGATGACGTCGTCTATTTTCCTGACGTCTCCTCCTGTGGCACATCCACGGCGGTCTCCGTTCCCTGCATGTTTTCGAACATGCCGCGCAAGCACTACGATGATGCCCTGGCCAGTCATCAGGAGGGGCTACTGGATATTATTCAGCGTGCAGGGCTGAGTGTTTTATGGAATGAGAACGATGCGGGATGCAAAGGGGCCTGCGATCGGGTCCCTAATCAGGATATGACAGCCCTGAATCTTCCGGGAATGTGTATTAAAGGCGAGTGCTATGATGAGGTGCTTTTCCATGGTCTGGAGGAGTATATCAAACAGCTTCAGGGCAATGGTCTTATCGTTCTGCATACTATTGGCAGCCACGGGCCAACCTACAACCATCGTTACCCCCCGGCGTTCCGAAAATTCACGCCCACCTGTGAAACCAAACAGATTCAGGAATGTTCTCAGGCCCAGCTGATTAATACTTATGACAATACCATCCTGTATGCGGACTATATCGTCGACAAAGCGATTGAATTACTCAAAGCCCATCAGGAGGAGTTTACGACCAGTCTGGTTTATCTTTCCGATCATGGTGAGTCGCTGGGAGAGAAAGGTGTCTATCTGCATGGCCTGCCCTATGCTATCGCGCCTGAAGCCCAGACTCGCGTGCCGCTGCTTATCTGGCTTTCGCCCGATTACCAGCAGCGTTATGCCGTGGACTACAAGTGCCTGAGCCAGCAAGCCACCACGCAAAAATATTCTCAGGACAACCTTTTCTCAACCATGCTGGGCATTACAGGTGTTCAGACCCGGGAATATGTCAGTTCTGACGATATAGTGGCGTCATGCAGAAATAAGTCGGGTCAAAAATGAGAGTGATAAAGCCCCGGAACGGGGCTTTAATCTGACAGGACGATATCTGCAAAATCAAAAGGGCCGGGTGATAAACCATTGGCCGTCGATTATCACAGTCAGGTTTGCTCAGAGATTTCTCTCACCTGAACGACACAGTGTGGCTATCTGATATTGATTAAAGCGAACCCGACGCGAGCCTCAACGGCATCATGATTATGGCAGTGCCGATAAAGAATACGAAATCAGTGAATTATTAAGTCACCTTAGCCAGATCTGCAATGCAGACAGATTATCCTTCCCACGCAATTCAAACCGGCCAGTTTATGGCACGGTTGTTTTCGATAATATCCTGATGAGAGGGTGCATCACCCAGCGTCGCGAAACTGGCATAAAGCTGTGGCAACCGAGCCTGACCTTCTCCCTTTCTGGCCAACGCCAGAGCTCGCAGCATCACGGGCGCTTCCCAGTCACAGCAGTAACAAGGTGTGCAGGGCTGCTGACGCCATGATTCAGCGATAGTCCCAGAGAACACAGGAACAAAACCGGTGTCGTTAACCAGTGACATGGCCGTCTGCACAGCATCAGGATGATCTCCCGCTACGGCAACTGCCAGACGACCCCGACTTCCCTGCGACTGGCCCAGATCGGCGAGCGAGTCGGCAAGGATGTTATTAAAAGCTTTAACCACAGGATGCCCGATTTGCTCCTGAACCCATTCGCTTTCGGTCTGCCCATTATCCAGTGCAGTAATCGGTGCATCGCGCAGGCCAGGATAGTAGTTGCTGGTGTCGATCACCGGGACATGGGGTGGAAGGTGATCGAAAAGCCCATCAGGCAGGCTGCTAAGTGCCGGCAGCGGAATGGAGAGAATCACGGCTTCGACGTCTGTAACCGCTCCCCTGATGTCTGTGGGTTCTGCATTAATTTCACCCGCAAAACCACGCACGCCATCAACTCCGCGTGAATTAGCGATTTTTACCTTGTGCCCCGCTTCACTGAGCTTCCGTGCCAGGGTACCACCGATATTACCTGTGCCAATTACGCCGATTTTCATATTTCGCTCCTGATTCTGTGTTGAAGTGAGATACCCTATATATTCACTGAATAAACAACAAGAACCGACAAAATAGTGGGTTACTAACCTGAAGGTAAGTATGGAAAGAGACTGGCGTTGTGATATTCCGGAGCAGCGACTGGTGTGGGCTAAGGCTACCACCGAAGCGCTGAAGATTATTGAAGGTAAATGGAAGACAATTATTATCTGTCAGCTTTTCGCCGCTAAAGGCCCGCTGCGCTTTTCCGAGCTGGAGCGCCGGATTGAGGGCGTAAATCAAAAAATGCTGATCCAGCAGCTTAAGCAACTGGAACAGGATGGCATCGTGACTCGCACGGTTTATCCCGAAGTCCCTCCGCGTGTTGAGTACTCACTTACCGATCTGGGAAAAGCGCTTGGGCCATCAATGACTGCTCTGATTGACTGGGCCTTCCTGCGTCGTGAAACGCTGGGGCTTGATGGCGCCTGAAGCTCGCATTTCAACCCAGTTATACCGATGTGGCTGAGCGCAGAAAACGCTTAAAATATCTTCTCAGGCACGTCGATTTACTTAACATGAGTATGAGCTTAAACGCTTCAGGAACCGCGCCAAGAGTGCAAAGAGCTCGATAGTGATTGCACAGGTTAGCAGCTGCGTCAGCATGGAGATCCATCCTGAACGCATGTCACTTCACCAATCAGATGTCATCTGAACGGGTCATGCCGACCGCTGGCCACAAAAATCGCTCTTCATGCGTGCTGTTGAAATCGGGATCGGTATAGATGTGAAGCCGCTTAATTTTAAGCCCATCGAACTGGAAAACGTTACAGTAACGGCCTTCAGAGCGATCCTTTACAGGCCAGGGCGTTCCGTTAGCGCTGATTCCACTCTCAAACCCTTCAACGACAACATGATCGCCCGCAACCAGAATATTCATCCGCTCGAAGTCGTGCTCGATCTTTTGCAGGGTGCTCATCATTCCCTGAGCGGCGCGAGCCACTTCAGCTTTTCCGTATCCCACACCGAACTTTGGAAAGTAGATCTGAATGTCGTCTGTCAGAAGATCCATCATTGACGAATCGCCCGAGTCAAGTTTGCGAAAATAGTCCTTAACAACGGCAACGCGCTGGTTTTGCTGCTCTTCGTTCATGCTCTTCCCTTCTCTGTTTCGGGCCAGACGCTATCATCTGCGCCAGCAAAAAAAATTCAATACTGGTCGTTACAGTATTATTACTACAGAGTTGGACGCAGCCCGTCAATTTTTTTATAATGACCGTTATAGAATCGGAGGGTAAATGGGAAGACATAGGGAATTTGACGCGGAGGTCGCTTTAGAAGCAGCCCTGGTGGTGTTCTGGAAAAACGGTTACGAAGGCACCTCCTTTGATGACCTGACACGTGCGACGGGCGTTGCGCGTCCGAGTCTTTACGCCACCTTTGGAAACAAAGAGAGCCTTTTCCGTAAAGCGCTGGAGAGATATGAAGTCAGATATATGGCTTTTATGACCGGAGCACTCCAGGAACCAAACGTTCATGATGCGGTGCGACTCATTCTTAATGGCATGCTGGATACTCACACGCTCGGTGGTGAATGCCGGGGATGTCTCGGTATTAATGGCGCTCTGGCATGTTCAGAGGGGGCTGAGACCATTCGCCAGGAATTGATCACTCGCCGCATTGGCTCGGAGACGGCTTTGCTGGAGAGGCTCAAACGTGCAAAGCACGAGGGCGAGCTTTCTTCATCCGCTGATTGTGAAATGTTAGCTAAATACCTTATGACTATAGCGCAGGGCATGGCTGTTCAGGCCAAGGCTGGCGTAACGAGAGAGAAACTCCAGCCGATGGTGGATTATGTCGTTTCTGGCTGGTCCCGATGACCCCGGGACACCCTTGTCGCTGATCCAGAAAAACCGGCCATGATGCCCCCAATCTTTTGCATCTTTCCCCACGTGCCGGTTGCATTAAAGGGGAAACCGTATTGATTAACGCTGCGGGAGGCGGCGGTGGACATCTTGCGGTGCAGATTGCCCGATGTAGGGACGCACGGTTTATTGCTGTGGTCTCCGGGCGACATGAAGCCCTGATGCGTGAAACAGGCGCAGAGACCTTTGTTGATTACAGAAAGTTATGGACGAACTACCGTCAGTTTAAAGGGGCCACTATTTTCGGCTGCGTGAATAATGGCATGATTAATCTCACTCAGTGCAAATTCCGTTACTGCGTAATGGCTGAGATCCAGCAGTCCTGCCCGGATAAGCCCCACCAGTGTGTAAACAGCCTCATGTTCATACATCCACTGTCCTTTAATCGTGATGAGATTACGCATGATCCACGGATAAGGGAGTGCCAGATCATCGCCGCCCAGCATGCCAACGCCTCCCATCAGCACAGCACGACCATAAGGCCTTACCGACATAATGGCGTTGCGCGCCGCCGATGCCTCAGCTGAAGGCGGGAGCAGGTCGAGCACGGCATCGATTGGCCCACCCGCCGCGCTTTTCATCGCGCTGATATCTTTATCGGCCATGCCGCTCAGCGTGACGGTTTCTATCCGCGAACCAAACCGTTTCCTGAGATCCTGTAAAACCTGCGGGTTGCGTCCGGGTGCAATGACTTTACTGGCACCCATTGCGATAGCGGCCAGAACCGCTGAACTACCGAAATTACCGGTGGCCCCACTTACCAGCACGTTCTCACCGGCTTTAAGCTCCATGGCCAGCAAACCGCCATAAGCCACCAGCAACGTATTGATGGCACACCAGGCTGAGGCGTCAGCAGGATCGATATTACCGATTGGCAGTGCGTTTTCAGTGGGAACACGAATCTGTTCAGCGAAGCTGCCATTCAAATGATACTGCTGGATTTTTTGCCCGCCCTCACCTCGTGCACTCCAGCCCTGCAATACGATTTCAGGTGATTGAGCGTTATCTCTCGATCGGACTGTCGGATCGCAAAAAACCCAGTCGCCGGGTTTAAGCCAGGCCGCATCGGGGCCGGTTTCACGTACCCGACCAATTGCCCCACAGCCGGGAATAACCGGTGGGGGTAAAAGATATTTTCTTTCGCCACTGAATACCTCTCTGGCGTAAGAAAGAATCGGTGCCGCAAAAACATCCACAATCACCTCCCCTGTTCCGAGGATCGGTGGCGGTACATCCTGAATGCTGAGTGGTTTCCCGAACGCTTCGAGCACAGCTGCTTTCATAGTTTCACCCTCATCTTATGTAGAGAAGGTGACTATAAAAGGCCTTAACAGCGGCGAGAATAGACTAGTTTTATACAGGTATAAATCACGACCAGGTTAACCCATGCAGCCAAAAAGTGAATTAAGTCATTTCCTGCGTTCCCGCCGCGCTCGCATCAAGCCTGATAACAAGGGATTACGAACAAGTGAAAGGCGTCGCACGCCGGGATTAAGACGCGAAGAAGTCGCGGCCAGGATTGGCGTCAGCACAGAATGGTATACGAAAATCGAACAGGGACGGGTGGAGACGCTCTCTGATCGCATTGTCAGTGCGCTTGGCCGGGCGCTTGAGCTTGATAAAGTTGAAGTACTGCATCTGCAGTCGCTGACCCGCAGGAAATCCGTTCCCGACAACGACGCGGTCATTACTGAGGGATTGATAAAACTGATTCAGGGCTTAGCAGAACCCGCTTACATTACCAACGCACACTGGGACGTGCTGGTCTGGAACAGCGCAGCAGCAGACCTGATCACAGATTTCAGCCTGTTATCCGATGAAGACAGGAACATCCTGATTTTCATGCTGACCACCTCTGAGGCCCGGACGCTGTTCGGCGAGACATGGCATCAGGAAGCCCAGAGAATGCTGGGTCTGTTTCATGCTGACTACGATCGAAATGCGCACAACCCCGCTTTTCAGTCACTCATTACCCGACTTGAGCACGAGTGCCAGGAATTCAGCGAATGGTGGAACCAGCATGTCATCGCAGCGCCCGTCTCCGGAGTAAAGTGCCTGACAGGCAAGGATGGTGTGAGGAGAACCTTTAGTTATTCCAGTTTTATGTCGAATGATGCGCACTCATTGAAGATGTCGATATATGTTCCTGAAGGTTAACATTTCTTCTTCCTCCACCTGGTTCATAGCGGGATAGCTGACCGCGTTCGCTATCCCCTTGCTACCCGTTTCAGGCCAGGCAGATTGCCACTCATGCTTTATGCACTCTGTGACAGGCTCCGTTGGTCCCGTTGATCGGGAATGCGCGCAATCACCTTAATTTCAAAATCAAATCCCGCCAGCCACGTCACACCCACCGCTGTCCAGTTAGGATAAGGAGGCTGCGGAAAAACGCGCTGCTTTATCTGCATGATGGTTTCGAACTGTTGCTCCGGATCGGTGTGAAACGTGGTGACATCGATCAGATCGTCAAAGGTACACCCTGCCGCAGCGAGCGTGGCTGCCAGATTTTCAAATGCCCGTTCTACCTGAGCAGCAAAATCGGGCTCCGGCGTGCCGTCGGCACGGCTGCCCACCTGACCAGAGACAAACAGCAGATCACCTGAGCGGATAGCCGCTGAATAACCATGTTGCTCATAGAGAGCGTGACGATTAGCAGGAAAAATGGGTTCGCGGGTGATCATAGAATTTCCTCAATAGCCTTTAGCGGATTGCAGGATGCAGCGCACACGAGTTTGATTTAATATACGCGGCGTATGTCACATTAATCACACATACGCCGAGTATGTCAATTAATATACCTCGCGTATGTGAAAGGAGAGTGTATGGCCGTTAAACGTCGCGCTGAAACAATGGAAGAGAACCGGGCAAAACTGATTGCAGCAGCACGCAAAGCCTTTGCCGAAAAAGGCTTTGCCGCTGCGTCAATGGATGAACTGACGGCCAGCGTAGGTCTGACACGCGGGGCGCTCTACCACAATTTTGGTGATAAAAAGGGGCTGCTTGCGGCGGTCGTCGCACAGGTTGATGGCGAAATGGCCCAGCAGGCTAAAGCGGCAGCGTCTGGGGTGAGCGATGCGTGGGAAAAGCTGGTGGCTGAAGGCATCGCCTACATCCGCATGGCAATGGATGCCGAAGTGCAACGCATTGTGCTGCGCGATGGCCCGGCTTTTCTGGGAGATCCTTCCCAATGGCCCAGCCAGAACAGCTGCCTGGAAGCCACGCGTGAAACGATTACCCGTCTTATCGACAGCGGGATAATGAAGCCGGTCGACGCCGATGCCGCCGCTCATCTGCTGAACAGCGCGGCGCTGAATGCCGCACTGTGGGTCGCTTCCAGCAGCGAGCCGGAAAAGGCGCTGCCAAAGATGATCGACGTGTTCACAAAACTGGCAGGCGGCTTGCGCCATAGTGCGATTTAACCCTGAATGCTCACTGCTGCTTTCACTGATAGCCCTGAAGCTCTGAGTGCTGACGCCTGCATCTCTTTCAGGCGCGGTGTCGTTTTAATTCAGTGTGACAGCGGAATCAGGCCGCTCTCCTGATAGGTCGCAATCAGGTTATCAAAAATGGTTATATCCTGGCGCGTGCGGGCTATTAACTGCGCGCCAGCAACTGCGGTGTAAATTGCCAGCGCACGCTGCGCATTTTTCTCCGCGTTATCGGGCGACTTTTCGCAAAGGACCTCTGTCAGCCACTCGACGTTCGCATCGACAAAACACTGAACCTCACGCTTCACTTCCTCGGGCAGATCTTCATATTCCGCCGCCATAAAGCTGGAGAGACAGAGCCGGTTGGCATCTTCAAGCGACTTGCGGAAAATCTGCGGATAGCGCTGCAACGCTTCATCCGGTGAGGCACTTTGCTCGCGTATAGTCTTTAAATCCTCAGCCGTATCCTGCCAGTATCGGTTGGCAACCGCGGCTCCCAGATTGGCCTTACTGGCGAAGTGATAATAGATACTGGCATTCTTGATGCCTACCTCGTCAGCGATGCTGCGAAAATTAATCCCGTTATAGCCATGATTCTGGGCAGCACTTTTTGCTGCGGCCAGAATGGCTTCACGCGCGTTCAGGCTCATAACTCAGTTTTCCTTCAGGAGGTGGAGACGCATTATAAGGGGAAAATATTTACCTGCCAACTGGTAGACAGGGATTGACAGGAGAAAAGTTCGGCATCACAATCCACCTACCAATTGACAGGTAGGTAACTCAATCATGACTGATATCCACAATGCATCTGCAGTTCCGTCACTCCCCGCGATGAAGATTTATGACTGGTATGATGGCCCTTATCCTGCACGGGTCAGGATTGCCCTGGCGGAAAAGGGATTACTTTCTGAGGTCGAATTTATTCCGGTCAACCTGTGGAAAGGTGAGCATAAAAAACCTGAATTTTTAGCGATCAATTATTCAGGAACACTGCCGGTTCTAGCGCTGAATGACGGAACGCTGATCGCTGAATGCACCGCCATTACGCAATATCTCGATGTGCTGGATGAGAATCCGGTTCTGACTGGCGTCACGCCGGCAGAAAAAGGCGTTATCCATATGATGACCAAACGGGCTGAGATCGAATTTCTTGATGCGGTCAGCGTCTATTTCCATCATGCCACAGCAGGACTGGGGCCGGAGGTGGAGCTCTTTCAGAATCCGGAATGGGGTGCGAAGATGCGTGAAAAGGCCATCAGAGGGATGCACTACTTTGACGGCGTTTTACGCTCACAACCTTATGTCGCGGGCAATACATTTTCGATGGCGGATATCGCCGTAACCGGCGGAATGATTTTCGCGGCTTTGGTGAATCTTGCTGTTCCTGACGAGTGTCGCGCCCTGAAAGCGTGGTATGCAAAAATCCAGAGCCGCCCCAGCTATCAGCAATGGCAGGCAATGGTTGAAGCGGGCCGCCCTGCTGCTGCTGCATCGTCTCAGGACCGGGCGTAAGATCGCGCTGATCGTTCTGGATAACGTGGTCTGGCGGCTATTAAAAAAACCCCGGAAAATCTTCCGGGGTTTTGTGATCTCAAAACATGAAATTTCCGCGCGTCAGCCTTATCAGAACGCCGCTTCAGCCTGCATTACGCTCAAAGTGGCTGTTCACAAAGGCGCGGCAGCGTGGCGAGATCGGATCGAAAAACACCTGTTCCGGTGAACCTGACTCCTCAATCATTCCCTGGTGCAGAAACACCGCTTTGTTCGACACGTCGCGCGCAAAGCCCATTTCATGGGTGACGATAATCATGGTACGTCCCTCTTCCGCCAGACTGCGGATCACCCGCAATACTTCGCCCACCAGCTCCGGATCCAGCGCGGAAGTTGGCTCATCGAACAGTATTGCTTTCGGCTGCTGCGCCAGCGCCCGTGCAATCGCCACACGCTGCTGCTGTCCGCCGGAAAGCTGCGACGGCCAGGCATCGCGTTTTGCATAGAGTCCCACTTTATGGAGCAGCGCTTCTGCTTCTTCAATCGCCTCTTTATGGCTGCGCTTCTGCACATGAACCGGCGCTTCAATGATGTTCTGCATCACCGTTTTATGCGGCCACAGGTTGAAGCTCTGAAATACAAAGCCGAGCTGCATTCGCATCAGCTTGATGCGACGGCGCTGCTCGCGGCTCAGTTTTTCGTCGGCGTTATCCAGCGTGACGTTCACCTCGCCTACCGCAATTTCGCCTGCCTGCGGCACTTCAAGAAACGGAATGCAGCGTAGCAGCGTACTTTTCCCCGACCCACTGGCTCCAATCAGCGATATCACATCGCCATCCTGCGCGGTCAGGCTGATGTCGTGCAGCACTTCGTGTCCCGCATAACTCTTTCTGAGATGACTCAGCATGATGGTAGGTGCGGTCATGAGCGTGCTCCAAAATAGTAAGGTGATAAGCGTCGTTCCAGCATCGATACGCCTTTGCTGACCAGCATGGTAAGTATCAGGTAGATCACCGCCGCGCTCAGGAACACCTCCAGCGCCCGGAAAGTGGAAGAGACTATCGAGTCGGCAATGCCGGTCATCTCCATCAGGCTGATAGTGCTGACCAGCGACGTTGCTTTGATCATCGAGATGATCTCATTGCTGTAGGCCGGCAATGCCTGTCGAATCGCAATCGGTAAGGTGATGCGGGTAAAGATTTTATACGACGACATGCCTGAGACTTTAGCGGCCTCCAGCGACTGCTGACTGACGGCACGCAGCCCGCCGCGCAGGATCTCCGAGGTATAGGCGGCATCATTGAGAATCAGCGCCAGTAAGCCGCACCAGTAGGGATCGCGCAGCAGCGGCCAGAACAAGCTTTCCCGCACCGCCGGTAAACTGCCCAGGCCGTAATAGACCATAAAGATCTGGATCAGCAGTGGCGTACCGCGAAATAGCCAGACGTAGAAGCGACAGAAAACGCTGCCGACACGCGTCATGCGCAGCAGGTTAAGCAGCAGCGCCAGCACGCCGCCGCCAAAGAGTGAGAGCAGCGCCAGGTTGATGGTCAGCGGCAATCCTTTCAGCAGCGCCAGCAGCGTCTGCTGTAAAAACATGATATCCACGTGGACTCCTTACCCCTTCACGCGCTGTTGACCGCGCATCGCAAACTTTTCCACGTAGCGGAAAACCATATCGGAACAGGTGGTGATAATCAGGTAGATCACCGCACCCACGCTGTAGAAGAAAAAGGACATCTGGGTGGAGTTGGCTGCGGTGGAGACCTGGTTCATCGTTTCCATCAGTCCGGTTACCGAGACCAGCGCCGACTCTTTGATCACCGATTGCCACTGGTTGCCCATGCCGGGCAGCGCAGTGCGTAACGCCTGCGGCACGATAATGCGGCGAAACATCATCAGCCGTCCCATGCCGGTCACGGTCGCCGCCTCCAGCGTTCCGCCGGGAATGGCGTAGAAGGCGCCACGGAATACCCCGCTCTGATAGGCTCCGGAGATCAGCCCGATGGCAATCGCGCCCGCCACAAAACCGTTCACATCAAACGGTCCCTGGAAGCCCAGCGCGGTGCCCACGGTGGAGACCACCTGTCGTCCACCGAAGTAGAAGAGGTAGATCACCAGCAGTTCCGGCACGCCGCGAAACAGAGTGATGTAGCCTGCCGCCAGTCGCTGCTGCCAGCGTGAACCGGCAATCTGCATCCAGCAGAGCACGCTGCCCAGCAACGCACCCAGTAGCCAGGCGCAGAGTGACACGCTGACGGTGACGGCGGCGGCGTTAAGCAGCACGCCACCCCAGCCCTCATCCCCGAAGCCCAGTATCTGCCAGTCAATATTCATCAGCATCAGCGGTTACGCTTTCGGCGCGACATCTTCGCCAAACCATTTGATCGACAGTTTGCTCAGCGTCCCATCTTTGATCATGGAGTCCAGCGCCTGATTCAGCACCTGCTGCAGCTCACTGTTGCCTTTACGCAGACCAATCGCCGAGCCTGCGCCCAGCACGCCACCGGAGAAGCCATAGCCGCTGCTGCTGATCGCCTCAGCATGTTTTTTCACAAAGGCGTTGAGGTTGGTACGAGACGCCATGACGGCATCCACCCGGCCATTCATCAGGTCGGCGAAGGTTTCAGGACCCGCCTGATAGGTGCGGATAGTGGCAACGTCGCCCAGGTATTTCTGCAGGAAATCCGCCTGAATGGTGGCGACCTGCACCGCGATGGTTTTCCCTTTGAAGGTGGTTTTCAGATCGTCGATCGCTTTTTTCATGCCGGCGTCATCATCCGCCGTCACAATCGTGCCGCTGCCTGGCAGCGTGGCCAGCGGGCTTTTTTTCGCAGTCACAAAGCTGGAGACGCTGACGGTGTACTGATGGGTAAAATCGATCGCTTCAGCACGTTTTGGCGTTACGGTCACCGCATCGATCACCGCATCATATTTACCGTCGATAAGACCTGGGATCATGCCCGACCATTTCTGGGCGATGATTTCATATTTAAAGCCAGCACGTTTAGCCAGCTCCGCCACCATATCCGGCTCATAGCCGACGATTTTGCCACTCGGTGTGGTCTGGTTGAAAGGAGGATAAGCCGCTTCAGTCGCAAACTTCAGGGTGCCGAAATCTTTCGCCTGGCTGAACGCGGAAGTGGCGAGCAGTGCCACGGTCAGAGAAGCCGTGAACAGGCGGTTACGCATCATCATATAAACCTCATTTATTTATTATTAAGAGAGTAAATCAATTGCAAGGCGGGTCAGCGCCTGCGTCCCGGCGGTAATGCTGCGTTCGTCCGGCTGATAGTCGGAGTTATGCAGGTGATCGTCACGGCCCGGCGTGGCCGATCCAATATGAATCTGGCAGCCCGGTACCCGTTCCGTGAACAGTGAAAAATCTTCGGCTCCAAAGCTGGCGCTGGGCTGCGCGATGATAGGCTTATCAAACTGATGCGACAGAATCTGTTCCAGTGAATCGATCAGGCGATCGTCATTCATCAGAGGCGGCACGCCACGCTGGAAGTTAACCTCCACCCGTACGTTTTGCGCCAGCGCCACCCCTTCGCACATCCGTTTAAACGAGGTTTCCATAGCAGTGCGTACTTCCGGCGACTTAGTACGGATGGTGCCCTGAAACAGGCAGCTATCGGGAATGATATTGTGGGTGGTACCACCCTGAATGTGCCCGATGGTTAATACGGCGGAGTGAGCGGGATCGCGTTCACGCGAGATGAGGGTCTGTAGCTGGCTGATGAGATGCACGGTCGCGATGATAGGATCGGTGCCCATGTGAGGACGTGCCGCGTGGGTCGATACGCCATGCACCGTAACGTCGAATTCATCGCTGGAGGCAGTGCTGGCCCCGCGCGTCAGGGCGACTTCCCCCGCAGCCAGTTCAGGCTTGTTATGCAGGGTCACGGCCCAGTCGATGCCATCTGCCGCGCCGTCCGCAATCATCGCCTCAGCGCCACTTTCTGGCGTCTCTTCCGCGGGCTGGAATATCAGCCGGACCCGGCCTTTGAGCTGCTGACGATAGTGCGGCAGGATCGTTGCGACACCCAGCATCGTTGCGGTGTGAATATCATGCCCACAGGCGTGCATTTTTCCGGGATAGCGGCTGGCAAACGGTAAACCGGTCTGCTCATGGATCGGCAACGCGTCCATGTCGGCGCGCAACAGCAGGGTCTTACCCGGCTCTGCACCGTCGATGTCCACCACAACACCGCTGCGGCCAACGCCGGTGCGGGGATTAAGTCCCAGCGCCTGCAAATACTCTGTGACCAGACTGGCGGTGCGCAGCGTATCAAAGCCTAATTCCGGATGCGCATGGATATCACGTCGAATCGCCACTAACTGCGATTCAAGTTCATTAACTCTGGCTTTTATTTCCCCGGCCAGTCGTGCTTTTTCCTGATTCATAGCAGCCCCGGCAATATGCGATCGGCACTCTGCTGCCGACCGCTATTTTAATCTCATCCTGATGACGGACGTTGATGACCGTTTATTTATTCACAGCACGCGACAGAAAGCAACGCGCAACAGCCTGCTCTACATACTTAAAAATCAATAAGATAGTGTTATTTATTGGAAACCTGTATGAGATAACAGCGGATCAGCAATAATATTAATAATCCGCCACACGACATTACTTTCACTACTGTCACTGAGGTGATACTTCGCTTTTATCCGGAGAGGGAATAAAGAAGTCTGCCAGTATTTCCGCTAATTTCTCGGGTTGTTCGTCGGGAATAAAATGACCGCAGTTGAGAACAGTTTCACTGCTTACCTGATGCGCTACGGTGCGCAGCGGGGTGGCCATATCGGGTATCGATCCCTGGTCGGCACTGACAGCCAGCAGCGGTAAAGCCAGTTTGCCTTTTAACGCGCGCTGTCGATTCTGCTCTGCCGACTGTGCGAAAGCGCGGTAAAAAGCCAGTCCGGCCCGCAGGGCCCCGGGCTGCTGAAAAACGCGCAAATATTCATGACGGGCCGCCGCATCTATGCGATGTGGATTGGCTGACTTACGGTTAAAAAACCAGTCGAGGTAGATCGCCTCTCTGCCAGTGATCAGCGCTTCCGGTAAATCATCCACACAGTGAAATCCAAAATGCCAGGTTTTCCAGGCGCTATCACCCACCATTGGCATTAAGTCAGGCAGCGTGATACCGGGAATACCGCCATCCAGCAGCGCGAGACGGCTAACCTTTTCGGGATGGCCTGCCGCCAGTGACCAGGCGACCCACGCCCCGATATCATGCCCGGCCAGATGAAAGCGTTTGATACCCAGCTGGTTCAGCAGCGCCAGTATGCGCTCTGCCACGCTGTCAGTGTCGTAACCACTGGCTGGAAAGTCAGAATCACCCTGCCCTGGCAGGTCGGGTGCGATCACATGAAAGCGGCTGGCAAGCAAGGGAATAACCTCCCGCGAGGCATAACTGCTTTGCGGGAAACCCGCGAGCAAAACCACAGCCTCAGCGTGTTCACTGCCTGCGCTGAGGTAGTGTAGCCGCTGCGAGTCAATGTTAATAAAATGGTGCTGGTAGAGTGGATATACGTGCATAAAACCTCCGGACAATAAGGAAACGATCACTTCCTTAATGAGTAAAAAATTTAGTCGAGTAACTTCAGCGCCAGGGGGATGATGCTGGCATCGGGCCGGGTCGCAGCAACTTTACCGGCGACCCGCATCCCCAGAACAATGCAAAGCATTAGCGAAGCGGTGGCGTCTCTGTCCAGTGCAGGATTGACCGAACCATCCTGCTGACCCAGGCTGATTATCTGCTGCAGATTCTGCTGGTTGCGTATCAGCGCCGCGCTGACGGCTCCGGCAAGTTCCTCATCCAGAGTTTGCAGCTCCACGGCGCTGACAGCCACCAGACAGCCGCGCTCACCTTCGACATCGCGCACTGAATCCACATAAAAATTGAGTAGCGCCGCCAGTTGCTCACGGCCATTTTCACATTGCGCCAGCCGCGCGGCTAAACTGCTGTTGCGCATTGAGAGATAGCGAGCAAAGACGTTTGCAAACAGCGTGCGCTTGTCGGTAAAAGCTTTATAGATGCTGCCGGTAGTGAGCTGCATAGCCTGGCCCAAATCGCCGATCGAAGTGGCGTGATAGCCCTTTTGCCGGAATACCAGCATTGCGCTGTCCAGTGCCGCATCGGTATCAAACGCCCGCGGTCGTCCCCGCTCTTTATAACGGTTATCGTTCATCACAAACACCATTAGAGAATGATCATTTCCTTAAAGATAGACTGATTTGTCCGCCAGATAAAGGCTTTCTTATGCCTGGGGCTCGCCTGGAAATGGAACTCGCCCCTCACCATGACCTTCTCAGATAAAACACCGTTTCGACGGCGCGTGAAAGGCATAGGCCCAGACATGTTCGGCACGTCAGGCACGCCGTTTTAATCTCGCGTTATGTAATCAGGCCTATCTGAGCCACGTATTGCCGATCTTGAGCAGGAGCATGAATTTCAGGTTCAACTCAATGGAACGCTCTCTGGCAATATCCGTTTATCCGCAGGGGAGCATGCAGCTCAAACTCTCGTATGGCCGAAATTAAAACTTTTATCATTGGAAGTTCGTGAAGGAAGGAAAATCGTTACGTGTCAGAGTTGAAGGACAGGTCACGTTTAATTTTCTGTCAGAAAGAATCGATGCCGTATTATCGGGTTTTGGTATTGCCTGTGTTCCTGAAGATACGATCAGGGAGCATGTAAAATCCGGAAAGCTAATTCAGATTCTGCAGGATTGGTGCCCTGCATTTCCCGGTTATTATCTCTGTTATCCGAGCCGTAAACAGCACCCGGAATAGCGGGTCTGCAATTCGATGCAGACCCGCCTGAATCTTAACGGCCCACACGAGCCTGATGCTCAGGGGAGTAACGCTCGCCGACGATTTCTATCGTTTCAAGCGCCTCTTCTATCTGCCGCACGTCGTCCTGTGAAAGCGTGATGTCGGCAGCACCCAGGTTTTCATCCAGCCGGTGCAGTTTAGTAGTGCCGGGGATGGGAACAATCCACGATTTTTGTGCCAGCAACCATGCCAGTGCTATTTGTGCAGACGTAACCCCTTTTCCGGCAGCCAGTTCACCCATTAATGAAACTTATGAATATGTGTGAGTCGCGACTTGATCTGACACATGACCCTGAAAGGTTCAGAGTGACCGGCTTTCCTGATTTATCAGATCCTGAAATTTGCGCCCCTCCCACCAAATGGTTATAGTTAAATGACCAATTGGAGGTGACAGATGAAAACATTCAGCTTTTCTGCGAACAAAACCAGGCCGCCACGCTTATGGCAGGCCGCAGGCCTGAACAACGCTGATGGTGTCGCCCTGCTGGGCCAGATTAATGAAGGCCTTGATGGCAACGTAGCTCACCTGATCGTCAACTGGGCGAAGATTACGCAAAACGACCTGCGCAAAATGTCCGGTATTCCCTCCACGACGTTCAGCCGAAGCGTGAAAGCGAAATTCAGCGCTGAACAAAGTGAACGACTGGTACGTATTATCCGTGTCATTGATCGCGCAGTTGAACTGTTCGAAGGTGATAAGGATGAAGCGCAAAAATGGTTGAATGAGCCTAACAGGGCGCTGAGCTGGAAAATGCCCGCAGAACTGATGGCGTCTGAAACCGGGGCTTACGAGGTCATGAAATTAATCACGCGCCTGGAGCACGGAGTTTACTCTTGATTCTCTACAGGCTGACCAAGACAAAGTATCTTTCGACAGCCTGGACGGGATTTGGCGCAAAAGAGGCGGGCGGCCGCTGGAACAGCATCGGCATCTCCATGGTTTATGTTTCTGAAACAGCATCGCTGACTTTGCTGGAAACACTGGTCCATCTGCACTCAGCACACATCCTGGATGCTTTCACACTTCTGCGCATCGATGTTCCCGATGTGCTGATTCAGACCGCTGATATCACTGAGTTGCCTGCAAACTGGGCCGATGAAGACGCACCGGCAGAACTGGCTGACTATGGAGACGCCTGGTGCTCTGCCTGCGATGCGGTTGCGTTGCGTGTTCCCAGTGCCCTCTCCCCTGTAGAATATAACTACCTGTTGAATCCTGAACATCCCGAGTTCTTCCGGATAGTTCAACAGGCTGAGGCCATTCCGTTCCGGTTTGATCGTCGGCTGAAACCGGATCGTAAATAAACTATCCGGATAGCTTTTGGTCGCGCATTCGTGCGTTGAACAAGGGTCAGGAGCCACCGATGATCGTCTCTTAAGCCCTGAGACAAGCCTTTCTCCCTCTGACCTGACGCAAGGCACTGAAGCTTAAGCCTCATCTATACTGCAGCTTATCTTTGCTGAAGGAGCCCAATCATGGGACTGAGCTGGTTCACCCTCTGGCCGCCACTGGCACGCGTGCTGTTTATCCTCGCCTGTCTGACCATTATTCTGACCGGCCTTTATCTGGCAGCACCGCTGATCAATCAGGTTCTGCTGGCGATGTTACTGGCCATCATGCTTGATCCCCTGATTACCCGGCTGGAAAACAACCGCATACCGCGCATCGTCTCGTCACTTCTGGTGATTATGCTGATGCTGTTGATCATGGTGGTCACTATCCTCAAGTTAACCGTGCTGACGCCCGATTTAATGCAGCTCAGCCGTCAGGCGCCCGTGCTGCTGGCGGCACGGCTTGAACAGCTGACGCTGGCCTTTGCCCGGCTTGATATCGGTATGACGCCCGACCAGTTGCTGACCTTTGTGGATGCTGGGGCGATAGTGCGCATTGTCACTGCATTTCTGACGCAAATCCCTGGCGTCATCTCATGGTGGATCATGGTGTTCCTGATGCTGCTGTTTATGCTCTATGAGATGCCGCTGCTGAAAGCTGCACTGCAACAGCGGGTAAAGGGAAAACATCAGGCCTTTTATCTGGCGCTGCAGGAGGGAATTCAGAGCGTGATTGTGTATGCCAGAGTGAAAACGCTGACCAGTATTCTGGGCGGGTTAATCGTGGGCGTCGGTGCGCATCTGATCGGGCTGAAGTTTGCCTTTTTCTGGGGCGTGCTGATGTTCATCTTTAATTACGTGCCGGTGCTTGGCTCCTTTCTGGCCGCGATTCCGCCGGTGATCCAGAGTTACATCATGTTTGATTTACAGATCGCGCTGGCGGTAGCTGGATTCTTTGTGGTGCTGAACCTCTGTCTGAGTTCGGTGATCGAACCATTGCTGATTGGGAAGCGACTCAATCTGGCGCTGACCACGCAGCTGCTGGCGTTTCTGTTCTGGCAGGCGTTACTGGGGATTACGGGCGGGATACTGGCTATTCCACTGACCTATCTGATTAAAAAGGTCCTGCTGGCGAGCTATCCGCAGCAGGACCCGGAGACAGAATTAACTCAGTGATGGCGTCTTCACCTGCCATGCGCGGGTGAGGCGTTTTTCAATCTCAACTATGATGAAGATCGCGATACTGACAATCAGCGAAATCAGCCAGTAGTTGATCGGCAGTGGACGGGTACCAAACAGCGTGTTCATTAATGGCACATAAATAATGATCGCCTGAAGGACAATCAGTACCAGCGTCACCAGCCAGATACCGCGATTTTTTAGCAGACCGCGATCCAGTGAGAAGCCATCCGAGTTACGGCAGTTAAGCATGTAGGCCCACTGCGCAGTCACCAGCATCTGCAGCAGCACGGTACGGATAAACTCGGCACTGTAGCCACGCGGTTGCAGCCAGGCTTCCAGCACAAAGGCACTGATTGAAATTAGCAGACCGACAAACACCACGCGCCAGATGGCGTAAGCGTCCATCACGTGCGCTTTGACATTGCGCGGCGGCCGGCGCATCGCATTCGCTTCAGCAGGCTCGAACGCCAGACCAAACGACAGCGTGGCGGATGTTGCCATGTTCATCCACAGAATCTGTACCGGGGTTAACGGCAGCAGATTGCCCATCAGAATCGCGATAATAATCAGCAGACCCTGCGCCAGGTTGGTGGGCATAATAAACAGGATGGTTTTCTTGAGGTTGTCGTAAACCCGACGTCCCTCTTTGACTGCCGCAGCGATGGTGGCAAAGTTATCGTCGGCCAGAATCATATCGGCCGCCTCTTTTGTCACCTCGGTGCCTTTAATACCCATCGCAATACCGACGTTGGCCTGTTTCAGCGCCGGAGCATCATTGACGCCGTCGCCGGTCATGCCGACGATCTCGCCGCTCGCTTCCAGCGCTTTCACCAGACGCAGTTTGTGTTCCGGGCTGGTGCGGGCAAAAATGTCATAGGTTTTTGCCGCGTCCGCCAGTTCGGCGTCACTCATGTGTTCAAGCTGGTAGCCAGTGATAGCAGCCTGGCTGTTGCCGATTCCCAGCATCTGACCAATCGCCATAGCGGTTTCCTGATGGTCGCCGGTGATCATTTTGACGCGAATGCCCGCTTTCTGGCACTCGTCAATGGCGGCAATCGCCTCGGGACGTGGGGGATCCATCATACAGGCCAGACCCAGCAGCACCATGTCACTTTTCAGATCGGCATGATCCAGCGCGGTAACGGGTGCAGAGGTTCTCTTCCAGGCGGCGGCAACGGTGCGCAGCCCTTCGCTGGCGTAGGTGGTGATGGCGGCATCCCAGTACGCACGGTCTATCGGCTCTGCACCCTCCGGCGTTTGCTGCTGTTGACATAGCGTCAGCAGCACGTCTGGCGCACCGGTCAGCAGCACATAAGATTCGCCGTTGGCAACACAGCTGACCGACATATATTTATAGAGGGAATCGAACGGCAGCTTGCTCACCACCTCAACCGGCTGAGGTGTCGTCTGGCCCTTCGCCGCCAGCACCTTCAGCGCGCCTTCAGTTGGGCCGCCAACAATCGTCCAGTGTCCCTGACTTTCCTGACGCAGCTGGCTTTCATTACAGGTGTCTACCGCATGCAGGAACTGCTGAAACAGCGGATCCTGTGCCGCAGAGAGTCCACTTGCGTCGCCCTGCTCAGCAACAATCTCCCCTTTGGGTTCATAGCTGTTTCCGCTGACGCGCCAGCGGCTCTTCGCCAGCACCACCGCTTTCACCGTCATCTCATTCATGGTGAGCGTGCCGGTTTTATCGGAGCAGATCACCGACATCGCGCCCAGGGTTTCAACAGTCGGCAGCTTACGGATAATCGCCTGGGTGCGTGCCATCGACTGCACACCCAGCGACAGGATGATAGAGATAATGGCAGGCAGACCTTCCGGAACCGCAGCAACCGCCAGGCTGATGACGGACAGCGACAACTCGCCCAGTGGAATGTCACGCAGCAGATAGCCGAAGATAAACAGGGCGACCATCATCAGCAGGATGATGAAAAAGATCGCTTTACCGAGTTTGTCGATCTGCACCAGCAGCGGGGTTTTAACCTCTTTTATGCCGCTGATCATTTCGTTGATATGGCCCAGCTCAGTATCACCGCCGCTGGCGATCACCACGCCTGCGGCGGTGCCGGAACTGACGGTAGTGCCTGAAAAAGCCAGATTCAGACGGTCGCCCAGCGATTTTTCACCGCTCAGCGTATCGGTGTTCTTCGACACCACCGTCGACTCTCCGGTGAGAATCGCCTCTTCAACCCGCAGATTATTGACCTCAAACAGTCGCAGATCAGCCGGGATTTTATCGCCGGGGCGTAACATCACCACGTCACCGACCACAATATCGCGCGTCGCGACCGTGACCTGTTTGCCATCCCGTACCAACATCGCTTCACTGGCAAGCATGTTCTGAATACTTTTCAGTGACTTCTCGGCATTATTCTCCTGAATAAAGCCGATCAGGGCGTTAATGACGGCCACGCCGATAATGACAAAGGTATCGACCCAGTGACCCATGATCGCGGTGATCACCGCCGCGGCCAGCAGAATATAGATCAGCACATCTTTAAAATGCGCGATGAATTTGAGCAGAGCCGATTTCTCAGCTTTTTGCGGAAGGGCATTGGGACCGTGTTTCTGCAGGCGTTCCTGCGCAGTGGCGGTGGATAATCCTGCTGATGAGCTCTGCAGTTCGGAGAATATCTCTGCCACACTACGCTGATACCAGGGGCGCTCAGATAAAGCAAACGCTTTATCCTGCTTATCATTATTTAGCATATATAAACCTCGTGCCATTTAGCGATGAAATAAAGGCGCAATTAAAAGACATGCATTTTGCAGGCAGCCCCTCCTGCAGGTAATGACCGATATCATATTTACGTAAGAAACGTCTGACGAATAACATAAAATGGCTAAATTAAATCTAACCTATATTATGAGAATGACAACGTTGTTTTTGTTTAGCTAAGGTTTAAGTATGCTGATGCAGTGTGCATCGGTTTATACTCTGGCTCGCAAAAGGAAACTCTGATGAAAAAACAGAGCATTATCATGCTTTGCGGTTTCGTTATTCTCGCGGTCGCCGCAACGACTCTGGTGGGCTTACTGACCTGGCTGGTGGTCTCTCAGATGGCGGCGTAAGCCGATTCAGGCGAAGCGGCTCTGCCGCTTCGTTAAACTTATATGACGAAGATTAAAAATAAGTTTATCCCGGTCGCGATAAGCATCAGGGTTTATTACGCCTTAATGCTTATCAAACCGCAGTTTAAAAGCTGATGTTAAGGCGAAGAAAATGATTAAACGCAAGGTTATCCTCATTTTGCTCTGTTGTTTTTTTATGACAGCGTGCGATGAAAAAAAAGAACCGGATGCTCCCCCGCCCCGCGTAATTAAAACTTTCACCCTTGAATCGGACATCGCTCAAAATATCCGGGTATTTCCTGCGCGTATTCAGGCGGGTGATAATACCGATCTTGCGTTTAAACGGGCAGGCCAGCTGGTACAGCTTAATATTCGTGACGGAACGCCCGTGAAAGCGGGACAGCTTCTCGCTACCCTGAATGATGCAGATGCGAAACTACGGGTACGCGACCGCCAGACTGCACTGCAACTGGCGGAGCGACAATTTCAGCGCTTCAATACGCTGGCCCAGCGCAGCGCCGTTTCAAAGTCTGAAATGGATGTGCAGCGTGCTAATCGCGATGCCGCCGCGACTGCGCTGAAAATCGCACAGGAGGAGTTACGGTTTCTTAGCCTTCGCGCGCCGTTTGATGGCGTGATTGCAAGGGTACAGGCGCGTAATCATCAGGTCGTGGCCGCCGGACAGCCCATTGCGCTGCTGACCCGTGCCGATCTGCTCGACGTCATCTTTACGCTGCCCGAAACCCTCTTCACCAGCCTCGATATCCAGAATATTGACTATCAGCCTGAGGTGCAGTTTAACGCCCTGCCAGGCCGCTTTTTCACCGCACAATACAAAGAGCATACCAGCCAGACGGATGCCGCCACGCTGACCTATCAGGTGGTGCTGACCATGCCGCGTCCGGCTGATCTCCCTGGCGTTGCCGGCCTCAGCGGATCGGTTCGCGTCAGGCTGCATAACCTGCCAAATGCCCCTGTCCAGCCGCGTCTGGTCGTGCCTGCGGCGGCGGTGTTCAATCCCGATCGCAGCCCCACCAATCAGCCGCACGTCTGGCTGGTTGAGCAGGATGGCGAGGCGCTGCGCATCAAAGATCGACCTGTCGAAGTGGGTCGTCTCACCGCCCAGGGCATTGAAATCATCAGCGGGCTGAAGCCGGGCGACCGTATCGTTGCCGCCGGTGTGGGTGAGTTGCGTGACGGTGAAGCGGTGCGCATCTGGCAGCGCGAGCGGGGGTTATAATGCGTATTCAGGAGCATTTTCTTGATAAACCCATTCGCATCTGGATGGTCATTCTGTTGCTGGGCGTGGGCGGAATCTATGCGCTGCTCAACATTGGCCGCCTCGAAGATCCGCTGTTTACCATTAAGTCGGCAGTAATTGTCACCCACTATCCCGGCGCGTCCGCACAGCAGGTTGAAGAGGAGGTAACGCTGCCGCTGGAGAATGCGCTGCAGCGCCTGCCGTCGCTGGACAATGTCACGTCCATTTCTGGCAATGGCCTGTCGCAGATTACCGTTAATATTCATACCCGCTATCTGGCCGATCAGCTGCCGCAAATCTGGGATGAGTTACGTCGTCGGGTCGGCGATGCGGCCCGGCAGTTCCCGCCTGGCGTTCAGGCCCCGCTGGTTAACGATGATTTCGGCGATGTTTACGGCTACTTCTTCGTCATTCACGGTAAAGACTTTACCAACAGCGAACTGCGCAACTACGCCGATCAGCTGCGGCGCGATCTGGTGCTGGTGCCGGGTGTGGCTAAAGTTGCAGTAGCGGGCGTCGAGCAGGAGGAGATCCGCATCGCTCTCTCCGCCAGCAAAATGACCGCCTATGGTATGACGCCGCAGCGCGTGGCCGATCTGCTGAGCCGGAATAACAGCGTTGCCAGTGCCGGAACGCTGCGGGTCGACAGCGAATCGATCCGTTTTCATCCCACCGGCGAACTGCAGACGCTGGACGATCTGGCTAATCTGCCGATTCTGCCCGCTGGCAACCCACAGAACGTGCATCTGCGCGATATCGCCACCCTGACGCGTGGCGTTACCGACAATCCCGCCAATATCTACTTCGCAGACGGTGAAGCGGCTCTGGCTATCGGCATTTCGTTCGCGCCTAGCGTCAATGTGATTGATGTTGGCGACGCGCTTTCCGCCCGAATGGCGCATTATCAGCAGGATACGCCCGCCGGTATCAGCCTGAAGGTGTTCTATAACCAGGCCCATGAGGTGAAACAGTCGGTTGATGGCTTTATCCTCAATTTCCTGATGGCGCTGGCGATTGTGGTGGGAACGCTGCTGCTATTTATGGGCCTGCGCAGCGGCATGGTGATTGCCGCCTCGCTGGCGCTTAACGTGCTTGGCACACTCCTGATCATGTACCTGTTTAAACTTGAGCTGCAGCGGGTGTCGCTGGGCGCGCTGATTATTTCGCTCAGCATGCTGGTGGATAATGCCATTGTGGTGGTCGAAGGGGTCAAAATCGATCATCAGCGCGGGCACCCTTTACAGCAGGCCATTGCCCGCATGGTGCGGCGCACTGCCCTGCCGCTGCTGGGTGCCACGGTGATTGCAATTCTCGCCTTTGCACCGATTGGCCTGTCGCAGGATTCGACCGGCGAATATTGTAAATCACTGTTCCAGGTGCTGCTGATTTCACTGATGCTGAGCTGGGTCACGGCGCTGACCTTAACGCCGGTATTTATCAACTGGAGTGAGAAGCGCCGCAGCACGGCTCAGCCTGAGCAAACTGAACCCTCCACGCCTTATCAGGGCATCGTATTCCGGCTCTATCGTCAGGCGCTGGGCGGCCTGCTGCGTTTCCGCCTGACCACGCTGACGGTAATGGTGGCACTGCTGGCTCTGTCGCTGTATGGCTTTACCATGGTGAAGCAGAACTTTTTCCCTTCCTCCAGCACGCCAGTCTTTTTCACCGATCTCTGGCTGCCCTATGGCACCGATATTCATTACACCGCGAATACGGCGGCGGATATTGCCCGGTTCATTAATCAGGATCCTGAGGTCGCAGCCACGGTCACGACGGTGGGCCAGGGCGCTCTGCGCTTTACCCTGACCTATGACGCGGCACGGCAGTACAGCAACTTCGCCCAGATTATGGTGCGGGTTAAGGATGGCCGACAGCTTGATGCGCTGGCGCTGAAAACCGAGGCCTATATTGAGCAGAACTTCCCACAGGTGAATCAGCGCATCAAACGTATCCAGTTTGGCAGCGCCAGTGACAGCGCCATTGCCCTGCGGGTGATCGGCCCCGATCCCGAAGTGCTGCGCCACATCGGCAGCCAGCTGGATGCCATTTTCCTGGCGGATGGCTCAACGTTTCCGGTGCGCAATGACTGGCAGGAGCGCAGCAAAGTGATCCGCCCGGTCTATTCGGCGCTGCGTGGTCAGGAACTGGGTATCGATAAACGTGACATCGATCAGGCGCTGAGAATGAATTTCAGCGGTGACGCGGTGGGCATTTTCCGTGACGGTTCGCGGCTGATGCCGGTGATGCTCTATCCGGCTGATGAAGAGCGGCAGAGTGTCGATCACATCGAGAATATTCAGCTGTGGAGTGCCGCCCTGCAGCACTTTGTGCCACTGAGCAATGTGATTTCCGACTTCCGGCTGGAGTGGGAGAATCCGCTGATTATGCGCCGCGATCGTACGCGCGTGCTGACGGTGCAGACCGATCCCGATCCCGCTTCAGGGTTAACCTCCGCACAGGTGGTGGCGCGGGTTCAGCCACAGATCGACCAGCTTAAACTCCCGGCGGGCTACCGGCTTGAATGGGGAGGTGAGCTGGAGAGTTCACGTGAAGCGCAGAGCGGGCTGCTGAGTTCGCTGCCGGTGGGATTCCTGGCGATGTTCATCATTACCGTGCTGATGTTTAACTCGCTGCGCGACGCCGTCGCTATCTGGATCACCGCGCCGCTGGCGCTGATTGGCGTCACCTGTGGCTTTTTGTTCACCGGTATTCCGTTTGGCTTTATGGCGCTGATTGGGCTGCTGAGCCTGTCGGGCATGCTGATCCGTAACGGGATCGTGCTGATTGAGGAGATCAGGCTGTTCCGGCAGGAGAAATCGCTGCAGCTGGCGATTATTGATGCGGCGACCTCACGTCTGCGTCCTATTCTGCTGACCGCCTTCACCACGGTGCTGGGCCTGCTGCCGCTGCTGCGCGACGTCTTTTTCCAGAGCATGGCGGTGGTCATTATTTTTGGCCTCGGGTTCGCGACAGTATTGACCCTGCTGGTGCTGCCGGTCATCTATCGTTGCTTCCATGGCCGGGAGGCGCACGGTGAATAAGAGCGGACTGGCAATGCTGAAGACGCTGGCCTGTATCACCGCCGTCTCGTTTTTCACGCTTTACCAGAGCTACGATAGCTACCATTACGACATTAATCTGACGCTGAACGTGCTGAGTTTTGTTTCGACGATCGCCACGCCGCTCTATTTTCTGCTCAGCGGCTATATCGACGCCGGTGAGCTGCATACGCCCGCGTGGCAGCTCGGCAAAATTCGCCGCATTCTGCTGATTTTTATCTTCTGGTTCAGCTTTTTCTGGTTTGCCGGGATGCATCATAAGGGCTATCTGATTCAGCCGTGGTTTGTAATTGCGCTGATTGTGATTTATGTGTCGCATCCGCTGATTGACCGACTCATTCAGCGGCTTGGGCTGATGGCATCGGGGATTTTACTGCTGCTGGTGTTAGCTTTTGCCTATGACCTGCTCGCCAGCCTCTACCCGGGCCAGCGGGCCTTATCGCTGCTGCCGCAATACCGAATCTGGACCTGGGTGCTCTACTACCTCACAGGTCGGCTGATGGCCGCGCCGCGCGTGATGCAGTTGCTGACATCACCCAGAGTGATAAAGATCAGCCTGCTGCTGCTGCCCGCGGTTTATCTCTTTACCTGGCTGTATGAGCGTCATTACTTTCTTGCGCGTTTTCTGGCGACCCATAACGATGTGGTGCTGACGGGCTCGCAGGTTTATCTGCTGGTGGTGCTGATTGTGATCAGCATTAACGCCATTCGCCTGCCGGAAAAAGTCCAGTGGCTGACGCCGTTTCTGACGACCCTGGGGAAGACCATGACCGGCGTCTATATCCTGCACTATCTGATTTTTGGCCTGCTGGCGGCGGCAATCCGCATCCAGACGCTGGGCGATAAACTGCTGGTCATCGCCCTGACGTTAATCTTCTCAATGGCGCTGTCACTGCTGCTGTTGCGCATCCCCGGCGTCAGTAAGCTAATCAGCCTGTAGTCGCAGGGCGGCTCGTTCGGTTGCCGCACGACGAGTGGCAAGAAACTCAGCCATTTTCGCCCGCGCCTGCTCCACTTCCTGTGGCGATGCGGTATGCGGCGAACCGCTGGTAAACGGCGGTTCAGGATCATATTCCATCTGCAGCTGAACCGATTTCGCCACCGCGTCACCCGCAATTTCTGCCACCAGCGTCAGGGCAAAATCGATACCAGAGGTCACGCCTGCGCCGCTGATACGATTGCGGTCGCGCACCACCCGCTCACTGACCGGCTCCGCGCCCAGCAGTGCCAGCTGATCGATGGAACTCCAGTGCGAGGTCGCACGATATCCCTTTAGCAGTCCGGCGGCCCCCAGCACCAGCGAACCGGTACAGACCGACGTAACCCACTTCGCCTGTTCGGCCTGCTGACGAAGGAAATTCAGCGTGACGTCATCCGACATCAGGGCGATCTGTCCCGGCCCGCCAGGCACACAGATCACATCCAGTGGCGGACAATCTGCAAACGTAGTGGTCGGCAATATCGACAGGCCGCGATCGGAACGCACCGGCTGGCGATCTTTCCAGATGAGATGGCATTCGACACCAGGCGTGCGCGCAAACACCTCCCACGGGCCGGTTAAGTCGAGCTGAGTGACATCAGGGAACAGCAAAAGACCAATCTGTAGCGGACGATTCATGCGTGAACTCCGGGCAGGTGATGAAACGCCATCATGCCGCGATGCCCGGTCAGATATCAATCCCGGCTACCGGAAACTATTTCCAGCGTATCCACCAGCGATGAGGGTAATATCTGGCCGTGACTCTGACCGGGATAACGCGTCAGAATCAGTCTGGCACCGCTCGGGCGCAGGATGTCGGTAAGTGCACGCTCTTCCTGCTGAAGATCGTCAGAGTGGCCGGTTCGGCGTTCGGTGATGCCATCGCCCTCCATCAGATAGAGCGACAGATGTTTAAGCGGTCCGGCGTCGGCGCGTCGGGCCAGGGTAAGAATGCGCTGATGATTCCAGCTCAGCGAGGGAGCAGCCGAAAAGTAATGGCTGAACCAGGCGGCATGAAAGAAGGTATCCAGCACGAACAGTCCGCCGTAGGAGTGACCCCAGAGCGCACGCCGCTGCGGATTACTGGGCGCAATGCGTTCTGCCCACGGGACAATTGTGTTCAGCAGCAGCTGACGAAACTGATGGCTGCCTCCGCCTTTGCGGCCATGAGGCTGAGTGACCAGAGTATCAGGCGCATCATTGGGTGGGGTGTAGTCGTAATTACGCGCCACCACATCAAAGGGCAAATGGGTGTCGTAACCTACCGCGACCAGCACTGGCGGCGTGCCGCTGCTCAGCTTTTTAAGCAGAGGTTCTGTCAAATGTGCCATCGCCGCATTGCCATCCAGTAGCCAGAGCACCGGATAGCCGCCTGGCGGCGCATCGCTTTTGGGGATAGCAAGCCACACCCGATAGTGCCGTTCCCCATCCTGTGAGACAAACTTTTTACTCTGGAAGCGATACCAGGCGGAACCTGTGTCGGCGATGTTCTTGCCCAGCGGACGCATATCGGGTCGGGCAATGGCCGGAACGGCGGTTAAACCGGCTGTCATCACGGTCAGCAGCATCAGGAGGAAACAGGTACGGATAGTGTTCATTCAGCAATCCCTGCAAGGTTATCGGGCTAATCACGCCTGAGAGAGTGCCATCCTGACAAATTTTCACCGCGATAACATCCCCGCTTTTGCCGGGGTTAATGACATCCTCAGGGCACGCCGAGAAAACGCAACAGCGCCGTCATTGCCGCCGCCCCCAGAATAATCATAATCAGCGGCGCCCGACGCCACGCCAGCAACAGGGCAAAGCCTACACCCGCCACCCGTGCCACACCGGCAAAATGCTGGCCTTCAAACAGCGTGGTGGTGGCCGCTACCGCCAGCAGCAATATCGTGGCGGCATCGGAGAGCATCTGCTGGGTGCGCTCGCTGATCGGCAGACGGTTTCCCAGCCTGACGCCTGCAAACCGCATCAGATAGGTTCCGACAGCCAGCAGGGCAATCCCGGCGATAATCATTCCCTGATGTGTCATTTGCGCGATCTCCATGTCAGCAGGCCCAGCAGTGAAAACAGCACCGGCATGCCCGCCGGAACCAGTGGCGTCGCCAGCAAGGAGAGCAGCGCGCCGACGGTCGCAGGGAGCCGGGTGCGTCGCTGGCGCAGTGCCGGGAAGATCAGGGCGATCAGGATCGCCGGAAACACCGCATCCAGTCCGATCACCGAGACATCAGGAATAAACTGCCCGATTGCTGCCCCGATCATGACGCTGACCGGCCATATCAAGCCGATACCGATACCGCACAGCCAGTAAGCACTGCGGCGCTGCGCCAGTTGCGGCTGAGAAATCCCAAACACCACACTTTCATCGTTCATGATGTGACAGCCCAGCCAGCCTGACGGACCCTGCCCCACCAGATCCTTGACCGCGATGCCAAACGGCAAATGACGTGCGTTTACCAGCAGGCCCGCTGCGGCGGCGGTAAATGGACTGCCGCCACCGGCCACAATGCCGATAAACAGGAACTCCGACGCCCCCGCCAGCACCAGCGTTGAGAGCGCCAGCGGCACCCAGAGCGGAAACCCGTCGGCCGACGCCAGCGAGCCATAGGATAAACCAACAATTCCATCAGCCAGGCAGACCAGAAAAATCGCTTTGATCACCCCTTTGTCCAGCAACTGCATTTGCGGAAAAAGCATCACTCTGTCTCATAATGAACATATAATCCGATATAATGAACACCGCGAAAGCGTTTTACAAGATGAACGTTATGTTCGATATAAAAAACATTCAGGTTATCAGGAGTGCGTTTGAATACCCCTATCAGCATTATTGCCAATGCCTTAGTACGTGAACGTCAGCGAGCCGGTCTTTCACTGGCTGAAGTGGCGCGCAGAGCAGGGATCGCCAAATCTACGCTGTCACAGCTGGAAGCGGGTAATGGCAATCCGGGCATTGAAACCCTGTGGTCGCTTTGCGTAACGCTGAACATTCCATTTTCACGTCTGCTGGAGCCGGATGCGCGTCGTCTGCAGGTGATTCGGCGTGGAGAGGGCCTGACGGTTACCGCCGATCTTGCCGATTATCAGGCCGTTTTGCTGGCCTCCTGCCCGCCCGGCGTTCGGCGTGATATCTATCTGCTGGAAGTTCAGCCCGGCAGCGAACGCATTTCACAGCCCCATATCCCCAATACCATTGAGCATATTATTATCGCTAAAGGGCGTGCGCTGGTGGGTCCGGTCGACAGTGCGGTGGAGCTGAATGTGGGTGATTACATTACCTATCCGGGCGATGAGCTGCATATCTTTCGGGCGCTGGAAGCCGATACGATGGCGCTGCTGGTGATTGAGCACAGCTGATCACTGTTTAGTGAGCTTCTGCAGGGTTTCTGCGGGCGTGAGGTGAGTGATTAGCTGCACCTCACTGCTCAGCCTGATCTCAGGATAGTGCTCGCGCATCCCTTCCAGCAGCACCTCATCAGGCCATTCCTCCTGTTTCCCCAGCGTCGCGGCGACTTCGCTTAAGCGCAGCGTGTCGACCTGCTTCACCCACACGATTACCGCGTCCGTTTCATCGTGCTGATTCACCAGTCTCAGCGGACCCATGATGATATCGCCCTCATGCCAGCGAATCGTCGAGGTTTTCTCTCCGGACCTGACGGCTGGCATCAGACGCGGGACAAGCGTGAGTTGTTGCATTTCCACTCCCTTTTAAACGCTCATTGGTACCCACAACAAAAACACAAATCAGGATTGAAAACAAACTCACTAATGTTATGTTATAACGTATCTATAATCCCGTTCTTACAGGTAACATCATGACACTCTCTGCTCTGACATCCGACGATCCTCGTCTGCCGGTTGCCGTTCTCTCCGGCTTTCTCGGTGCCGGTAAAACTACCCTGCTTAATCATATTCTGAACAATCGCGAAGGACGGCGGATCGCGGTGATCGTCAATGATATGTCTGAAATTAATATTGACGCTGCGCTGGTGCGCGATGGCGGCGCGCAGCTCTCCCGCACCGATGAAAAGCTGGTCGAAATGAGTAACGGCTGCATCTGCTGCACGTTGCGTGAAGATCTGCTGCTGGAGGTAAAACGTCTGGCTCAGGCCGGGCGTTTCGATCACCTGGTGATTGAGTCTACCGGCATTTCTGAACCGCTGCCGGTTGCCGAAACCTTTACGTTTGAAGATGAAGCGGGTGAAAGTCTGTCAGCCTATGCCCGGCTGGACAGTATGATCACCGTAGTCGATGGCTTTAACTTCCTGCGCGATTATCGTTCAGCCGATGATCTGCAGTCACGTGGCGAATCGCTGGGCGCGCAGGATGAGCGCTCAGTGGTTGATCTGCTGGTGGATCAGATTGAGTTTTGTGATTTGCTGGTGCTGAACAAAACGGACCTGCTCAGCCCGGCGCAGCTGCACCAGTTGAAGGGCATGCTGCAGGCGCTTAACCCGCACGCGCTTATTGTGAACAGTGAGTTTGGGCAGGTTCCGCTGGACTGCCTGCTGAATACCGGCCGGTTTGATTTTGACCGGGCAGCGCAGGCACCCGGCTGGCTGCAGACCCTGCGCGGTGAGCATCAGCCGGAATCGGAGGAGTATGGCATTCGTAACTTTGTCTATCGCGCCCGTCGTCCGTTCCATCCGCAGCGTTTCTGGCATGCAGTAAACCACCAGCTTGACGGCGTTATCCGCTCTAAAGGCTACTTCTGGTTGGCCAGTCGGCCGGAATATGCCGCAATGTGGTCGCAGGCGGGCGCGGTGGCACGTCAGGGTTATGCCGGGCGCTGGTGGGTCAGCGTGCCGCGGACTGAATGGCCACAGGATGCAGATTCGCTCAACTTTATCGCTGAACAGTGGCAGGAAGGTACCGGCGATGCGCGCCAGGAACTGGTCTTTATCGGCATTGAGATGGACGAGAAGAGCGTCCGTGCCGCGCTGGATCATGCGCTGCTGACACCACAGGAGATGGCTGCGGGGCCTGAACACTGGATCACCCTGGCCGATCCGGTGCCCGCATGGTTCGATGAAACCACCGCCTGACGCTGCGGTTGACGTACTTCTTTGACTTCGCAATAGTAAACGAACCGGCGGGTAGCAGTTTTCCACTAATCCCTGTTCAGGAGAGACCAGATATGCCACAACGTATTGCCGTAATCGGTGCAGGCGTGCTGGGTTTAGCCGTCGCGCAGTCATTGTCGCGACGGGGCGCACAGGTCACCGTCTTCGATAAAAACTATCCTGGCAGCGGAACCAGTCAGATCAGCTATGCCTGGGTCAATGCCAACGGCAAAGAACCCACCAGCTACCATGATCTTAATGCCCATGCGATAGACGAGCACAAGCGCTGGCAGGCAAGCCATCCTGCATCACCCCGATGGCTGCTGGAAACCGGCACGCTGGAGTGGGCGGCCGATGAATCATCCCTGCGCCAGCTGGCGCAGCGCGCAGCAAAGCTTACGACGCTCGATTACCCCGTAGAGAAACGTAGCCGCGCCGCACTTCTGGGTGCAATGCCCGAGTTGCGGCTTGATCCCCGCGTTCAGCACGCCTGGTCTTTCCCGTCGGAGTGTCTGCTTTATCCGAGCCTGTTTATCGCCTCTCTGCTGGCAGACCTGCGTACCAGTGGCGGGCAGCTGGTCTGCAACAATGAAGTGACGACGCTCACTGAATCGGCGCAGGATGTCCATCTTACGCTGGCCAGTGGTGATGAATGGCGCGGCGATCAGCTGGTACTGGCGACCGGCCGCTGGGCACCGGAACTGATAAGTCAGTGCGGGCTTGAACTGGCGATGACCGATGCGAATCGAGCCGATCCTGTTGCCTGCAGTTTTCTGGCGCAGACCCAGCCTTTGCCGATCCCACTTAAATGCAATCTGATTACCCCGGAACTGAATGTGCGGCCGGATGGCGGTGGCCGTCTGATGCTGCAGGCGCTGGATCTGGATCAGCATGCCGATCCGGCGCGGCCGGTCTCGCCGGATGGACTGATTGGCAAAGAGATGCTGCGTCGATTGCGGCGGCTGTTTAAAAACACGGAAGGCGCGAGAATTGAGCGGATTGAAACAGGACAGCGGTCGCGTCCGGCAGATGGCTTGCCGGCATTAGGCTACATCAGCGAGTCAGCACGCGTTTATCTGATGATCAGCCATAGCGGCATGACACTTGCCCCATTGCTGGGCAGACTGGTGGCTGAGGAGATGCTGAGCGGCACAGGCTCACCAATGCTGAGTGCGTTTGCACCGCATCGGTTGCTGCGTCCGCTCAGTGCGGTCGCTAAAACAGCGCCCGCTTATCTTCCATCGGCACAGTAAACACTAGCGACGATTCTTCCACACGGTCTGCACGTTACAGAATTCGTGCACACCAAAGTGCGACAGTTCACGGCCGTAGCCGCTTTTCTTCACACCACCAATGGTAACGCGCGGATCGGACGCGCCGTTGCCATTAATAAACACAGCACCGACTTCCAGCTGCAGCGCCAGCCGATCGGCAATCTCTTCATTACCGCTCCAGACGGTGGCGCTGAGGCCAAATTCGCTGTCGTTGGCGATCTCCAGCGCATGTTGTGGATCCCTGGCGACCGCAATAGCGGCTACCGGGCCAAACAGCTCCTGCCTGAACGCGGTCATGTCGCTGGTGACATCAGCGAGAATGGTCGGCGCGTAGTAGTTACCCTGCCCTGCCACTTTCTCGCCGCCCAGTACCAGACGTGCACCTTCACGCAGCGTGGCCTTTACCTGTCCATCCAGTTCGTCACGCAGATCGGCGCGTGCCATCGGGCCCAGGAAGGTATTTTCATCCAGCGGATCGCCCATGGTGAGTGCCTGGACCGCGGCAGTGAAGCGTTTTTCAAATTCTTCAGCGATCGGAGCTTCCACAATAAAGCGTTTGGCAGCCATACACACCTGCCCGGTATTCTGGAAACGTCCAATAACGGCTGATTTAACCGCTTCATCAAGATCGGCATCCGCCAGCACGATAAAGGGATCGGATCCACCCAGCTCCAGCACGGTTTTCTTAAGTGCTGCGCCCGCCTGTGCAGCGATCGCGGCGCCAGCCCGGACACTTCCGGTAACGGCAACGGCGGCAATGCGGTCATCTTTGATGGCTACGGAGACACCATCGTTGTCAACGTTGATCAGGTTAAAGCCGCCAGTAGGCAGATCGGTTGCCCTGAACAGCTCAGCCATCAGTGTGGCGCTTCCCATGACGTTAGGCGCGTGTTTAAGCAGATAGGTGTTGCCTGCCAGCAACATACTCACTGCGCCCCGCAGAACCTGCCACAGGGGGAAATTCCATGGCATCACAGCCAGTATCACCCCGATGGGACGGAATCGCTGCCACGCATCGGCAATCTGAGTAGGCTGATCGGCCAGCATTGCAGGGCCATGTTCCGCATACCAGTCGCATAAGTTAGCGCATTTCAGAACTTCAGCGCGTGCCTGTGCAATGGGTTTACCCATCTCAAGGGTGATCATGCGGGAAAGATCCTGCTCACGCAGACGGATCTGTTCGCCAAGCTGACGTAATACGCGAACGCGGTCCGTCATGCTGCTCTGTTTCCATGCTGCAAAAGCAGATGCGCTTTCAGTTAGTGTCTGTTCCAGCTCTGCACTGTTCTGCAAAGGATAGCGTGCCAGAATTTCACCAGTTGTAGGGTTACGTGATAAGGCATGTTCAGTCATGGTGCCGTTTTCCTCATTCTGTCAGTGATGGAGAGACGATACGCGCTGTAGTTGATGATGAAAAATGAATAATAGTGAGGAAGTTGTTTATCGATTGAGAATGAATGCAGCTATTGCCGATTAGTCGGTCATGCAGTGGGCAGATTGCGGGCCAGTTTTTGCTGGTGGTCAGCACGTCTGAAAATGATGTTACGCCTTAAGTTTTCCACTTATACAGTGACCAGATCCTAATAAACGATCCTTAATAGATCATATAGAGATCCTAAGAGATCCCCGATCGTCGCAGGCCGCACCCCACAAGGGCTGAAAGGGTGATCGCGTTCACTATAATCAGTAAAGTGTTCACTGTAATCAGTACTTTATTCACTGTACCAGGTAGAATGTTCACTGTAAACAGTGCTAATGTTCACTGTAGTCAGAAAACGATCCCTTTCATCCACAGAATGAAGATCTTACGCCATGGCAGATAAAGACAACGAAAACAAAGCGTTACTTGAACCTTTTCTGTCAGTGACAAAAAACAGCGGTGAAGTTATTCAGCTTCATCCCAACAAGAATAATACCGTTCAGCCTGTCGCTTTAATGCGTCTTGGGCTGTTCGTGCCGACGCTGAAATCTACTGCACGCGGTAAATCCGGTGCGATGGCATCAACGGATGCGACGAAAGAGCTGAAGAATCTGACGCTGGTGAAAGCGGAAGGCTACGAAAAGATTACCATTACCGGCGCGCGGCTGGATATGGATAACGATTTCAAAACCTGGGCGGGTATTATTCAATCGTTTTCCCGCTATCCGACCAAAGGCGATACTGTCACGCTGCCGTTTATCGACTTTGTTAAGATGTGTGGCATTCCCTCTGCCAACTCTTCAGCCGCCCTGCGCAAGCGTCTTGATGCCTCTCTGCGCCGTATCGCGACCAATACGCTCTCTTTTGAAGGTAACGGCAAGGCCTATCACACCCACCTTGTTCAGTCTGCTTATTACGATCGCGAAAAAGATATTGTGCGCATCCAGGCCGACCCCAAGCTGTTCGAACTCTATAACTTCGACCACAAGGTCCTGCTTCAGCTCCGTGCAATATCCCGTTTGAAGCGTAAAGAGTCTGCGCAGGCGCTTTACACCTTCCTGGAAAGCCTGCCAACCAATCCGGCGCCTATCTCGCTTGCACGCCTGCGTATGCGCCTGAACCTCGGCTCTAAGACCACCACGCAGAACCATGTCGTGCGGCGCGCGATGGAGCAGCTGAAAGAGATCGGTTATCTGGATTACTCAGAAGTGAAGCGTGGCCGCTCAGTCTTTTTTATTATCCACAGCCGTACGCCTAAGCTTGATGGCATCAGTAATCTGGAGAGCATCGATTCGCTGGATGAGATCGAGTTTGATGATTAACCCCTCACGTTCACTGTAATCAGTATTCCTGCGTGGCAGTGTCACTTTCTGCGTCACCGGTGACATTGCGCCATCCACTCTTCATCCACTCTTCATTCACTGTAATCAGTACTCTCCAGAGATTCACTGTGATCAGTAACGTTCACTGTAATCAGTATCCGGGCCGCCGTGCAAAAGTGTGTTCAGACCCTACCCCCCTTCAATGCGCCTGATAACAAGGGCTTATAAGTAAGTTAGTGCTTACTCTCATATTGGTTAGCACTCAATTATACTGTGTTTACTGATTACAGTGAATGCCCTTACTTCGGTTGGCTAAGCCTCTCTCTGCTGATTACAGTGAATCCTTTTTACTGACTACAGTGAATGCCTTTGCTCTGCCCTGTTCTCAAAGAGCATTACTGGCTGGCCAGCAAATCAGGGCTGGATGCGGTTTACCATGAGGGGTCTGCTCAGCGTGATTCACATGATACGTATGACCTGAATGACACACGTAACCATAGAGAACAGCGTGACACTGTTACTGATTACAGTGAATGTTTGCTGATGGGCGCTACCCTCGCCTCACCATTGAATCTCTTTAACGGCTTTCCGAATCGCTACTGATTACAGTGAACGTTGTTGCCAGATGTCCGGTCTTAAGCGAGTCATAACTGCCATGGCGAGATGCTAATCTTGTACTGATTACAGTGAACGTTCTGCTGATTACAGTGAATGTTTGCTGCGGTGTACCTGAAGGCATCGTGCATTCTACTGATTACAGTGAACGTTAAAGTGAACCTGCTGACGGCATTGCTGATGTATACGATACGGGGCTGGTGCATGACTGGCTGAAGGGCGACAGAAGAAGCCGTTGCTCGCAAGGTCTGGTCACTTCATGACTCGGAACAACGTCGGCACACTCTGATGCAGAACAGAATCGCCTCTGTCTACTTACTGCTAACTACTGACTCATATTACGACCCTGTCGGCACGCGCTGATTCAGAACAGAATCGCTTCTGTCTACTTACTGCTGACTACTGACTACAGTGAATGTTTGCGCGGTTGTTCTCCTTCTAATGCCTCTTCTGTTTGTGATGTTACTGACTATAGTGAATGTTTACTGCTTTCTGGATTTACTGATTACAGTGAACGTTTATGGGCTTTACGCTTCTGTATCGCAGACCAGAGTCGGTTGTGACGTTGCCGGTGTATATTCCCTCTCCAGATTCCGATGCTTTTATCATCCGCTAAGGATTTTTCAACCCATCCTTACTGACTACAGTGAACGTTTACTCTGCCCTGCTCCCTCTTCTGGCTCCTGATCGGCAAGTTTACTGATTACAGTGAACGTTGCTCTTCACAGAGCTGAACACGTAAAACGCTACTGACTATAGTGAATGTTGAAGTGATGCAGTGGCAAAGATCAGCACTGCAACCTGCAGTCACTGCCTGAAATCCATTTATCAATGTATCCATCGCTCTTTCGCCTGCTCCATAGCGTCACCGAAAGAGACACAAGCTTTACTGACTACAGTGAACGTTTGATCTCAAGGTTCGTCTTCTGTGTTCTCCCCTTTCCCGCTCACTGTTCCCAGTTTGTCTGATGATTTTTTAAACCTGTTTGCTCACTACAGTAAATGTTTTGCTGATTACAGTGAATGCTGACCGCAATTAACCTGCAAAATATATTCGGCCAGACGAAATAATGTGATGAAGCTCACCAAAACCCGTGTGATTACATAAAAACGGAGATTATGTTGAGAAGATAATTTATTGCCTCACGTGCAGGATTTCTGTATAAAGTCATAAATCCTACATGTTTGGAGCAACTATGGCTAATGATGACAAGCAGGTGATGAAGGTTGCGCAGCGTTCAGAACGCATGCTGCTAAGCCTCACCGAGCAAATTCAGGCGCAAAAGCAGGAACTGCATGAAAATACCTACTATCAGGTCTATGCCAAAGCGGCGCTGGCAAAGTTGCCCAAACTGACCCGAGCCAGTGTGGATTACGCAGTCAATGAGATGGAAGAGAGCGGTTATCAATTTGATAAACGTGCGGCCGGTTCTTCCGTTAAATATGCTATGTCGATTCAGAATATTATCGATATCTATCATCATCGTGGCGTGCCGAAGTATCGCGATCGCCATAGTGACGCTTACACCCTGTTTGTCGGTAATCTGAAGGGCGGTGTCTCCAAAACGGTTTCAACCGTCTCGCTGGCACATGCGTTGCGCGCACATCCCCATCTGCTTTTTGAAGATTTGCGCATCCTGGTTATCGACCTTGATCCGCAGTCCTCAGCAACCATGTTTCTGAACCACGAGCGCTCCGTCGGGCTGGTGGAAGCGACTGCGGCGCAGGCAATGCTGCAGAATGTCTCACGAGATGAGCTGGTCAACGAGTTTATAGTTCCGTCGATCATTCCGGGTGTGGATGTGCTGCCAGCATCGATTGATGACGCCTTTATCGCCTCAAGCTGGGATCAGCTTTGTGCTGAGCATCTTCCGCAACAGAACGTTCACGCCGTGTTGTATGACAACGTTATTGCCAAACTGAAAAAAGATTATGACTTCATCTTTATCGATAGCGGCCCGCATCTTGATGCTTTCCTGAAGAATGCGATTGCAGCGTCTGATCTTCTGATGACTCCAGTGCCACCGGCTCAGGTAGACTTTCACTCGACACTAAAATACCTGACACGTCTTCCGGAACTGATTGCGATTATCGAAGACTCCGGCGCGACCTGTCGGCTGCAGGGTAATATTGGCTTCATGTCGAAGCTCTCCAATAAAGCAGACCACAAACTCTGTCATAGCCTGGCAAAAGAGATTTTTGGTGGCGACATGCTTGATGCTGCCCTTCCCCGCCTTGATGGTTTCGAACGTTGTGGCGAATCCTTTGATACGGTTATCTCCGCCAATCCTTCGACCTACGTCGGCAGCAGCGAAGCGTTGAAGAATGCACGATCCGCCGCAGAAGACTTTGCTAAAGCCGTCTTCGACCGTATCGAATTTATTCGCCTGAACTGAGGTTTGTATGAGCGCAAAAAGAATTACGATTGGCAGAACCTTCAGCCAGACTCCACTGGAAAATGACACGCCAGACAGCCAGCACAACCAGACATTCGTTCTGGCAACGGGCAAGCGCGCCCTGTTTCGCTTTGAACGCATTGCCGCCAGCGACGTTGAAAGCAAAACGTTCGTCACAATGGAAACCAACGGTCGCGATCAGGCAGGCCTGACACCTGATTCGCTGCGCGACATTATCCGGACCATTAAGCTGCAGCAGTTCTTTCCCGCTATTGGCGTGATGCGCGATGACCGCATCGAAATCCTGGATGGCTCACGTCGTCGTGCAGCCGCACTCTACTGCAAAACCGGCCTGGACGTGCTGATCACTGACGCGGCCATCACCGCTGATGAAGCCCGCCGACTGGCGCAGGATATTCAGACGGCACGGGAACACAATCTGCGCGAAGTGGGTATGCGTCTGTTAACACTTAAAGATGGCGGTTTGTCGCAGAAGGAGATTGCTGAAAATCAGGGTTTGTCCCAGGCGAAAGTGACGCGTGCCCTGCAGGCCGCCAGCGTTCCATCAGATTTGATTTCACTTTTTCCTAATCACGCTGAGCTGACCTATCCCGACTATAAAGCGTTGTTACAGGCTGCTGACAAGTTGAGTGAGTCCGGGCAAAGCGTTGAAGCTCTGATCAAATCCATTTCCAGGGAAATTGATGTGGTCTGTGCCCGTGAAGGTCTGGCCGAGGACGAGCTTAAAAATCATATTCTGCGTCTGATTCGACAGGGCAGCCAGACTCTGATCAAAGAACCGGAGAAAGATAAAACCCAGGCGACTGCGCTCTGGTCTTTTGCTGATAAAGATCGGTTCGCCCGAAAAAAGGTACGCGGACGGATGTTCAGTTATGAATTTAACCGGCAGTCGAAAGAGTTGCAGGAAGAGCTGGATAAAGTTATTGCGGAGACCCTGAAAAAATATCTCAACCGTTAACGTATATGCACTCAAATCAGCCAGCGATAAACGCTGGCTTTTTTTTCGATTTTTGTAGCGAGTCGTCGTTAAAAGAGATGGCGGACACCCAAATTTCAGGCTGAAATCGCCAGATTTTCAAGTGTGAATTCATGGTTAAGCTATTGAAATATAATAAATTAATCTATTGTGTCTTGCTGAAAAACTGCATGAAATCGCCACTTCGCTGAACTCTTTCGCCAGATACCGAAGCCGCTTCCAAACCGCACAGGTCACTATAAACAGAGATAACGTTTTTCGTCTGATGCTATCGTTGATGAATCTCATCGCCGCCAGCGCGCATCCGACGGTCAGAATATTGCAAGTAATGATTTTCCGGGGCTGGTTCATTAGTGACCAATCAACTTTACTAAACCTCAGTCACAGCGTACCGGCTTCACACACTCCGCTAAACCCTCTGCTTAGCCTTTCTCCAAACATTAGCCCGCCAGCGATATTTCGTAATTAACTGTTTGTTTTTAGTATAAAAGATTAAAAAATTTCAGCCTGAAATCGCCATGCCTGCAGTTAAACGCTCCCTCGTTTCAGGCCTGAGGGCGAACGGATAAGATCAGAAAAGAGGCGTATCTTGAGAGCAGTAAAGTCCTGAACAGAGAGTGAAAAAAGATACTCAGAAACTATCCCTCACTTATCCACAGAAAAAGTGGATAACTTTTTCTGCGCGATAAAATTTTTTTTGAAGAGGTGCGATACAAGATGCAGCTTTGGCAGGGAACTCCATTAAAACCTGATCAGCGCGAAAAGATTGTCACAGTCTGCTCATGACGGAAAGGTAGTTGCATGGCATCAGATTCACTGTATTGGGTAAAGCAGATGAAATCGGCAGCTTACGGACGAAGAGCCCCTATCGGCCTACCTGATAAAAGGCGATGGCTCACTGCACTGCTGTTTACAGTGAATGGCGAGAAATAACGTCTGTATGGCATTGAACCGGGTTATCAGTGGCTGTTATCGGCATACAGCGTAGTTGCTGATGCGCAGAGAGTGCTGACCACTGCAATCAGTAATCAGACCGATGTGAAGTGACGTAATGCAATGATGATCTTCCACGGCAGAACCGAACCTATGCAGAAGAAAACCGGGCCAGGCCCGGTTTTGATATGAATCAGGCTTCAAGCCAGGCGGTGATTTGCTTAACCATGGCATCCGTTGAGATGCCATAACGGTCATGCAGCGTCGGTAGTGCGCCTGCTGCAAGGAAAGCATCCGGCAGCGCAATCTGTTTAAAGCGCGGCGTCACATGGTTTCGCATTAACAGACCGGCAATAGCTTCGCCTAAGCCACCGGTTATCGAATGATTTTCAGCGGTGATAACCAGCTGGTTATGATGCAGTGCTACTCCCGCCTCACGCAGGATGGTCTCTTCATCCAGAGGCTTAATCATGGGTGAGTGAACCACACCGACCTCAATCCCCTGCTTCTCCAGCGCTTCAGCGGCCTCAAGCGCCCGCATGGTCATCAATCCGCTGCTGATAATAATGGCATGCTTACCGCCGCGCAGGCGCTGAGCCTTACCGTGCTGATAGCGATAGTCATATTTATCCAGCACCAGCGGAACCTTACCGCGCAGCAGGCGTAAATAGACCGGGCCCTGATGTTCAGCAATAGCCGGTATCACCTGGCTAATCTCCAGTGCATCGCAGGGATCGATGATAGTCAGGTTCGGCATGCCTCGGAAGATTGCCAGGTCATCAGTCGCCTGATGACTCGGTCCATAACCGGTGGTCAGGCCCGGCAGCGCACAGGCGATTTTAACGTTCAGATTCTCTTCGGCGATGGCCATGCAGATAAAGTCATAAGCGCGGCGGGAAGCAAAGACGGCATAAGTGGTGACAAAAGGCATAAAGCCTTCACGCGCCATACCTGCTGCGGCGCTCATCAGTAACTGTTCCGCCATGCCCATCTGATAAAAGCGTTTCGGAAAAGCCTCTGCGAACAGGTGCAGATCGGTGTATTTACTTAAATCAGCCGTCAGCCCCACCACATCTGAGCGCTGCTCTGCCAGAGAGACCAGAGCATGCCCAAAAGGAGCTGAAACCGTGGGCTGGCCTTCAGCGGCGATCGAGGCGATCATGGCGGATGTGGTCAGACGTTTTTTTTGCGGTTGTGAACTCATCTCAGACTCCTTGCTCAAGTGCAGTCAGGGCTTTGTCCCACTCATCGGCATCGACCCGAATAAAGTGGGTTTTCTCACGACTTTCCAGAAACGGCACCCCTTTGCCCATTCGGGTATCGCAAATGATGACGCGCGGCTGGGGTTCGGGCCAGCTGCGAGCTGCATCAAAGGCGGCCTGCAAAGCAGAGATATCGTTGCCATCAACCCGCTGGGTGTACCAGCCAAAAGCCTGCCAGCGATCCACTATGGGTTCAAAAGCGAGAATCTCACTGCTATGGCCGTCAGCCTGCTGATTGTTGACGTCGATAAGGGCGATCAGGTTATCAAGTTGCCAGTGTGAGGCGGACATTGCCGCTTCCCATGTAGAGCCTTCATTGAGTTCACCATCTGAAAGCAGGTTATAGACTCGTGCCTGCGAGCCTTTCTGTTTCAGCCCCAGACAGGCACCCACAGCAATACCTAAGCCATGACCCAGTGAACCGCCGGTAATTTCCATGCCTGGGGTATAGGCAGCCATGCCGGACATCGGCAAGCGGCTCTCATCAGTCCCATAAGTTTCCCTTTCTTCTTCAGGTATCACGCCTGCTTCCAGCAAGGCGGCGTAAAGGGCGATAGCGTAATGGCCAATCGACAGATAGAAGCGATCGCGGTCTTCCCACTCAGGTTGATCCGGCCGGTAATTCATGGCGTGGAAATAGCTGACAGCAAGCAAATCGGCGGCACCCAGCGCCTGACCGATATATCCCTGCCCCTGAATCTGCCCCATTAATAAGGCATGGCGGCGAATATTGGTGGCTCGTTGCTGCAATGAGAGCACGTGTGAAGCGTGACGAGAGTCAGTCATATTACCTCCTGATTAACGATTAACGTCCGCTGCCCGGATGCGCAGCACGCATAGCGCGCCACCCAGCAGGACGGCAGCAATAAAGTACATTCCGGAAGCGGGCGTACCGGTTGCGGTGGTGATGGTGCCTATCAGCCACGGTGAGAAAAAACCGGCCAGATTAGCAATGCAGTTCACGGCGGCGATGCCTGCGGCGGCAGAGACGCCACCTAACAGATTGGTCGGCAACATCCAGAACAGCGATGAGGCGGAAAGAATGCCCGCAGCGGCAATACAAAGGGAGAGCAGTGACAGGGAGACGCTATGGCTCAGCAGAGTTGCCAGCGTCAGTCCGGTGAGTCCGATCAGCATCGGAACAATCAGATGCCAGCGGCGTTCACGATAGCGGTCGCCACTGCGCCCGGCCAGCAGCATAAAGATAATGGCGCAGAGGTAAGGCAGACTGGTCAGCAGCCCAATATGCAGCGGTTCACTGACGCCTGAGTTTCTCACCAGCGTCGGTAACCAGAACGTCAGGGCGTACTGACCCATCACCACACAGAAGTAGATCAGCGCCAGCAGCCACAGACGACGGTCGGCGACAAAGGCTTTTACCGTGCCATGACAGGCTTTCTGCTGATTATCTTCATCCAGATCGGCGCGCACCCGGCGTTTCTCATCTTCGTCCAGCCACTCTGCCTGTTCAACACGATCCTTCAGAACCAGCAGTACCACTAATCCCATAACAAGGGTGGGGATAGCTTCCAGCATAAACATCCACTGCCAGCCGGCCCATCCGTGAAAGCCTGCAAAGGTCGCCATAATCCAGCCTGAGAGCGGGCCGCCAATCATCCCTGAAAGTGGAATGGCGACAAACCAGAGCACGGTCATACGCGCGCGACGGTGTGATGGAAACCAGTAGGTCAGGTAGAGCAGTAAACCTGGCGCAAGACCGGCCTCGGCGACGCCGAGCAGAAAGCGCAGCAGGTAGAACTGCCATGCGGTTTCTACAAAGGCGAACAGGGCCGAGATGATTCCCCATGTGATCATAATGCGGGCAATCCAGCGGCGTGCGCCGACACGGTGCAGGATCAGGTTACTCGGCACCTCAAAGAAGAAGTAGCCGATAAAAAAGATCCCGGCACCCAGTCCATACACGGTTTCGCTGAGAGACAAATCATCCATCATCTGTAATTTAGCGAAGCCCACATTGACGCGGTCAAGATAGGCGCAGAGATAACAGAGCATCAGCCAGGGCATCAGGCGCCAGGCAATTTTGCGGTAGGTGATATCGCGCGCAGCAGAGGCTGCGCCCAGATTAAGCGTGGTCATGGTGTTCACTCCCGAAGTTAGCCCGCCAGGCGTGCGGGCAGGGAAGGGCGCTATTTAATGGATCAGCATGCCGCCGTTCACATCCAGCGTGATGCCGGTGAGATAACCGGAGAGATCGCTGGCGAGAAACAGCGCAGCGTTGGCGACGTCACTGGCGGTGCCAAGTCGGCCGAGCGGAATTCCGTCGAGAATGGCGTGGCGGCGTTCATCCTGTAACAGGCCACCAGTGATGTCCGTCTGGATCAGACCGGGCGTCAGGGCATTAATGCGTATCTGGTCAGGGCCAAATTCGCGCGCCATCGCTTTAGTCAGGCCCAGAACGCCCGCTTTAGCAGCACTGTAGTGCGGGCCACCGAAAATCCCGCCGCCGCGCTGTGCTGAGACCGAGGACAGGCAGATGATGCTGCCGCCTTTCTGCTGCTGCATGGTGGGGATCACCGCCTGAGACATCAGCAGCGTGCCGCGCAGATTGACATCAAGAATACGGTTGTAATCCTCGATGCCGATTTCCAGTGTTTTAACCGGCTGAGTAATACCTGCATTGTTGACCAGCACATCAATACGGCCGAAGTGCTCAAGAACCTGGTCGATGGCACGACGAACAGAGAGGGGATCGGTCACATCTGTGGCCAGGCCGAGATGCCCGTCACCACAAGACAGTGCACTGGCCTGGGCGGCCTGCCGATCTAAATCGAGCACTACCACGCGCGCGCCATGCTGAGCAAAACAGGCGGCTGTTGCCCGGCCAATGCCGCGCTGAGAGGCGGCACCTGTAATAATCGCAACTTTATTTTCGAGTAACATTGTCCACTCCAGAAAAATAATTATTAGTGGTTCGGTATCGCTACCGGCAGGGTCACGATCAGAATTGATAAAGCGGCTAATATTGGCAATGCAAAAAAATTCATTTGATGCTGAATGAATTTGTTGGTTTGATGCAGTTAACAATTCTGCGATTTAAAAATGGGCACACATCACAAAATTCCAGTGTGGAGAGGCGGATGGGAAAGCAGTCTGATCACTTACCTTCGATTAAATCACTGCGGGTTTTTGAGCAGGTGGCCCATTTTGGTAATGTCGCGCGTGCGGCCGAGGAATTAAGTATTACGCCTTCGGCGGCCAGTCATCAGCTGGCAAAACTGGAGCGTGAACTGGGCTGTATTCTGTTTAATCGTTCGGCAAAGGGCGTAGTGCTGACGCTGTCGGGTGAGCATTACCTCAGGGAGATTGGTCCGATACTGCTGAGTCTGACGCAGGCGACTGCACGCATCAGTAACGAGAAAGCCCGCAGCAACCTCAGGATCCACTGCGCGCCCAGTTTCGGTCTGCTGTGGCTGTTGCCGCGCATCCATAAATTTCGCGACAGCTATCCCGAGTTTCAGCTCACGCTCTCCTGCTCTTACGAGAATTTATCTTTCAGCCGCGACAATATTGATATTGCGATACGCCATGGATTCCCGGACTGGAACTCATTCGAGATTAAAACGATCCGCCACGAAAGAATGTCGGTGCTGGCCTCGCCTGAGTATCTGAAAAAACATCCTGTTAATCAGGCCGCTGATTTAATTCATCATGCGCTGATATTATCGGAGTCGCCGCTTATTCAGTGGCCGCAGTGGTTTGCTTCTCAGCAATTACCTCAGCCAGATAAAGAGTGGTTATTTCGCTTTGATCGCTCTTATATGAGTCTTGAGGCGGCGATGTTAGGCCACGGTCTTATATTTGAAAGTGAATTGCTGGCGGAGGATTATCTGCGCAGTGGAAAACTGGTCAGAGTCTTGTCCGAACAGGAGAGTCTGCCCGTCAGCGCCCATCATCTGGTCTTCCCGCGTGGATTTGCCCAGTTTCCCCGCGTCGCGCATTTCCTGAGCTGGATCCAGCAGGAACTGAAAGTGTTAACCTAATGTTAAAATAACTTTCACGTCGTCATTATTGCGCCGGCTTATTTATCCGGTTAACTATCCCTGTTATAAAAATCGCATTGCTAAAGCTAACTTTTAAATACCGTCTACACTTCTTTACCCACTCGGTAAATATGTTCCATTTCTATTCCGTATGAAATTTAATCAAACGGATGTTTAACTAATTAATGGCAGGGATATTATGAGTACGAATACACCAGACTCTGGTGAAGCGGGTGATCACGCGCCTGCGGATACGGTACGCCAGCGCATTTTTTTAGTGGTACTGGTTGCCACTATGGGCGCGCTGGCTTTTGGTTATGACACCGGGATAATCTCGGGTGCGTTACCCTACATGACCTCACCACCCGATCAGGGTGGACTTGGACTGAATTCATTCACTGAAGGGCTGGTAGCCTCTTCGCTGGTGTTCGGTGCCGCGATAGGCTCTTTCCTGAGTGGTTTCTTCTCTGACCGGTTTGGCCGGCGTATTACACTACGCAGCCTGGCGGTTATTTTTGTGCTGGGTTCACTGGGAACAGCGCTGGCGCCTTCTGTCAATGTCATGGTGGCAATGCGCTTCCTGCTGGGGATTGCGGTCGGTGGCGGTTCCTCTACCGTGCCGGTGTTTATCGCCGAAATTGCCGGACCGCGCCTGCGTGCGCCGCTGGTCAGCCGCAATGAGCTGATGATCGTTACCGGACAGCTCATTGCTTATGTTGCCAGTACGCTGCTGAGCTATCTGCTGCATGATGAGCACCTGTGGCGCTACATGCTGGCAATTGCCATGGTACCGGGTCTTTTGCTGTTTATCGGCACGTTCTTCGTTCCCGCCTCACCTCACTGGCTGGTGGCGGAAGGGCGTCTGAAAGAGGCTAAAAAGATCCTGAAGTATCTGCGTGAAACGCCGCGTGAAGTGCGCCATGAGATGGCGCAGATGAAGAAGCAGGCGAGGGCGGCGGAACGTGGGCCGGATGCGAAAACCCTGATCCGTGAAAAGTGGGTGATTCGCCTGATGGTTATCGGCGTCGGTCTGGGCTTTGTCGCCCAGTTCACCGGGGTAAATGGTTTTATGTATTACACCCCGATCATCCTTAAACAGACCGGACTTGGCACCAGCGCCTCGATTGCCGCGACCATCGGTAACGGCGTGGTCTCAGTGGTGGCGGCGATTGTCGGTATCTGGGCGGTTAGTCGCTTCCCGCGCCGGACGATGCTGATTACCGGCCTGTGTCTGGTGGTCGCTTCGCAGATTATGCTGGGCAGCGTGATGACCTTTATCGCTCCCAGCCTGATGCAGAGCTACCTCGCCCTGGCCTGTATTCTGCTGTTCCTGTTCTGCATGCAGATGTGCATCTCGCCGGTCTACTGGCTGATGATGTCGGAGCTGTTCCCGATGCAGCTGCGTGGCGTATTAACCGGCGGCGCTGTCTCACTACAGTGGATCTTTAACGCGATAGTCGCCTTCGGTTTTCCACCGATAATGGAATATGCTGGTAGCACCACCTTCTTCATCTTTGCCGCGATTAACGTCGGGTCGCTGTTCTTCGTGATGGCGATGGTGCCAGAGACGCGGGGCAAAAGCCTGGAAGAGATTGAGTCACACATGAAAGAGAAGTTTGGTGAAAAGCCGAAAGAGGCTGAAGCCTCCTGAGTCTCCCACCGGATTTAGCCCACCGGCTGAATCCGGTTTTACCTCCTTACCTCCTTATCTTGTTATCTTCTTACTTACATACCGTTGCACCGCATTTTCCCGGTCCTTATCCTCACTAAATCCCAGCAGACAACATTCACTGTAATCAGCCATTTTTCCTCGATTAATTTTCAAACAGGTCTGGCGATTTCAGGCTGAAATCGCCAGACCCTGACTGAATAAGCTGTCGTTATTGTCTTCAGAAACTACCGGTTAAGCGAAGCATGACCGCTGACAAAGATTGCCTCAGGCTCTGCGCTATACTCATTTTTCATCTGCTCCGCACGCTGACCGGTAGGCACTATGAAAATTTCAACCACCACGGCAGTTTTTGCCGCATTGCTGACTGCTGCGCCATTGCATGCTGAAAACACACCAATCTCCTCCTGGTGGAATGGATTCACTGACGATGTTGCGCAGACCTGGAACGCGCCTCAGCATACCGATCTCTACCTGCCATTTATCAGCTGGCACGCCCGCTTTATGTACGACAAAGAAAAAACCGATAACTATAACGAGAATCCCTGGGGAGGCGGTCTGGGCATTTCCCGCTACAGCGACAGCGGCAACTGGAGCGCGCTTTATGCAATGGCTTTCAAAGACTCACACAATGAGTGGCAGCCGATTGTCGGTTATGGCTGGGAAAAGGGCTGGTATCCAGGTTCGAATCAGGACTTTCGTCTTGGCGCGGGATTAACCGCCGGCATCACCGCACGCGAAGATTTTGGTAACTATATTCCGCTACCGATTATTCTGCCGCTGTTCTCTGCCGGTTATAAGGCGCTGAATGTACAGTTCACCTATATTCCGGGCACGTACAATAATGGCAACGTGCTGTTCGCGTGGTTTCGCTATGCATTTTAATTTTTCAGGAAAGGATTTATGACCCGGAGGTGGAAAACCGTCACCCGCAGGCTCTGGCGCCTTGCGATTGCGTCTGGAGTACTGTTACTGCTGCTACTGATAATTCGAATCTATGAGGCGGAGCGCGGGCCGGAGTTACATCGCTGGCACACCTGGGTCCCGCATGAACTGACAGTAGAACAGCTTGATAATGCGACCTATGCCGACTACCTCAAGGCCGAAAATCATCTGTTCGACGAGATGAAGCAGCAGGTCAGCAACCGGCTGGATGCGGAAGATAAAACGCCACTCAACCGATACTATGCTGGCAGCATGATCTATCCGGGGCATTTTGCGCAGGACTGGAACCGTTCCTATATTCTGCAACCGACGGGCAGGCCGCGCGGTGCGGTGGTGCTGTTACATGGACTGACCGACAGTCCTTACAGTCTGCGGCATGTGGCAGAGGCTTACCGTCAGCAGGGTTATGTGGCAGTGGCGATACGGTTACCGGGTCACGGTACGGTGCCTGCGGGTCTGACCGATGTTGACTGGCAGGACTGGATGGCCGCCACACGCCTGGCGGTGCGGGAAGCGACCCGGCTGGCGGGCACGCAGACGCCGCTGCATCTGGTGGGTTTCTCGAACGGCGGGGCGCTGGCGGTAAAATATGCGCTCGACAGCCTGGGCGATCACACGCTGCGTCGTCCGCAGCAATTGATTCTGTTATCGCCGATGATCGGTGTGACTCGTTTTGCCCGGTTCGCAGGTGTTGCCGGGTTGCCCTCTGTTTTCCCTGCCTTCTCGAAAACGGCCTGGCTGAATATCGTGCCGGAGTTTAATCCGTTTAAATACAACTCTTTTCCGGTTCACGCTGCCCGGCAGACCTATTTGCTGACGCAGGCGCTGCAGAAAGAGATCCTCCAATATGCGCGTAATCAGCAGCTCTCCGGTTTCCCGCCCGTGCTAACCTTTCAGTCGGTCATGGATTCCACCGTCAGTACGCCTTCGGTCATCCGCTCGCTCTATAATTATCTGCCAGTGAACGGCAGCGAACTGGTGCTGTTCGATATCAATCAGGCGGTCAGCGTCAGTCCGTTATTCCGCCACTCCTCATATACCGCGGTTAATCAGCTGTTGCCTGCGGCGCGTCGGAATTACTCATCCACAGTGATCACCAATGCCTCCGCCACCTCACTGGAGATGGTGACGAAAAGCGTTCCCGCGGGAGAGATGCAGGAACGGATTCAGCCGCTGGCAATTGCCTATCCGGCGGGTCTCTACTCACTGTCGCACGTTGCGATTCCATTCCCGGCCGAGGATGGGTTATATGGCAGCGCGCCCGCGCAGAAGAATGAGTTTGGTATCAGTTTTGGGACGTTGTCACTGCGCGGCGAGAGTGCGGTGCTGATTGTCGGGCTGGACTCGATTATGCGCGCCACCTCTAACCCGTTTTATCCTTATATGATTAACCGAATCGATCACCACATCAGTTGTAGCGACAAGCCGCAACTTGCGGCCTGTCTCAGCAGTTTCTGAATCAGTACAGCATCAGGCCCGCATCGTGCGGGCCTGATGTTAAATAGCGTTCAGCATTTCCATCACATCATCCGACAGTTCCAGGCTGTCGCTGGCAAGATTCTCTTTAAGATGTTCCGGGGAAGAGGTGCCTGGAATCAGCAGAATATTTGGCGATCGCCGCAGCAGCCACGCGAGCGCGACCTGCATCGGCGTGGCATTCAGGGATGCAGCCACTTCATTAAGCTGATCCGACTGCAACGGAGAGAAGCCGCCCAGCGGGAAGAACGGCACATACGCAATTCCCTGCTGCGCCAGCTGATCCACCAGCTCATCATCCTGTCGATGCGCCAGGTTATACATATTCTGCACGCAGACAATCGGCGTCATCGCCTGAGCTTCTGCGATCTGCGTGGCGGTAACGTTACTCAGTCCAATATGGCGAATCAGTCCGCGTGCCTGTAACGCCAGCAGCGCCTCCAGTTGTGGCTTAAGAGAGCCTTCTTTGGGCCTGGCCGGATGCAACATACTGCGCAGGTTCACCACCTCAATCACATCCAGCCCCAGGTTGCGCAGGTTATCTTCCACTGCCTGCGTCAGCGCCTCTGGCTCCATCGCCGCCAGCCAGCCGCCTTTGGCGTCGCGGCGGGCACCCACTTTGGTGACAATGCAGAGATCCTGCGGATAGGGATGGAGCGCCTTTTTAATCAGCTGGTTGGTTTCGTGCGGGCCATAAAAGTCGCTGGTGTCGATATGATTAACGCCTGCCGCGACAGCATCGCGCAAAACCTGGATTGCCCGGGCTTCATCTTTTACCGGGCCGAACACGCCCGGCCCGGCCAGTTGCATTGCGCCGTAGCCGATACGGTTAACTTCACGATCGCCTAACGTAAAAGTCATGGTGGTGTTTGACATGAAAACCTCCTGCGTGAATGTAGATCAATTGTAACGGTGATTCAGCTGTGCAACTATCCGGTGAAATCAGGACAGACTGTACGGGGTGATGCACAATGGCGATCGATATGGCGCTGCTGGATGCCGTCGTGGCGGTGGCAAAAGCGGGAGGGTTTCGGGAAGCGGCACGCGTCACCGGCAGCAATGCGTCACGCCTGAGCGATGCGGTACGACGGGCGGAACAACAGCTGGGTATTCGTCTGTTTCACCGTACCACCCGCACCGTGGTGTTAACCGAAGCGGGCAGGGCGCTGATGGAACGTCTGCTGCCCGCGATCAATGAAGTTAACGCCGCGCTGGATGCGGTGAATCGCTACCGAAACACCCCTGGTGGCACGCTGCGGCTGAATGTGCCGGTCAGTGCTACGCGGCTGGTACTGCCCGCGCTGGTGCCAGAATTTTTGCAGCGTTATCCCGACATCCGGCTGGAAATTGTGGCGGAGAGCAGCGTGCAGGATGTCTTTCGTGACGGTTGTGATGCCGGGATTCGTTATGATGAGCGGCTGGAGCAGGATATGGTGGCGATGCCAATTGGCCCCAGACAGCAACGGTTCGCGCTGGCGGCTTCTCCGGCTTATCTGGCAGAACATGGCCGACCGGAACATCCGCGCGACCTGATCCATCATCGCTGTCTGCGTGGCCGTTATGCCAGCGGCCTCATGGCTGACTGGACCTTCAGCCACGAGGGCGAAGAGATCAGCGTTGAAACCAGCGGGCCGCTGGTGGTTTCGGTCGGTGGCGCAATGGATCTGGCGGTGGAGGCGGCCATCGCCGGAAGCGGCGTGATATATCTGTTTGATGAGTGGCTCAGGCCAGCCCTTGACAGCGGCAGGCTGGAACCGCTGCTGCAACCCTGGTGGCTGACTTTCTCCGGTCCGTGGCTCTATTACAACGATCGCCGCCTGATCCCCGCCCCGCTTCAGGCATTTATCGACTTTGTGCGCGAAAAAAACGGGCGCGAAAACAACTCAGCTATACCAGCTAAACCCCTGTGGCACCCGTGAAAATCCGGCATGTCGCAACGCGTTAAGCAGCGGTGACTGCGAAACCGGTTCACCATCTACCTTCTCAAGCGTGAAACTCGCGGGCTTTTCACGCTTCAGTGCCAGGCCCAGCGCCGCCACCGCGACCTGCTGCAGCGCGGGATCGTCGGTGAATGTCAGCAACTCTTTGCCTCCCGGCGTCAGGTAGAGTACCAGCGCGCCGCCTGCAATCACCACGCGACCCCCCTGACGGCGGGTCGGGCGGATGCCGCTGGCGTGGAGCGGCCAGCTCAGTAACGCACCAAATGGATTCGCCGGGTCCGGTGCGGCCAGCGCCACCGTCGCGGTCAGCGGCTTTTCTGCCAGCTCCCGCAGCCGCTCAATGGTGTTATGGTAGGCAAACTGCGCGCCACCCGCACCAGCGACAAACCGGCCACGCAGCAGCCGTCCGGCATCTTCCATGCTGCGTAATACCGGCTGTAACGCCGGGAATCCTCCGGGGATCTGCTCCGATATCGCGCTACCCCGGCTGATCACCCCATAACGGTCGAGAAGATTTTCCACCAGCGACAGGGCCAGCCGGGCAGGATCAATCTCCTGTCGGTTAATCCGCGACCAGCGACCAGCCAGCGTGTTGACCGCCGGTCGGCGTGCAGAAAGTGCGCCCGGGGTAAAACGCTGACCAAAACGGGTGCGCAGGGTACGCGTGGGACGTGAACGGGGGGCGCCTGGCGTGGTCAGCAGCCCACGCACCGCAATCCAGCTATCGGCGGTGACATAGCCTTGCCACACCAGTTGCCACAGGGCAGCATAAACGTCGGTGGTTTGCGTCTCTGCCTCGTCCATCTGTGCCATGATCTCATGAACAAACCACGAGCCACCCCGGCTAAGGGCGTCGAGAGTCGCCTGCTGAGTCGGCGTCAGAGGCTGTGTGGTGTCAATCACCGGCAGTGTTTCAGCGGCATATTCCGTGAGGTGCAGCGAGATCAACCCATCATTCTGACCCAGCGCTTTATGTCCGCACCAGGTAACCTCGCCACTGGCTAACAGTTCATCGAGCATCGCGGGCTGATAGTCGGCTATCCTGGCGCGCAGGATTTGTGACTCCCACAGCGAGGCCGGTAGCGGCACGCCCGCAAGTTGCTCAACTACCCGCAACAGCCCGCTAACCCCCTGATGCTCTTCACGCTGCGTATTAAGCACACCGTGACGCTCCAGCAGCAGGTTGATCCAGGCGGCAGGTGGAACAGGCCGGGTTGCTTCACGTGCTGATTGCAGTGAACGTAAGCGTAACCGTTTGAAGATCTCTGTGGAAACCCACTCCGTTTCCGATGCCCCCTCTGGCGAACCCATATTGAGCAGGTTACCCTGCTGATGCAGGGAAAGCAGCACCTCATTCACAATGGCGATACCCAGACCAAAATACGTGGCCAGCTGTCGGGCAGTGAACAGGGTATGGGTTCGGGCGTAGCGATTAATGAGATCGCGTAGCGGATCGGCCTGCGGCTCCAGAAATGTTTCGGGCAGATCGTCAGGCAGTACAACGGCCAGTGCATCGCGCAGGCGGGCTGCATCTTCAATGATCGCCCAGCGCTCTTCACCAGCGAGGGTGACCGTAATCATTCGCTGCGCGGCCGCGAACTGCGTTATGGCTTCCGCGATCTGCTGGGCGTTGCCACTGAAACGTGCCGCAATACCGGCAACCGGGAGCGGGCCAAGATCGCGCAGCAGATCGATAATGCCTTCGGTGTGCTGCGCCTGATAGCGGGAATCGATGCGCTGCAGTTCCTGTTCAACCTGCTCAACGACGTCAGGTGCCAGCAAATCACGCTTGCTGGTCTGGCCGAGCAGCTCACCCAGCAGGTTACTGTCGAGCGCCAGCAGTGAGGCGCGCCGTTCTGCCAGGGGGGCGTCGCTGGCGTAAATAAACTCTGCAACATAGCCAAACAGCAGCGGCGCGGCAAAAGGGGAGGGCTGTTCGGTCGTCACCTCGACCAGCTTTACCTTTCCCTGTGCCATCTGTTCCATCAGCTGGTGCAGGGCAGGCAGATCGTAGACATCCTGCAGACATTCGCGTGTGGTTTCGATAAGGATGGGGAAATCGTCATACTGTCGTGCAACTTCCAGCAATTGACCGGCGCGCAGCCGCTGCTGCCAGAGCGGCGAACGTTTGCCCGGATTACGCCTCGGCAGCAGCAGAGCGCGTGAGGCACATTCACGGAAGCGGGCGGCAAACAGCGCCGACTGACCGACACTCTCAGTGATCTCCCGGGTCAACTGGTCGGCGTCGAACATAAACAGGTCAGCGCCGGGTAACACTCCCTCACTGGCGGGAAAGCGGGCCACGATGCCGTCATCGCTGGCCGCAACAGAAGCATCAATGCCCAGGCGTTGCTGGATTCGGGCGGCAATCGCCAGCGCCCAGGGCGCATTGACCCGCTTTCCCCAGGGCGAATGCAGGATCACCCGCCAGTCGCCGATTTCGTCACGGCAGCGTTCGATCAGCAATGTGCGATCGTCCGGCAGTACGCCGGTCGCGGTGCGTTGTTCAGCCAGCAAAGCCAGCAGATTTGTGACTGCGCGGGCATCCAGCCCCAGCGCGCGCAACTGCTCCTGCGCGTCCACCGGTGAAGCCGTACTCAGATGACGCAGAAACAGCCCGAGGCTGGCACCCGAATCGGCCGAGCGACCCACACCTTCTCCGCGCCAGAAAGGCAGACGAGCCGGACGGCCTGGCGCAGGCACCACCAGTACCAGGTCGTGGGTAATCTGCTGAATCCGCCACGACGTTGCGCCCAGGGTAATAATGTCATTTACCCGCGACTCATAGACCATCTCTTCATCCAGTTCGCCGACACGACGTGAGCCAGCCTGCTCTTCGCCTTCCGGCAGGATGACGCTGAACATGCCGCGATCGGGAATGGTGCCGCCGCTGGTCACTGCAAGATGCTGAGCGCCGGGTCGCGGCGTCAGCAATCCGCTCTGACGATCCCACACCAGCTGCGGCCGCAGCTGAGCAAAAGCGTCTGAGGGAAACTTACCCGCCAGCATATCGAGCGTGGCATCAAACAGCCGACGCGACAGAGTGCGAAACGGATCGGCCCGACAGACCTGCGCATACCAATCATCGACCTGTAAGGGATCCATTGCGACGGCCGCCAGGGTTTGCTGCGCCAGAATATCGAGCGGGTTACGCGGCGGAGCCAGCGCATCGAGCTGGCCCGCACGCATCGACTGCAATATGACGGCCGAATCCAGCAGATCGCGCCGGGTGCGCGGAAACAGGATACCGGTTGATACGCCGCCAACCTGATGTCCGGCGCGTCCCACGCGCTGCAGTGCGCTGGCGACTGAAAGCGGTGCGCCCACCTGGATCACCAGATCCACCGGTCCCATATCAATGCCAAGTTCCAGACTGGAAGTCGCCACTACGCAGCGCAGTCTGCCCAGCTTCAGTGCGGCTTCAATCTCGCCTCGCTGCTCCTTCGAGACGGACCCGTGGTGCGAGCGGGCAATAAGATCATCACTGTCGTCCGGTTCTGCATCCCGATCGCCAGCGGCTGTCTGCTGCGCCAGATAACGCGCATTGAGCCGCGCAGTCAGCTTTTCCGCCAGGCCACGCGAATTCACAAACACCAGCGTGGCGCGATGGGACATGACCTGCTGCAGAATGCGCGCTTCAATGTGCGGCCAGATCGAACCGCTGGCAGAGGTGGCTTCACCGGTCAGGTCATCGGGGCTGGCGATATCGGTCATATCTTCGACCGGAACCTCGATGGTCAGGTGCAGCGTCCGATCGGCGGCCGGATTAACGACCTGAACGGGCTGACAGCCGCCAAGGAAGGCGGCCACCCGCTCAACCGGTCGTACCGTGGCGGAAAGCCCGATACGCTGGGCGGGCTGTGGCAGCAGCGCATCCAGCCGCTCCAGGCTCAGCGCCAGCTGGGAACCCCGCTTTGTTCCCGCCACCGCATGCACCTCATCGACGATGACCGTGGCCACGCCCTGTAGTGTCGTTCGCGCTTTTGAGGTCAGCATCAGAAACAGTGACTCGGGTGTAGTGATCAGGATATCGGGCGGGCGGCGCACCAGCCTGGCGCGCTCTGCATCGGGCGTATCGCCGGATCGCATTCCGATATTCAGAGTGATCTCTGGCTCATTCAGCGCCTGCCGCTCAGCGTAAACGCCTGCCAGCGGCAGATTAAGGTTGCGCTGTACGTCCGCGGCCAGCGCTTTAACCGGTGAAATATAGAGTATGCGGGTGGTCGTTTCACGTGCAGGTGAGGGCTGCGCGGTTCGGAACTGAAACAGCGTGTCGATGGCGGTGAGGAAAGCCGCCAGCGTCTTCCCTGAACCGGTCGGGGCGATCACCAGCGCATGCCCTCCGCTGGCTATCGCCTGCCATGCCGCCTGCTGCACCGGCGTGGGTGCAGCAAAGGTGGCAGAAAACCAGCGTCGTGTGGCGGATGAAAACCGGGCTAAAACCGCATCAGATTGGGATTTCGACATCATACTCACGGTATCACGCAGCAACTGCGCCTGAAATTAATCCGTTGAGTGTAAGTGAAAATTGCCGTTTGTGGATGACGCGGCAGATATCTGGCCGCGTCGGGCGGGTTTATTAACTGGCCGCTCCGGCTAAAGCGCGACCTCTGATCGCCAGCAGCGACACCAGTGCCAGCACGATAATAGTCATGCCATAGAACCAGGCGGTCTGGTTCAGCCCGATATGCGGCGCTGCCATTCCGGCGGCAATCGCAGGGAGGGCAAAGGCGAGATAGCTTTTGATCAAAAAGGCGGAGAACAGTCCGGCGCGTTCATGACTTTCAGCTAACTGCATAATGATCTTCAGCACGCTGGAGAAAATCGATCCAAATCCCTGACCCGCAATGGCAGTGCCGAGATAGAGCCAGGCCACGCTGTGCAGAGAAAGGCCCGCAAGCGTGACGCTGACGCCCGCTATCAGCATCAGCGTACCGATAACTAATGCCCGCGCAGGCGGTAACGGGCGAAAGAGAAATACTGCTGCCGTTGCGCTCAGCATCAGCGTCGCCACAATCGAGCCGCCGATAAAAGGCGATGTCAGGCCGGTTGCGTTCGCCACCATTGAGGGCATCAGTGAAAGGTAAAATCCGCCCAGCATCCAGGTTGCGATGTTAACCGGCGTCACCATTAACAGCGGGCCCAGCGCGCGTCGCGGTATGCTGACCTGAGGTCGCAGTGCGGCCAGAACACCCGGCTGAGGCGCAATGGTTTCTGGTATCAGCGGCAACAGCGCCATGGCAACCAGCATCAGGAGCAGCAGCAGCGCATAGAGCGTCACCGTGGGAAAGGGCGCAAAGGTGACCAGTATGCCGCCCGCCAGCGTGCCCAGCGTCATCCCCAGAAAGGCGGTGAATGAGTTCAGCAGTGGCCCACGGGTTTTACTGGCGTCAATCAGGCTGGCACCAAAGGTCGGCAAGGCAATACCGGTAGCAAAGCCCTGCACCAGCCGGGCGGCGATTAAGGTCGCCGCAGAACCGGCAGTCATAAAGATCACCAGCGCGATCGCATTGATCGCCAGCGCCAGCAGCATCAGCGGACGGCGGCCGGTATAGTCGGACACTTTACCCACCGTCAGCAGCGCGGCCAGCAACGCGAAAGCATAGGCGCCAAAGATCAACGTCAGCATGGTCGGCGTCAGATGGAACAGGCTGCGATAAAGTGGGTAGAGCGGCGTTGGCGCACTGCTGGTGGCGGAGATCAGCGCCGCACCGGTAAAACTGAAAAGCGTGGTGCGGGCAGCAGCCTGAGGCGTCAATGTGGGGTTCATGGAAATCACCTTAATGCAAAGTATTAGCTTTTAATAAGGTATACGGCTATCTGAACCTTAATGCAATATCTTTGCTTTAACGTTTATTGCGGTGGGGCTGAAGGCGTGTCTGAGAGTTTGTAACGGTGAGAGCTCTTCAAGGTGTTACGTCTGCTTTTTGACAGAGGCAAGCCTTTTATCAGGATATTTGATGTACTGACCCTCTACTGACGGGAGTTCATGTGCTGGCAGAGGCACGTTGACTTTGGGCCACCGTGACTTTATAGATAAGCTCAAACCTTTATAAATTTAATTTGGGGAAAAGGGCGCATGCTATTGCAGGAAAGCCTTAAACAGGAAGTTACTGAAGCAGTCAAAAAATCACTCACCTTCGATATTTTTTATCAGAGAATACGGCCTGATATATCAGCTTTCGTGGCTGCAACGTCACAACTGCCATTGAAAAGTCTTGATGACTGGGAGCGATTAATACGCTGGCAGATTGACTCATCTTTTTATACATCAGGTTATAAACGGACAGGTGCTGAGATCCAGCAGGTGGGTTCTCTCAGGTGGATGGACTTATGTCATGCAGATGGTTTTCGGCGGGAACGCGCATTACGAACATTATCAGTTGGTGCACCCAACAGTTTTTTATTTGCCTTAGCCGTCAGAAGGTTAAATGATTGGGTTCCTCAGGTGAGAGAAGCCGCCCGTGAAGCACTTCCCTCAATCGCAGCAGCTTCTGACCCGGAAGTTATCGTGGATGTCTTGTTTATAACGCTTCCCTATTGGACCTCATGGGGAAGAGCGGGTGAGAAGGAACACGAGGTACTCACAGACATTATTTCAATGGAGAACGTCACTGCCTCTCTGAAAAAAAGACTTATCTGCACTTCTTCGGGGCCTGCTGCAACTGTCTTTACCCAAGCAGGACGCACGTCAGTATTAGATAATTTTCTGTCTGAGATTGCTGAATCCTCCATTCAGCCCTCACTGCGTGCGAAGGCGTACCGCTGCCTGTTCGAAGGCAAAATTATCTGGTCCGAGGGGATGGAATGGAAGTGGATTGATAAAGCCTTTGGCGTACGACGGCGTGTACCTGTTTTAAATGAAAAAACAATAGCCGTTTCCAGGCCTTTTATTGATATCTTAAGGATGGCCATACTTGACCGCTCACCGATGGTACGGCGTATAGCCGGAGAAATGCTGATTAAAGAATTAGAAAATATATGTGATGAAGCCTTTTCCATGGCCACTCAACTGGCTTCCGATATATCAGAATCTGTAGCGGAACGAGGAAGGTTTGCACTGGTCTGCTTAAAAAAGGATAAGTGAGGCTTTAATTAAACAAGCTAAGCAATATGATTGTCGCAGGAGCCTTTAGGGTAATCTCTGTCCGCCATAAAGAATCATGGTAAATTTCATGTTGTCATGTGCTTTTCGGGTTGTTTATCAATAATGTTTCGGCGAGTCTCACTGTTAATAACAATCAGGGAGCCAGATGATGAAGATAGCTGAGATCGATCATATCCATCTCTACGTTGAAAATATTGAACAGGCAGAAAAGTGGTACAACGAGATCCTGGGCTTTGAACGCGACCCTTCCCTGTACTTCTGGTTTGAACAGGGTGGGCCGCTGGTCATAAGAAATAACAGGGCATCACTCTCTCTTTTCCTGCGAAAATCTCAGCCACCAGGCCATACGGTGGCTTTCGGGGTGGCAGCCTCATCTTTCAACGAACTTATGCCTGTACTCCGTAAGAATAAAATCCCTTTCAGCGTCAGTGACCACGACGTGTCGATGTCCGTCTATTTCAGCGATCTCAGTAATAATAAAATTGAAGTGACCTCTTACGACTACCTGCATGCAAAGCAGATACTGGAGAGCTTTGCGTAACGCTATCGCAGTTTGCGCTTAGAGGCGTGACTGCAGGCGCACTGTGATCTCCGCTCCGAAAGTATAAGTACTTCACTCATCAGCACGCTGGAGGAAGTTAAGCCTCCAGGCCCTGAACGGCGATTAATAAAGTGAGTTCTTCAATCGCTCAGGCAGCGCTTTGTCGTAGGCATCGCCATCAATCTCTGCAATCTGTTTGAGGATCGAACCGGTGCTGGGCAGCGACTGCCGTGAGATCTGCGTTTCGGCATCCCATAATCCGGAGCGAATAATCGCCCGGCTGCACTGAAAGAAAACGCTCTCCACAGTGATGCGCAATACGGTTTTTGGCAGCTGATTGTTGATGGCAAAGCGCTCAAGCAGCGCCGGGTCGGTGCTGATCGCCGCTGTGCCGTTCACGCGCAACGTCTCGCCAATGCCAGGGATGAGAAAAAGCAGCGCTACCCGATTGTCATGCAGAATGTTGCGCAGGCTGTCGATGCGGTTATTGCCGCGTCTGTCGGGTAATAACAGGGTCTTGTCATCTTCGATTTCGATAAATCCGGCCGGATCGCCGCGCGGTGAAACATCCAGTCCCTCAGCCCCCGACGTTGCCAGCGCCACAAAAGGCGAGGCGGCGATAAACGGACGATAGGCGGGATGAATATGATCCGTCTCTTTAGCGACAGAGGGCCGGGCGACCGTGCCGTAAAGACCTTCAAGTTCGGTAAGTTCAGTGATAATGCTGCTCTGTTCAGACATTTTTGCACTTTCCTTTCACTATTCAGATCCTCATAACGCTGAAGGTGAGACTACACAGACCCGACGCGCCAGTTTAAGCAGCACTTTAACACCCATGCAGCGTATTCAGAACCCGTGCGCCACCCTTTATGGCAATCGCCCCAGGTGAACCCGTCTTCCCGCCGCTAAAACAGCTTATTACCTGGGGCGGCAACCTCTTTCCACCCTTTACCAATATCAGAAGCACAACACAACGTAGTGACAGCCTCTGATGAGAGGTCCATATTCTGCAATCAGATGAGCACGAAAACCGCGACTTGTGCACTGAAATTAGCCGCCGTTCGTTAAGCGTATTAACAGAGTTGGTGACAGCAGAAGTTGCTGATATAAAGAGTAAAGATTGCTTATTCAGCACCCAAAAGGAGCGCATGATGGTTTGGGAATCAGAGCGGCTGCTCTGTAGATATACTCTTCGCGAGGATCTTGACGACCTCTTCAGAATTTATGGCGACCCCGAAACGCATAAATTTAACCCGCGAGGTCCATGGCCCGACAGAACGTATGCCATTCAGGCCATAGAGCGCATATTACAGAGCTATCAGGAACAGGGTTTTGGCGACTGGACGATATTTGAGAAAGCCCATCCGGATAAAATCATTGGCTTTGGGGGCGTTTTCAGAAGCCAGTTTGACGGTCGTCAGACGAATAATCTCGGTTACCGGTTTGAGCCTGCTGCCTGGGGAAAAGGGTATGCCACCGAGCTTTCCCGCAGAGCCATTCGCTACGGATTCGAAGAGGCCGGGCTGAGCATCATTACGGGTGTGACGCGCGAAAACCATCTGGCTTCGCGGCGGGTACTGGAAAAAGCGGGCCTGACCTTTTTGAAAAAGGTCGACGATCCTGAGGGGTTGCCTCCCAGCCTGATGTACACCCTGACACGACGTGACTGGCTTGCGGCTGGCAACATCGTTACCGAATAAGTTTGATCTTTCCCGTTTGTGATTCAGGCGTGGCGAAATCTGCGCCACCTTTTCGCACCAGGTCCCTTTAAACCCTCTCTTATCCCGCGATTAATACTCCGCTGTGTGGATTACTTTAGCCATCTTAATCAGGGGGAGGCTTTATGGATATTCGTACAATTTTTATTTCAGCAGTTATGGCAGTCAGTCTTTTATGGATAGGCGCATCAGATAACCGTTCGTCACGTCTCACCGCCGAGCCGGTTAAATCTGTCCTGAGTAAGCTGCAGCCTTGATTCTCAATCGCCCGATAGCACACATTAGCGCCTGCTCAGCCTGAGATGCGGTACACTGCCGGTATCTGTTAATGCAACTTCGTTGCTTTAACCATGACGTTCAGGCTGATAAAAGCGGGAGAAAGAGATGGCGAGGGAGATGATTCGGCAGGGTGGGCGCAGCGCACGTATTCAGGCGGAAGTGCATAATACCGTTAACCGCTTGCTTGAAACGCTTGATCGTTCAGCTATTACAGTGCCGATGATCGCCGAACAGGCGGGTGTGACACCTTCCACGATCTATCGGCGCTGGGGCGATCTGTCCCAGTTGCTGGCGGATGTGGCCGTGGCACGGATGCGGCCCATTGCAGAACCGGAAGATACCGGATCGACGGCCGGCGATCTTACCGCGTTCATCCAGCAGTATGCTGAAGAGATGTCGTCCAAAGTCGGTCGTGAGCTTCTGGCTGATGTGATAGGAAGTCAGGCTGAAGTGGCGAGCCAGAAATGCTGTGGGTTTACCTATCAGCATCTTGAAACACTGAAAAGTCGGGCTGAGGCACGCGGCGAATCAGGTTTTGACGTTGATCGCATCATCGATGTGGTCGTGGCGCCGGTGATGTTTCATATTCTGTTCGGTGACCGCGACATCTCAGCAGAATACTGTTCGTCTCTGGTTCAGCGGGCACTTCAGACAGCAGTCAGCGCTGAATAAAGGGCAGGGCGGCTTGCGTGATCAGATGCTGCAAGAGTGCTCGCGCCGGATCGTCACCCTGATCTGAGCGGGCGAGCGCGATACCCAGATAGCCGGGCATTGGCAGCCGGTGTGATTCAATCACCAGCGTCTCCGGCAACCCGGCGCGGGTGCGCAGGGTGATGCCCAGCCCGGCCTGTAATGCCGCCCAGATCCCGCTAAGACTGTGGCTGGTGAACACTACCCGCCACGGAATACCTGCCTTATCCAGCGCCTCGATGGCGCGCGATCGCATGACACACGGCGCATCGAATGCCACCAGCGGCAGCGGCTCGCCGCGCTGCAGATATCCCGCCAGATCAAACGCCGGATGCTGTATCCAGGCTAACGGACACTGACCAATTAACTGCGTGCCAGCCTGCTGCTCTGCCTGCCACAGCAGCGCCAGATCCAGCTCATGACGGGCCAGCGCCGTAAGCAGCGGCAGATTTCTGTCGACGCGTGCGGTCAGCATCACCTCCGGATGCTGCCGGTTGAACGCGCCGAGAATGTCCGGCATCAATGCCTCGCCAAAATCCTCCTGCATCCCGATGCGTATTTCGCCCTGTAACGCTTCGCCTTTCACTGCCCGCAATGTCTCATCGTTCAGCGACAGCAGGCGTCTGGCGTAACTCATCAGCTGTTCACCGCTGCGGGTCAGCTGCACATGCCGCCCTTTTTTCATCACCAGCGCCGTGCCGCATTGCTGCTCAAGTTTCTTAAGCTGCGCACTGACGGCCGAGGCAGACCGACACAGATGCTGTGCCGCCAGGGCAAAGCTGCCGGCATCAATGCCCGCGACGAAACTGCGCAGCGCATCCATATCGAGGGACTCCGGTACCTTGTTCATTATTGTCCTGTAATTATGGATGGTAAGAGCTGATTAATTTGATTTTCAGGATTGAAGGCCTGAGTGACACTCTGTCTCACCACTGAGGAGTGTGCAATGAAAAAATCGCTTGATCGGGAAACACTGGCGCAGCGCGCGCCAAAACTAGCCGAACTGACACAGCAGGTGCTGTTTGGCGATATCTGGCAGCGCGAACTGCTGTCACCGCGTGAACGCAGCCTGCTGACGCTGGCAACGTTAACCGCGCTGGGGCGGGTCCAGCAGCTGCCGTGGCACATCGATTTCGCCCGGCAAAATGGACTGACGCAGGATGAGCTGGTGGAGAGCTTCACCCATCTGGCGTTTTACGCAGGCTGGCCCGCCGCCGTCACCGCGCTGGGTTATCTGGAGGATAATCACTGATGCCCTATACCCGAATTACCCTGCGTCAGGGCTACAGCGAGGCGGCTCTGCATCAGATCTCCACGCTGCTTCAGCAGGCGCTGGTCGCAGAATTTGACGTTCCTGAGCATGATTGCTTTCAGGTGATTGAGATGCTGCCCGCCGGACAGCGGGTATTTGATCGTCACTATCTCAGCGGCGGGCGTAGCGATAATTTCGTGCTGTTTCAGGTGACAGCAGGCCGACCGCGAACCCGACAACAGAAGCAGCAGTTTTATCATTCACTCTGTACGACGCTTCAGGCGGAGATGGCGATCGATCCTGACGACGTGATGATCATCATTCAGTTTAACAGCACCGAAGAGTGGAGCTTTAGCGGCGGCCGGATGCTGGCACAGGAGGCGTTATGATTATCATGCACTACCGTTTTACCCTGCCCGCTGACTACGACATGGGCATCATCGAACAGCGCATCAGTCTGAACGGAGCCCGGCTTGATGGCTTTCCAGGGCTGGTGGCCAAGGCGTATCTCTACACCTGCCGTGATGATGACGGACAGAATGAAAACCGTTATGCGCCGCTCTATTTCTGGCGGGAGGCGAGTGGTATGCAGCGTTTCCTGCAAAGTCCTGGCTTTGCGACGCTGGTCAGGGATTTTGGCTGGCCGATCATCGAAAGCTGGCTGGCGCTTGAGGGGCAGACCCACATGCCGGATCTGGCCGATGCCCGCTTTATAACGCTGAACCGCTGGTCGATTCCACCGCATTCAGACCTTACGACACTGCCGGTAACAACAGGGATCAGCGCCTGGGATGTGAGCCGCTGGCAGGGAGTAGACGTTAACGCTTCACACCAGCGCCCCGCTGGCGAGCAGGAAGTCTATCGGATCGGTTATCTGGCACGGGGTGCAGCCGCCGCGGATCTGCAACTCTAGCATCGGGAATGTCGCTGCTTTCTACTCACAGGGCAAAAATGGCTTCTATCTCTATGCGCAGGTCAGCGGAGAAAAGTCCGCTGACCTGTACCAGCGAGCTGGCGGGCAGATGCTCGCCGTAGTTGCGATAAAGCACTTCCCGCAGCGCGGTGATCTCTGTGAAAGAGGTGATGAATATCGTGACCTTCAGCAGCGCTGCGAGCGACGTATGCTCAGCCGCGGCAACCGCCCTGAGTTGATCAAAAATAGCCTCTGCCTGTTCAGCCATATCTCCCTGCTGAGCCGCCGTACCGAAAGCGGTCAGCCCAGAGACATACAGCGTCACGCCATGTTTCACTGCGTGGACATAAGGCGCTTTTACTTCGCCCAGTTGCGGATAATTTTTGCGTTCTGGCATCGTCATATTTTCCTCTTTTAAGTGATTTCATACCATACAGGCTACTGGCATTAAAGCAGGCTGAGAGTCGATAGCGGGTTGTGTTAACAAATCGGCAACAGGCAGAAGAGGTGATTGCTGGTGGTTAAGGCGATCTTTTGACGATTTCAGTCGATTTCAGACATCAACGCCGATCCTGTGTTGCGTGCTATATACAATACATTGAATAGCATGACTACCTTCTGATTTTAAACCTATCAGGACGATGCCTTGCCATCCAGATTCAGTAACGTGGATAGGGTGGATAAATATGTACACGATTTCACTCGTAGGTTATATTCATCCTATGACCCTCGGAAAAGAGAGGGGCAGTTCAAATCTTACGGTCTGTGAAATTTTTTAATCAACGATGAAATCTGGATGGCTCTACCGGCAATCCCTTTGATTTTACCCGTCCTGTCTAATCGGAAATCATGTATGAACTCAAATCAAACCATGTCCCAGAAGCTTGCCAGAGACAGTCTCGGAAATGCTGCCGCCTTCGAAGGAGGAGTATACGTAACAAAAAACGGCGTCTCTGAACTCTTCATCCAGACTGCTGCTGAGCGTCAGGCTGAGATTAGAGAGATCGAGCAGGAAAGAAACATAAACGCCCTTTTCAAGCTGGCCTTGCAAGCTAAAAAGGAAGTCGCTGATGGCAAAGGCATGACCCCTGAAGACGTTCTGGGAAGGTTACGTGCCGCAAGAAAATAATAGAGAGGCTTGGAGTGTCAGAACAATATCAGCTGGTAATCGCGCCTCTGGCTGAACAGTGTCTCAAGGACATTGAGTCCTATAAGAGCGGAACAGTTGGGGCGCAGCAAGCGGCTGCATTTGTCGATAATCTACTCATGGATTCAGTCGACAATATCAGTCAGGATCCTGAAAGGTATCGCTACAATGCTTATCTTTCAGAGCGCGGGCTTTTGTTACGCGAACGTCTTGATGTTGAAGGAGAGTATCGTGTTCTGTACGATTTCGTGGACAATACTATCCAGATTCTTCTTTTCGTTAGCATGAAACAGGATTTCGGAAATTTGCTCTACAGATACAACATACTGAAATGACGCTCAGGGCCCGCTAATGCGGGCTTTTGCATAATGAAAGCTTATGAACGTAAGTGCCACTGTCAGCATCCCCGTTTTAGTTTCACTCAATTTTTGAGATTTGCGGATTCTCAGCCATAAGCCCATATTCTTCCGGCATCAGGTTATCAGGGATTCATAAGCCCGCTTACCTGTAAGTCGTAGACAAAAAACACGGTAATTTCAGATGCGTAGGGATAAGCCAGGACGGGCGCGGCCATAATGATGACCAGCGCGAAATCATATGAATAACGATATGAACACGCCCGTCAGAAATCAGCGTTTCAGCAATTGCTGGCAGGCGAGGTTATCCTGCACGGCGTGCTGTTGCTCATCAGGTGTCAGTTGCTGCCAGCGAGCAATCACGCTGCTGCCCAGCCCCGGTTTATAAGTGATTTTTTGCAGCGCATAATCAGAGTTGCCGCCTTCAATGACGTTCTGCATCTGCCGGTCGAGGGGCTGCTTACTATCATGATCAATCGCGCAGAACACCGCGACGTAATACGCCTTATCTTCCTCACTGTCCTGTGGGATAAACCACCAGGCGGTCAGGGCGAGGATCAGCAGCAGGGGCAGGATATATTTTACTTTAGCCATTTTAGTCACCGGTTGAGTGCCGTTAAGTCAGCCGGGTATGGCCAGACGCAGGGCGCGTATCCTGCCACAGTTTCCGCTCACCGTTAACCTTGTTCAGCCGCTGTTGAGGCAATGTTCAGTTTGCTGGCGCTTCAATCAGCGTCGTACTGATTTGCGCACCCGGCATCATCTGCTGTAATCCCGAAACCAGATCGTCGCTGGCCTGTTGCAGCGCGGAGAGCGGCATAGCGGGCAGACTTTCCAGAATGAACCACATCTGCTGCGCACTGGCATCCAGTCGGGTTCTTACACCCTGACGCCAGTTCCAGCGGCGACAGGTCACGCCCTGATCGTCGCGCCAGATCACTTCGCCCGGTTCCGGCGACTCATAAACCACCTCGCCCTCTTTAACGGTATCGAAACGTTCACTGCCGTCAGCTATCACCAGGCGTGGCTCGCCAGCATAGGCCTCGATATTTTCACCTCCGACCGGCAGCGCATAACGAATGCTGATGGCGTTATAGAGATCGACAACCGGATCGATGGCAGGCAATGCGCCATCCCGCAGCACACGCTTACGCAATGCTTCTGCCGAACAGGGTGTACGTTTCGCTTTGGCACCAAAGGCTTTAAATACCTCAGCCCAGGCGGCGAGATGCGCGTCTGCCCACGTCGCATCATCATTTAACACCTGCTGGCATGCGCTTTTCAGTGCATCGCTGGCAACGTCTGGTCGGGTAATCGGTGTGGCTTCCACCACAATACTCATGGCACGAAAGGCGGGAGCGAGCGCGAAAACAGCAGGATCGATTGACGGGTGAACAGATAACATCGGATACTCTCTCAGTGACTAATTTATTTCATAGTAATGACTGATGACCAAAAAAGTCAATATAACGACCGATGCGGGTGCCGATGTCGCCAGTGTCAATCAGGCTATTTCGGACAGCATCAAAAGCTGGCGTAAAAGTCAGAAACTCTCGCTGGATGAGTTATCGCGCCGGGCTGGCGTCAGTAAAGGCATGCTGGTGGAGATCGAAAAGGGCGCCGCTAACCCCAGCATTGCCATTCTCTGTAAAGTGGCTGCCGCACTGGGCGTCTCGGTGGCAGACATCGTCAACGTTTCGCATGCGCCTGACGTCTGGCTGATTGAGAACAGCGAAATGCCCCGGCTGTGGCAGGGCGAGCAGGGCGGTTATGCGCAGCTGCTGGCGGGAACCCGTGGGCCGGATATGATCGAGCTCTGGCGCTGGCAGATGTTTGCGGGCGAAGCTTTCCGTTCAACCGGTCACTCCTCAGGCACACTCGAACTGTTGCATGTCGAGCAGGGCACGCTCGCCTTAACGGTGGGTGAGCAGACCCTGGTGGTGCAGCAGGGCTGTGCAGCCGTAGCGCGAACCGATATGCCGCATGCCTATGCCAGTGCCGATCACCTGCCGGTTATCTTCACCATGACAGTGGCCGAACTGCAGCGCTGACGGCGCTATTCTGCGGCGGTCGCTTCGCCTGGACACGCCAGCAGCAGCGTTTTCAGCAACCTTTCCAGTTCGGCACGCTCTGAAGCGCCAAGCGGTGCCAGCACCGCCTCCTGCGTAGCGGTATGGACGCGGAGTGCATGCTCAATCTGCTGCTGCCCGTGCGGCGTCAGCCCGACCAGCATGCTGCGCTTATCCTCTGGCGCGGCAATACGCTCAATCAGATGCTGCTGCTCCAGCCGGTTCAGACGATTTGTCATCGCACCGGACGTCACCAGCAGCGCCTGGTAGAGCTGGGTGGGCGACAGGCGAAAAGGCGATCCCGCCCGTCGCAATGTCGCCAGCACATCAAATTCTCCCTCCTGAAAACCAAAAGGCTCCAGTGCCTGACTGCGCGCTTTCGCCAGATGTTTCATCAGACGCAGCACCCTGCCGAAGATCCGCATTGAAGAGGCGTCGAGATCGGGCATCGCGTCGTCCCACTGACTGACAACGAAATCAATATGGTCATGCATAAATCACCTTTAAATATTGTGGTTATGTTGTCGGGTTGTGCGCAGCCTCTTAACACCGGGGGGAATTTATCTTAACGTTAAGATAAATGTTGGCAGCCCGTTGCTGTCATCGCCAATCCTCTGTTAAGGCGTCGATGATGAAAAATAAGGTGTTGTTCCCCATTCTGTTTGCCGTGATCGCTTTTCTTATCGGGCTGAACCTGCGCCCAATGCTGGCGATTATCGGCCCGCTGTTCCCGGTGTTGCAACTGCAGGCCGGGTTGTCGGCGACGACGTTCAGTCTGCTGACCACGTTGCCGGTGGCGATGATGGGCCTGGCCGCACTCTCTGGCCCGTGGCTGATCGCCCGCATCGGGCCGGTAAAGGGAATCGCCGCCGGTTTGCTCTGTCTGACGTTTGCCTGCCTGTGGCGCGGGGTTACGCTTACTCCCTCTCAGCTGCTGCTCACCGCGCTGGCGGGGGGCGCAGGAATTGGCGTGATACAGGCGCTGATGCCCGCTCTGATCCGGCAACGCTTTGCTGAGGCCGCGGCGACGCTGATGGCGCTGTTCAGCACGGGCATTATGGCGGGCGCGGCACTGACTGCTGCCGGTGCCGACCCGCTGTTTTCATGGCTGGGCCTGCAACCCGCGCTGGCGCTTTCCGGCGGGTTAACGCTGGTCACACTGCTGATCTGGCTGACTTTAGTCAGACGATCGCCGCAGGTGAGCGTGGCCTCTGATGCAGCGACGCTGCCTGTGCGGCGTACCCTGTTGCTGATGCTCTTTTTCGGCATTGGCACGGGTGCTTATACGCTGGTGCTGGCCTGGCTGCCGCCATTCTATATTCAACTGGGCTGGAGTGCTCGCCACAGTGGCTATCTGCTCGCCGCGCTGACGTTAACCGAAGTGGTGGCAGGATTCATCGTCTCGGCGACGTTACATCGCTTTCCCGATCGCCGTCCGCTGCTGCTCGGCGTGCTGGCCCTGTTGCTGCTGGGGCTGCTGAGTCTGGTCTTTTACCCGGGCACGATGCCGATACTCTCTTCACTGTTACTGGGTACGGGCATCGGAGCGCTCTTTCCGCTGTCGCTGATTGTCACGCTGGATCATGCGCGCAGTGCCAGAGAGGCGGGCATTCTGCTGTCACGCGTGCAGGGAGGCGGATATCTGATTGCGGCTCTGATGCCGCTGCTGGCAGGCTGGGTGCGTGATAGCGGCACGTCAATGACCCAGGCCTGGCTGATCATGAGCGCTGGCGTGGTGCTGTTGATGGTGATTGCCCGACGCTTCAGACCTCAGAACAGTATCAACTGAACAAAGCCGTTGCCGATCAATGTCGATCTGGCATGCTGGAATAAAACCCCTGAACCCGGAGTGCATTGTGAAAGTCATTGGTCTGTTAGGCGGTATGTCGTGGGAGTCTACCGCGCTTTATTACCGTATTCTCAATCAGCAGGTTAAACAGCGGCTGGGCGGCCTGCACTCGGCGGAGCTGGTGCTCTATAGCGTGGATTTTCAGCGCATTGAGCAGCTACAGGCCGCGGGCGATTGGCAGCAGGCGGGAGAGATACTGGCTGAAGCGGCACGCAATCTGGAACGGGCTGGCGCGCAGTTCATCGTACTCTGTACCAACACCATGCATAAAGTGGCAACACAAATCAGCGCCGCAACGGGCATCCCGCTGCTGCATATCGCCGACGCCACCGGACGGCGCATTCAGCAGGCCGGGGTGCGTAAGGTCGGATTACTGGCGACGCGATTCACCATGGAACAGGATTTCTATCGCGGGCGACTTCAGCAGCAGTTTGGTCTTGAGGTGATCACGCCGGATAGAGAGGATCGGATTTTTGTGCATGAGGTGATTTACCACGAGCTCTGTCTGGGCGAGATCAATCCCGCGTCGCGTCGCCGTTATGGGGAGATCATGCAGCAGCTGGTTGCGCAGGGGGCGGAGGCCATTATTCTCGGCTGCACCGAAATCACACTGCTGGTGGATGCCACGGATGCCAGCGTGCCACTGTTTGATACCACGCTTATCCACGCGGAAGAGGCCGTTACCCAGGCGCTGGCCTGACGTTTATCCTGCACTTAACCTTGAGGGAATCGCATGAAAATTGAAAATCTGCCGTTTGGCCTGACCCGGTGGGATCAGATTGAAGAGACGATTCATCCCGGCGACCAGGGGCAGGCGACCTGGCGAACCGTGAAGTTTAACGATATCCGGGTGCGGATGGTCGACTATTCACCAGGCTATGTCGCCGATCACTGGTGCACAAAGGGCCATATTTTGCTGTGCATGGCGGGTGAGTTGCACACTGAACTGGCAGATGGTCGCCGTTTCGTGCTGACACCGGGCGTCAGCTATCAGGTGGCGGACGATGCTGAACCACATCGCTCCTTTACGTCCACAGGCGCGCAACTCTTCATCGTTGACTGAGTTCACCATCAGCCTCTCTGGTGATCACCTGCTGGTGAATCATCGCGTCGTTGACACTTTTAAAAGTAAACTGAATCAGCTTTATAAAAATCAGCAAAATTAATGGTTTATTTCATCAGAGTTATCTGGTTCTGACAGGAATAATTTCCATCAGGCTGTATGCTGGAAGCCTTATAAGAACGTTTTGCATTCACCTGAGGTGGGGAAGCCTGTGCTGATAAAAAAGAAGAAAGTTCGTTCGCATACCGAAGATCGACTGCTGGCGCTGGTGCTTGCCACCACCGCCGGCATCCTTAATGCCATGGCGCTGGGCGCGTTTGGATTTTTTCCATCGCATATGACCGGTAACACGTCGCAAATCTCCCAGGAAGTGACCACCAGCGACCTCCATACCATGCTGTTTTTGATGGCACTGATTATTGCCTTTGTGCTGGGTTGTACCGTTGCCCGGCTGGCGGTGGTAGTGGGGATCAGACATAAGTTACGCACCATATTCTGTCTGATCATTCTGGCGGAAGGGGCGGCACTGACGGCGGCATCAATCTTTGAAATCGTGTTCTACCGGCCAAGCTTTAACGGGGAAGTGCTGTTAATGCTGGGCTTTTTAATGGGGATTCATAATGCGACCTCGACGCAGCTCTCCAATGGCCGCGTCAGATCGACCCACATTACTGGCACGCTGACCGATGCGGGTATTGCGCTGGGGTCGTGGATCTTTGCCCATACTTCTCACGCCGTGCATCTTGAAACCGACGATCGTCGCTTTTTCCAGAAGGTTCTGCACACCCATCTGACTACCGTGTTTTCATTCCTGAGCGGCTGTATTGCCGGTCTGCTGCTGTTTAAAGTCTATGGCTTTAACGCCATGGTTGGACTGGGGATATTTCTGATGCTGGTGGCACTGACGGCCATCGCCATCACCGTGCAGCGTACCCGCAGAAGCCTCTACTGACAGTAAAACCGCCCGCCCGATGCACACAGCGCATCGGGCGGGTTGCTTACTGCTGCGTTCGGGTTGGCCGCACCACGATTTCGTTCACATCCACCTCTTCAGGCTGTTCAATGGCATAGCGAACGGCGCGACCAATGGCGTCCGGCTGCAACGCGATAGCGCGATAGTGCTGCATCGCCTCGGCGGCTGCCGGATCGGTAATGGTTGATGCCAGCTCGCTCTCAACCACACCGGGATGGACACAGGTCACCCGTAGCTGACTGTTCTCCTGCCGTAATCCGTCGGAAATCGCCCGCACCGCAAACTTAGTGGCGCAGTAGACGGCTGCGGTGGGCGACACGGCCAGCGCCCCTATCGACGCGACGTTGATGATGTGGCCGCGCTGGTGGGCCAGCATGGTCGGCAACACTGACGCAATGCCATACAGCACCCCTTTGATGTTTACGTCGATCATCTGTTCCCACTCTTCCACCCGCAGCGACGCCATCGGTGACAAGGGCATAATACCGGCGTTATTGATCATTACATCCACCCGGCCCCATCTCTCCAGCGCATACTCAACGAACTGCGTCATCTCTTCGCGGCGCGTTACATCAAGCGCTTTGATCGCCACCTCTGCACCATTGAACTGCAGCTCTTCAGCCAGCGCGGCCAGGCGGCTTTCCCGCCGCGTACCCAGCAGCAGAATGACATCTGTTTTCGCCAGTTCACGTGCAATGCCTGCACCGATGCCGCTTGAGGCGCCGGTAATTAAAATCACTTTCTGAGTCATTTTGTTTCTCCAGTCAGGTTGTCACTGGCGATCATACGGCGACTGGATTATAAAGATAATCCACCGAACGCTTTACGCACTGGTAACTCAATCTGACCAATGAATGCCGATAAAAATGCTCTCGAAGTTTTTGTGATTGTGGCGCAGACGCGAAATTTCCGGCTGGCCGCAGAACAATTGGGTGTTACGCGTCCGGCGATCAGCCAGAGTCTGCGGCGTCTGGAAGACCGGCTTAACATCACGTTGATGCAGCGCACCACACGATCGGTTCAGCTGACAGAAGCCGGACAGCGGCTCTATGCCGAAGTGGCGCCGGCGATCAACCAGCTCAATCGCGCCGTGACCGATATTGCCGAACTGGCTGCGGAACCTCGGGGCCAGCTGCGGCTGGCGATCTCCTCGATTGCTGAGCGGATGCTGGGGGGAGAACTGCTGGCAAGCTTTATTACCGCTTATCCGCAGGTGGAGGTGGATATCACCGTCACCGATGAGGAGTTTGATATTGTCGGGCAGGGCTATGACGCGGGTGTGCGGCTGGGGGAGGTGATTGCTCAGGATATGATTGCGGTGCCGGTATCCAATGCGCAGCGTCAGGTGGCGGTGGCGTCACCCGCCTATCTGGCTCGCGCAGGCACGCCGCAACATCCTCAGGATCTGGTCAATCATCGCTGCATCGGCTGGCGAAAAGGGCCTGGTCTGGCCCCTTATCGCTGGGAGTTCGCAGAGCAGGGACGCGAGTTTGATGTTGCCGTCAATCCGCAACTCACCACAAATGACATGGGGGTGATGATTCGCACCGCCTGCGCCGGGGGCGGCATCAGCTTTGGCATGGAAGAAACCTTCCAGCCTTACATCGCACGTGGCGAACTGGTGACCCTGCTCGATGCATGGTTGCCTGCCTTTGCCGGCTTCTATCTCTATTTTCCCAGCCGCAAAAATCTGGCCCCCAAGCTGAGGGCGCTGATCGATCACGTCAGACTTTAGCGACAGAGTGCACGTCTGATTTAGCGCTGATATTGCTGATCGCTGACCTGCTCCAGCCAGTCAACCGGCGAGCCGTTCAGTGACTCAGCGATAGCAATATGCGTCATGGCGTTATCCGGCGTTGCACCGTGCCAGTGCTTCACGTTTTCCGGGATCCAGACGATATCACCGGTGTTCATCACCTGAATGGCTTCACCCTCACACTGAATCCAGCCCTGGCCATGCGTGACGATCAGGGTTTGCCCGAGTGGATGGGTATGCCATGCGGTGCGGGCACCCGGTTCAAAAGTCACCGTTGCGCCACCCACGCGGGCGGGTTCGGTTGCCTGGAATGGTGCATCAATCCGAACCGTGCCGGTAAAATATTCAGCAGGTCCTTTACGCGAAGGCAGCGATCCGTTGGCGATAATTTTCATTACTCACTCCTGTTGTTAACGTGTCATGCACAGTGTAACCGGCAAGCCGGAGCGTGATTAGCCCGCTTAGTCGGCAAACGGTTATGAGCAGGGCTCATTAATTGCCAGACAGTTTTTCAGGCTGTCATGTTGTAACGGGTGATGATGTTGATTTTAGAGTAGGGTGCGGCCGGTTCTGAGGCGGGCAAAAATCCATGAAACGACAGCAGCGTTCTGAAGGCGTGCAGCGCATCAAGCTGTAAATTATGCTCGATTAATGCATCAATTTTACCGGCCTGCAGCAGTGCACGATTCTCACGATCGAGATCGTGACCAATAAAAGCGTTAACCGTCCGCTTTTGTTCGGCAAAAGCGCGCAGTATGCCGGGATTACCGCCACCGACTGTGTAGACCGCATCTGCATCCGGATGGCTCTGCAAGAACTGTGTCACCGACTGCTGCATCCGGGCGTCAATGCCATAACCGCCTGCCACCACGCTCACCTGATGCTGGGGCGCAAACTCCTGCATTGCTCGCTGAAACCCCTGAATTCTCTCCTGTTCGCCAATGAAATCGTGACTGCCGGTCACAGCCACAATATGTGAACGACTCACCCGCAGCCATTTTGACATCAGAAAAGCCGCCACTTTACCGGCATCAAAATTATCCATGCCGATATAGCGCAGGCGCGCGCTGCCGGGCAGGTCACTCATCATGGTGACCACCGGAACGCGTTGTTTCAGCAGTGATTCAAGGGTGGGATGAAGTTCACCAGAACAGGCTGCCTTAAGAATGACGCCGTGACTATGCAACGCTTTTTTATTCAGCAGCGCGTTAATCGCCTCCGCAGTCAAATTCGCGCCGAAGTGGAAACGCAGCTGAAGTTTAAAGGCAGTAAAACTGGCAATCTGACTGCTGAACGCCTCACGTATCAGTGGCTGAAAGCGGTCAGGTGTATGCATGATGACGTCGAAATAGATCGTTCTTCCCCTAGCGAGTCCCGCTTTTTGCATCAGTTCCAGGTCCGCTATCGCCTGCTGGATTCGGTGCTGGGTCGTGGCATGCACGTTGCCGCGCTGATGCAGGGCCCGGTCGATGGTCGCCAGACTGAGTCCCGACTGGGCAGCAATCTGTTTCAGGGTAAATTTAGCCATGTGCTGCTCGTGACACCAGAGGATGACGATAGTTTTATCATACTGCTGGCCATTGTCAGATGATCATTTAACACAGGCTGGTCAGAACATATCAGGCAGGGAAGCCTGCCGCGCAGGTTATCGCAAAAAACAGTGAGTCGAAAAAGTGTTTATAACACATTCAGCCAAAAGTCTGTTTCCGCGATATATAACTATCCAACTCTCAATATACATGGGCATAAATAGATTACAGCGGTTGCTACCACGTTTTGGCTATTTATAGCTTCAGGGCTGCATGGGGTGAAAATAAAGCAAGATAATATTCTGAGGTTGTATAGTTAATAACCTTTTTGCCGCTTCGCTTATATTTCCCGCTTGACGGCTTTTTTGTTTTTTGGCTCCCGCTAATGATAGACTGTATATGCATACACCATCGGGAGGTCGTGTGAAGTACGACAACGATAATGAAATCCGTGCGCTGGTTGGTGCGGTAGTCAGTGATTTGATCAAGGCGGGAGAGCCGGTTCATTTCCACGACATTACGGACGCGCTGTTTCGCCTGAGCGAAGAGACGCGTGACAGCAGGCTGAAAGCATTGTGTCAGGAAGCGATAAGCTTTTTCACTCGTAAGATGCATTAAGGTTGCCAGGCCTGATGCCGGGCGTTGTCCCGGCCTGTGTCATGATAGCGGCCCTGCTACCTTTGACATCGGCGAGAATAAGAGGCATTGCATATTGCTGGCAGCCATTAAAACGGATTTTTTGTGAGTCGTTTGTTTCTTTTTTATTCAGCGTGACGGTTGATGACCGCATTAAAAATGTCAGTCAGATCTTTCTGTTGATTATTCATTAGGGGTGGCGAATTTCTGATAAAGAAGTTCGCCTTTTCATTGGCAGGTCTTATTAAGCCTGAATGATCATCCTCTGGCATGATTGCAAAAAAGCGTTATCGTCGGGATCAAATCCCTGCTACATCATTAACCTGCAAAAGAATTTTTATATCGGATAATTTCTGTGTGGCATATCGGGTATACAGCGAAATTGAGGGAAGGAAACAAAAGCGGGCGAGGGGGAAGAGTATCCTGCGTTACCAGAGGTAACGCAGAATGGCGTATCAGATGCCGGTATCGTCTGGCGTGCGGCCAACCACGATTTCCAGCGTTTTGCGTAACACATCCAGCCTGACAACATCTGAAGTGCATTCCAGTTCCGCGATCAGATAGAGGATGATCGCTTTATTGGTTACACGTCCCTGATCAGCAACAATGTCACGAATCACTGCGCCCAGCAGTTCAGTTTCCGGAGCAAGCTGATCGCCTGCGCTACGGAAGTAGTCAATGATTGAAGAATCTGATGATGAATGCTGCATGATTTTTCTTTCTCTGAGGAAAATGGGTCAGATGCAATGGTTGAAGTCAAAAACGAGTGTAGGCGCAGTTTTCGTTTTGCCCAGCCCGCCTTAAAAATTCTGTTCAGGTCTGCCGCTTCGCTTAAAATTAGCCGCATGTATCAGGTACGCAGTACGCTCAATCAGTGCTTTTTCGAACCTTCAGGCGGGCCATCACTGTTCATACGATGAGCCGTGTTATCACGTTCGGCACCGTCGCCCTGCACGCGTTTGCGCGCGGCAACCATACCATTACGGACTTCAGTGATGGCTTTGCGAATCACTGACACTTTCACGGCGTCGTCAGCATCAGCAGCCATCAGTTCGAGCTGTGCGATTAAGGCGTTGCTGGATACCGGTTTGTCTGACTTGAGTAATGTCAGAACGGCTTCGCCGATCATAACATCTGTCAGTTTCTCATCTTCACTTCTGTACATACTGGCTTCTCTGATTGCGAATCAATGGCCATGCTGCGGGTCCGTATGCGTCAGCGGGTGCGACTTAGTGCACCCGATACGGGAAGCAGAACTGGGCTTTATTGCTAGGATAGATCTTCCTGGGTGATGGCTGAAACAGGCGTCCTGATTAACATACACGACCGTGAGAGGGCATTAATCTTCGCGACGAAAAAGCATCGCAATGAGTTCATGCAGATGACTCTCTTCTTCTGGCGTGGCAGCCAGTTCAAGGCGACTCAGCAGTTTACTGCAAATCGTTTTCCGACTAAGGCTGTGACCTGCGCGCAGAATTTCCACCACAACCGAACCCAGCGTCTCCTGTTGCGACGGTGAGCTGGCCTGATTGAAGTAACGGGCAATATCGCTGATCGTTTCCGGGGCTTGTCCGTTCTGACGCATGTTGTTGTCCTCAGGTGATTTAAATGTATGCACTCTGGATGCGCAAGTTATACATCTTTGCAAAACTTGTACAGAATTTTGGATTTTTGGGATTAATTTTTTTGTGCAAAAAGTGCTAAGGCTTTTAAAACAGGGTGTTACGAGGAGTTTGTAGCGAGGTAAAAATTGTACCAGATTCTTGTATCATTAACACCCCAGCGACGCTCCGACCTGAATATTAAGGCCGGAGAGGAACGGCAGACCTGGGTTAGTGTTTAAAGAAGATGTCATCAGCAGAGACGGGAGCAGCGGGCTCTTTGCCAATGGTTTTGGCAAGCCAGTTCGCCGGGGCGGTGCTGCGAGAACCGATGGTTTTGAACCCCATCAGCCATTGAAGCGCATGCTGCATCTGCTCAAGGCGACTCTCATTAACTTCAGAGTCAGCCATGACCTTTAGCTCATTAATCAGCAGTTCAACATTCACTTCCTGACCGGCATTAAACAGGTTCATTGCGGCTTCGCCAATGATGACATTCGCTTTTTCGTCGCTGGAAAAATACAAATTATCCTCCTGGGTGATTGCGGTAAGTAACATTAACTGTAGCAAAAAAATTTACGAAGCTTAATCAATTCAGCCTATCAATAAGATTATTTTAATTGTCGGTCTGCTGTGCGTGTCATGTGGGTGACGCCCGGTGTCAGAACGCTGTTCGGTTAATTGCACAGCCAGGATGGCCTTTTTGTAATCCTGTTATCGCTTTTGCAGTTTACGCAGCCGGGTATAAGAAAGGCGTAAAACCCGGTTATAGCTATACGTCACGCTTTCCATAAACTTCCCATCATTGAAATTAAATTTTTACATATCAACAAGTAAAGCGACTCGCTTACAAAACTTCACGTTCGGGCCCGGACGCTGAAGAAACTTCACAACCCTTCGCTGTTACAAAGGTATAGCCTGTGCTATAAAAAATAGCCTATGCTAATTATGTTCTGTTTTTAATCACCTCTGGAGATCGCCCTATGGTCCCGAAAAGAAAAATAACCATAATGCTACTGAGTGCGCTACTGACAACCCTGATGGCGACCAGCAGCTATGCAGCAGAAAAATTTAAGGTAGTGACGACGTTTACGGTCATCGCTGACATGGTAAAAAACGTGGCGGGCGATGCGGCCGAAGTCACTTCCATTACCAAACCGGGTGCTGAAATACACGAATATCAGCCGACGCCCGGCGATATCAAACGGGCGCAGGGTGCGCAGTTAATCATGGCGAACGGGCTTAATCTCGAACGCTGGTTTGAGCGCTTTTATCAGCATCTGGATGGGGTGCCGGAAGTGATTGTCTCTGCCGGGGTAAAACCGATCGGTATCGGCGAGGGGCCTTATAACGGTAAACCAAATCCGCACGCCTGGATGTCTCCGGACAATGCGCTGATCTATGTCGATAATATCCGTGATGCGCTGGTGAAATATGACCCGGCGCATGCGGAGACCTATCGTCAGAACGCAGCCGCCTATAAGCAAAAAATCACCGCAGCGCTGGATCCGCTTCGCCAGCAGATTGCCGACATCCCGGAGGATAAACGCTGGATGGTGACCAGCGAAGGCGCATTCTCCTATCTGGCTCGCGACCTGGGTATGAAAGAACTCTACCTGTGGCCTGTAAATGCTGATCAGCAGGGCACGCCGCAACAGGTGAGAAAAGTGATCGACCAGGTGAAGAAAAATGCTATTCCAGCGGTGTTCAGTGAAAGCACCGTGTCGGATAAGCCAGCCCGCCAGGTCGCGCGGGAAACGGGTGCGCATTACGGTGGGGTGCTTTACGTCGACTCATTAAGCAACGCTCAGGGACCGGTGCCGACCTATCTGGATCTGCTCAGAGTCACCACGGAGACGCTGGCGCAGGGCATTAAAGCGGGAGAGAAAGCGCAATGACAGACACCATCGTTGTTTCGGATGTCACCATGACCTATCGCAACGGTCACACCGCGTTGCATGATGCCAGCTTCAGCGTGCCGGGCGGATCGATTGCGGCGCTGGTGGGCGTCAATGGCTCAGGTAAGTCAACCCTGTTCAAAGCGCTGATGGGCTTTGTCCGGCTCGCCAGCGGCAGCATCTCAGTGCTCGGCATGCCAACTCGTGAAGCACTGCGTCAGAGTCTGGTCGCATATGTGCCGCAGTCGGAAGAGGTGGACTGGTCTTTTCCGGTGCTGGTGGAAGATGTGGTAATGATGGGTCGCTACGGTCATATGGGCCTGCTGCGTCGACCGAAACCGCACGACCAGCAGATTGTCAGTGATGCGCTGGCGCGGGTCGATATGCTGGATTACCGCCATCGTCAAATCGGTGAACTCTCCGGCGGACAGAAGAAAAGGGTATTTCTGGCGCGCGCCATTGCCCAGCAGGGCAGCGTTATCCTGCTGGATGAGCCGTTTACCGGCGTGGACGTTCAGACTGAGGCCAGAATCATCAGCCTGCTGGGTGAGCTGCGCGATGAAGGCAAGACCATGCTGGTCTCAACGCATAATCTGGGATCGGTCACGGAGTTCTGCGATTACACCGTGATAGTCAAAGGCACCATTCTGGCCAGCGGCCCGACGCGCACCACCTTTACCGCCGCCAACCTTGAGCGTGCATTCAGTGGGGTGCTGCGTCATGTGATGGTGAAAGGGCTGGACGATCAGATTATCACCGACGATGAGCGGCCTTTTATTGCGCCACGTACGGCACCTGAAGACGGAAACTGACCATGGAATTGTTACTGGAGCCTTTTGGTTATCACTACATGCTCAACGCGATGTGGGTCTCCGCCATGGTCGGCGGCCTGTGTGCGTTTCTCTCCTGCTATCTGATGCTCAAAGGCTGGTCGCTGATTGGCGATGCGCTGTCGCACTCCATCGTGCCGGGCGTAGCGGGTGCTTACATGCTGGGACTGCCCTTTGCGCTGGGCGCGTTTCTCTCAGGTGGGCTGGCGGCGGGCAGTATGCTGTTACTCAATCAGCGCACCCGCTTAAAAGAAGATGCAATCATCGGCCTGATCTTCTCCTCCTTCTTTGGTCTGGGTCTGTTTATGGTGTCGCTCAATCCGACCGCGGTAAACATTCAGACCATTGTGCTCGGCAATATTCTGGCGATTGCGCCCGCAGATATACTTCAGCTGGCGCTGATTGGCGGGCTGTCGATCATCATTCTGCTGTTTAAGTGGAAGGATCTGATGGTCACCTTCTTTGATGAGAATCACGCGCGCGCTATCGGACTGCGTCCTGAACGACTGAAAGTCCTCTTCTTTACCCTGCTGGCAGTCTCAACCGTGGCGGCGCTGCAAACCGTCGGTGCATTTCTGGTGATCTGTCTGGTGGTGACGCCAGGCGCGACGGCCTGGATGCTCACCGACCGCTTCCCGCGTCTGCTGATGATTGCCGTAGCGATTGGCAGTATCACCAGTTTTCTCGGTGCGTGGGCGAGTTACTACCTGGATGGCGCAACGGGCGGCATCATCGTGGTGGCGCAGACGTTGTTGTTCCTGCTGGCGTTTGTCTTTGCGCCCAAACATGGCTTGCTGGCTAACCGGCGTCGTGGCCGCCATCGTCCCGAAAAGGAGCCTGGCTGATGTGGATCTTTGAACCTTTCCAGTTCGCTTTTATGAACAGTGCGTTGCTGATTGCGCTGGTGGTGGCGATCCCCTGTGCGCTGCTGTCGGTCTTTCTGGTGCTGAAAGGCTGGGCGCTGATGGGCGATGCCATGAGCCATGCGGTATTCCCCGGCATCGTCCTCGCCTGGATGGCCGGGCTGCCGCTGGCGGTGGGTGCGTTTGTCGCAGGTCTGTTCTGTGCCGTTGCCAGTGGATTTCTGCAGGACAACAGTCGCATCAAGCAGGATACGGTGCTGGGAATCGTCTTCTCCGGCATGTTCGCGGTGGGATTGATCCTCTATATCGCCGTGAAACCGGAGGTGCATCTTGATCACATTCTGTTTGGTGACATGCTGGGTATTACGGGCGCTGACATAATTCAGACCTCGCTTATCGCAGCGGTGATCGTCGGGGTCATTGCGGTGAAATGGCGTGATTTTATGCTGTTCAGTTTTGATCCGCAGCAGGCACAGGTCTCTGGCTTACCCGCACGCTGGCTGCATTATGGGCTGCTCTGCATGGTCTCGCTGACCATTGTGGCTACGCTGAAAGCAGTAGGGATTATCCTGTCGATTTCCCTGCTGATTGCACCCGGTGCTATCGCAATTCTGCTTACCCGCCGCTTTTCACATGCGCTTCTGGTGGCGGTCGTGGTGTCGGTGCTGGTGTCGCTGAGTGGGGTCTATCTCTCGTTCTTTATCGACAGCGCGCCAGCACCCACGATCGTGGTGCTGTTTGCACTGGTGTTTATCGTGGCGATGGTGATTTCAGACCGCAAAACGCGGCAGCTTGAACGACAGCGGCTTAATGCCAGCTGACTGGCTATCGCGGCTGTCTCTCAACCGCGATAGCGCACCGCATCAATCAAACGTGTAAAGGCGCTGGTGTGCTGTCTGCGGCTGGGATAGTAAAGATAATAACCCGGAAAAGGCTCACACCAGTCAGCCAAAACCTGAACCAGACGGCCACTTTTAAGGTGTTCCGCAACGCTATCCTGCGGCACATAGCAGATCCCCATCCCGCTCAGTGCGGCATCAATGCGCGATGCGAGATGATTAAAAATTAACTGACCCTGCGTTTTGACCCTGATCTCCTTGCCATCACGCATAAACTCCCAGTTATAGAGGCCACCCAGCGTCGGCAGCCGCAGGTTGATGCAGTTATGATGCTGTAAATCATAGGGAGTCTCAGGTCTGCCGTGCTGATCAAAATAGCTGCTGGCTGCCACCACGCACATATTCCAGTCCGGCCCGATGCGCACCGCCACCATATCCTTTTCGACCTGCTCACCCAGTCGCACGCCCGCATCGAAACGGCCGCTAACAATATCGGTCAGACTGTTATCCACCGACACTTCAACATGGACATCGGGGTATTGCTGAAGAAAGGGCCTGAGCAGCGGCCAGAGTGTAGAGGTGAGCGCATGTTCGCCTGCGGTGATACGAATGTTGCCGGAGATTTTACCCTGACTGTCAGTGACATTGACCAGTTCAGACTCAATCTCGCTGAACAGCGGGGCGAGGGTAGTGATCAGCCGTTCACCCGCTTCTGTCGGGGCAACGCTGCGTGTAGTGCGCGTCAGCAACCGGACGCTAAGACGCTCTTCCAGAGCGCGAATCGCGTGGCTCAGTGCCGACTGCGACACACCCAGCTTCGCCGCTGCCCGGGTGAAGCTGCGCTCTTCTGCTACCACCACCAGATAGATCAGATCGTTAAAATTTTCTTTCAGCATAGGCCCTCTGACCTGTTTGATCGGTTATCCTGGTCGGGACAGGCCGATTTATCGACGTTAACTACGGCTTCGCTACCCGACCTGCTATCAGACCCGAAATAGTCTTTCAGGGTTGCACATTTCGCGGCAGGATTAATGAGGTGCACAGATAAACCCTATGAACGACGGCTATAAAAGTTTTTTTCAATAAAATTAATAAAATCATTTAGATGAGCGTTGTATGAACACGTATTTATCCTGATTCAACCTCGCTCCGCCATTCAGATAACACTTACTTTTCCCGGCTTCCCCGCAAAATTGCCAAAAAGCTGCTAAACCTTAAAGCAGAGATACGCGCGTAAAGATTAGGGTTATCACGATTTTCCCCCGATTCGAACCCCGTCAGAAATAAACCTATAAAAAATTAAATCTTTTGGCCCCCAACAATGGGAAGCAGACAATGTCGGAAAAAATATCGCTAACAATGCAGGTTAATGGTCAGTCGCAGCAGATGCAGGTCGATCCCCGTGTCACCCTGCTTGATGCGCTGCGTGAGCATCTTAACCTGACCGGCACCAAAAAAGGGTGCGATCAGGGGCAGTGCGGTGCCTGCACGGTACTGATTAATGGCCAGCGGGTGCTGAGTTGCCTGACGCTGGCGGCTCAGGCGGATGGCGCCGAAGTGACCAGCATTGAAGGGCTGGCTTCCACCGAAGGTGAGCTGCACCCGGTGCAGCGTTGCTTTATGGAGAATGACGCCTTCCAGTGCGGCTACTGTACACCGGGTCAGATTATGTCCGCCGTCGCCTGCATCAAAGAGGGCCATGCGGGTTCAGAAGATGAGATCCGTGAGTATATGAGCGGCAACCTTTGCCGTTGTGGAGCATATCCGCACATTGTGGATGCGATTAAACAGGCCGCAGCAGAGATGGCGAAGGAGTCCGCATGAATGAATTCAGCTGGAAAGTCGCGCAGTCGCCTGAGGAAGCCGCAGCCCTGAAACAGCAGTCTGGCAGCCAGTTTCTGGCAGGGGGCACCACACAACTCGATCTGATGAAGTGTGGGGTCTTCACGCCGCCGCAGCTCATCGGCATCACTGGATTGGCCGGGCTTAAAAACCTGCAGTTTGACGACGATAAGATCACGGCCGGCGCGCTGGTCACCATGAGCGGCCTGGCAGATCATCCCGCCTGCCAGCAGAACGCGCCAGCCATCTACGGCAGCCTGTGGCAGGCCGCGTCACCGCAGATTCGTAACATGGCCACGCTGGGCGGTAATTTACGCCAGCGTACCCGTTGCGCCTATTACCGCGATGCGGCGACCTTTTCCGCCTGCAACAAACGCAATCCGGGTTCCGGCTGCGCCGCACTGGATGGCGTTAACAGCAATCATGCCATCCTGGGCGCCAGCGACAGCTGCATCGCGGTCTATCCCGGCGATCTGGCGGTGGCGCTGGTGGCGTTTGACGCCATCGTGGTCCTGCAGAATCAGCAGGGCGAAACCCGTCGCATCGCGATTGATGATTTCTTCCTGTTGCCGGGTGACACACCTGATCGTGAGCACGATCTGCGCGATGACGAAATTATTGTGGCCATTGAAGTGCCGCAAACCGAGTCACTGCGACACTCACACTATCTTAAAGTCCGTGACCGCAGCTCTTATGAGTTTGCTGCAGCTAGCGCGGCCGCAGGCTTCACGCTGGAGAACGGCGTGATGCGTCAGGTCCATATTGCGCTGGGCGGCGTCGCCACCAAACCCTGGCGGGTCAGGTCGGTGGAGCAGGCGCTGGAGGGCCAGCCGTTTAATGAAGAGACGGTTTTCCAGGCGGCAGAACGGATTACTCAGGAGACGCAGGCGCTGACCCACAACGCCTATAAAGTAAAACTGGCGCCGCGTGTGATTGCACGTGCGCTGATGGCAGCAGGAGAAACCGCATGAGTGACGTAAATGACAAATCACGTCGGGAGTTACTGAAGGCGACGGCGGCGATCTCAGCGGCGGGCAGCCTGGGTCTGAGTATGCAAAGCGCCAGTGCCAGTGATACTGCCACGGCAGAACCAGAAACCACCGATCCGATTGAGGGACTGGGCGCCGGGCGCTCGCGGGGTGACGGCAAAGTAAAAGTCACCGGTGAGGCGCGGTATGCGGTAGAACATCAGCCGGGAAATCCGCTCTATGGCGTGGTGATCCAGTCTACTGTTGCCAGCGGCCGTATCAGCCGGATGTCGACGGAAAAGGCGCAGCAGGCCTCGGGAGTGGTGGCGGTTTATACCCATCTGAATAGCCTGAAGATCAACAAACCTACCGCGATTGCAGACGGCGGCGCGGCGCAGTCAACCTATACCCCGATTCAGGACGATGTGATTATTCACAACGGCCAGAACATCGGTCTGGTGGTGGCAGAGACGTTTGAGCAGGCAACTTATGCCGCCTCGCTGGTGGAGATCGACTATGAAACCTCGCCTGCACTGATTTTTGCCACCGATGAGGGTGTCGAACCGAAACCGGTATCGAAACAGGATATCGATATGGGCGATGCACAGGCGGCGATGCAGCAGGCCGAGGTGCGTCTGAGCCAGCGCTATACCACGCCGCGCGAATACAACATGCCGATGGAACCGCACGCCTGTGTCGCTGAGTGGCAGGATGGACGCATTACCGTCTGGGAGCCGAGTCAGTGGGTGGCAGGCGCGCAGGTGGAAATCGCCGAGTGGATGGGCATTGACGTTGAAGATGTGCGGATCATTTCGCCCTATGTCGGCGGGGGATTTGGGTCCAAGCCGGTGCCTTACACCCACGTCGCACTGGCCAGTGTGGCGTCGCGGGCGCTAAAGCGTCCTATCAAAGTGTCGCTGACCCGACCGCAGACCTTTACCGGTCTGGGCGGACGTCCCGCCACCTCGCAGCAGCTGGAACTGGGTGCCTCGCGTGACGGCAAAATCCAGGCGATTATCCAGCGCAGCTTCAGTGAAACCTCATTAATCGATGTGTTTGCTGAGAACTGCAGCAAAGTCACCGCCCGCATGTATGCGGTGGGCAACGTCTCCGCCCAGCATCAGGTCAGGCCGATCAATACCGTGACGCCAGGCTGGATGCGTGCGCCAGGCGAAAACCCCAGCGCCTTTGGTCTTGAAGTGGCGATGGATGAGATGGCCTATGCCCTGAATATCGATCCCCTGGAACTGCGTCTGCGCAACTGGGCGGACAAAGATTATCAGCTCGATCTGCCGTGGAGTTCGCGTCGCCTGAAAGAAGCCTATCAGAAAGGGGCTGAGGCCTTTGGCTGGGATAAGCGCATTATGACGCCGCGGTCGATGCGCGAAGGGCGTGAATTGATTGGCTGGGGCATGGCCTCTGGCACCTATCCGGTCAACAAACTGCCTGCTGAGGCAAAAATCATCCTGACCCCACAGGGTAAATTTGTGGTGCAGTGCGCCGGTGCGGATATCGGCACCGGGACCTATACCATCCTGGCGCAGACCGCTGCCGACATTCTTGGCGTCGCCTCCACCACCATTGAGGTTCAGCTGGGTGATACTGAGCTGCCGCGTGCCGGTGTCGCAGGTGGATCGCAGCTTGCGGGCAACGTGACCGCGGCGGTGAACGATACCGCCAGACGAATGCGCGACCAGCTGCTGAAACTCGCCAGCGAGCTGCCACAGTCGCCACTGAATGGCACTCCGGCATCTCAGCTCACGCTGAAAGGCGACGGGGTTCAGCATAATCTGCGCAGCGGTCTGGCGGTCTCATTTGCCCGGCTGGCAAGCCTGGCACCGGCGGAGAGTCTGACGGTGAAAGGCGGCACTTTCCCGGACGATCTGTCACAGAGCGAGCGCGACAAGATGGTGCGCAACCTTAATGACATGAGCCGCCCTGAAAAATTCTCGGCCCACAGCTGGAGCGCGCAGTTTGTGGAAGTGCGGGTCGATGAAGATTTCGGCACTATCCGGGTCAAACGGATGGTGGCGGCGCTCGACAGCGGTCGTCTCTACAACCCTAAACTGGCGCGCAGCCAGTGGATTGGCGGCATGATCATGGGCGTCGGTCAGGCGCTGATGGAAGAGGGCATCGTCGATCCACGCAATGGTCGGGTGATCAACAACAACCTGGCGGACTATCTGGTGCCGGTTAACGGTGACATCCCGAGCATTACCACCATCAACGTTGGCGAGCCCGATTTTGAGGCGACCACCATGGGCGGTAAAGCCGTGGGTGAGCTGGGTATCGTGGGCGTGGCGGCAGCGATCAGTAATGCGGTGTTCCATGCCACCGGTAAGCGGGTGCGCGACTTACCTATTACTCTCGATAAGATTATCTGAGCCTGTTCCTGACCTGCTGCCAGCAGGTCGATGTGAGGATATGCGGGCGCGGGCTGAAACCTGCGCCCGTTTTTCACGCTTAGCGGAGAGAAAGAGTGAAGATAGCGTTGATTGTGCTGGCCGCCGGGCTGAGTCGCCGTTTTCGCCAGCAGGCGGGTGAGCATAAGCTGCTGGCCGACCTGGATGGCAAACCGGTGCTGCAACGCACGCTGGAGCAGGCCGTTGCCAGTGGTCTTGACCTGTTTGTGGTCACGCGCCCGGACGCCGCTGCACTTAAGGCGCTCTGCTCGCAGGCTACCCTGGTGCTGTGTGACAGCGGCGGGCTGGGCGAATCGATCGCCGCAGGTGTCAAAGCCAGCCGTGACTATGACGGCTGGCTGATTGCGCTGGGCGATATGCCGTTTGTCACGCCTGAAAGTTACCGCGCCGTCAGCGCTGCGCTGGCTTACGCGCCGATCGTCAGGCCGTGGATTGACGGCAGGCCGGGCCATCCGGTGGGCTTTCAGAACCCCTGCTACCCGATGCTGAGCACGCTACAGGGCGATGCCGGGCCGCAGGCGGCGGTGAAGTCACTCGCCGTCCGGCTGCCGCTTCAGGATCGCGGCTGTTTGTGTGATATCGATCTCCCTGCTGATCTGCAGTTAATAAAGGAATTTTCATGATTACGCTGGATCAACGTGTGATTAATGCGGCACTGAGCAGCTGCCTGGCGGGTCAGCAGGTCTGGCTCTGCACGGTGCTGCGCACCTATGGATCTTCGCCGCGCGCGCCTGGCACCCTGATGACGGTCAACGAAACGGGTGCTTACTGCGGATCGCTGTCGGGCGGCTGCATTGAAGAGGACTTTCTGGCGCAACTGGCGGCAGGAGCCTATCGCGCCAGCAGTCAGCGGGTGCGGTACGGTGAAGGCGGAATGCGTCCTGACGTCAGCCTGCCGTGCGGCGGCAGCCTGGAGATCGTCATTGAGTTTCTGCCGCCCGATGATGCCACGCTGGCGCTGCTGACGGCCATGCAGCGCGCGCTGAGCGGACAGCAGCCGATGGTGAAAATGATACGACCCGGCGAACGTGCGCAGTGGGAAGTGCTCGCCCCTGACAGGGTGTTGCCTGCGCTGGATGCCAGTGAACAGCAGATGTTACTGCCGGTTGGTGCGATACCGGAACTGCTGATCGCGGGCTACTCGACTGTGGCATATGAGTGCATCCGGCTCGGGCAGATGCTGGGATTTCACGTGCGGGTCTGTGAGCACCGACCGGAGATGCTGACGGAGCTGGAGAGCCACTTCAGCGCTGCGGACAACGTGACGCTGGTGTCACAGCATCCGGCGCGCTGGCTGGAGCTGAACGGCGCGCATGCAGCGGTGGCGATTGTGGCACTGACCCACGATCCCCGCATTGATGACCTGACGATGATGGAGGCGATCGCGACACCCGCGTTCTATATCGGCATCATGGGCTCGGCGAAAAATAGCGAGAAACGACGGGCGCGACTACAACAGATCGCCGGCATGGATCGTGCCGAACTGGACCGCATCCATGCGCCCATCGGCCTGCCTATCGGCAGCAAAACCCCGGCGGAGATTGCGCTGTCGGTGATGGCCGATATCGTCCGGGTGAAAAATCGCGGGCTATCAGCCGCCTGAGTCCGGCGTCGCCTTCGGTGCGAGCCGATAGAGGTAGCTGCCCGAATAGGGGATCGGCAGGAAATCATGGAACAGCTGCCGCAATGTCTGTTCAGGATCGACATCGCGGAACAGTTGCGGATAGAGCGTGGTGGCGAAGAATTCTGTCGCTACCACGTGCCACGGACTGAGGTAAAAGTTGTGCCAGATTGCCCCGGCATGACCGTCCCGCAATGCCGTCAGCTGCTTCAGCGCATTCTGCTGACCGGTCAGCGCCAGCAGGCTCTGCCGGGTCTGCGCTGTTATGACGGCGGGGCCGAGTTTTAAGGCTCCCGCTTCATCGGCGCTGCCGGTGCCGGTGGCGAAGTAAAAGTCGGGCTGTGCCGCAATCACACTCTCCTCACTCAGCCGTCCGAACACGCCTTTGATCTGCTGACTGGCGATGTTGTCGCCCCCGGCAAAGCGCAGCAGCTCACCCAGGTTGCCATTCACCGACGTCACGCAGCATTCACTGCGCCGCCCGAGATGCAGCTGCAAAAGAACTTTAGGTTTAGCTCCGTGATAGTCCGCCAGTCGGTTCTCAATGCGCTGCATGTGGCTGCGGTAAAAGCGATTGAAGTCAGCAGCCCGCTGGGGCTGATTCAGCACCTCGCCCAGCAGGGTCATGCTGCGCTCGGTATTTTTCAGCAGCTCAACCCGCAGATCGATCCTCACCACCGGGATATGCGCCGCGCTGAGCATCTTCTCCAGCACTGCTCCGCTTTCACTGCCGCGCGCCAGCTGCGGCAGGATCACCAGGTCCGGTTTCAGTGCGATCACCTGTTCGGGATTCATGTCATTGACGCCATCCAGACCCAGTACCGGAATGTCCTCCATCTGCGGAAACTTACTGGCAAAAATCTGCCAGGTCTGGGGATCATACTTTTTCAGATCCTGTGGCCAGCCAGCGATATGCTGCAGCGGATTGCCGGGCGTCAGCAGCGCGACGCTGTAGAGCATCCGGCTTTCACCCAGCACAATACGCTGCGGATGGTCGGGTATCTCTACTTCGCGGCCGGTGATGTCGGTCAGCGTGCGGGCGTGTGCGCCAGCGCTGGCCAGTATCACGCTCAGCATTAATAACGCACAGCGCAGCGATTTAAAATTCAACACGGGCCTGTACCATCAGATTGCGGGTTTCACCTTCACGGACGCGCAGGTTGCCGCCGCTTGAGCTGTAATAGTGCTGGTTAAACAGGTTATTGATGTTCAGACGCAGCTGCGTTTTTTCACCGAACAGGCGGTTGTTCCATGCCACGAAACTGTCTGCCACCACATAGTCGGGCAGGGTGAAACTGTTATCGGGATCGCCTGCACGGCTGCCGACATAGCGTGCGCCTCCGCCGAGCCGGAACGAGCCGGGCAGGCTGCTGATCTGCATCTCATGGCTGAGATAGAGCGCACCGGCATGGCGCGGCGCATTCTGCAGACGATTACCATTGTTATCCGGATTAACCCGGTCATTTACGATCTCTGCCTGATCATAGCTGTAGTTCGCACTCAAATCCCAGCCGGGTGAAATTTCGCCGTTCAGCTCAAACTCAGCGCCGGTCGATCGGGCTTTATCAATGGCCCGCGTGCTGCCATTAATATTCAGCGACATCGCTTTTTCGTCTATCCGATAGAGCGCGACGGTGGCGAACAGTTTCGGCGAGAGTTGCCATTTACTGCCAACTTCCCAGCTGGTGCCCTGTTCCGGTTTGCCGACATTGCCATCATCATCCACGTCGGTTGACGGGGTGAACGACTTACTGACGCTGGTGTAGAAAGAGAGATCAGGTGTGAATTTGTAGATCACCCCCGCCTGCGGCAGAAACTTATTACCCTCATCATTCAGGGTTTCCACCTGCGGATTAAAGCCGCGCGAGGCGCGCTGTTCATAATGCTGATAACGACCGCCCAGCACCACAATCCAGTCGGGTGACACAGAAATGCTGTCTTTGGCGTAGAGCGACCGGCTATGAATGCGGTTCAGGTTATTGGCGGCTGCGCTATTTTCCGTGCTGGCGTCCGTGACCGGTGACAGCAGGTCATATTCAGGCGTGAAATAGTTGAACTGGCGGTTGACCTTGCCCTGATACTGATGGGCACGATAAGTCTGGTTCATCTCATAGTCGGTGCCCACCACCAGCGCGTGCTGCATACCCAGAATTTCGGGATTACCCAGCAGATCCCAGCTCAGATATTTGGTTTTGTGGTTAAACCCGCGATTGGCATCGGCGCGACGTGTGACCACGCCGCTGCTGGCGTTCACCGCCGTCACGCGCACTTCATTGTTGTCATAGCGCCGCTGGTTCCAGCCCAGGGTTAACCGGGTGCGCCACTCATCATTAAACTGCCAGTCATAATGAGCATTCAGGGTTTTGTTATGGCCCCAGGCGTGATTGGCTTTGTCATCCAGCCGATCTTTATAACCGATGTCGATCGGCTTGCCGTCAATGAAGGCCGTGCCGCGATCGTAGGGAATGTCATAGCGGTAGTCGGCATAGCTGATCAGAAAACTTGCCTGCTCGCCATACCATTGCAGAGAGGGTGCCAGAAGTGTGTGCTCTTCACTGCCAAAGTTGCGCCAGTAATCCTGATTTTGCTTTTCGGCGATCAGCCGGAAGGCGAAGCCGTTGCCCAGCGGACCGGTGACATCCAGGGTGCCCGCACCGCCACCTTCACTGGCGTAACGTCCGCTGACGCTGGAGTGCCAGCTGTATTGCGGCTTTTTGCTGACTACATTGATAATGCCGCCCGGATTCTGAATGCCATACAGCAGCGAGGAGGAGCCTTTTAGCACCTCAACCCGCTCGGTCGTGGCATCGAAATTCAATCCCTGACTGCTGCGGATGCCATCCCGGTAGATGGAGCCATCGGCGTTGCTGCCAAATCCGCGTCGTACAAAGCCATCTTCGGTGCCAGCCAGCGTGTTCGCTTCGGTCACACCACTGACAAAGCGCATCGCATCCGCCAGTGAGCTTGCCTGGTAATCGTCCAGTTGCTGCTGCGTGACCACGCTGACCGACTGCGCCTCATCGATCCGCGCGGTCGGCATTTTACTGGCAACGCTACTCTGGCTGGCGCTGTAATTTCCCTCTGAACTGGCATCCGCGGTCACGGTCATATCCGGGGCGCTGTCGGTTGCTGCATTGACCTGTGGCAGCATGATGCTGCTGCAGATCGCCACGACCAGAGCGGGGTGCCGGGCCGGATATCGTGAGTCTTTGTTTTTCATTTTTCTTTTCGTATCTGAAGCAAAGGACCTGACGACTGACAATCTGTCTGTCTTGCAGGTCTACCCTGGAGGTGTTCTGCAATATGCAGCGTTTAAACAGAGGAGATCAGTATCAGGCCTTCAAGGTCATTATGCCGGCCGGACGACAACCTTTCTCATCTGTAATTGAGAATCATTCAAACATCCGCTATTGTAGTAGTAAACATAAATTGAATAGAATTGACTACATTTTTGCCGTATCGTTTATCGCTGCAAAAAGATTGGCTGGAATTTTTATCCTATTGAAAATAATGAATATATTTTTATATGAAGGTGAGGTTTTTGGTTAAATCCACATCTTCTTCAGGTGAAATATAAAACAGCGTGACGCTTTTACTACATCTCCCGGCCCTGAAACTATCTATTTAGCCAGACTAGCAATGAGCCTTTTCACACGTTAACCCCAGTTGCAGGTGCAGCATGAAACAGAGCAGGCCCGTTAAAAACAGAGTGGATGTGGTGGCAGAACGTCTTCGCGCCCGTGAAAAGCAGCTTTCACCCCGCCTGCTGGCGGTGGCGCGCTATATCGATCAGCAGCGGGAAACGGTGCTGGAGAGCACCGCGATGGAGATCGCTGTGGCGAATCACACCTCTGATGCCACTGTAATCCGCGCGATTCAGGCGCTGGGCTTTAGCGGACTGCGTGACCTCAAACAGACACTAAAGGCCTGGTTTGGTCCTTCGCTGACCTCTGAAGATAAGATGATTACCACCGTCAGTGAGGTGACCAGTGATGTGAACAGCGCCATCGACTTTGTGCTGGAGGGCCACCGTCACGCCTGTGAGGTGCTGTCGCAGCCAATGAATCGGGTGGCGGTAGCGGATAGCGTGGCGCTGCTGGGCGAAGCGCGGCAGGTCGCTATTTTCGGCATCAACGCCTCTGGTATTCTGGCGGACTACAGCGTGCGGCTGCTCAACCGTATCGGTCTGCCCGCCTTTTCCCTTAACCGCGCTGGAATTGCGCTGGCAGAGCAGATGCTGGCGCTACAGCGTGGCGACGTGCTGATCATGATGGCGCAACAGTCGGCGCACCGGGAAGGGACAACCGTGGTACGTGAAGCGAAGCGGCTGGATATTCCGATTATTCTGCTGACCAACGCCACCGATTCCTTTTTCGCCCGCGAGGCGGATGTCGTAATCAATGTGCCGCGCGGCGGCGAGAAGGGACGCATTCCCCTGCACGGCACGATTATGGTCTGTCTGGAGATGCTGATCCTGTCCGTTGCCTCAACGCTGCCACAGCGTACCGTTAAGACGATGAAACGGTTACAGGATCTTAATCGCGGGCTGAAGCCCGCCAGCAAAAAGTAGCCAGTGTAACGACGCCGTGGTGGGTTCCCGGTATTTCACCTGAACCAGCACGGCTGATCTTTAAGTCAAATTTCTCCGCTTTGCGAGCGCGATCCCGTATTTTCTGCCACCCCTTTCCTCAGCCGTCTACGCTTACAGCTTGCTGCGCCAGCCGGCGCGGTTCTTACTCATTCTGACTTTCATTTGATTTGTGCGGAGCTGCTGATGAAACCCCTTCACGCGCAATACCTTTTCTGCTGTGCCACCCTGAGCCTGCTGTCGCCGCTGCCTGCGATGGCCTGGAGCGACCTCACCGTCTTTGGCGATAGCCTGAGTGATGGCGGGAACGTCGGGCGCTTTACCTATGATGGCGCGACCCATCCGCTCTATGACGAGATCGTAGCGCAGTCGCTGGGTGATAACCTGCGCCCTTCATCGCAGGGCGGAAACAACTATGCCGAAGGTGGCGCAGTTGCGGTGCCTGCGATTAATCCCCTGTTTAACACTCAGGATCAGCTTGATAACTACCTTGCGGCGCGGGGCGGGCGGGCTGATTCGGATGGTCTCTATATTCACTGGATTGGCGGCAATGACTTAGCGGCGGCGGCTCTTGCCCCCCTCGCTGCCCGGCAGATAGTGGATAACAGCGCCAGTGCAGCGGCCTCACAGGTCAGCCGGTTGCTGGATGCCGGAGCCGGAACGGTGATTGTACCGACGGTACCCAATGTAGGGGCAACGCCCGCCCTGCTGCAGGCGATTCTGCAGGTGCTTGGCCCCTCGGCACAACCTGCCACGGCGGCGCTGTTTCAGTCGCTGAGCACTACCACTACGCCTGACCGTGCCGCAAGAGAGCAGGCGATTGAAACCGCGCTTGGCGAGGCGGCCGGACAAATCTCTTCAATCCCGCTGATCCGGGATGCCATTGCGCAGCAGCTGATTGCCGCCTGGCAGTTACTGAGTCAGGAGGCGGCGACACTCACCGACCGTTACAACCAGGCTGAAGAGCAGGGGCTGGTGACCGCACGCGGGAACATCGCACGAGTGGATATCAATGGCCTGTTTAATGAGGTGATCGATAATCCGGGCCTGTATGGACTCACGAATACGGCCGGAATGGCCTGTCCGCCAGGTGTCTCGGCGATGGACTGCACCTCCTCGACGACAGGATTTTCGCAGTCACAGCAGTATCTGTTTGCAGACAGACTGCATCCCAGCCCGGCGGTCCATGCGCTGATCGCCGATTACATTCAGTCGGTGCTGAATGCGCCGCTGCAGGTAGCTGCACTGAGTCAGGCGCCGTCGATGCTGGTGGGCGATGCGCGCAATACGCTGGATGGACATCTGCAGCAGCAGCGTCAGCAGCCCGCCAGTGCTGGCGAGTTTACTGTTTTCGGCGGTTATGCCGGGCAGCAGCGTGATTTCCGCGGCGACAGCCTGCAGGATGGCGATGCGACCAGCGCCAGCGGCACCGTGGGTGTGGGCTATCAGCTGACCGATCACTGGCAGGCCGGTGCCATGCTCTCTACGACCTCGCAACGTCAGGATCCCTCGTCGCGCTTTGATTACCGTTTACGCGGCAATCTGGTGGCACTCTGGAGTCAGTTGAATTATCTCGATCGGGGATGGATTAATGCGGACGCCCATTATGCCGATCTCGACTTTGATGATATTGAGCGTCAGATCAGGCTGGGACCGGCGACCCGCACGGAAAAGGGCAACAGCAATGGTAAGGTGCTGGGAATGCGGCTGCAGACCGGCTGGGATTTGCCGCTGGGTAGCTATGTTTCTACTGGCCCGGTGGCCAGCTATGCGCTCGACTACACCCAGGTCGATGGCTATAAAGAGGAAGGCAACAGCAGCACCTCAATGCGCTTTGGCGACCAGACGCTGCACTCTCAAATCGGCGCAGTGGGCTGGCGTATCGACAGCAAAGATTTGCTGATCAATCCCTGGGCGCAGGTCAGCTACAATCACCAGTTTGGTGACAGCGATTCGGCGGTCACCGCCGGACTGAAATCGACCCGCACCGCCTTTACCCGCAGCAGCGATTCCAGTGATGATAACTGGATCGATATGGCGGTGGGTGCGAGCGTGCCGCTTGGCACCTCGGTGAATGCCTTTGCGGGCGTCTCGGCGGTAACAGGCAACAGCGACATGCATCAGGTGACATGGAACGTCGGGCTTAACGCCCGCTTTTAACGGATCTGCTTTGCGGAGTGAAAAGCCCTGCAGACGTTGTCCGTCGCTCTCATAATGATAGCGGCGGGCGACGTTGCAGCAGATCTGAGCGTTCATCACACCCCGGATGCAGTCGGGTATAACTCTCTTCTGTGGCGTACCTTTTTCACGCTTCGATCAAAGCCTGCGCCTCCAGTTCGCGGACCCGCGGTATCACTTCGCAGCCAAAGAATTCGACCTCTTCATGAAAGTGCAGAAATGCCAGCAGCAGCAGATCCACTCCGGCCTGCTTCAGTTCGATAATACGTTCAGCAATCTGCTGCGGTGTGCCAATCAGATTGGTTTTAAAGCCGTCGTTGTACTGCACCAGATCCTCAAACGACGATTTCGCCCAGTTCCCCTCTCCTTCGGGTGAGGCACTGCCAGCATTTTTGACCTCATGCTGAAAGCCTTTTACCGCATCCGGGTTGGCTTTGCTGATGATCTCATGAAGCACCGCCTGCGCCTGCTGTTCGCTCTCGCGGGCAATCACAAAACCGTTCAGCCCGATTCTGACCTGATGCTGATGACGTCCGGCTTTTTCACGGATATCCGCGACCTGCAGACGAACGCCGTCCGGGGTATTACCGTTGGTAAAATACCAGTCTGACACCCGGGCGGCCATGTCGCGCGCCGCGCGTGAACTGCCACCCTGGAAAATTTCCGGGAGCGGTGACAACGGCTTGGGTTTCATCACGTAATCGCGGAAGCGATAAAAATCGCCGGCAAAGCTAAAACTCTCTTCACGCCAGATGCCGCGCAGGCAGCGAATAAACTCTTCTGAACGCAGATAGCGCTCTTCATGATCGAGCCAGGGTTCACCAATTGCCTTGAATTCGCCCCGGAACCAGCCGCTGACAATATTAACGGCGATGCGTGGACCATAAAGATGGCTGATAGTGGCAATCTGCTTTGCCGCCAATACCGGATTCCACGGGCCGGGAAGCAGAGCGGCAATCACTTTTAATTTCGAGGTGTGACTAAGTAAATCCTGCGAGAATGTGACCGATTCATGCTGATTATCTGCGCCATATCCTGCAGTAAAGCGAATCTGCGTCAGCGCGTAATCAAAACCCGCCTGTTCAGCGATCTGCGCCAGTTTGCGGTTGTATTCGGCATCCCAGCGGGTACGCTGCTCTATCTGACTGATCACCAGTCCGCCCGAGACATTCGGCACCCAGTAGGCGAACTGTAAAGGTTGGTTCAGTGACATGGTTTACTCCTGGCATATAGCTGGATTAATGGAACAGTTAAATCTTCCAAACTTTCAGATATAAAAGAAAAGACCAAGCAGTAACCATGCCAGAGATTAAATAATTGAAGTTAAAGGATTAAAATCCAGTTTTGCATAAGCGAGCTGTTGCAAATGCAGCAACACAGAAACAGCACGGTTGCTGATGCAGCAGCGCTTCATGACCGCGCGTAACTGCGGCGAGGCCAGGGGCACTGAACCCGGCGGTATTCGCAGATAGCCGCAAAGCGATGTGATAACGTAGCGGTTCTGTTGCAGAGCCGGAGGGCACTATGATTGTCAGACAGGCATCGCCCGAAGAGGCGCACCATTTATGGAACATCAGAAATCTGGCCATCCGTCATGGCTGCCAGCATGCTTATCCACCCGACGTGCTCGCCGCCTGGACGCCAGACCGCATGCCCGCCAGCTTTCCTGCAATGATCCGCATGAATCCCTTCTTCGTGATTGATGGCCCGGACGGCGTGCCGGTTGCTACCGGATCGCTGGACCTTGCCGCCGCCAGCGTGGAAGCCATTTTTACCCTGCCCGGATTTACCGGACAGGGAATGGCTGGGCTGATCATCGACACCATCAAAGCGGAGGCGCTGCAGCGTGGCTACCACCGGTTGACGCTCGCTTCGACGCCGAACGCCGTGGGCTTTTACCAGCAGCATGGCTTCCGGCCGCTGGGCGAAAGTTTCTATCCGTCAAAGCTGGCGGGCAGCGATTTACGCTGTACTGAGATGGCGATTGATCTGTGAATGCCCGCTGCCGTCAGGCTGGCAAAGCAGAGCAAAAGTTTCCGGTGCAAAGACTTCGCAAGCCCCCGCCGGTAAGGTATAGTCCGCGTTTTTTGGAGGAATCATGCTGACTGACTCATCAACTCGTCTTAATAAATACATCAGCGAGAGCGGCATCTGCTCCCGTCGTGACGCCGATCGTTACATCGAGCAGGGCAACGTTTTCATTAACGGCAAACGCGCCACTGTAGGCGAGCAGGTATTTGCAGGCGATGTGGTGAAGGTCAATGGTCAGCTTATCGAGCCGCGCGATGAAGACGATCTGGTGCTGATTGCCCTGAATAAGCCGGTGGGGGTTATCACCACCATGGAAGAGGGCGAGCGCGATAACATCAGCGATTTCGTCAATCACAGCAAGCGCGTCTTCCCGATTGGCCGACTCGACAAAGATTCTCAGGGCCTGATTTTCCTTACCAACCACGGTGATCTGGTCAACAAGATCCTGCGGGCCGGTAACAACCACGAAAAAGAGTATGTCGTTACGGTCGACAAGCCGATCACCGATGAGTTTATTGCCGGAATGAGCGCAGGCGTGCCGATGCTGGGCACGGTGACCAAAAAGTGCAAAGTGAAGAAAGAAGCGCCGTTTGTCTTCCGCATCACGCTGGTCCAGGGGCTGAATCGCCAGATCCGCCGTATGTGTAAGCATTTTGGCTTTGAAGTGACGAAGCTTGAGCGCACCCGCATCATGAACGTCAATCTCAAGGGATTGCCGCTGGGGGAATGGCGCGATCTCACTGACGACGAACTCGTTGAGCTGTTTAAACTGCTGGAGAACTCCTCTTCAGAAGATAAACCAGCGAAGAAAGCTAAAGCTCCGGCGAAACCGGCCGCCGCCAAAAAACCGCAGAAGAGTGCGGCGAAACCCGCTGAAAAAGCGGATGCTAACGGTGCCTCACGCAAGCGCTTTGTACAGCCGGGACGTAAGAAGAAAGGGCGCTAATAATGGCCCGATGCAGAGAGCGACTTTCCTGCTCTCTGCATCTGTAATCAGCGGATCATCACGGAATGATCCGGGCCGCCCGGAAGCGGGCAAACAGATCGCAGAACATCTTATCCGTTGCGCGATAACCGTGGAATCCCGCCCGCCGCAGCTTGCTGCCGTCGCCAAACATGTCGTAATCCCAGCCAAAAACAAAATCAGCGAAGACACCATCACTGAGCGCCAGAATATCGGGCTGGAGCAGCGCGTCGGCAGCGGCGATTTCCCGCCACAGCGTACGATAATCCTGAAATAGTTGCCGGAACGACAGCGAAACCGGCGGCGCGATCTCCAGTTCAAACCACGCTGCAATGACCGGCCACAGTTCACTCCAGCGCCAGAGATCGCCATTGTTGATATTAAACGCCTGATTGCGTGCGTCAGAAGTGCGTGCGGCCCAGATCGTCGCGTCGGCCAGCAGAGTGGCATCGGTAAAATCGACCATACTGTGCCAGGCTTCCGGCGAACCGGGAAAGCGTAAGGGCAGTCGCGCCGCGCGACAGATTGAAGCGTACAGCGCCAGGCTCAGCGCCAGGTTCATGCTGTTGCCCGGCCTGTCACTGCCGACCACACCGGGCCGCAGCGCACTCCAGTGCCAGGCTTTATCTTGCTGTTGTGCGCTCAGCCAGTTCAGCTGCGCGGCGTTAAACTCAGCACCCGGTACACCAGGATCGCTTTCCCGCGCCGGCGTTTTAAAGCGTCCGAGATGGGCGCCATACACTTTGTATCCCTGCATCAGGCTGACATGCTCAAGTGGGGCGACATTTTCCATTGTCCGAACCAGATTCTGCAGCATGGCAAGATTCGGCCCGACCATCGTTCCCCAGTCAGAAGCGTTCAGCCAGGCGCTGTAAAAGATATGCGTGACGTCGGTGAGTGATGCCAGCTGTTGCTGGCACTGCTGACTATCGCGCAGATCAACCGCAATAACCTCTGTTCCGCTGACTGCAGAGTCTGACCGATGCGTCAGTGCTTTGACCTGCCAGTGGTCTGCTACCAGTGCCTGACTTAGTTGCTGACCGACAATCCCGCTGGCACCCGCCACCAGCGCAACCTTGTTATCCTGCGTCGTTTTCATGATCATTGCCCTGTTAAGAGAGAAGCCGCATTCTCACCTGCGTTTATTTCTGATTAAATCCCCTGAACCGGATGTCACTTATCAGGAAAATCAATAAATGCAGAACAAACTGAATGCGATTCAGACCTTCATCCGGGTGGCGGAAGCGGGATCTTTTTCGGCGGCGGCCCGGCAAAACGGCATGAAGCAGTCGGCGGTAAGCCAGCAGATTGCCGCGCTTGAAGAGGCGCTGGGGGTTGTGTTACTGCACCGCACCACACGAAAAATGGCGCTGACGGAGCAGGGTCAGCATTATCTGCAGCAGGTCAGGCAGCTGCTCAGCGCGATGGAAGAGCTGGAGCAGCAACTACGGCCTGAATCGCAGCCTCTGCACGGCAAACTCTATATGCAACTGCCGAGCGGCATCGGGCAGCGGCTTATGCCGCATCTGATTGCATTCCAGCAGGCGCATCCCGCGCTGCGTCTGAATATTGCGCTGGAGGATCGCCTGTCGGATCTCATTGGTGAAGGCGTTGATGTGGCTATCCGCCTCAGCGAATCGCCGCCCGCTACACTGGCTGCCCGTTCACTCACCACGGTTGAAACCGTGCTGGTGGCTTCCCCTGAGTGGATAGCGCGAAACGGCACGCCGCAAACTCCCGGTGACCTGCAGCACCATCCCCACATACGTTTTAGCGGCGTGTCGCCCGATGCGCCGCTGCAGCTGGTGTCCGCGACCACGAGGGTGTCTGTGCCGGTGGAAAGTGCATTTCGTTCTAAAAACAGTGATGCATTGATGCAGGCCCTTGAAGCGGGGCTGGGGATCGGTGGGTTACAAACACTTATCGGCGCAGACGCGCTGGCATCCGGCCGACTGGTGCGGGTTTTACCGGACTGGCGGCTTCCCGACCGCTATCTTTATGCTGTGTTCCCCGATGCCCGCTTTATCCCGAATAAAGTGCGGAAGCTGGTCACGTTGTTAACTCAGGAGCTGGTGCGGTTGCAGGGAACAGGGCAGGGCGAGACCTAACGCCCAGGCTGTTTTACTGATCCGCATGGTGCAGCAGAACCCAGAAACGCTGAAGACGCTCGCGAAGCTCTGACAGGCCAGCCCGTATGGCTGGCATCCTGTTTCATTATCGATGCCTCCGGTTTACCCTCTCTGAAGAATTTAAAACCCCTCTCCCCCAATCCCGCAGTCCGCTCAACGCCTCCCGCCCAATCTTAAGGGGGTCACATTCAGACCAACGACACTTTTCACCCTGATCAGGGCGTGGCAGGATAAGCGCAATCTATCAAGGAGTGTGCCTGATGTTACTGAAAGGTATGAACGATCCGCTGCTGAAAGCGTATCAGCATCCCAAATCACGGATGATGATCAGTCGTTTCAGGGGGCTGGCGGGGGATCGAAGACTCAGTGACTGGCAGGCGTTCTGTATTCTGGTCACCGGCTTTACCAATTACTGGTATGTGCATGCAGGTCACTACACCATTAATGTCACACTGACTAAAACCCGCCAGTTCGACTTCCTGCAGGACTTTCTGCATTTCACGGTTACGCTGGATGGGTTAATTGGTGATGAACATTTTCGTAGTCCGGATTTTGTGCTGCCCCATTATGATGTGCCCTACGAATTCTGCCGCTGGCGTAACAAGCGCGGCTATGATGCGTTAACTACCTATATCAGCAAGCAGGGTGTGAAATCCCATAAAGGGATATTCGTCGCCTCTGAAGGGGCTTCCCCGGAAGAGCAGGTGATGAAATGGGAAGGTGTGGTCAACGTCTATGACAAAACCTTTTTTAGCATGACTAACTTCAGCACCACCCAGGAATTTCTGATCAAAGACATCAGTAGATCCATACAGGAAGGATTGCTGAAGCACCTGAGTTTTTACCGCGATCTGTTTCACTATATCTTCCCCTCACCAGCGGAGGCGCGGTTGCAGGCGCGCGATGACAGGCGCTATCTGGCTAAAAGATAGCGCCCGGGCATCTTCAGATCAGGTCAATGGGTTCAGCCGGGTCTGCTTAAACGTTGCAAACCCGGTAGTCAGCTGACCTCTCAGCGGGGTTTACCACTTCATCTCGCCGGTATTGACTTTGGCGCTGAGTTCCAGTGAAGCCGGTTCTGCCAGTTTCGGCCAGGCGGCTTTCATGGCGGTAATCACCTGCGCTGAGGTTTTATGTTGCGCCAGCGCCGCCTCAAAACTCTTCAGATAATTCAGGGTGAAATCCACAGCCTGTGAACCGGCCGGACGGGCACCGAGATAGTGACCCGGAATCACGTTCTTCACGTTCAGCGTCTGCATTTCGGTCAGGATATGACGCCATTCAGCGCGGCTCTGAACGGTCTGAGTGTCAGCCGTCCAGACATGAATGCCCGAGGAGAGGGCGGTACCGCCCAGAATGGTGCTCGCAGACGGGATCCAGATATAAGCGGCGTATTGCTCCGGATGACGCAGCTCCAGCACCTCGCCGTCGACGCTAAAGCGGGTCTGATGGGTCACTTCAGGCACGAACACCTTATCCGGCGCGCCCTGCTTCATCTGTGGACCCCAGTATTTCAGCTTGGCGTCATGCGTCTGCTGGATATGCTTCACCACCGCCGGCGCGGCAACCACCTTTACATCCGGCCAGGCTTTAACAATCGGCTCCAGACCAAAGTAGAAATCGGGATCGCCAGAAGTGATCACTATTTCCTTTAGCGTTTTTCCGCTCTTTTTAATCATCTCTGCCAGTTTTTCACCGTCCTGGGTGCTGAACTGGGCATCAAACAAAATCGCTTCGGTTGGCCCACTAACCAGCGTTGAGGAGACGGCAAAGATGCCCTTTTCCTGCGGATTATAGGTTTGCAGTTGCAGGGTGGCCGCGCTGGCGGAGGCCGAGGCCAGCACCAGCATCACAGGTAACAGCGTAGTTTTCATTGAGGATCCTCAGAGATAAATGCCCCATTCAGGCAGGCGTAACGGGCAATGTTCAGTATCAGTGGTGCTATTCTACGCATCTGGCTATCTGTTAGAATTCCCGCAATCAGAGATGCTGAGTTTCATAATCCGAACAGGTGGAGTGGATGGACAGAGTCACGGCGGCAGCCGTTTTCAACCGGATATGTGAACTGGGCAGCCTGAGTGCTGCCTCACGATCGCTGGGGATCTCCCGCCCGATGGTCAGCCGTTATCTGGAGGAGATGGAAACGTGGGCGGGAACGCGTCTGCTGCATCGCTCTTCGCGCCAGCTGACCCTTACGCCTGCCGGAGAGGCGATCCTGCAAAAAACCCGTCAGCTGGCCCTGATCTCAGAGGCGATCCAGCAGGAAACCACCCAGGGCGTCCCGGCCGGAACGCTTCGCATCGCCTGCGCCCACTTTACGGCTCTTCATCTTGTCGGCCCGGTGATCCCCGATTTTCTGGCGCGTTATCCGGCACTGCGCATCGAGCTGGAAATTAACAATCAGCCAGTAAGCCTGATTGGTGAGCGTATCGATCTCGCTATTCGCATCACCGACTCGCCAGAGCCGGGGGCGATCGCACGCCGTCTTGGCGAATGTCATTCGGTACTCTGCGCCTCACCTGAGTATCTTAAGGCGCGGGGTAACCCGGAAACCCCGGACGATCTGGCTCAGCATAATTGCCTCTACTACAGTCGCTTTGCCGGACAGAGCTGGCATTTTACGGCGGCTGGCGGGGAGAAAATCGCGGTTGCCGTCAGAGGAAATTTCAGTGCGGGTATCTCTTCACTGTTGTGTGACGCGGCGATAGCGCATTGCGGGATAGCGATGGTGCCTGAGCAGGAGGCTCGCCACGCACTGGAAGCAGGGAAGCTGGTAAAATTACTGCCCGATTATGAGCCGCAACGTATTGGCATATGGGGGCTTTACCTGTCGCGTGAGCACCAGTCTGCCGCACTGCGGCTGATGCTGGATGAGCTGCAAAGCAGAATCCAGAGCCGGTGATGAGAGGGGAAAGTAACCGATCAAAATGGAACCTTACTATGAGTGATAATCAAACCCTTTACTGGAACCCTATGGTGCCAGAACTGACCGTCACTGACTTTACTGCTTCGCTGCATTTTTACACCGTGGTGCTGGGTTTCAGTGTGAGAATACAGCGCCAGCAGCCTGATTTTGCTTACCTCTGCTATGGAGAGGTGCAATTGATGATTGAGCAGTTCCATCCGCAGGGCTGGAACATAGCCGATCTGCGCTGGCCGCTGGGGCGGGGTATTAATTTCCAGATTGAAGTCGACGATGTTCAGGCTGTACTGATGCGTTTGCAGCAGCATGCTGTTCCGCTCTATCGGCCGCTTCGGGACAACCACTATGACATCGGCGAGACCACCGCCTGTCAGCGGGAGTTTCTGGTGCAGGACCCCGATGGTTATCTGCTGCGTTTCAGCCAGTATCTGGAATAAGCTGAACGTGTTTTGGCAATATTAATCAGCAGGAGAATGGCTTGAGTAAAATAGACATTCTCTTCGGATATTTTATATTGACTGTTCAATCATGATCAACGGAAGCCTTTAATAGCAGCGTAGTAAAGTCATCTAAAGCGCGAAGAGTTACCTGCTGTTTACCACCGTCACATTAATCATGACCTTTTCCACTAACGGAAGGCGCTATGCATAGCGTGTTAACTATTGCAAAGCGTCATTAAGTCACAGGCGGCCGTGATTTGCTGCTACAAAGCCATAATAAAAAAATGAATGTAAGAAAGAAAATTTATCCAGCGATGATCTACACTCTCGTTAGCTGGCTGGATTAGGATTATTCTCAACAAAGGTTTTTAAGGGATTTCATTGGGCTAAGCGTTCGTACATTTACATTTATTCGTTCACTCAGCACTTAATCTTTGGGAATGTGAGCCGATAACAGGTGATACATACTCAGGAGGACGCACAATGAAATCTTTTTTATCTGTCGGCATTAGCACGCTGCTGATTGCCCTGGCCGGACCGGTTATTGCGGATTCAGATTCTGGCACTATAACCTTCAGCGGAGCCATTACTAATGGTTCATGTAATATGAATGTCGGACAAAATCCTGTCGTGTTTGACTGTTTTGATCCCGCCAGTGGTAAGGCTGTGGTCACTACTGCTGACCTGATGAATCCCGAATCGCTGACCAAGTTACCTCTGGAAGTAAAAATGCACTGGTTTAATCCTGAAAAGAGCAAAGGGATACTTTACGTTACCTATCTTTAACGCTTCTCTTGAGGTTTTATTCTGAACGACAGTGCAATGCCTTAGCAGCAACGGTGACATGGAACCTAAAGATATAAACCCATAGCCAATACAGGGTTTATCATTAAGTCACTAAGAGCCAGTGAAGTATCTTCTTTGAAATTTTTAAGTCAGCATCGGGGAATTCATTTTACCGGATTGATCATCAGATAGTGTGCGCATCTTATTAAACCCCTGCATAATTGAGGGTTAACACGCGTTGCATCTGTTGATATGCAGAAAAAACCCACCTTTGCTGTCAAAGGTGGGTTTAATTTATAAAAAGCTTGCGTGAAGATCAGTAAGAGTCAGAAGAGCGCTGAGTAAAATATTTCGTGCTCTGACGCTTCTCCTTTTTACGACGCAGCACCAGGCTGGTGGTAATAATCAGCAGCGTCAAACCGCCGGTTGCCAGTAATTCAGCCTGATGTTTCGCATCAAACAACATGATTACCAGCACCGTGACGATAAACAGGATAGTGACCCACGTCAGGCCAGGAAATAACCACATCCGGTAACTCAGGACTTCACCCGCTTTCTCGCGCTTTTTACGCAGCACCAGGTGGGACGCAGCGATCACCAGATAGACCAGCAGTGCAATCGCTCCCGACGTGGCCAGTAAAAATTCAAACACCACGCTGGGCGCCAGATAATTGGCGATCACCGCCAGAAATGCAGCCGCGGTAGAGAGCAGCACAGCAATCCACGGCGTGCCGCTGCGATTGGTGCGTGAGGCAGCCGCCGGTGCATCTTTGCGGCGTGACAGAGAGTAGAGCATGCGCGAAGAGGTATAAAGTGCAGAGTTAAGACAACTGCACACCGCCATCAGCACCACCAGATCGACAATCAGTCGGGCGTGCGGGATGTTCATCGCCTGTAACACCGTCTGCCATGAACCCTGTTCAACCAGCCCTGGCGCATTCCACGGCACCAGCGCCACCACAAAGAAAATCGACAGCAGATAGAACAGTGCAATACGCCAGATGACGGAGTTAGTCGCCTGAGTAATCTGCTTGCCGGGATTCTTCGACTCTGCGGCGGCAATCGTGACAATTTCTGTGCCCATAAAAGAGAACATGGTGGTCAGGATGGCAGCCACTACCGCGCCGATACCATTCGGCATAAATCCGTGAGTGTCATAGAGATGCGACAGGCCGCTGGTATTGCTGTCAGGCAGCAGACCAAACACTGCCGCACCTGCCACGCCCAGGAACAGGATGATGGCAACGACCTTGATCAATGCAAACCAGAACTCAAACTCACCATAATTTTTCACGCTGAGCAGATTAGTAATGGTCAGCAACAGGGTGATAGCAAACGTGAACTGCCAGATGGCGACATCGGGGAACCAGGCATGAAGAATGGTTCCCGCAGCGTTGGCTTCCAGCGGGATCACCAGCACCCAGAACCACCAGTAGAGCCAGCCGATGGTAAATCCGGCCCAGCGTCCCAGCGCTTTATCGGCGTAGGTTGAGAACGAGCCTGAATCGGGTGAGGCGACGGCCATCTCGGCCAGCATCCGCATAATCAGGACCACCAGCGCACCGGCAGCGGCATAAGAGATCAACACAGCGGGGCCCGCTTCAGAAATAGCATGGCCGGAGCCAACAAATAGCCCGGCGCCAATCACGCCCGCAATTGAGAGCATACGCACGTGGCGCGGTTTCAGGTTTTGAGCCAGCGAATCTGCATTCGCACTCTGAGTCATCGTCATGTAAACGTCTCCTGTCGACGTCCGGCCTGGATGGCCGGACGAACGGGGATGAACTTGCGTTAACGCATCAGCGAAATCAGGCCGGGACGACGGGATGTCCGGCGGGTGCGACACAGTGATTGATCACCGTAGAGAGAATGGTCAGCGCCTGGCTGAACTGCGCATCCGGAATGGTGAGCGGGTAGAGGAAGCGGATAACGTTGCCTTTGGCTCCGCAGGTCAGCAGCAGCAAGCCCTGTTCCATCGCCATCTTCTGAACCGCCTGCGCGGTGCTGGCCTGATAGAACTCCATCGCCACCATCGAACCCAGCGCACGCACTTCAGCAATGTCCGGATGTTTGCGTTGATGTTCCTGGAGTTCTGCTTCAAGCCGGGCACCGAGATCAACGGCGCGCTGGCAGAGCTGCTCCTCTTCTATTACATCCAGCACCGCATGGGCCGAGGCGATAGCCAGCGGGTTTCCGGCATAGGTTCCGCCCAGCCCACCTGGTGCAGGTGCATCCATCACCTCTGCACGACCGGCGACCGCGGAGAGCGGCATCCCGCCTGCAAGGCTTTTCGCCATGGTGATGATATCGGCCTTCACCGGGTAGTGTTCCATGGCAAACAGTTTGCCGGTACGGGCAAATCCACTCTGGACTTCATCCGCAATCAGCAGAATGCCGTGCCGGTCAGCCAGCTCCCGCAACTGCACCATAAACTCTGCGGGTGCCGCATGGAATCCACCTTCGCCCTGCACCGGCTCCAGCACGATTGCGGCGACGTCATGAGGCGCAATGTCCTGCGTAAAAATTTCTTCAAGGCTGGTCAGTGCCGCCTCGATGCTGATCCCCTGAACCGCACTGGGATAGCGTGCATGGAAGACTGACGGCGGCATCGGGCCGAAATCCCGCTTATAGGGCGCCACTTTTCCGGTCATCGCCATGGTCATAAAGGTGCGGCCATGGAACGCGTTACCAAAGGTGATAATGCCGTGACGGCGGGTATAGGCACGCGCCACTTTAACGGCATTCTCTACCGCTTCCGCCCCGGTGGTGAAGAAGGCCGTTTTCGCCGCACCTGCGATGGGAACCCGCTGATTAATACGCTCGGCCAGTGCGATGTAGCTTTCGTAAGGGGTGATCTGAAAAGCCGTATGGGTAAACTTTGTTAATTGATCGGCAATCGCCTGTTCAATGCGTGGATGGCGGTGGCCGGTGTTCAGTACCGCGATGCCGCCCGCGAAGTCGATCCAGCTATTACCCTCCTGATCCCATAAGGTGGCGTTCTCTGCCCGGGCAACGTACCAGTCGCACAGCGTACCGATACCTTTGGGGAGAGCCTGTGCTTTGCGCTGCTGCAACAGGTTATTTTTTTCGCTCATTTATTCCACCTCGTTAATATGCGTGTTTACAATTCCCGACAAACACGTTTATTTATGCCTGAGGCGTGGTGAGTTGCCAGAGCCAATTGTCAGAGGAAAGGTGGAGCCAATTGCGACTCTTATACGCAGATCATCTATTAGCGCGGTTACAGTTTATAAGAACTGGCTCATTACATCAGCGGCTGCTGAACTGCATGCAGGCCGCGATCGCTGAAGAGGTGTTTCCGCGCGGAAGCCGTTTGCCGCCAACCCGCGATCTGGCGCGCGAACTGGGCGTGTCGCGAAACACGGTTATGCATGTTTATGAGAGCCTGATGGCTCAGGGCTATGTCACTGCGCGGACCGGCAGCGGCACCTGGATTGCAGAGACGCTGCCGGAAAACTCTCTGCAGAGTGATGCGATAGCCGACCTTCAGGCGGTGAAGGCGCAACGACCGGCGACGCTGTCGAAGCGGGGCGCCAGTCTGCTGGGGCACGCTACAGCATCGCCTTACCAGTGGGGCGCGTTTGTCCCTGGCGCGCCCGATGTGACCGAATTCCCCCACAAGCTGTTCAGTCAGATTCAGGCGCGTCTGAATCGTGAGCCTGACGTTCACCGCTTGGTCTACAGCAGCGGCGGTGGCTGTCCCGATCTGCGCCATGCGCTGGTGGATTATCTGCGGGTGGCACGCTCAGTGCGGGCCGATGCTGACCAGATCCTGATCACCGAAGGGGTTCATCAGGCGGTTGATCTGGTGACGCGGGTGTTGTGCGATCCTGGCGATCGGGTCTGGATGGAGGAGCCCGGCTACTGGGGAACACGCAATCTGCTGCGCATGAATGGCCTGAAGATTCGGGCGATGCCCGTGGATGAGCAGGGACTGGTGCCGGACAGCGGCCCGGCACCAAAGATGGTGTTTGTGACGCCCTCTCATCAATATCCGCTGGGTGTGCATCTGAGTCTGGCCCGTCGTCAGGCATTGCTCACCCTTGCACGTCGCCATCAGAGCTGGATTGTGGAAGATGACTACGACAGCGAATTTCGTTTTTCCGGCCAGCCTCATCCCTCACTGCAGGGGCTGGAAGCGGATGCGCCGGTCATTTACATGGGAACGTTCAGCAAAACGCTCTATCCCGCGCTGCGCATTGGCTACATGGTGGTGCCGAAACCGCTGGCACAGCCGTTGCGCATCGCCGCGGCAGAGCTCTATCGCGGCGGACATCTGCTGATTCAGCGTGCGCTGGCGGAGTTTATCCGGCTGGGCCATTACATGGAGCATATCCGCCGGATGCGACTGCTTTACCGCCAGCGGCGGCAGTTTCTCTGCAGGCTGATCGAGCGCTATCTGGGGCCAGCCTTTTTACCGGCATTCAATCATGAAGCGGGACTGCATCTGGTGATCCCGCTGCCAGCAGGCGCGGATGACGTGGCGATAGCCGCGGAGGCGCTAAAGCGCGGCGTCAAAGTACGGCCACTTTCGCAATATTATATGCACCCTCAGGAGGCGCGCGGATTGCTGCTGGGTTACGCCTGCGTCAATGAGCGGCAGTGTCAGGATGCGTTTGGCACACTTAAAGCCTGTCTTGCGTCCGCCGGAATGGTATTCACTCCGCAGCGCTAGCGGGTTCAGGGACACTTGTTTTGAAGGAGGGCGGTTTTACTGCCGCCTCTGTGCTAACGCATTGACATTTAATCAGAGTCACCGAGAATACTCCTCTTTGCGCCCCGACCAGACAATACCGGAGTCTATCATCGCCTTTAAACCCTTTACTGCACCGGCCCGTGCGGCTATTAAGCGAGGCGCCGCGCTGGCTGCCGCGTTGTTGCTGGTCAGTTGCGCATCTGAGCCGCCGAAATCGCTGGTCACACCTTTTCCGCCCGTGACGAAACAGCCGCTACCGACGCCTGGCAAGCCAGCACAACCTCATGCGCAGGAACCGATGCGGGGCGTCTGGTTAGCCACGGTTTCACGTCTTGACTGGCCGCCGGTTGCCTCGGTGAATGGCACCAATCCGGCGCAGCGTATCCGCCAGCAGCAGCAATCGCTGATCGACAAGCTGGATAAGCTGAAAAGCCTGGGCATCAACACGGTGTTTTTTCAGGTGAAGCCTGATGCCACGGCGCTCTGGCCCTCAAAAATCCTCCCCTGGTCAGATATGCTGACAGGAAAAATTGGTGAAGATCCGGGCTATGATCCGCTGCAGTTTATGCTGGATGAGGCGCATAAGCGCGGTATCAAAGTCCATGCCTGGTTCAACCCTTACCGGGTGTCGGTAAACACTAAATCGTCTACCGTCAGCGAACTCAACCGCACGCTGTCACTGCACCCGGCCAGCGTTTTTGTGCTGCATCGCGACTGGATCCGCACTGCAGGCGATCGCTATGTGCTCGATCCAGGTATCCCTGAGGCGCGTGACTGGATCACCAGTATTGTGGCCGAGGTGGTGGCGCGTTATCCCATCGACGGTGTGCAGTTCGATGACTACTTCTATGCGGAATCTGCCGGTTCACTGCTCAACGATAATCAGACCTTCAGCCGCTACGGTCAGGGGTTTGCCAGCAAAGCGGACTGGCGGCGTCACAATACTCAGCAGCTGATTGAGCAGGTGTCACGTACCATCAAACAACTGAAGCCGGACGTGGAGTTTGGTGTCAGCCCGGCGGGCGTCTGGCGTAATCTGTCGCATGATCCTGCCGGTTCCGATACCCGCGGAGCGGCGGCGTATGATGAAGCTTTTGCCGATACCCGCCGCTGGGTGCAGCAGGGCTTGCTGGATTACATTGCACCTCAGCTCTACTGGCCTTTTTCCCGTCAGGCGGCCCGATACGATGTGCTGGCAAACTGGTGGGCAGAGGTCGTGAAACCGACTAAAACCCGGCTCTACATCGGCCTTGCTCTCTATAAAGTGGGCGAGCCGTCAAAAGTTGAGCCTGACTGGACACAGCAGGGCGGCGTACCGGAGCTGAAAAAGCAGCTCGACCTTAATGAATCGAACCCCAATATTGATGGCACGATTCTGTTCAGAGAGAACTATCTGAATCAGCCGCAGACTCAGCAGGCGGTAAGCTATCTTAAAAGCCGCTGGGGAGGCTGAGAAACGCCGCGACAGCATGACCAGTGCGGTTAAGTTTTTCCTTGTGACTTGCTGCTATTCTTGCGCTTTATATGGGAGGAACCATGAGCGAACTGATTGATATTTTTACAAGTCACAAAAGTGAACGCAGTTTCACTGAGCAACCTGTCGATGAAGCTGTGCTGGATCGGATTATCAGTACCGCTTATCGCGCACCTACATCAGTAAACTCGCAGCAGGTTTCTGTGGTGATCACGCGTGATGCCGGACGTCGCGCACAGATCGCCGCCATTGCAGGCGGTCAGCCGTGGATTGCCAAAGCACCGGTGTTTATCACCTTTGTGCTGGATATGCATAAATCAGCCGTGGGAATGGCCGCTGTCGATCAGCAGCAGATCGCCCATCAGAGCATTGAGAGTATCGTGTCGGGTTCTACCGATATAGGTATCGCGCTGGGATCGGTAATGGCGGCTGCGCGTGCCGAAGGTCTGGGGATTGTGCCAATTGGTGGTATCCGTCGCGACCCACAGGCGATGATTTCACTGCTGGAGCTGCCGCCGCTGACCTTCCCGGTGGCGGGTGTGGTAATCGGTCACGTAGACGAACCGGCTCATCAGAAACCACGTCTGCCTCTGGCAACGTTCCGCCATGATGAGATTTACCAGACGCAGGGTCTGGAGCAGCAGATTGCAACCTACAACGATGAGATGGTTCAGCACTGGAAGACGATTGGTCGTAATGACGGTGAGAGCTGGAGCGAAAGCGTCAGCGGTTACTATAAAAACATCTACTTCCCGAATGTACTGCCAGCACTGCTGAAGCAGGGTTTTGGCACAGATAAATAATTCGCTCTCGTTATTGAGTGAATAGCACAAGGCCATCCGTACAGTTTACGGGTGGCCTTTTTCATTTTGTTACTATAACTAAAGGTGACTTTCCACGGCGTAACACATAATTTCCCTTTTAACCGAAGCGCAACTGCCTCTAACACTTACCTTCCAGGGAAATAACATGTCTCAGCGTTCACTCTACGCGCTCTGTTTAATGAGCTTTTTTCTGGCCGATGTCCGCGACGGCCTGGGGCCATTTCTGGGCATCTTTCTTACGGAGCGACACTGGCAACCCGACGAAATCGGTCTGGTAATGACCTGTGGCGGTATCGCCGGATTACTTGCCACGCTACCGGCAGGGATCGCCGCCGATGCGACCCGTCATAAAAAAATCATTGTGCTGCTGGGCTGTCTGGTGATTACCGTTGCCACACTGCTGCTGTGGTACAGCAATCAGACCTGGACGGCGATGGTCTCGCAGGTTGTAGCAGGCCTGGCTGCGGCGTTTATCGGCCCGACTGTGGCGGGGATCACCTTAGGGCTCACGGGTCAGCGCGGCTTTAACCAGCAGATGGGACGCAACGAGGCGTTTAATCATGGCGGGAATACGATTGCTGCATTGCTGGCCGGTTTTTCAGCCTGGTACTGGGGCATGGGTGCCGTTTTCATTCTTATGACGGTAATGGCGGTTTTCGCTGCTTTCGCTACGCTGGCAATTCGCGGAAATGAGATCGATAACGATGTGGCGCGCGGTTATGAACCGCATGAAGAGCGTCAGCCAGCGCTGCACTTATCAATGTTGTTGCGAAACCCGGCGCTGATGATCGCCGGTTTGACGCTGCTGCTGTTTCATCTTGCCAATGCCGCGCTGCTGCCGATGCTGAGCATGCGCGTCGCCTCGGCAGGCGGCCAGGCGGCGATCAGTCCGGGCCTTTACGCGGCGGCAACGGTGGTGATTTCCCAACTGGTGATGATCCCGGTCGCGCTGTGGGTATCTAAACGCGTTGATACGCACGGCTATCGCCTGTTCATCATGGTCGCCCTGATGATATTACCGCTGCGCGCGGTTCTCGCCGCCGGCTTTGCCGGGCCGATTTTTGTCATTCCGGTTCAGGTTCTGGATGGTATTGCGGCCGGGATTCTCGGTGTGGCGGTGCCGGGCTACATTGTTTCCCTGCTGCGGGGTACGGGCCATGTTAACGCCGGGCAAAGTGTTATTATGCTGATGCAGGGCGCAGGTGCCGCGCTGAGTCCCGCCATGACGGGCATGATCGCCGCACGTTATTCTTACAGCACCGCGTTTGCGGTACTCGGCGCAATTGCGCTGGCAGCGCTGATTCTATGGTGGCGCACCGGTAGCGCCCCAGCCGCCCGTCTGGCCTGATCGGACACAAAAAAGGCTGCCCATTGGGCAGCCTCTTCTGGCAAATCCGTTTGCGACCATCCGTTATTTATACAGTTCTGCGGTCATGTGAACACGGTTGTTGGTGTTCGCTTCCGTAATTTTATACTGCGCACCCTGTTCCTGAGCCTGAGCAGCAATTTTTGATTCTGCGCCATCCAGTGTGGATGAGGTGACAGAAACGCTCTCGGCAAAGCTGCCAAAAGAGATCAGAGAAAGAGTTGCGAGTGCGGCGATTGAAAGTGCTTTTACGTTTTTCATGGTCATATTCCTGAGATATGCCTGTAACTGTTCCTGACGATTTCCGCTCATTCCTGAATGTGTCGGTAACTCCCCGATAAAGCAGGGTAAATCTAAAAAATACCGGTCATGTTTTGTTTATACTGTTCCTCAGCATTCATATATTTTCCCTTTTCTTACTTACTTTTCGTGTACATACTGAGGTACATAATTCCTCCATTACACAACAAAATTCATGGCGCTATCAGATGCTGCCTTGCGTTCAATGCTGGGCAAAGAATACGAAAAAGTGCAGGTCAAGACCGATCGTGACGGGCTTTCTGCCCGCGTATCCTGCAAGGGTAAGATCACGTTTCAGTACCGTTACCGATGGAATGGGAAAGGGGAGCGCGTGGATATCGGTACATACCCGGCGACCAGTTTAAAAGAGGCGCGGGACGAGGTCATCCGGCTGCGTGGCGAGCTCGAACAAAACCGTAATCCTCGCATAGTGAAACGCAAGGCACGTGACGATGCTTTTTCCGCACTGACTGTTGAAGGGGTGATCAGGACATGGCTGGAAAAATACGGAGCTGCAAATAAGCCTGAACATCATGACGTTTTGCGTTCATTCGAAATACACGTTTTCCCCCATTTAGGCAGTGTTCCCCACGAGGATGCACCTGTACACATGTGGCTAAACGTTCTGGAACCCCTGGCGCGTAAAAAACCCGCTATAACTATCCGGTTGCTGACGAATGCCAGGCAGGCCCATAACTGGGCGATGCGCAGACGGCTGACAAAAACCACACCGTTAAGCGATTTGCGTCTGGCAGATTTAGGGATCACGCTGACACCGCGCGAACGTGTTCTGTCTGCTGAAGAAATCGTGACAATTTTCCGCGCAATGGAGGCCAGCAGGCTTGCCCCCAAGTTTCAATTGCTGGCTAAGTTGTGCCTGCTGTTTGGTTGCCGGGTGGGAGAACTCTCAAATGCAGAAAAGGCTCATTTCGATTTTGAAAAAAAATTATGGTCAGTTCCGCCAACGCATCATAAAACGGGTAAGCGAACGCGCAGGCCGCTGGTAAGGCCTATCATTCCGGAAGCAGAGAAAATGCTAAAGGAGCTGTTCGACCAGTCACCGCGTAGCCGCTTTGCAATGGCGAACATTCAGCGTGACGCTCCCCAAGCCCGCTCGTCCCTGATCGATATTCCACCAAGGATCAGGCGGTCAGCACACCGCCACTTCGGCATTGAAATGGAACACTGGACATTACATGATCTGCGCCGTACGGCCCGCACCAATTTTTCCGATCTGACTGAACCACACGTTGCTGAAATAATGCTGGGGCATAAATTGCCAGGCGTCTGGCAGGTGTACGATCGTTATGAGTATATTGATGAACAGCGGCGCGCTTATTCGTTGTGGTGGGCGCGCGTCATGGCGTGGGTTTATGAAGGGGATGAAGGGGATGAAGTCTCGGTGCGGGCGCACTCTTCGTGATAGCGCAGGATGTCGCAGGTGCGAAAGGTCAGACGGCTGCGGCGAACCGGTACTGGAAATGCAGGATTATGAGGGCGCTTAGTGCGCCCGTTTACTGATACCCATTTGCGGATAGTCTGAGGAGCGACGCGCAATAGCAGTGCAGCTTCGTTCAGACTCAGATAGGGCAACTGTAAGAGCGTTGGGATATCAATCTTTGGGTTGTGCATCATTTCTGTCTAAACCTCTGTCATGTTGTTTCGATCATATTTACCCGGTCACCCATGCTTATGCGCTAGCCTGCAGGTTGTCAGCGTCATGGATGACTTGTCAGAACGAAATAAAACCTGAAGCCAGATTCAGGCAATAAAAAACCCCGGTATGGCGGGGCTTCATTGTTTATCTTTGTCTCGATTATCCTGCTCTGGCTTCCATTCAAGCCCGCACATATCGCAGGAAAACTTCCCATCTGGGCGCTTACGGGGTCCCCAGAAATTGCAGAAGGGACATGTTCTCGGTCTGTAAGCTATTTTCAACCTCCTTATGTAAAATCAGGTCTGATTTCCGTGGAAACGGCATCGATCAATGACCTCAGGACCTAAGTCGCGGAGACGTTAAAGATCGTCTCGATGAAAAGCTTTTGCAGCTTTGCTGACTTCATAGTTTCGTCGTTTTTCAATCATCCTGATGTAGAAGTCATAAAGCTCTTTGCGCATGTGCTGCTTCATTTCATCAGGCAACGGTTCCAGCGATTTCTTCCATTCATCCAGTTCTGGCCTGCAGATTACATAGGCCTTATCAACAATTTCTTTAGGCGGGATTTCCGACTTGATGAATGGGATGGTGTGGTCATTCAGGCATTTCACCTCTGGCGTTTCGAATGAGCGGTCCTCTGCTACTACTGTCATGGAAAATAACATTCCAGATAAAAAAATCCACCTCACCGCTTTTTCTCCTTGTGATTAATCGTGCCAGTGCCGCCCGGATACTGCAGCCCAAAGCTCCGGTAATACTTATCTCACGACTAAAATCTAAGTTAATCCTGTCGCGTTCGTCCATGCTTAATTCCTCAACCTTTCCACTAATTATGCTTAACCCCATAGTCATAAAGAAGCTGCATCAGAACCATGCGTGGCATCTCTTTACCGGAGATTCTGAAATTATTCCTGAGTACAGAGGCAATATTCGCGCTGGAAAGCAGATTGCCTTTGTAATAAATAGACAACTTCTTACGAATGTTCTGCTTAGTAGTTACATTGAGCATTTTCCCACACTCATTACTTAGGGCGAAATTTACATTCTCAGAACCAATCTCATCACTATCCACGTAACTTATTGATTTTATGCATTCTGGTGAGTATGTCTCCTTCGTGCCATTTACTTCAAATATAAAACTACCTGGCCCGGCGACAGAGGCTACAGGAAAGAGAAGGGCAGCGAGAAAGAGCGCGGATTTAAGCATGCAATATCCATATTTTGAGCTTAAAAAGTTATTATAAAACCATTAGGGTGCATGTGAACACTATCATGCAGCCTGGCTGATACAGGGCAGAGCAAAGCCGCCAGATGAGGCTGGTGATTAAGCCTTCCCCCGCCTTATGCTGGCGACCACAGGTCTTTGCTTAATGCCCATCACGTCTGCCGTCATGGTTGTGTGCCGTGTCAGGCTTAATGATAACGTTATAATCCTTATCTGTCCCCGCGGTTAAAAAGCTGCTGTACGTCTTACGCTCAGGCCACTGCAGGCTCAGGGTCTTGCGATTATGCCAGCCGAAAGTTAACCAAGAGATGAGCCTCGTCGGGGACAAAAAACCTTTTTACATCTAATCACAATGGACCAGTTTCACAGCCAGGAATACAATACCGGTACGATTAGTACGCTAATCGTACCGGATGTGATAACACTAAGAAACAAATGCCGCGGCATCCAGGCTAATCGTGTACGTATCAGCAGTGACAGATTGGTCACCCTCAATGGTAATGATTCCTGTGAATACTTTTACCGGACCTTCTGATAAAAATGTCCAATGGTCACCTCCCGTTTCATATCCTGTCATTCCATGATAGCCAGTGATACCAAGCTTGATCTGGTTCTTTGGGTTATTTTTACCGGGTATTTTTATATTAAAAAAATTGTCTTTTTGTATGATTCCGGAGTTGGGGGTCCAGCGTATACCTAAATTCATTGGTGATTTTGCAGAAATAGTGAAAAACGCCACGGGACTATTATCTACATTGACTCCAGCCTCCAGGTCCGGCCTTGGTGTAAGCCTGAACATCAATTCAGGATTCTCAGTGAAAACCAGATCGACGGAACGAGTTACGGGATCACCTACAGGTTTGAATTCGTCTGTAGCTGCGGCCGGAGTGCACACAAATAATATGGCTACTGAGAATGCTATGGAAATTAATTTCATTTAATTTAAACTCCTTTGGGGTGGTATATTAATACAAGTTGTTAGTTTGAATTGGTTTCGTAATGTTGGTTATTTACTTATTACGGCATTGAGCGGAAATTTGCATGGAAGAAATATGGCTTTCTATAAACTGGTCGCCATTACTCACAACATTTAATGTAGCGAATCTTGATGTAAATTTTGACAACACGCCTTTTCCGGCCTGAGTGTCAGGTTTCCAGTTATCACCTGATAGTCTTACATTCAGTTCACCGCCTCCTTTCTTGCGGTCAGTTAATATATAGTGTCCCGGCATAATCTCTTTACCGGGTGGTTCAATCCACACATTGAGCACGCAGGATTCTGACATCCCTGATAGGTAGATTGTTGCCAGTTCTGCTCCATCATTTATTCTGCCAGCATGCAAATCCTGTTCTGGTGTTATTGTGAGTTTAAGAGTATTTGCTTCAGAACTCTGAAAAGAAACAATAAACATTATGGCCAGAAGATTTGATATTTTTTTTAATCGATGATGCATAAAGCTCTCCTTTCCTTTACCTGCACTTTGCGGTAAAGAAGTTGAGTCCGTGCGCTTCGTCATTTTTTATCAAATGGTAAGGGCATTTGAGTGGGTGTGTTTTACTTGTGACGGTAAGATTTCCTTCGGGTGGTAATCCTGACATATAGACTTTCCCATCATTGTCAACAATACCCTCATTTCCTGAATCTGAACTAATTCGCACCACAGAGCCGAAAGGGACTTTTGTACTATCAGGCTGCAAAAGTGTAATGATTGCCTTCGCACCCACTCGTGTTTTAAATTTAACAGGAATGATAGCCCCTGCTGTAGGCACAACTTTACTGTCAGTGATAGTTATTTCAGCCTCCGACGGCAACGTTGTTGGATCTAATGAAAGAGAATTTTCATGGTAGGGGTTCAGCCAGGGCTGTACTGTATAACCACGATAGTCCGTAGCGATGCCCGGAAAACCCGATACCTTCACACCTGAAGCGCCTCTGGCTTCAATGAGTGCATTGGTTTCGCCAAGGGCCTGCGTGAAAGTCATGCCATGGCGATGGGCGATAAGGCCGCCGTCTATGGCAACGGTACGCTGCTGGTAATGCCGGCCATAGCTGTAATCACCTGCGATGTGCCCGTAGGTTCCGGTCCATCCCAGAGATACGTCGCCATTGCTACGGCTCACTGCGTGTCCGGCGGTATAACGCTGATCAACATTCCAGCTGAAGCGCTGATCAAACGCATCACCGTTTAATCCCACTGAGTGACTGCCCTGACGAGATGCTGAATGTATGTACCGGTACGACGCGCGCGTGTTGCCACCCATCCATTTTTTCAGCGGAACAGAGAGCCAGAGGCTCATCATCTGTTCCCTGGGATGGTGCCGGGCACGTTGACTGGCAGACCAGTTTAATGACAGCGTCATATCCCTGAACGGAACAGAGTATCCCGCGTTAAGGCTGCTTTCGCGCAGGCCGCGGTTCCAGTAGGTATCCTGATAAGCACCTGCGTTCAGGTAACCCCATTTACCCAGTCCCTGACTGATGGATAGTCCGGTACGACTTTTTCTCCTTTTTCTGCGAATGCCTGGCGCCATTCCATCAATCCGCCAGCTCTCCAGTGTTTCAGCCAGTGTGAGATAGTCCGGCTGGCTGAACTGTAAATTGACCAGTGACAGCGAAGTATTTGTCCCGACAAACGCTTTGCTGTACCGCATACGCCAGGCATAACCCTGTACCGGGTCATTACCCGAGTGCTGTGCGCGGCTGAGTGTGATATCTGAAGAGAGTGCACCCCAGTTGCCTATGCTCAGCCCGGTACCCAGGGATGAAGACTGATAGTGCCGGGCTGCCTGGATTCCGCCATAAAGCGTGAATCCAAAGGGAAGACCGTACATGGCGGTGGCTTCCATGACCGGCGCTCTTGTTACTCTCCTGTCAGACGAACGATACTGCCCGGCCATCAGGCTGTAGCGCAGATAGCCCTCTTTAATGGCGACTGCTGGCGTCTGGAAAGGAACAGTGAAAACCTGAGGAACGCCATCCGCCTCCCATACCGTAACCTGAAAGTCACCACCTGCGCCGGTGGGATTGAAGTCAGTCAGGGCGAACGGACCCGGTGCGACGACCTGGTTATAAATAGTGTAGCCGTTCTGCTTTACCTCAACGCGGGCCTGGGTTCTCGCCACGCCACGTATGACCGGCGCAAACATATACTGGCTGGAAGGTACCATCCGATCGTCAGAGGCAAGCATGACGCCTCTGAAGGGAACGCTGTCGAAAATCTCAGAGGCGGTATAACGCTCACCCAGCGTCAGGCGACTGTTGATGCCATTAATACCGCGCTCCAGATAAGTCGTCATGGCCTGCCAGCGTCCGGGCGTTCCACGTGTTTGCTGCCAGCTGGTGACGTTGCGAAGCCGCCAGGCACCGATATTGACGCCTGGCGTCAGTTGCAGCCAGGAGTACTGAGATTTTCTTCCCGAGGGGCCACGGGTAACACTCCGGCTCGTCCCGGCACGGTAATTCATGATGAAGGCAGGTATGCCGTCGTCCCACAATGTCCGGGGTGCGATGCCTTTAAATCCGGGCTTCAGATAGACCTGAGGAATACTCAGATGCAGTGACTGCTCATTAAAGTGGAAATCAGCCTGAGCGCCCGGTATCTGCGACAGATCAAAAAAGCCTGAGCGTTTTTCCTTCTCAGTAACCTTGAAGCTCTTCATGCGTACTCCGTAACCTGACAGCATGGGTCTGCTGAGGTGAGGGACGAGTCCCTGACGACCATATTTATCCGGCCTTAATATGTAACTGACTGGCCGGGAGTCGATAAGTGTATTGTTCAGGTAGATTTCAGTCGGATAAATGCCCGGTAGCTGACGGCCCTGATTGAAAAGCATCAGGTCTGTTTCTTTATTGCTTCCGGCAATGAGAGCCGGGTTAAAGGTATAGACTTTGCCTTCTGCCTGAACCGCAGCCAGCGTCAGACCGGCCACGAAAAGTGGTCTGTAAACAGTCATCGTTTTAATCCTGGCAGTGAGTACTCTCAGTGAGAAAGAGGATCAGTGCTCATGTCGGACGTGAACGCTTTGCTGTCTCCGCCATAATCGGTAATCAGTCGCCAGTGCACCTGACCTGACGCATCCGCAGGTATGTGCAGTTCACGTGTACCCATCGGAGGAACATATTCAGGGTTGGCCACACTCGATTTTCCAATCTGAACACTTCTGAGATTCATGAAAAAGGGTGTCGGGTTGCTGACCGTGAGCGTCTTACCGCGTTTTACCCAGGTCAGGCTGGAGGCAAAGTCTTCGGGTGTGCCTCTGAGGGAGAATGGGCGTACAAGTAGTTTCAGGCAGCTTTTGATACGCAGTTGCGTCAGAAGGGTGGCGTGCTGCCCGGCCTTTTTCTTTTTATACGCATCACCCGTCCAGTCTGCATCCGCCTCAGGGGGAATGCCTGTTACGCAAAGCCAGTATAGTGACTCTTTCGTGTCATTGTTGTGACTGCTGGTTGCGATAACCTTTATCCGGCTCTGCTGATGCCCGTCCAGACGGAACAGTGGTGGGGTGACAATAAACGGAGCCCGGGTTTTCCGGTCTTCCATCATGACTTCCGACTGCACCAGCATCGGATACGCCTGCGGGTTCATCACGGTCATTGAGGCACCATTCGAACCCGCAGAATATATAATCCGGGTTGCGCCGGTTTTCACAGAAAAGGACTGGAGTTCATTTTCCAGCGGCATACTTTCTCCCCTTGCAAGCTGGAGCGAGCACAGTATGGCCGCCATAATAAGAATGGCATTCGTTGTTCTGGTCATTTAATTATTCCTGACTGCCCTGGAGCTGTATTTTATTTCGAGCCACAATCATGACGCGTTCAGATTTGCAGATATAAGATAATCATTGCCTGCTTTTAATTAATGACTAATCTTCTTCATCAGGTAACGGCGTTAAAAGCAGATGCCGGATTTCCCCGGCACTCATATCCACTTTTACTGTTGTGAAAAGTGGCGCGACATAGTCATCGCTGTGGCCCTGCTTTTCCAGAAACGCCAGTGCCTCTTCCTGAGACGTAAAGAGCCTGTCGTCTTTGCCAGCCGGGCTTTTGACGACCCAGGCTGCAGGTGCAGTAATGAGGCACAGTTTTGCGATGATATAAACCAGTTGCTGCAGTGGATCGGTAGAAGAATGGTATAAAAAGGTGTCGATATAGCTTAACAGTCTTGTGTTCATAGGTGGCGTCTTCTTAATTAATGTTACACTCAGAGAGCGCGCGGGGTTTTAATTTTATGTATATATTTATTCGCCGGCTGTAAAGAAACTAACACTCACTTTCAGAACAGTGAAGTCAGAAAAGTGAATATAATATTCATAATGATGAGGGTGCCTCTGGATAATCACTGCTGGCTTAATCCCTGATATAAGACCATCCATTACGTAATGCACTCATACAACACTGACTGCGGTGTTCTGCCCACTGGGCATTCATCGGTCTTACGGCCAGCTTCATCGCCCGCAGCCAGAGTTTCCCCGCCTGATCAAACTTTTCGCAGCGTTCGGCAAATGCAGCGGCCTCGGCGACGGCATAATAACGCTGGTTGCGGTCAGTCTTTCTCTGATTCATCGATAACTCCTGAATTAACGGGGTTCAGATGGCATTTATTCTCTGGCTTCTTCTTCAATCTCGGCTTTCCTGACCAGAAACACATCTGTGGCTTTATCCAGCAGCAGTGGCACAGGTTTAAGTACCTTTGATGCGTAGGCGTAGCAGCGGGCGAGTGCGCTGACCGACTGACTTTTCATGGCTGCCTCACAAAAATCAGCGAGAAGTTCTTCTGAAGAACGTTCCCTGTCCTCAGCGCGTTCCTGTTCTTTACCCGGACAGTGTTTAGGCGAGGGCGGAGGTGCGCTCGCCGGCTGGTCAGGCGATCTGACCGGGCTGGCTGGTGGCGCTGCAGGCACGGGCGTTTCTGCTTTGATCTCTTCAGTTCGCATGTCCGGGACAGAATGGTTTTGCAGCGCAACACCGTTATCTCGGCTGGCTGACTGATTGATGAACGCATTCAAATCGTCATGAGCTGGCGGTGTCACGTCGCGTTCTGCAGGAGATAAGGTTTCCAGTTCATCCGGTGTGTACACCCCCAGAATGACGTCCGGGCAGTGCAGACGGGCCCAGCGTTTAACAGCGAGATAAGCCAGCTGCTGACGCGGATCGCTCGCCCAGAGTGTTGAGTTCCGCACCTGTGCCTGTGAGAGCAGCAGTTCCAGCACCCGCGGCTCCTGCTCGTTCTTCATTGTTGCCCACACCCGAACACCGCATCCGGATTCATCCTGCAGTGTCCAGTCCGGTGCGATGTATTTATTGCCTTTGGATGAGGTTTTCTCGGTGAATCTGCCGATAACATTTTCCCATGGCCCAAACCATTCGTAATGGAGCCGATCCCGTGCCGGGGCCATGGTGTTGATCACTGCATTCACCAGCTGTGCCTCGTATCCCAGAACACCGTTAACCGTGAAGGTTTTCTGGGCAACGGCAAACGGATTCATACGCCACTGCAGGGCCTGCATGGTCACAGCCAGACAGTCCGCGGCTTTGCCCGCGAGATGCGCCGGGACAGTGACCCTGCTGCTGGCCATGATTTCTGCAAATCGCACCAGTTTATCCAGGGCATCGGGGCTGAAAATAGTGGCAGTGGTGTCCGCGATGACCGGCGACGTGACACTCAATTGATTCTGCATAATTAATACTCCTGTTATTGTGCCCATGCAGGGCGCTGAATTATTTCTATGCCGCCCCAGTTATTGCTGAGGCGACAGGAATGAAATGAGCAGAGGTCCCGGCGGAAGAGGGCGGATCCTGCGCTCATATCATCGTCGTGCAGCTCAAACACCCGAACCGGATAACGGCCACAGTCGATCGCTTCACTGACCGCAATAAAAACGAATTGCGGATATGTGCCAGTGCAGTGATAAAAGCCCTCGCAGTACATGGCTGCCTGAACGTGGTAGCGGAACTCCCCGATGTGCCGGGCGAAGCGCGACATATCACAGACCTTTTTCACATCAACAATGACAGGCCTGCCGATCAGATATTTATCCGGACGGATGCGGCAGAGCTCTTCAGTCTCCGCATCTGACCAGTAGAGGGAGGATTCGCAGTGGCCGTCAGCCTCCAGAAAAAAGCGCGCGGCGTGATGCGCCATTACGCTCTCTCTCATAAGCTGAAGTTTCCGGCCCTGTTCTGCATCCATTACCGTCATGTTCCGGACGCGTGTCTCATTCAGAAATGCTGCTTCGTCTGCTTTACCCTGAGAGGTGCGCCGGTTAAAGGAAGGAGCCACAATAAAGCGCTTATCAAACTGTTCAGGCTCAAGCAGCATGCAGTGCAGCGCGCTTCCCATATCCAGTGCGGCTGTTTTATCCGTATCCACAGGCGCATGTTTGCGCCAGAGGTAAATGGCCGGGTTAACCGCAATGTCATCGAGCTGCGATTTACTGACGCCGGGACCGGCGTGATAGGCCTCGTTGCTGAGGCCTTCATAGATACCCGGTTTCATCATGCTGGTTCCTCCCAGCCAAGCAGCACCTGAAGGTCGTAATTTCGGGCCGCCTGCAGGTAGGCCAGATTCGTGATAAAGCTGATGTATTCCTCAGCGGCTTCAGGGTGGGCACAGCACTTCATCGCATCAGGATGCAGGTTCCAGTGACGGAACAGGTGAAGGTGGTCAGGAAAACAGGACAGCAGGCGCTGGGCTTCGTCATCGATCCACTGTTCTTTCCTGATTGCGTCCTGCTCCTGGGCATCCAGGTGGTCTTTGTGACGTTCCAGCAAAGCATACGGTGTGATCATGGCTTTCCCTCCTTAAGAAGAATGCCGACAAACCGGTCAAACACCACCTGCATCACGGGCAGAGGTGGCTGAGGTGGCAATGCCGGGGAGGTGGGCGATGAAAAGCTGGCACCATTGACAATGTTTTCAGGCGCAAACTCGATATCGCGGATGGCATTAAAGGGGCGAGCAAAAGCAGCATCGCCCCTGATGTCTGGTTGCATCATGGGAAATGGTCCTTTGAATAGTCAGTTAACCTGTTCCGGTTCTGATAAGTCCGGCAGTATGACGAGGGGCAGGGATGAGGTGTTTACTCAGGTGTCATTAAGGCCGTGCACGACGGCATCAGACCCTGCGTTTACTCTTCTTCTTCACGACGGGCCGCGCGGGTGGCTGCAAGGATTTGTGCCGGGTCTCCTGATATGCGCGTATGAATAACAAACGTACCAGTGTGGGTCACCCGGGCATCCGGTGCGGCCATGAGAGCCGCCCTGACAACACGTTCATGGATAAATGCCCGAAGAACGCAGGATTTGATATGGAGCGTGCCCTCTGTTGAGGTCGCGATGTACTGAATTTTCATCTTTTAATCTCCTTTAAGTGAAAATAAACGTTTAACTTCGGGGTTGGTGACCCGCCTGAACGGGCTGTTATCCCGGACCTGGTTTCTCCCGGATGCCGCCCGCTCTGATCGGAGCCAGGCTCCGGGTCTCCGCATTTGCGAGCCAGCGTTTATGGACAGCAGGGCGATGCTGTGATTTTTCAGCGTCCACTAGCGAATTTCTCGGTTTTGCCCTATACCGGTCATTACGGCTGAAACATCCAGACTAAATCTGATTGTCGTAATCCGCATGACTGAGTAATTCCCAGTTCTGTCCATTGTCTTTTGATAACAGTCTCCACTGCGGCGTAACCCTTAACGTAAGATACTGATCCCGACAGGTTCGCCTCGCCCGGATTTGCCCGGTACGCCATAAACGCATAATGCGCTCAGCACGCCTGATTATCCGGACGGGGGCATGTGGCTTGGACATCACCGTTACCTCATTTCAGCGGCACAGGCAGCGGCAAGCTTCTGCACATACGTCCAGGCAATGCCTTCACTAAAACAGACAAAACGGCGGCTTCGGTTTAAAGAACTGGCGGTGAAGATGAACCTGCCGTCCCGGATATGAATAATCATGCTTTGTCTCCGTTGAGATATAAAAAAACCGCCCTGCCGGACGGTTTACTCTGACGTATTCAGGCAGGCAGTTACGGCTGGTTGTTGTCTTCCGGCGCAGAAGAAGCGCAGCTGCATGCTGGTCGTAAATCAGGGTGCGTGGCGAAAATGGTTGTGAGAGTTGACTGAAGCAATTCATCCAGTGATCCCATCACACCCTTACGGTATGCATCTGCTTCGTCCATACTGACTTTTCCGTCTTTCTCACTGGCATCAACCATCCTTACCGATGCCACCAGCTTGTTCGCCACTTCCAGCAGTGTTTCAGTGACTTTTTCTGCAGTTTCACGATGTTGCATAATGACCTCCGGGTCAGGTAATGCCCCTGCGGGCGGGGTTTCCGAATAACATCTCAGCGTTCATGGATGCCATCTTCATCAATAATGATGAGGCGCGTATTTTTGATGAAATTGCTCATGTTCACGCCTACATCGTGCCAGTGAGCCAGCGCCAGCAGGACGTCACGACGGGACTGACAGTGACAGGCATTTACATACGCCTGTACATGAGCAAGGGCGAGGCGGCGCATTTCTTTTTGATTCAGGACACATGAAGATTTTTCTTTATACATGGTGTTCTCCGGTTCCGGACGTAAAAAAACCGCCATTATGGCGGTCATGTGGACAGGTACGAGAGCGATCACGACGGGTCGTCCCTGTCTGTCTCTGAAACGTCGCTACAGCAACATCCAGGTAGTAAGTCAGGGTGCTCAGTCATAATGGGATCCAGGATTTCGGTGAAGAGCGCGTCGAGAACAACCTGGACTTTATGCCTATGTGTCGCAGCCTGCTCTTCCGTGACTTTGCCTTCCTGCTGGTACTCAAACATCTGATCAGCAGAAACACTCAGTTCACGGGAGAGCAACAACACAGTCTGGCTGATACGCACAGCAGCATCGCGATATAACATCTTTACTCCTTAAGTGAATTTGCCCTTCAGGTATTATGGAAAGGGTGATTAAGACAGAGAGGTTTTGAGGCCCGGCCAGACGGTTAACATATCCGGGGCAAAAAAAATCCCGCACGAGGCGGGAAAGTTAATCAGGCACTTGGTCAGACAGATCACACTCATAATTATACAATCAGGATGCCACTACTTTCGGTACTTCAGGCTGTCAGGCATTCGCTGACAGTGAAGTTATAGAGGTATTCCGTTTCATAATTCTGAATGAATTGAAAACCCTTCGCACTGACACCTCGTTTAAACTGCGAAAAGGGTTTCAGATAAGCTGTCAATGTCGTGATGAGTCAGAGTAAGCAGGGTGATTTATTTTTGTAGGGCTTACTTTTCCCGAAACAGAGACGCCGGGCGTCGCGTATCAGGATTAACTCATGGCGTGATGCTGCGCTATGATGCTTTTTTATATGAACTCCAGGTGCTCTGGGATCAAAGTTGATTCCACAGACCGGGCACAGAACGCTGTGCTTTTTCATACTAACCTCCATCAACAAAGGAAATGACACTGGGCAGTGCCATCTCATTTGTTGAGAGGAAGGTGGGTTTTGCCACTTCGGGATCTCGCGCTTCTGCACTCCTCCCGCCCGACAGTATGCTGTGCCGTTCAGCTACCAGACTAATAATGAACTGAAAGTACGATTACGGTCAATACTTAAAGTACATAAAACTTATAAAAGTAACCCTAACAAGTTCATTGCATTGATTTTAAAGTAAATTTTATTGGTTTACATCGTGAGGGGATGAAATATCTTCAGCGGGGTCTGGGATGATAAAGCTCATTCTGCTCTCAATAACCACACCGACAAAAGTACAGTTATCATTGATTTCAATAGGTCTATATACGCTGTTCAGTGATTTAAGGTACTTCCTGTTTGTCCCTTCATCCACGACATATTGTTTGAAGGTCGCTAATTTGGCGTTTCTGAGTTTTGCTATAACCAGATGTCCATTTTCAGGTGTGCGACGTGGATCAACCAGAATCATACTCTTTTCAGGAACGCTAGCGCCCACGAGGGAGGTCATTGAATCATCATTCACTATCAACCAGAATCCATGATGATGCGCCATCACTGAGCCGGAGAAAAAGTATCTTACTTTGTCGAACTGATGCTTTAGCAAGGAATCCATGTCATCAATATCCTCCCAGCGGACCAGAGGACATCGGGTCGCAAAGAGGGTATTCATCAATCGTTCCTCGCCCTCTGTAGCCTCATCTCCATGCTGAAGCCATAGAGGATCGACATTCAAAGCTTTAGCGATGTTTTTCATCATCGCTGCCCGCGGAAGTGACTCACCAGTTAGCCATTTACTGACAGCCTTTGATGTAACCCCCATACGCTGAGCGAGCATCACTCCCCGACCATGTTGCGGGTATTTTGCGTTGTTGAGCGCTTCTGTAAGCCGCGCTGCAAATTCATGACGAATCGTTTCTGTTTGAACCATGGGTACAATATTAACTGACTTGATAAAACTGTCAGTTCAATTTAAAGTGAACCAAAAGTACTATTAAGGAGGTTTTCATGTCATTCATTAACCTTGCAATTAAGTCTGTGGGAGTCGCTGAAGTAGCAAAAGCATGTGGAATCAGTCCACGAGCGGTCTACAAGTGGCTCAAAAAGGGTTCCCTCCCTAAAACAGAATTTTATGGGCGAACTCAATATGCAATGAACATTGAGAGGCTATCTCAGGGTCAGTTCGACGCAGAAAAGTTACTGGAAGAAAGCCGAATATCTTTGCTGGAACGTTAGTTAAAGGTGATGTTTTCTCACTGTGTCATCGCCGACTATGGAAATTAAATTGTGGAAACCGCAAAAACACGCAAGCAGGGATCATCAGTTCAGGGACGACATCTTCATACTCTGGCTTTAAAAGCTCTTTTCAACACGCGTCAATCGGTGGTTGCCCGTCGTCTTAATGTTGCAGACTCAACCATTCTGAGACGCACTGAAAAATATCCCGAAATCATGGAGACGCTGGCTGCAAGCGGTATTGAGGATTTCGTGATGAAGGGGGAGATGAAAATACCCCAGGAACAATATCGCTGGCTGATGCAGGTCGCTATCCGGTTTGCAGAGAATGAACTTGAGCGAACCTGTGATTCGGAAGGCTATGTCGCTAAATCCTGACAACCAGCCACATTCAAACTTCTCTAAACGGAGCTGTTATGAGCATGACACTCATGGCTCAGGCGATGAGCATCAAAGTGGGAAACCCTATACGCAAACTGGTATTGATCAAGCTTGCAGACAATGCAAATGACAAAGGTGAATGCTGGCCCTCGTATCAACATATCGCTGATCAATGTGAAATTGGCCGGTCAACAGTAAAAAGCCATATCAAAGCGCTTGAAGATATGGGTCTTGTGCGCAGAGAGTATCGTAAAAATGGTGCACAGAATCAGTCAAATCTCTTCCACCTGAATTTTAATAAATCATTTACTGACGCTTCAAAAGCTAAGACTTTAAGAAACAAAGCGGCAGAAATGGTTGGGTTAAAACCCGGCAAGGGGGTGGGGCAGGATTTGACCGGGGTAGGGCATGAGCTGACCGGGGGGGGTCAGGAGATGACCCAGGTTAGGTCAGCTCATGCCCCAGGGGGTGGGTCAGGAGCTGCCCCCATAACCAGTCACTCTTTAGAACCAGTCATAGAACCTTTAAATAAAACACCCGCCGCCAGGGCGACGTGTCAGGGTGAATGGCTTCTTTCACGTTATGCCTTCGAGGGCAAAGTCGTGAAGCTTAATCACGCAGATTTCGCATCGTGGCAAAAACTCTACGCACATCTGGACCTGGTCTACGAGCTACAAAAACTCGACATCGAATTCTCATACCAGAAACCCAGACACTGGTTCATCACGGCCAGCCAGAAGCTCAGCTACCAGAACAAACAGGCAGCCTTGCGGGGCCAGATAGCGCCTGCTGGTACAGGCACGCCACACTGGAACGATCGCAGCGAGTGGGAGAATAATTTCTTATGACGAAGCCAGAACCCGGATTTGAGCAGCAGGACGGCCGTTTAGTTGACTCAAACGCTGAACGCCTGGTGGATATTCTCTTCGCCTGTCTGAAGGTTATCTTTCCCGCATCCTTCAGCACGGTGTTAAAGCATCCACGCGATGAAGCAACAGCGAAACGCCAGTGGGTCGCTGCGTTTATCGAAAACGGCATTACCTCGGGGCATCAGATTTCAGCAGGGATGAAGCGTGCGCGTGCCAGCGTTTCACCGTTCTGGCCAACCCCCGGGCAGTTCATCAGCTGGTGCCGGAAGGGCGACTATGTCGCTGCAGGCCTGCCGGATGAAAATACGCTTTATGACATGGTCATGCGTTACTGTGCACAACGGGGTTTATATCACTCTCCTGAAGCCTGTCCGTGGCAGGATAATACGCATTACTGGATGGTAACGAGCCTCTACAGCCAGATGACATCACATAATCTGTCTGAGGCTGAGTTACGTAAGGCGTGCGAAAAAGAGCTTGAAAAGATGTCCCGTCGTATTCGCGAAGGGGAGTCAATACCGCCACCGCGCGCGCAACTTGAAAAAATCTATGTACCGGTGAGTCCTGAGAGGGCCAGAGCGCATATCAACCAGCTTAAAAGGCTTGTGAAAAGAAAATCCATGCATGCTCTGAGGTCAGTCAGTGCACCAGAGTCAGCTTCAGCCGAGAAGGGCGGTCTTGGCGCTATGCATTAAGTTTCATGTATACCAGCCCTTCGAGTGAAGCGAGTGAGGTGTAAGCAGCATTCCCCGAGGCAGGCTCAGCGCCCGGGGGGGAAAGAATAACAAGGTGAGTTAAATTCTACTCCGTGACCTTTATGCAGCACCTGATATTCCTAAAGGATTAAAGAAGGTTTTTGAGGTTAGAGAGTAACAAGTATAAAGAGTGAATCGCCAAGGGTTTAACAGACACATAAAAGTCATTTAAGATGACTGGAGAAGAGGTGGCTACGGGCGCTAAGCGTTACCCTAAGAGTTTAAAATTTAAGACTTCGAATAGGTTGTTGATCGCTGTCATTCTATTTCCAGCGTGTGCAACACGTTTTGATATCACCATCTACAGCCTGTATGCCTGTATAAAGAAGTAAGGTCCAGACTAATCCATTAACCATTAATAAGGATCAGTCAGATGATCAGGCCGAGATCCGCCGTATTCAAAAGGATCTGAAGCGGGCTACTGAAGAACTGGACATATTAAAAAAACCATAGCACACTTCGCAAAGCTGCCCGACTAAGATATGCCTTTATCCGTGACAACACCTGTTGCTGGCCTGTTCGTCTGCTCTGCCGGATGCTAAATATTCGATAATAAGCTCTTACGCCTGGCTTCAGCAGCCGCATTCTCAGCGCCATCAAGCAGATCTTAAACCAACGGAACAGATCAAACAATTCTTGCTGGAGTCCTGTTGGGTTTATGGCTATCGCAAGATACATCTGGAGCTGAGTGACAGCGGGCAGCAGTGCGGAGTGAACAGAGTCTGGCGAAAAATGAAGTGTGCTGGGATAAAGGTTCAGGTCGGGTACCGGAGCCCGTGTGCATAAAGGCTAGGTCAGCATTGTATCGGCTAACTGGCTCCAGCGGCAGTTTGATACGGATGCTCCAGACGAGCGTTAAGTAAAAAATATAACCAAAATCAGCACCCACAAAGGACGATTTTAACTAGCCATGGTTGTTAACTTCTTCTCACGTAAGGTCATTGGCTGGTCAATGCAATCCCAGATGACAAAGGCCATTGTACTGAACACACTTCTGATGATTGTATGATGGCGTAATCCCAAAAGACAGGTGCTGGTTCACTCGGACTAGTGTAGTCAGTACACAATCCATAAGTGGCGCTCGTTCCTGAAATCATACGGCTTGGAGGCGAGTCTGAGCCGTAGCGGTAAAAGTCATGATAAAACGGTTGCAGAAAGCTTTTCCAGTTACTGAAACGCGAGCGGATAAAGAGAAAGGTCACTGGAACGCAATAAGAACTCCGCAGCGATATTTTTGATAACAACGGAATTTTTTATTTAAGCATCGGCATGGTTCGAGCGATGAGATGTCACCTACAGAATGTGAAAAACCAGTGTTACTAACTTCTTGGGAGTATGTGGACTATCCGTAAAATTCATTATAAACATATTATACATATTTCATTAAAAATATATACTTTTTATAATTTTTGGGCTAGTGCATTAAATTTACTTTACTCTTATTAGTTTAAGCAAATTTTAAGAATGGGTATAACGCGGTTTTTATTAAATTTAACATTATTATACATGCAATGTTAAAAGGGATTTGTTAAAAACATTGTTTTTTTGTGAAATAGTCAGTAAAATATGAAAAAGCTGATTTTTTAGGGTATTGTAAGTGCTTAATTATATATCAAATATTAGCCCTGAAGCTATAAAGAAAAACATTAACAGTGTTGACACTTCTCATTTGTATCTTTCACTCAGAGAGAGTTTTCAAAATAATGGTAAGCAGCCTATCCAGGTAAACTTTCGTGATTTATTACCTTGGATTAAGCTAGGTGATCAGTTCACTCACCTAATACATCCTTATCCAGCTAAATTACTACCTCACATAGCTAACTTTTTTATTAACGCTTCAGTTTTAGTAAAAAAAAATGAGATTGTTTTAGATCCATTTAGTGGATCTGGAACTGTAGCCCTGGAAGCTTCACTAGCAGGTTGTGTACCTCATATTGCTGATGCAAATCCTTTAGCATTACTCATAACGTCTGTAAAAAATCACAACTATAATATTGAAGAATTAACTGCCACTCTTTTGAATGTTGTTGGTAAAGCAAAACGTTATCGTAGAGCTCCAGTTGTTGATATTGTAAATAGCAAACTGTGGTATTCTGACCCAGTTAAGCTCAAGTTAGAAATTATCCTTAGAGCGATTGAGGAAATAAAGAGTCCGGAAGTAAAGGATTTTTTTCGAGTCTGTTTTTCTGCTACGGCCAGAAAATTAAGCACTGCTGATCCCGCCATTTCAGTACCAGTAAGGTTGAAATGCAAGCCATCTTTTAGTTTAGAAAAAAACAAAAATATTTTAAAGAGACTTGACTGGCTCAATACTGTTAATGTTATCGATGAATTTACTTTTGTATGCTTCAATAACATAGGTAGGGTTAATTTCACTAATGATTTTAATAATGAAAGACGAAGCGTCAATGTGATTTCTGATAATGCATGCGATTTGGTTAGACGTTATGAAGGTTGTGAAAGGCCAGCGTTGATAATTACCTCGCCTCCGTATGGAAGTGCACAGAAATACATTCGGTCATCTAGTTTGTCATTAAACTGGCTTGGGTTTGCTGATTCTAAAAACCTCACTAAGTATGAAGCATTATCAATTGGTAGAGAGCACGTTCCTTTGTATAGGAAGAGGAATCATATAAATGGATTGCCGGTGAAATTGATGCTTTTACTGGATGAAATAAAGTCAGTGAATGAAGAGAGATTTCATATAACTAGTCAGTATTTGTACGAAATGAAAGTGGCTCTTTTAGAAATGGCTAAAGTTTCAAGGGCCGGCGGGCATGTAGTCATTATTACTGGTAATAACAGTGTATGTGGCAGGGTTTTAGAAAATGATGTTTTCATTAAAAATGTTCTCATTGAGGCAGGGCTAAAACTAGAACTGCATTTATATGATGATATTAAGTCACGTGGCCTTATGACAAAAAGAAATAAAACAGCATCTGTCATAAACAAAGAGCATATTTTAGTTTTTAGTAAAGAGGCAATGTATGGAACGAATTGATATTGATGGTAAGATTCGTGAATTGATGAGCCATGCTTGGGATGAAGAGGTAAAGTGGCATGAGATTGAAGGATGGCTTAATAATTTTAAAGGCCGTTATCATGCTGCGGATGATGAAAAATTACATGCAATTTATTCTATTACTCAATATATGTATTTTGGTAAGAGATTGGTTAGAGAAATGTTAAAGTCTCTTTATCGTGATTATTTTTCCTCCCCAATAAAACAACGAATACGGAGAAATCATAGCGATACATTAGACTTTAGTATGATAAAAAAACAATATGATGTAGAGCTATCCAGTACCAGATTTATAGGTGTGGGTAATCCATCAGAAAGTGGAGCTCATTTATTGTATTACTTTAGACAGATTAATGATTTACCTAAAGATTTGTTTTCTGATTTATCATCAGTAATCACGCCTGTCAAGGATAGGAATGATACCATTACTTATAAAGTTGAAAAGAATATAAGGCGATTAGTTTTTTTTGATGACATCGTTGGGTCTGGAACACAGGCTAGTAATTATCTTGGAAGTTACATTAGAGAGTTGAAGTTAAATGAGCCAGAATTAGATATTAAGTTTATGTCTTTATTTTCGACTACGGAAGGTCTTCAAAGATTAAATAGTGATAAAGTTTTTGACGGTAATGCTATGTGCTTATTTGAGTTAGATGATTCATATAGATGCTTGAGTGAGCATTCAAGGTATTTTAAAAATACACCTAATTGGTTTAACATTAATGTAATGAAATCAGTTTTACATGATTATGGATTGGAAATATGGCCAGGAAATCCTTTAGGCTACAAAAGTGGTCAGTTATTGATAAGTTTTTCCCACAATACTCCAGATAATGTGCCGCCAATTTATTGGCATTCAAGGCCGCAAGTATGGAATCCTGCCTTCCTTAGATACCATAAATTATATTGAAATAGGGTGTTATATGATAACCGAAAATCCATTTTCACTATCTCATGCTTCAGGATTTACTGATAAGCAGATTAATTCATTTTGGACTGATTTAGGTAATCCTGAAATCATTAATGCAATATTTGAACCTTCTAAGAAATCATCAAAATACATACTCGGGGGCAAGGGGACTGGTAAGACTCATTTGTTAAGATACTACTCCTATAATGTTACACGCCTAAGAAATGCTGATAAAAAAGGCATAGATATTGTTAAGTCAAATAAATATCTTGCGGTTTTTTTACGCGCTACTGGCGTAGATGCGTCAAGATTCGAAGTAAGTTCGGGTGTCGATATAAACTGGCAAAGATTGTTTGGCGTGTATTTAGAGTTAAAATTAACTGAGCAGGTCATTGAAGCTCTTTGTGATATAAAGCAAACCTCTCCTTCAGAATCTTTTGATGATTTAAGCTTAGTAAATGAAGTTCGTAATAATGTGACTCATAATGGTCTGGATAGTGCAACTAGTCTAATTGAATTAAAGGACTGGTTGATTAATCAAAGGCGAATAATTGACGATGCTGTAAATAATGCTGCTTTTACTGGCGAAATCGATCTTAGGGCTCCTTTCGCAATTGGTGCTTTATGTTTAACTATTAGTAATGCAATAAGTTTATGGCATAGTGAGCTATCAGAAGTTACTTTGTTTTATCTTATCGATGAAATAGAAAATTTTTCATTAAAACAGCAGCAAGTAGTCAATACATTGATTCGATATGGCGAGTCTAAGGCAACGTTCAGAGTTACAGGGCGTCAATATGCTATCAAAACTTATTCTACTTTAGCTGATGGTGAAATAAACAGAATAAATTCGGAATTTACAACCGTTATTCTAGATGAATTACTTTTAAAACTGGGTGCTAGGTTTTCTGATTTTTCAGAACGCCTTATTTTTAAAAGGTTATCATTAGCTGGAGAATCGGTGGCAATCCATGATTTAATTTTAGATGATAATAAAAGTAAGATAAGTGGTAGGGATTATTTTGAAGAGGTTGATGGTGATTCTTTTTACGAAGAAGCCATTGCGAGATTAAAATTACAAGTTGATAAAAGTGCTTTTATTTCTAATTTTGAAAAGGCTTTAGGATATGCATATAAAGACACAGAGTTTAATACTCAAATGGGTGATATTGTCAAATTGTTAACTGATGGTTTTCCTCTTATAATTCAGAGGTTAAACGTACTACTCTATATCAAGAAATTTAAAAAACATCTTCTTCCCCTTGAATTTGCAAACTTTATACGATGCTCAGCTGTAGAATACATCGAAAATAGAAGCCCGGGTTTTTACTACAATGCTTATGGTCACTATGCTGTCGACCTTTTTGCACAAATTTGTAAGGATTCACCAGCAGGTATTGGAGTATGTTATGCCGGTTTTGATACTATTATCAAAATGACGTCCGCTAATCCAAGAAACCTTCTAATTATACTAAGTAAAATATATGAGGTAGCGACTTTCAGAGGCGCTAATTTTCTTGGTAAAGAAAAAATTAGCTTAGAGATACAAACTGAAGCAGTATTAGACTCAGCAAGGTTTATGTATGAAGCTGATACAAACTTTGGCTTAGATTCAGATATAGCTCTCAGGGCGGTAGACAGATTAGCTGCTTTATTACGTACGGCTAGATTTGCTATGAATATACCAGAGGTATCACCATTGGCATTCAGTTTTTCGAATGATGACCTTTCTGATAGCGCGAAGAAGATTCTACAAGATGCGCTAAATTTCTCTCTTATTTTCGAGCTTACTGAAGGTAGAGCTGACCGTAATAGTGATAAAATTATCAGGAAAATACAGTTAAATCCAATGCTATCTCCTAAATGGTCACTTCCTGTCTCAAGACGTGGTGATATCAGCCTGAATAAAGAATTGCTTGCTGCTGTTTTTTCTAGCGATCATAAAAATGAATTTGATCTGTATTTAAAAAAGTTAAGTGCTAAATGGAATTCTATTACTAAGCCTCTGATAAATGAGACCAAACAAGGAGACCTTTTTTAAATGATAGATTATTCAATATTTTATAAAAGAAATATAGATACTAATCGTATCGGTGTTGAATTGCCTGTTTTCGATGTGTTCGTTTCGGCATATAATTCTAGTCAGCGAGTAAATGGAGTCTATGACGCGATTAGAGCAACTAAAAAAATATGGCTTATACACCCTGAGTATAACTACAGCCCAATAGAGTATCCTGCTGATAATCCTAAGGTGTGTCCAGTCGAAATGAGCGAGACCTCTCAGGTTAAAATATTACTCGACGAAATAGGAGAGATTGAAAATAAATCAATCTGTATTGATACTACTGGTTTTATGAGGCATGTTATTATTTTCCTTATGGCTGCTTTATATATGAGAAATGTAAAAAAGTTTACGGCTTTATATTCAGAACCTTTATACTATGATAAGCATGGTGATACAAACTTTAGTACCGCTTCCAAAGGAACACCTGTCACTGTCAAAGGCACATATAGTAGCAATGGGGGAAATGACCATCTAATAATTAATGTTGGATACGATCATAAACTTATTGGCGAAGTGGTGGATAATAAAGAAGGGTCTGTTATATATCCTATTTTTTCATTTCCATCTCTAAGTGCAGATATGTATCAACAAAGTGCAATTAGGGCATCTAAAGCCGGCAGTACAGCACAAACGGCAAGTTGGATTAATAATAGACATTTTGCCCCTGCGAATGATCCCTTTACTAACGCTGCTGTGATTTCAGAGATTGTAAGATCTATTGATGAAATTAATGAAAATGCAAACATTTATTTGTCTCCTCTTTCAACGAAGATACAAACATTGGGTGCTGCATTATATTGGATTTTAGAAGGAAAGAGTCGTGGCGGAGTAAGTATATTACTCCCAGAGTGCATCTCTTATTCTAGAGAGACTAGTCAAGGTTTAAAAAGGCTTTGGTCATATGACATTGAATTTTTTTCATAATCGAAAAGGAATAATTAAATGGCTTTAAATAATAATGATATAAAAAATAAAATTAAACCAAGTCTCCAGTTGCTGCCTTGTTATAAAAAAGATTGGTTATCATTTTTTTCGCCATGTTTGCTTTTTTTTCAAAATCTGCCATTTTCTGAGTTTATTATAATCCCATTTCTGTTCTTATATTCAAAAAAGAGGAGGGAGCCTGATAAGCTTTATCATTTTGTTGAAAGTGAGGAGGTTTTTTTTAAAATTTTAAATAAGAGGCTGGCGCTCTCGCTTGCTGGAGGAAAGCTACATACAACTAGCAGTATGAATCCGTTTCTCGGGAAGAAAGTTAAGGATTCAAAAAAAAGTTTCTACGTATTAGTTATTGAAAATCCGCGTGATATCTCGCTTTTTGAGCCGATAGTTTATGGTCTTCGTTATTTTCACTCTTATAAATGGTGGAAGCATCTAAGGCGAGAATATACATTTTCTGAATTGAAAGATGTTGGGTTTAAATTAAGGGGGGATGTGGTATATGAAGAGGAGAAATGCATTAAAAATATTAATAGGAGGTTTTTGGTTGCATATATTTACTCACTAAAGCCGGAGGACAATGTTAGATTTGTACAAAAAGCTCAAAAGAGATTGTTTTACCTTGGAGAATTTTTTTTGAGTTTTTTTACCTTTTATATTTCCACTCTTTTTAGTTATATATATTTTTTTTATGATGCTATAAAAAAAGTAATTTATGACTTTTTACCTATAGACTTATCTTCCGAAAATTTAAAGTTAATTTTTTATATTTTTCTTTCGGTGATTGTTGTGTTACTTCCTTTATGTATTATAGCTTATGTATATTTAAGAGCTGTGGCTATTAAATCTCGGGAATAAATTGGCATGCAGTAATTAGACGCTTATTGCCCGTTTCATTAAGCTCCAGATCCCGCGTCCCATAGACGATTACAGGTGTAAAAAGCGAAAGGGCAATCTACCAACCATTCCCCCTTTGCCTCCTTTAAAAACAAACTTACATGACAGTATTGACGTTCAGGAAGTAGTGACGCCGCAATTACCTGTTGTAAACGAGCAGCAGGCATCGGGTAGTTATAAACCCACTCTAAAGCGCAGAGCGAAGTCATCATCCCATCCAGCTCAGGGCGCGAAGCTGTTTTTTGCCAGCAAAGAGATTTTGCTGAAATCTTCTGTCACTGAGTTAGGATATTACAAACCGACAAAGCGAAAACTCTTGGACGTGAATGTATCGGATACAGGCCTTAGCGATGCTGAAGCTTTCCTCCTGCAGTTTTTTGCCGCAGCTGAGAGACGTGTATTTCTGGTAAGGCTGGCTGAACATGGAGATTGCTTTCGGCGTAGAGATATCACTTTTTCTGAACACGGAATCTGCAATTATCTTTACCCGGCGCTGTGGAGGCCCTCATGTCACAGCATCATCAGTGCAGAAGGCGTAAGCGTAGGGTTCTCATTGGTTGAGATGACAGAAGAGGTGCCAGTTAAGGAAGTGAAAGGGCGTTATGTGCGGGATGAAAGAATGATTAACTGGTCCCGCGGTAAAAATTCAGCCCATCTGGGCTATTACAGTCGGCGACACATACCGAGTGGCCGATTCAGGCTGCAGCTCTACTCACCTTATGAGTCTGAAGGCTGGCATCAGGTTTTCTCTCAAACTAACACCTGCAGCCTGATAAGTCAGATACCGAAAATCATTAAAGCGGCTCAAGCTGCTTTGCCTGTTTTGAAAAAGGAAATCCAGACAATAAAAAATGTGCTGAAGCCCATCGGGTTCGGATGGAGCAGCAGATGGCCGAGTATAAAAAAGGTGAGGCTATCCGTAAGCAGGAAGAGGCGCATAAAGCCAGTGTGAATGAACTGCAGGTCATCATGGCTAAATGGGCAGAAGATATGCGCGTCGAGCAATTCTTCATTGATGCTGAAAAAGACATTGAGAGATGCGATGCAGCACTTCAGGAACAGTTGAGAGAACGTCTAAGGGCCGCAAAGGAGTTCTTAAAGGGCGAAACTGCGCTTCAGCGACTACTCAAATGGCGAACGCCTGAGGAGCGACTGAAGTAAATACTCCGTATTTCACCTTGCTGACAGATACAGAGCAGTTATCTGCGCGCTTTTACTTTACGTGTCAGTATCACGGGGTCCGCTATGAGCGAAAAGCTTACTTTAAATATTATTGTTCTAAAAAAGCCAGCCTGCTGATCATCGGGCTTAAGGCCATTATTTTTTTAACAGGTATATGCAGGAACTGACGGTTTCCCCATAATCGATAGTAACTTTGACGGGGACGCGCTCAAAATGACTACCTTCAAATTCGTCAAGTTCATCCCAGTTTCATTGATAATCGCAGAGGTTAGATTGAGATGAACATTACATAGTGCCGATGTACCTGCTGCCAGCCTGCATTCACACTAATTTCTTTCCTACCCGGAATGCCTGCTATAGGACATTTTCACTGGCATCTTCGTATCTGTGCACTTTTTTATTTTACTTCACGTACCGCGTTGTTGTGATTGACCTGGTATTCTGACCCATTCGCTCATCGTAAATCAATCCTGCAGACCAACCCCGGTGGAATTACCGTAACTTGTTTCCAAGCAGTAAGTTATTGCAGGTTCTGCTGTAAAAGCTCATCTGAGTAAACTCTGAAAATCATCGCTTAAATTTTATATAAGCGACTGAATAGTAAAGTTAATTTGATTTAGGGTAGGTTTATATCCTACTATCTTCTTTACATACATTATTTTTAATTTCAATCTGTGTCTCAACATTAAAATATGTTTCCATCTTTGATGGAAACCCTGTTATTAAAGAGACCTTATGACGGGTAAAAAGCGTTTTTTCGATATTCTTGTTGCCTCCTTCTGCCTTTTACTTCTTATGCCAGTAATGCTGGTCACCGGACTGATTTTGTTCCTGACAGGAATGAACCCCTTGTTCCGTCATCCCAGAATGGGACAGAACGGACAAGTATTTCATTGCATCAAATTTACATCAATGCTGCCAATGGATAAGGTTTCCGAAAATGAACAGCTGCGTATCCGTCATGAGTTGCAGCTTTATAGCGTGGTAAAAAATGACCCGCGCGTAACCCGTTTTGGTGCTTTTATCCGTAAAACCAGTATTGATGAGCTACCGCAGTTTATTAATGTACTTTTGGGCGACATGTCCGTTATCGGTCCAAGGCCCATCGCCGCCTACGAAAAAGATAAGTACGGCCGTAGCTATCGTCACTACTGCTCGGTAAAGCCCGGGATCACCGGCCTCTGGCAGGTATCAGGACGTGACGATCTGCCTTATCAGCGCCGTGTTGCAATAGATCGCTATTACAGCCGTCGTCGTAAAGCACGCATGGACATGTTCATTTTCGTGAAGACCTTTAGCGTGGTTGCGGGCATGAAGGGAGTTAACTGAGCATGGACAAACTTTTTTCCTGCCAGCGCTGGCTCATCATCAGTCCCCATGCCGATGATGCCGAGCTTGGACTGGGTGGCAGTATCGCTCGGGCAACCGAGGCTGGTATTGAGGTCCATATTGCCGTAGTGGTACTCAAAGGTGAAAACCACCTGCGCGGTCAATGCTATGTTTCCGCATCGCAGCGTCATAAGGAGCTTGCCGCAGCCATGGAGACCGCAGGGGCACAGTACTCAGTTCTGAATTTTGTCAGGGAAGGGGAAACCTTCGATCTTGCTTCATCCAGTCAGTCTGTGTGCATAAGCCAGCTGGATAAGCTGATAGATGAGATACAGCCCGAGCTGATAATGATGCCGGTTCCCTCTTTTCATCAGGAGCACCAGTGGGTTTATCAATGCTGCGTGGCCGCCACCCGTCCGACAAAGCCTGGAAATCCGCTACGGCTGATAGCTGCTTATGAATATCCGCCGGCAGGCTGGGGAAATTCCTCTTCCTGGGACGGTTCGCGCGGTGCGATTTATATCAACATTAGCCGTCATCTGTCGGCAAAAATTTCCATGCTGGAACAGCACCAGTCGCAGATGTCCGCGGCTGATAATGCCCTGATATCGATTGACGGGGTTAAAAGGCTGGCTTCATTCCGCGGCCTTGAGGCCGGTTATGACTATGCAGAGATGATTTACCTCATGCGTGGCCGTATTGATTAGTATCAGGCCTGGTAGGAACCTGAGTTTCAGGCCGGAATAACGAGCTTTGAAGATCTTAAAATCTGTTAAAGGAGTCTGTTGCCTGGAGTCAGCGGCTGTACGTTCAGTTTATCACTTAGTCAGGTGGTACGCCGAAGTGGTAAATGAGAGGCACCTGCTTAGAGACAAAAACGGACTTTGTATTAGGACCGATTACGCATTTATAACCTGAACCCCAGAGCTTTAATTTTGCTTGTTCTGGTAAAGTTCCCAGCGGTTGCCGTATATGTCTCAAATACTATGACCATCCCGTACACCTCCTCTCGCGGCTCCTGACAGAAGTTGACGCCTTTCGCCTTCATAGCGTTAAAGTCGCGCCAGAAGTCGTCAGTCTGCAGGAACAGGAATAACCGTCCGCCGCATTGGTTGCCGATGAAGCCTTCCTGCCGCTCGTTTGAAGCACGGGCCAGGAGAAGATTACAGTCACTTTCCGGATTCGGCGTCACAACGGCCCAGTGCTTACCCTGCTGCGGCGTGTCTTCAACCAGCGTAAAGCCCAGCTTGTCGGTGTAGTACTCAATCGCGCGGTCATAGTCGTTGACCACGATGGCCACATAACCCATGCATCGTTTTTGCGTTCTCATTTCTGCTCCATCAGGTGCTGAATATAGTGTCATGAAACAATTCTTGAACACAACTGAACGCTACTATCTGATTTGATGAGTCAAAAATAAAGTCCGCTTCTGGCACAAAGCGGATAGGCACTCTTGCTTCCGAGCCCGTGCAAACGGCGGAAGCTAAAACTGTCACAGTTCAAAGAGAAGGTGCTTAATCAGCCATAATTATAGTCCGGGTTGTCATTTTGAACTCTCCATCTCGGATGCTTCAGCAAGCATTTTTAATTTTTTGCTTGCTAAGACATATGATGATGAAGACAATATCCTCATCACTTCAGCACGGAATTCAATATGACTGATAAAGAAGAATCACCTCAGGCAAAAGGCGGTAAAGCTCGAGCGGAGAAAATGACGGCTGATGAGCGAAAAGCTGTCGCTCAAAATGCTGCCAATAAGCGTTGGGAAAAAATCAAAAATAATCTTCCATCCGCTCAGTTCGAAGGTGTACTAAAAATCAATGACACTGAATTGGAAGTGGCCGTTCTTAACAATGGCAAGCGCATCATCTCTCAGTCCTCCGTTTTCAAAGCTCTTGGTCGACCAAGTCGAGGTGTCAGAGCAACGATTGACGGCGAGATCAAACTGCCTGCTTTTATGGATGCTGCGAACCTGCTTCCCTATCTTAATCATGACCTTATGGAAGCGATCAAACGCGAGCGTTTTACCGATAATTCAGGTGCAACGCTTGAAGGATATGATGCATCAATTTTGCCATTAGTCTGTGATGTTTATCTGAAAGCCCGTCAGGACGGTGCACTTAAAGCAAACCAGATGGATACTGCCCAAAAAGCTGAAATCCTGGTTCGCTCTCTTGCAAAGGTAGGGATCATTGCCCTTGTCGATGAAGCAACGGGCTATCAGGAAATCCGTCCCAAAGATGCATTACAAGCTTATCTGGACAAAATCATTAGCAAAGAACTCGCTGCGTGGGCGAAAAAGTTCCCAGATGAGTTTTATGAAAATATCTATAAGTTGAGAAACTGGCCATGGAGTGGCATGAGTAAAAACCGATTTAGTGTGGTTGCCCATTATACGCGGGACCTTGTTTATGAACGACTCGGTGACTCTATCCTTCAGGAGCTTGAGAAAAAAACGCCAAAACAATCCAATGGACAGCGAAAAAATAAAATGCATCAATGGCTTACTGATGATGTTGGCAACCCTATGTTATCACAGCATTTGCATTCTTTAATTATGGTTCAGCGTTTAGCCATCGCTAACGGGTATGGATGGAATCGTTTTATAAAAATGGTTGACCAGGTGATGCCACGTAAAGGCGGCACATTTGAGCTTGAACTGAACGATACATCCCGGGAACAGTAATCTACTTCTAATGACGAAAATTCAGGAGTGTTGTTTCATCTGACGCTTGTTAAGCATTTGTCAAAGTACATGAGTTTAGAGACAGCAGAGCACCACGCTATGAAGCTATTGCGAATGCTACTGCTGGTCCTATAGTCAATAGTTACAAGGCGATGAAGTTATACTGGCATGTGGCTGGCATCGTTCGCTTCGTACAAAAAGCGGAAAGAAGATGATGCCGCGCAACATATCTTCTTGTCGGGGTTGAAAGCTCACGTTATCAGGCGTATCAAAAAAGGCGGCACTTTTGCCATTTTATTAGGAAAAGGAATTATGGCGGATAGAAGACCACTCAATCCTGGCGTAGTTGTTCCTAAACCCGGCGGTGGTACCCAGCCCCGCGATCGTAACAATGATGGAAGAGTTCGGGAGAAACGCTCGGATTCGGGTAAACCACGTAAATAATTATAAGCCACCTCTGGGCGGCTTTTTCTTATGACGATCCAGCCTTAATCAGGATTAACCCGATTATACTCAATTCGTTTGATAAAATGTCAGCATCCGCTTCTGGCACAGAGTGGCCGAACGTCTGACAGATGTCCGCTATGAGCGAAAAGCGTACACCAATAGTTGATTTGAAATTCGTGCACGCGGGGCTGTCTCATTTTATTTCTCTCTTATGGCCTCCAGGTCGCGCTTTGACCATACCTATGACCTAATGTGTCGTAGCCACAAAAAAGGTTAGAAAAATTTAAGAGGTGCTGGTGGGTTCTGACACCCCTCCAGCCTGCGTTTGATGACTAAAATGAAATGCCAGTAAGTCTAGTCGGCGATTTAAGCTATAGATCTGACGGGGTAAAAATCTTAGAAAGTCCGGTATGAAAGAGGTTGCAGGTACAGCGAAAAGTAAGATCCAGAGATTGGTATAATTTGCTTTCCCTGTTAACTATAGTTAATATTTTCTTAACCTTCCCTCTGATCTGGATTTGTGAAATGCGCGTAATTGTATTTGATAGAGATCAGGCTTCCGCTCGCTATGCTTCCGTGTTGATTTCGCGGCTGGAATTTCTGACGGATACGTTTACAGATATTGATAATGCACTTCGCTCAGTTAAAAAGTTTAATCCTGACTTATTCATTATCAGCACCCATTTTCTCGGCGAGCAGCATTGCGCGCTTATCAGGCGCTACCGCAAGAGAGGGTTTCGTACCCCGGTAATCCTAACTGCTACCGAAAGCACTAAGGCGCTTAGGATTACTGCATATCAGGCAGGGGCAGACGACATTGTTTCGGGTGACATTGAGCCGGAAGAGTTTGTGGCGCGCGTCAGCGCTATCGTCCGCCGAAACCAGGGCCACGCGTCAAATCGGATAGATCTTCCGCCTTATGAACTGGATTTATCTGGCAAGCAGCTGTTGAAGGATGGAGAGGAAGTTGAGCTGACAAACTTTGAGTACGTGGTTGCGGAATCTCTGATAAAGCGAAGTGGAAAGATAGTGACCCGAGAAGAGCTGATGATTCAGCTTTACTCAGATGCTGACCTGCGAAATCACGATGTGATCAATGTTCTGATATGTCGACTGAAGAAAAAGCTGTGCCGGGACACCGGGTTTCAGATTAAGAGTATTCGCGGACTGGGTTATGTTTTCCGGCCACAATAGCTTCCGTTACGACTAAAAACCACTATTAAGCTACCGCGTACGTTAATCAGCATGAGCAATCTTTCTATCTGGCTCCGCCACGATTCGGATTATTATTCACGTGAAATTACCAATTTTTTGTACAGGGTAGACTCAGACTTCGAAATTAATAATATCCGCTTTCAGAATAAAACTCATTTAAAACGGGAGCTAAAAAACCTCAATTCTGACAGCCGAGAGCAACTCAACGTCCGCTTTTGGCACAACGCTGACAGACGTCAGTCTGATGACCGCTACAGGCATAATTTTTTTAGCAACTCTCATTAATTGGATGGGAGGAGTAGTTCAATAACCTGTCCTGAACCACGCTGAGCATATCGTTTACTATTATGCCTGCCATTCTTTTATTTCAGGCACGGCCGCCTCCCGCATTAATTAGCCGGATGATGTCAGCTTTTAGGAAGGTTTATCCTGACGCCTGTCGGGCTGAAGAGTTGCCTTGCCGGCGTGTTTATCAGCCGGCAAGGCGTATAAAATTTGCGCTATTTCTGCCTTTAGGCATCACTTCGGCAGTTACACTATTGTGAAACTGTACCGGATTATAAAAATTATGCCCTCTAAAAAACTCCGCCTTCGTACTCTGCTCATATTACTTTCAGTAGGTGGAGTCATTCTGACATCATGTTTATTGCTCGGGGCACTGTTTGTTTTTCAGAAAAGCAACATTGAGGAGAGCCTGCTTGAGAGCAACATTGCTTACGCGCTAAAGCTTGCAGATACCACCGACCGTTACCTTGCGACAGCACAGCGTGAGCTGGCCTGGAGCGCCACACAGATAAAAGGCCTCAACGACGCGGCACTGCTCAGAGGCGAGACTGATCGGCTCCGTCTCCAGTCAGGTTTTTTTAATACGGTTGTGGTGGTTAACCGGGATGCTGTCATCGCCGCTACCTCACCGGATGGCATGAGTCTGGTGGGCGTCAAGCTGCACTCCGCCGCCAGCCGGCAGGCCATCACCTCGCAGAAACCGTTTATTTCAGCGCCTTTCACCTCCGCCTCCGGAAACTATGTGGTGTTTCTGTCACAGCCACTTTTTTCGCCTGACGGCGGCTATATGGGCTACATCGGTGGCACCATCTACCTGAAAAAACAGAGTATGCTGAGCGAGATTCTGAGCCAGCACTTCTATTCCAGAGATGCTTCCGTCAGTATCGTCAGTAATGATGGTCTGATTATTTTCAGTCACGATCCGGCGCGTGTTGGGATGAAAATGGCACTGAGCTTAGCATTGCAGAAACAGCTGGCTGCGACGAACAGCGGCAGGTTCAGCACGGAAATTGATGGTCAGCAATTTCTTACAGGATATGCCAGCCTCCACCGAACCGACTGGAATGTTTTTATTACCGGCACTTCAGAAACGGTGCGACACATCCTGATGCGCACAGCTGTGAAGGCATTATGGTTTCTGTCCGGCATTATTGTTCTGACGGCAGCCATCGTGGCCCTGCTTGCCGGCAGCATCGCGTCGCCACTTGAGAAACTGGCCAGCATGGTGCGTGAAGAAGGCAATGCGTCAGCCCTGGCGTCACTTATGTCAATTAAGACCTGGTATCATGAAGCGGACCGTCTGAGAGATGCCGTTCAGGAGCATCGTCACGCTGTGGCAGGCCGTATGGCGGCGCTCAGCGATGAGGCCATGACCGATCCGCTGACAGGGCTTTGCAACCGCCGGGGTTTCACTTTACTGATGGACAAGTGCAGTGACGGATCATTGCAATGTGCAATAGCCCTTGATATTGACCACTTTAAAAAAATTAACGACTGTTTCGGTCACGATGCCGGGGATGCTGTGCTGGTGAGGCTCGCGGGTCTGTTGCGGGAGACGTGCCGGGCCGGAGATATTATCAGCCGCTTCGGCGGAGAGGAGTTTGTTATCTTGCTGCCTCAGACGTCTCTGGAAGATGCCGCACGCACGGCGGAACGCATCCGGGAGAGCGTCAGCACGGCAACGTTTCCGTTCGTGGGGACAATGACCGTTTCAGCCGGAGTGGCTGCGCTGGCTGACTGTGGTTATCGTGATGCCCTGTTGCGCCGCGCAGATGAGGCACTCTACGAGGCTAAACGTGCCGGGCGAAATGCCGTCATCGTGGCCGGCCCAGGCGGGTTAAAGCGGCACGAAGAATGCTGATGTAATGGTTATTGCAACAAGGTTTTATCCGGGGCGGGAAGGGGGCATCACTGATCACGCAGACTCCACGTGCGTTTCTCATCCTGTCACGCTCCCGGACAGACTATTGACAATCAAAGCGGGCCTGACAGTATCTGTAATCAATGCGTGTTATAACCGACTCTGTCGCTGAGGCTCTGCTAAATGAGCATCCTCTGATTAAAGTCTGCAGGCGTCACGGTAATGATTCGGGCAGAAAGGCGGCACGGTGCTGGGAGCGAAATCCGGCTGACATGCGCATAATCATTTTTTTAAACTTCCCCCTCGCCGCTCGTCTGACGGAAGTTAATCAAAGGATACAGGGGGAAGTCTCAGATTCCCCCTGTATTTTCCGCTAAACTCTGTACAGCATTAAAAACTTTGCCAGTTTTCGTTACCCGCGGCCGCAACGGCAGGGCCCGTTCGCAAAATTGCAACGGCCGGTGCCGGACGGTTCACAGGACTGTGTGCAGCTGAAGCAGGGGCTGAAGAAGAATCAAGCGTAAATGTGTTTACCAGATGGTTCAGAGCTGCTGCCTGCTCCATCAGTGAACGGGAGGCTGCAGAAGCCTCTTCAACCAGCGCGGCGTTCTGCTGGGTAACATCGTCCATCTGATCGACAGCCTGATGAACCTGTCCAATCCCCTGAGACTGCTCACTGGCCGCCACGGATATTTCATCCACCAGGTCGGTGACCTGACGTACGGCATCATTCATCCTGGACATGTTTTCTCCCACGCCTTCTGCCTGTGCGGAGCCGGCTTCAACAAAGCCCATTGACGACTCGATGAGTTCCTTGATTTCACGGGCCGAAGACGATGAGCGCTGTGCCAGATTGCGGACTTCACCGGCCACCACGGCAAACCCGCGACCCTGCTCCCCCGCACGGGCAGCCTCTACAGCCGCGTTCAGGGCCAGAATATTCGTCTGAAAAGCAATTCCTTCAATCAGTGCAATGATATCGGTAATTTTCGCTGAGCTTCCTCTGATATCACCCATAGTCGACAGCAGTGTGCGAACGCGACCGGCACTGTCTTCAGAGATTTCATGCGCATTTTTCGCCAGCTGACTGGCCAGGCGGGTGTTTTCAGCGGTCTGACGGACCGTTTCACTCAGCTCAGACATACTTGCTGCGGTCTCCTCCAGGGAGGCAGCCTGCTGCTCAGTTCGGGATGACAGGTCTTCGTTACCTGCTGATATCTGTGCCGAAGCAGAACTGACTGACTGTGCTGACGCCTCAACTTTAGACAGGGAGTCTGAGACATTCCCAATCAGTTGGTTAAACGCGAGGGCCGTCAGGCCGATTTCATCCCGGCGTGAGGTATCCACCCGGAGCGTCAGATCAAGGTTTTTACTGGCACTTTCCATTGTTTCACGCATGCCGTTCAGCTGACGGCGGATGCTGAAGATAGTCCGGAGTGCGAAGAAAGCGAGAATAATGACAGCCAGTGCTGAACCCCCCACCAGGCTCCATACCGTTGTCTGATAGGTTCTGTCATTTTCTTTACGCAGTGTTTTGCCGATATCGACGTTCAGCGTGCGCTGCTGCTGATAGCCCGCAATCAACTGACGGACGGCCTCGCCAATGCCGTCACTTCCCTGGAGTGCGCCCAGCGCCACGGCATCATTCTGTGCCCGTGAGCCTGCCAGAAACGCCGGGAGGGTGGATTCAATCCGCTTTAGTGTGGAAAAGGCCGCCTCCGTCATTCTGCGGTCTTCACCATTTGATACGTCATTATTGAGGTAATGCTGGTTGAGGGATTTAATATTACTGATAGCCCCGTTAATTTCCTTTTCAATATTAGCCTGAAGACGGGGTTCGGTCGCATTCTGATGACGATAAAGCCAGATGATGAGTGAATTACTGCTATCGACCATAATGCCGAGATCCAGGAGCGAGGGAACAGTGTTCTCCTGCACATACTGAAAGCGGGACTGAAATCCTCCTGCCACCACAACGGCCACGATAACCATCGTGACCAGCGCTGCCGAGAGAAGTGAAAAGGTGAGCAACAATCGCTGTGTAATCGTCATCTTAATTTCCTGCCATTATAAGTGATTGATATCCTGGTGATGTTTTTTTAAAAAACTTCCAGCATATTTATCGGCAAAAAGAGGAATTTAATTACTAAAGAACGAAAATTACATTGTAACGAGGTGAATATCAGAGCGTTGTGTTGCCAGGCGCACAACTACTCCAGAGAGCTGCCTGCTAAAACAAGAAATGGAATGGCAGTTCAGGAGAGATTCCGCAGGCGAGCAAAGAGAAGCCAACCCTTTTAGAGCTTACGCAGTGTTAAGCAGCGAGTGGGCTAAATTCCATGTTTCACAGCTCAGCAGCAGGCAGTCGCAGCTCAGGCCCAGCAATTATGCCTTTCGCGTCGCGAAGTCTGCTCAAGGGGGATGAAAAGGGGGGATTGAGATAATTTATTTACTTACGGCGCGTTCAGGTTATACAGGACAGGGGAATGGAATAACAGGATGTATGCGCATGTGACCGGCTAGTCGCGGAGTCCGGGCCATTTTGTACCCGATCCCTTCTTAGCGACATCTGGCGCCCACATGCTCCTGTCGCGGCATTCAGGGCCTGACTACTCTTTACCTGTCAGATTTATTTACGTCACCCCTATCGAACTGACTTTTTTGCTTTGTTGTACCCATGAAAAACTGTACAGAGTCTTTTTTATTGTATAACTTTAGCTATGTACGTAGCTTATCCAGTATTACATAAAACGGAGTTTATCATGACACAGACCCTGTCCACAGCCAGCCTGAACAAAGAAGTTACTGCCTATTTCAGCCGTGCCGTTATGCCGTCACAGCAGGAAACACTTGGTGCTGTTGTGGGGGAAGTGCTCCGTTCGGGCCGGACGCTCAGCCGTAAGACCATCTGTCTTCGTCTCATCGCGCGACTTGAAAAGGCTTCTGCGCCGGATGAGGAAGAGCATCTGCAGGAACTCGTCAGCCTTTTATTTCATGAATAGACTGTCCTGTGCCGGACATTGAACCCGCTATGCGGATCAGGCACATGATTCTTAGAGCAAAAGCTGTAATGGAAAAGAAAAGAAATAAAGCGCCAGGCGAATTACTTATAGGCGAGGCCGCATTATCGCTTCTTGATGCAAAAAAACCTGTGTCATTAGCGGGGATCCTGCGCAGACTCGAAGTCTGGCTGGCAGAAGAACAGGATGAATCCAGAGTCCGGATCTTCGAAACAGCTATTCATGACGTCAGGGCAGAGATGCAGCGGCGAAGTTCTGACCGGGATGAAGTTCGTGAAACCCTTACCATAACTTCATCTGAAGACCTGCACCGATTGACCCGACATTGATGACAGATACTCTACAGCTATAACCGGATAAAAAAGCAGAATTTCTTTAAAAGCAGAGATAAGGCTATAAATACTCATATGCAACAGATGCTTAAACCAGACGGGCACGACCTGATACACGCACTGAAGAATATTGACGATGTATATGATGAGGAGAAAAAAATTTTTTCTGCCGCAATCAGGAATCTTCTTTCAGGAGCTGACAGTGTGACCAGCAAAGATGTGCTTTTCTATCTTATCGCTGAAATGGAAGCCACAACTGATGTTATCAGGCTGGATGTTTTGCGTACCTGTCTGGAAATTCTGTTGGGGCTTAATGACGCTGCACGCGTGGTCTGATTTCAGTGCATTTTCTTCATGAACTGCCGCATCAGTTCAAGGCAGTCTGAACGCGTTCTGGCATCACTGGCGTTTTCACTGAGTTGATACAGAGCCTGAATAAGCTTCTCAGGCGTTACGGCACTCCCGGCAGAAAGCAGTCCGGTTGCAACATGCCCAATCAGGGCACGGACTTCCTCTGAAATATTCTGCACATTGTTTTTCACACTGCCCCCTGAATGTATGCATATCCAGTCTATGATGCCTCAGACTGTCCACCCGGTCAGCGGTCGTCGCTGTAAATATTTTCTGATGGCAGGAGACGAGGCAGATGGTATCAGGCGGGCTCAGCATCTGTCAGCAATAGGTGTGTCCGGTTGTATCCCTGAAAAAGAACACCGGCGGTGTTAACACCGATTTATTACATGTGCGGCATTCTCCAGGGCGACTACAGTCAGATGAGGTTATCCGCAATCGTGCTAAAGGAGGATGTATCGTGTTAACTAAAGACGACAGGAAGGGCCATGTCATTATTGGCGAAGCGGCACTGTACCTGGCGCTGGCTGAAAAAGAGATTAATGTTCTCTCTCTCATTGCTGAACTGGGTCATTTTGCTGCAAATGTATCCTGTGATGAAAGGCTTCGCGACATATTCGAGGCCCGAAACTGGCTGAAGAAGTGTGCTTATTCCGAACGCGCCGAGCAGCCCGTGCCGTTCCTGCAGATTCTTGCCGGTCTGAACGAAGAAAAGCATTAACGCCACAGGATGTCGTCTGGCTCCGGCCTAAAGACGAGATTACGAGATGACCCTACCGGTGGCGTAAAAGCGCTTACCGGCTGGAGAGATTTTCAGGGATAGCACCGCTGCCTCTGTCCCGCAGAGTGTGCAGAAGTTTGCACTAATACTGTAGGCAGAAATGTGACGCTGTCAGACCGAAACGTGTTATGCAGTACGGCCGCGGGTCTGAAACAGAGTTTCAACATTACGCAGATGAGCCACTTTCAATCACACTGCTCCTGTCTCACGGATTCCATGGATAAATCCATTTACTGCATCTGGTCCGTCAGCCTTTTCGCCCGGACGTACTGGCGTAAATGTTCAGTCCCGAGGCTATGCCTGCTCTGGAATCAGACAGAACTCAGCAAGGCTTAAAAAACTGAGAACGAAGGCTGCGTCCATTGTCATATATGGGCGGGCCGATACCTGTGAAGTAATCTGCATAACGGCGTTCTCCGGTTTCAGGCTGTTGTTCATCGCATCCGTGATAGTTATTCTTTTTCAGTGATTTCAGCTCAGCGTGTATCAGTGATACCAAACTGCTATACGCCTGCCGGCGTACGCATGATGCGGAGTCGCAACTGCGAAAATCATTAACTCATTACATCAGGTACCGTAATGTCTAAAACGCAATGGCTTATTCACCGGATGACCCGACAGCTCTGGTTTCGTAGTTCACTATTCGCTGTACTGGCCATTATTACTGCGCTGGTCGCTATTGCGATTAAACCTTTCATACCGGTTTCTGTATCAGGCATCGTGGGCAGTGACGCGGTGGATAAAATACTGGCCATTCTCGCCTCCAGTATGCTGGCTGTTACCACCTTTTCACTCAATATCATGGTGTCTGCTTATAATTCGGCCAGCAGCAGCGTCACGCCGCGTGCCACGGTGTTGTTGCTTGAAGACGGGACGACGCAGAATGTACTGGCAACCTTTATCGGATCCTTCCTTTACATTCTGGTGGGCATTATCGCACTCGGCATGGGCGCGTATGGCTCACAGGGGCGCGCTGTTCTTTTCTTTGTTACCCTGGCGGTCATTGCGATGATTGTTATTACCTTACTGCGCTGCATACAGCATCTGGCACAGTTTGGTCGTATGTCTGACACATCACGTCGCGTTGAGGAAGCCACGACGACGGCACTGCATAATCGCCTACAGGCGCGCTGTATGGGCTGCGCTTATGAGGTAGATTTGGGTAATGAACTCAACTTTGTCTATGAAGTCCGTGCGCGCGCTTATCTGCAACCCGCCTTTGCACTGGCAGGCATGTCTGAGGGCGAGAAAGCTGAAGAGCAGAAATATTACCGTGCTGTTGTCTGCCTCAAGGAAGGTGGTCAGGATTATGATGTGATGGGCTGGAATCAGGAGCAGATTATCAACGATATTCTCGACCAGTATGAGAAGCATCTGCACTTCCTGCATATTGTTCGCTGACGAAATCGGGAGTTTTAAAAAGAGGAGGCAGCTCCTCTTTTTTTAGATCCTGACATTGCTCCTTCTCTCCTGTTTGCAAATCATAGAAACGCTGACCTTAAGATATATTTTACCGCCTACGCTTGTCATCTCAGCACTACCCTCTAACCTGAGAGTGTTGTAAAACAGCCTGTGCTCCTACCGCTGGCTGAAGTAATGTCTGGCTGGCTCGCCTGGCATTTCTTATACAACACCCAGAAGCCGCTTAAGAGTTTCATCATCTCCACCGCAATTTATGCCTGCTATCGTCCTCTGATGCAGGTATTTTTTTTGAGCCTGCTTTTCGTGACAAAACAGAAATCATCTGAAGTCGTGTTCCGGCAGTCAGCTGCAGGTGCATGTTTGCCCGTATGACGAAAATTAGCAGCATGGCGCTGCCAGAAGTGCCGATACTTTACGACGCCGCTTGCCGGACGCAGCTGGATACAGGCCTTAAAGCCTGCCATACCATTTGCTGAACTGCCTTAACCCATTCACAGCAGTGAAGACGCTTCAATCCCGGCAGGCAGATTGCGACACGAAAGCATGATTTCCGGGTCCTTAGCAGAGTCTTTCGGAGCTGCCAGGGGTGATGTAGAATTTTACTTCAGCCACTGCAGTCTTTCTGTTTGACTGCCAATCCGCCGTAGCCGTCCGGATATGGGGGATGCAGAGCCAGATCGACGAAGTGTTACTGCAACACAAAGCTGATTTAGCACGAGGGGAAAGATCTGCCATCCTCCGGCCGGTTAAATGTGTGCTGGTGAGCCACTGTATGTTCTGACTCTTTATCTGGTATGTAAGGTTAATGTTAATAAAGCCTGCCTGTGTGTTTTCTATTCAGCCGCCGATTCATATTTCAGTGTCAATATGCCTTCCTATTCAGTTAAATTTAATTTATCACTCAACATGGGTGATTTTTTACATTAAAAAGCAGAAGTTAGTTAGCCGCTTAAAAAAAACAGAAATATTCAGCTTTATTACTGAGTCACTGACGTTTATTTGAGTGAGATAAGGTGCTAACAGAAGTCTGAAAATTGTTCCTAATAGTTGTCTTATTTTTAAATTTATTTATTAACATTCAATTAGTTATGCTGACATGATGTTGTTTCATGATAAATGCAGGCAAACGATTGCATTGAATAACTTTAAGGATGTGAGTAGTAATTACTCTCGTTAAAGGGAGTATGAGTTATTTACCGCAACCTGAACTACATGAAATGGAAAGCAGGATATGAAAAGCAACGAACGCTGTGTTGTCGTTATCGGGGATAATAATATTTTACATTATGGGCTGTTCAGCCTTATAGACACAGAATGCAGCAGGAAGCAACTGGCTGTATTACCATGCGAGGATTATCGGCTGTTTCGTACTGATGCAGAAAAAAGATATTCAGGATACTTTCATCTGGCGGTGATGTGCCTTGGATACAGTGACTTTTTCCCGCGGTGGTTCAGCTCATTTCTCACATTGCTCCGAAAAACAAACGGTAATGTGCTGGTCTTCACGGACAGTCATGTTCTGCTGAACAGCCGTAAAAGAAGCCTTCTGGATCGTGTCTGTGAGATGGAATATGTCATGGATGTATCAATGCCGGTCTCCTACATCGCTTTTGTCCTTGAGCACTATCTCAACAGGAAGCGCTCTCTGAGGGAAAACTGTAAAATATCTCTGCGTGAACTCGCCGTTATTGATGGGTTTCTGAACGGTGTCGAAGCAGTAAATCACTCTTCAAAACTGGGCATAGAAACGCGAACGCTCTATCAGCACCGGAAAAACTGTGCTAATAAGCTGGGCGTCAGAAATCTCAAAGATTTACTCAGGCTGTAACAGCAGGGGAAGTCGCGTGCCTGTCATCAATATCCACAAAATCGACTGGTTCCGGATCCTCACAGACCTGAGCCGTTCCGGTTACTCCCTTCAGGACATCGCAGATGAACTGGATGTGGTTGCCTCCACACTTATCGGGTGGAAGAAAGGGGCCAGCCCCCGTCACCATTCTGGCGAAGCGCTCATTGAACTGTGGTGCCGGGTGACGGAGAAGGGCAGGCATCAGCTGCCCAGAGAAAAATTTGTGCAGAAATTCATTTTTCATTCGTCAGAACGTGCCTGCAGGCATTCAGAAAAATGAATCTGACACGACTCATAGTGCCGGTGACATTCTTACCGGCACAGAGTCTTTACCATGAAACTTGAAAGTGTTGTTAAGTACCATTCCCCGCGTTCCGTTACCCCAATCGTCTGTCAGTCATCCCTGTCACCTGATGCCATGTCCGGCAGCGATGTAATGGCTGCGCTGGGCATGACACAGAAACGTGCTCCGCTCGGGTACTCTGCCTTTTTTGGAAAAATGAATGTCTCCGGTCAGGACAGAGCGCGCGCCATACGGTTGCTGGCGATGACAGGCCTGCAGGCATCCTCACGTTATCCTGCGCTCACAAAACTTTCCGAAGAAGAGCGCATGGCCGTCATCACGATTATTGCGGGCTATGCCTTTCTCGATTATGCGCGCAGCCCGGATACCGAATCGCCATGCCATGCCTGTGACGGCACAGGCCTGTGCAACGGAAAGTGCTGCAGCAAATGTAACGGAAAAGGTGTCGTGCGGGCTGCCTGCAAGGACTGCAAAGGGCGAGGGGAATCCGTTAACCGTGTGATGACACGATTTCAGGGTGTGCCGGTTTATCAGCCCTGTAAGCGGTGTTCCGGGCGCGGCTTTGAACGTATCCCTTCCGCTGTTGTGTTCAGGGCGGTGTGTCAGGTCACGCAGGCTCTTACTCTTGATACGTGGAACAAAAGCGTTAAGCAGCTACTGGAGTTTCTGGTCGCCGAGCTGCACCGGGAAGAGGCCTGGGCAGAGAAGGCGTTATCGCGCATTACTAAATAGCGAGCGATAATTCATGTAACGATGTTATAGCTCACTATTTACTTTTCCATTTTTTGTGTTAGATTGGTTCCAACGATGGGTAAATGACCCTCGAGAGATTTCTATTCAGCCCTGGCATTTTTGTCAGGGCTTTTTTTATGACCGGATGCCGTCACTGTATCCTGCTCATCCACCGGCTCCGGCTACCTTTCTCCTATTCTGCGCGGCAAATCCTGATGAGCAAACTCACAACCGGTGTCGCTTATGGCGTATCCGCGGGCGAAATCGTCCACGGCATCCTGACCTTTTTCAGTCCGGAAGAGTGGAGCGCCGTCGGCGTTCTGGCCGGTATTAGTCTTGCGACCGTAACCTGCGTCATCAACGGGTATTACCGGCGCAAGGCGACACTGGCAGAAATCAGGGCGCTGCGCTGTACCTGCCAGAACAAGCCGCAATAAATCATGGCTATTTCCGCTGCGCTGCGTAACAGACTTCTGGCTGCAGCCGGTGCGGGTGCTCTGACTCTGGCAATGACGCTGCTGGGTGGTCCGGATGGTTTAGAAGGGCGTCGTTATGTTCCTTATCCGGATGTCGCCGGTGTGCTCACCGTCTGTGATGGTCATACAGGCCCGGATATTGTCAGAAACAAAAATTATACCGACCAGGAATGCGACGCTCTGCTGCGCGCTGACCTGAAACCTGTTCAGTCAGAAGTAAACAGCCTCGTCACGGTTACTCTCAGCGATTACCAGCGCGCCGCACTCTACAGCTTTGTCTATAACACCGGTACTGACGCTTTTTCCCGATCTTCACTTCTGAAAAAACTCAACGCAGGCGACACGACAGGTGCGTGCAGTGAATTGCGCCGCTGGGTTTTTGCGGGCGGCAGGAAGTGGAAAGGGCTGATGAACCGCCGCCAAACCGAGCGTGCACTTTGCCTGGCGGAAACCAGTGATGATCTTTAGCAGGGTTAAGTGGGGTGCCGTTACCATCACGGGTCTGCTTCTGCTGGTCATGGCGCTTGGTGTCATCCTGAGGCTTCAGTCTTTATCGAAAGCGCTGCTCACCCAGCAGAACAGGCAACTGGCACAGGAAAAAGCCTCAGCAGAGATACTCGCGACTAATGTCCTCAGGGTAACAGCCCTCTTCAGCGACATTGCCCGGGCAACTCAGGGTGCAAATCAGGCAGGCAATGAAGAAAGCGAGCGCAGGGTCGTGGTTATTCACAAGCTGGTCAAGGATAACAGCTGTGCCACTGAACATGTGCCTCGTCCTGCTGCTGACCAGCTGCGTGCGCACCGGGACAAAGTACGTACCGGTTCCGCCAGTACCGATACCGGTGAGTCTGCTGGCTGACTGCACTGTACCTTTGATTCCTGATCCGTTGACCTGGGGAGACAGCCTGGAGCTGAATGAGCGTCTGCTTAACGCTCTGGAACAGTGTAACCACGACAAAGCCGCCATCCGGCAAATCGAACGGGAGCGGCAGAAATGAACATCCTCAGCTGGCTGAAAGGTCAGTTTATTCATCCTGAAGAAGGGAGTAATGAAATGTCAGAATCATTGAATGACGAAGTCGTTGAACAGTCAGAATTCTCTGCCGAAGCAGCGCAGACGCCACCTTCAGCTGAAGTCAAAGTGGGCGTTCATGATTTTGAAGCTGCGCTGGCGTTTGTTGAAAGTGGGGTTGCTCTGCTGGGTGACGCAGCAAAGGACGATGTAAAAGCGCTGGCGATTAAGTATCTGTGAGCAATGCAGTGCACCTGTCGTGCAAGGCAGAGTGATCATTACAAGAAGCTTCAGGTATGATTCGCATCTAAATAGCTCAGGATGAGGATCATATGAAAAGGGTAGTCAAAATTTTAGTCATCGCCATCACAGTTCTGGCAGTGCTCGCATTTGCTGTAATGATTCTGTTGATAGTATCGATCAGACCTTCAAAAGTTGATGCTGCCCAGATTGAAGCCTGCCGGCATTATGATAATCAGACCATTATGGCTAAGGTGATCCGGGCCAAGACCGGAGACCAGGCTGAATGGAAAACTTTCTCTGACGCTCAGGACGCCGCTGAAAAGAACGGGATTCTGATTGACTATGGGCATTTGACATTCGGGAACGATATCTGGTTAGTCCCTTTTACTCAGCGTAACGGCCAGTCAGCTATCGGGGAATACTTTGGAATGCTGGATTGCACCACAGACAGTGTTGAATTCAGTAAAAAGTGACTTTCCCAGACTAGCGCCGACTGCAGCTCAACGCTACATGTCAGAAATAATCTGCTACCGGTATCCCCGGTATGGATGATGCAGCCAGCCCCCGATCTGATGACGCCCTTGAACGCAATTATTTCACTCTCAGACGTCGAATCGAAGTTGCCGGAAAGCAAATAGCCGGCTTGCAGCAGTACATTAGGGAACAATGCCTTAAGTAGATTTCATTGTGAACTGATGATAGGCGTGAAGCTGATAGAAACCTAAAGTTTCCCCGGTTGTACGGCGTATCAGGGACGATATCAGAATCATTAGTTTGACGCGGTTTGGAGTTTCAGAATCTTTTAAATGATAGGTGGCTCTTTTACTGCCATCCTCATTGAAGAACTCAGCGGCTTCTTCAGCTAAGGAAACCTTGTCTTCTCCGCCTATTGATTTGACATGCGAAGACAAAGATTCAATGACGCTATTTTCTATGAAATCATTTTGGATTTTATGTGCAAGGTTGTTCCTTAATAGGTTTAGCTTGTCCAATGCCTTAAAGGTAGGCAAGGGAAGACCAAGCTTGGCTGCCAACTCTAACTTTTTAAAATAATTTAATTTGAATGCCCTGCCTTCCTTCGGTTCGGTGTCGAATAAATCTTCTCTTCGGATTGCTGAACAAATAAAAGCTTCAAGAAAACTTTCGGTAACGAGATGAAGCCTCAGCACAACACCCAAATCGTCAGTGCTGTCAGTAGACGCAATGAAGGCATTCCTTACAGCGTCTGTATCAAACAGCTTGCGAAATATAAAAAGATTCATAGCGAAATAATCCCAAAGGTTAAATATGGCACTCACCGACAAACAAGAAATGTTCTGTCGCGAGTACCTCATCGATTTGAACGCCACGCAAGCGGCCATTCGGGCAGGTTACAGTCAGAAAACAGCAAGCCGTATGGGTTCTGAAAACCTCTCTAAACCTGATATTGCGAAGCGCATCATAGAACTTAAATCAGCGCGAAATGAAAGGGTAGAGATTAATGCAGATTACGTACTGCAGCGGTTGGTTCAGATCGATGAAATGGACGTACTCGACATCCTGAAAGACGACGGTGGCCTCAAACTTGTTCATGAGTGGCCAAAAGTCTGGCGTACGACACTAAGTGGTCTGGATGTGCTGACGACCATCACTAACTTCGACGAAACCACCACTGAAAACATACTAAAAAAAATCAAGTGGCCGGATAAAGTGAAGAACCTTGAACTGCTGGGTAAGCACATCTCAGTGCAGGCCTTCAGAGAGCAGGCCACGCATGCGCTAACGGGCAAGGATGGTGGTCCGGTTGAAGTTAAGCTGCTCTCCCGCGAGGAATACCGGCAGGCACGCCGGGAAATGTTAGAGGATGACGACTGCTGACTTTAAGACCGCTGCACGCCGTATAGAGTGTGAAGAGGACGGGATGTACTTCGCCCGCTACTTCTTCAGGCAGCGCACCGGCAGCAGAATGATTGTGGCACAACATCATCAGGTCATACAGCAGACGCTGGACCGCGTGATTGATGGTGACATTCAGCGACTAATCATCAACGTTCCACCGGGCTACACCAAGACCGAATTGGCCACCATCAACATGATGGGCCGGGGTCTGGCATTGAACCGCCGTGCCCGCTTTATGCACCTGTCGTATTCCCACAACCTGGCATTACTGAACTCATCTACCACGCGCAGCATCGTGAAGTCTGCTGCCTTTCAGGCCATGTGGCCGATGGCGCTACGCGATGATGCCGACAGTAAAGCAATGTGGTGGACCGAATATGGCGGCGGGGTGTATGCCTCATCCGCTGCAGGGCAGGTTACCGGGTTTCGTGCCGGGCATATGGAGCCGGGGTGGCAGGGCTGTCTGATCCTTGATGATCCAGTGAAGCCAGACGACGCTTACAGCGAAACCATACGCGTCGGGGTGAACACCCGCTTCAACGAAACCATCCGTTCCCGTCTGGCTATTGAGACCACACCCATCGTGGTCATCATGCAGCGCATTCACTACCACGACCTGAGTGGCTATCTGCTGCGCGGTGGCAGTGGCGAACAGTGGCACCACCTGAACCTGCCAGTGCTGATTGATAACAGCGAACCGTATTCGCTGGTGTACCCGGAAAACACGCACGCGATCCCCATCGATCATGGTCTGCCTGACGGCTGGCTCTGGCCGTACAAGCACAACGAATCGCATCGCGTCTCTCTGTTTTCACACCGGCGCACCGCGGAAGCGCAGTACATGCAGCGGCCCCGACGGTTTAATGCCGACGGGGCACTCTGGACCGAAGCGATGGTTTCCGGTGCGCGTGCGCTGGAGATCACCCTGCAGCCGTCGCGAACGGTCGTTGCCATCGACCCGCAGGCGACGAACAGCGAAGAGAGCGACGAAACCGGTATTGTCGTGGCGAGCAGTTACGGGCGCGGTAATGACCGGTTATTCTCGGCTGACGCGGATTACTCCGGGAAATACTCGCCGAACGACTGGGCGAAGCGGGCAGTCCGCGCTTATGAAGAGCATCACGCTGAAGCCATCGTCATTGAAACCAACCAGGGCGGCGACATGGCTGAAGATACGTTGCGCAATGCAGGCTTCCGCGGGCGCATCGTCCGTGTCCATGCCAGTAAGGGTAAGTTTGCCCGGGCTGAGCCCATTTCAGCGCTGTATGAGCAGGGGCGGGTGGCGCACCGCGGCAACCTCTACCAGCTCGAAAATCAGCTGCTGGAATACGTGCCCGCTACCGCGAAGAAATCACCCGACCGCCTGGATGCGCTGGTCTGGGCCATCACAGAACTGTTCCAGCCGAAGGGCACAACAGTCCGTCCATTCTCTGCCTGACAGAACATCATTATGAGCAACGACGTCCGGAAGCGATCGCCCAAAATCGAGGCGATGGCTGGTTGCTGGCCGATGATCAGCACGCTGCTGGGCGGCACGGCCACCATGCGTGCTGCGGGCAAAACGTATCTGCCCAAATGGCCCAGTGAAGAAGAGGCGTTTTATCAGAACCGGCTGTCGGTGGCGACGCTATTCCCGGCCTTTTCGCGTACGGTCGAGGTGCTGAGTGGCAAACCTTTTTCCCGTCCAGTCACCTGGAATGAAGACGCGGTGCCTGCACGCATACGTGAGATGTTCGGGGATGTGGACATGCAGGGCACTAACCTACACTCCTTTCTGGCTGACACCTTTGAAGAAGCGATGGCCTACGGACTCTGCGGCATCCTTGTCGAGCATCCACCTGCGGATAAACCGCTCTCCCTGGCTGAAGAGCGCCAGCGCGGACTGCGGCCTTATTTCGCCAGGGTGAATGCCACCAGCCTGCTGGATTACGACTCAGAACGGGTCAACGGACAGGAGACGTTCACGCTGCTGCGCTTCGTCGAGACGGTCAGTGAACGTGACCCGCAGAATGAATTTGTCGTGAAAAACATTGAGCAGGTCAGGGTGCTGAATCCCGGCCGCTGGCGGATTTATCGCGAAAAGCTGAATGAAACGAGCGGGGTGCTGGAGTGGCAGCTGCACGATGAAGGCACCACCAGCCTGAAGAAAATCACCTTTGTTCCGGTCTACGGTGACAAACGCGGGTTTATGAATGGCCGGCCGCCGCTGGCTGAACTGGCCTGGCTCAACGTCGAACACTGGCAGTCCCGTAGCGACCAGCAGACCATTCTTCATGTCGCCCGTGTACCGGTGCTGTTCGGCAAAATGCTCGGTGATGGTCCCATTTCGGTGGGTGCGGCATCGGCCATCCTGTCAGAAGAGGATGAAGCAGACCTGCGTTATGTAGAGCACAGCGGCAAAGCCATCGAGGCCGGGCGCACAGATATTATCGATCTTGAAGAGAAAATGCGCCAGATAGGAGCCGAGCTGCTGGTGGTAAAACCCGGCCACCGTACCGTGGTGCAGACGCTGACCGATAACGAAGCAAGCACCAGTGCGCTGCAGCGCATGGTGTGTGACCTCACCGATGCGGCCCGACTGGCGCTGCAGTATCTGGCGGAGTGGATTGGTGAGTCCAAAGGCGGACACGTCACTATCTTCAGTGACTTTGGTGCCACTACCCTGGCTGAAGCGTCAGCTGACTTCCTGGTGGACATGTATAAAACGCGGGCGCTGTCAGACGAGACGCTGTTTAACGAGATACAGCGCCGTGGCCTTATTAACAGCGAACTCCGCTGGGCGGAAGAGCAGGCGCGTATCCGCGCAATGCCGTCCCCGGTATCAGATAAACAGGCCACAACAACGCCGGCTTAACCTTCTCCGGGCCCGTGCAGATGCATGGGCCTTCTTTTATTGCCGCTCGCTGCGGATGCAGTGCGGTGCCACGGGCCGGATGGCTCATTAATGGTTGGATGACCCTGATGAAACTGAAACTCGATGAGAACGGCCATGTGGTCGTAAACGATGGCAAACCTGTCTACGTGCAGGAGGACGGCAAAGAGCTGACATTTGATGCCCCCGGCACCCTGCAGACCATCTCACGTCTTAACGGTGAAGCAAAGTCACACCGTGAGCGTGCGGAAAGTGCAGAAACGCTGCTTAAGACCTTTGAAGGGATTGATGATCCGTCAGCGGCGCTGGCAGCACTGGACACCGTGAAGAACCTGGAAGACAAAACGCTGGTGGATGCCGGTGAAGTCGAAAAGGTCCGCACTGAAGCCGTCCGTGCGCTGGAAGAGAAGTATGCGCCCATCGTAAAAGAGCGTGACGACCTGAGTCAGAAGCTCACGGCGGAGAAAATTGGCGGTAGTTTCGCCCGTTCAAAATTCATTGCCGAGAAAATGAGTATTCCGGCTGACCTGGTGGAAGCCCGGTTCGGCAGCAACTTTCAGGTAGTCGGTGACGCCGTCACGGCGTTTGATCGGGACGGAAACAAAATCTTCAGTGCGGTCAGACCCGGCGAAGCGGCGGGGTTTGATGAAGCGCTGAGCATTCTCGTTGAGCACTACCCGTATAAAGACCAGATCCTCAAGGGCACTGGCGCATCAGGCGGCGGCTCTGCTGGGGGGAATGGCAACAGCAGCCCCAACACACTTACCCGTGAACAGTTCGAATCCCTCAGCCCTCAGGAGCAGAGCGAACGGGCCTGTGCGGGTGTACAGATTACCGATTAACAGGATAACCCTGCATGTCTAATACCCTGACTCAACTCATTCCCGACCTGTATCAGTCCCTGGACATCGTGTCCCGTGAACTCTGCGGGTTTATTCCCTCCATCACGCTGGACGCCACAGCAGAACGCGCAGCGCTCAACCAGCCGATCCGTATCCCTGTGACACCGGCTTCAGACGCTAAAGATGTGAAGCCCGGACAACTGCCCCCGGATGACGGTGACCAGGATATTGGTAATGTGCCGCTGGCCATTACCAAATCGCGTATGGTGCCGTTCCGCTGGGAAGGCGAACAGCAGAAGGGCATTAAATCCGGTCCGGGTTACCATGGTATCCGCCGCGACCAGGTTACCCAGGCGATGCGCACGCTGGTTAATGAAATCGAAGAAGATTTGGGCGAGCTGTTCCGTCGCGCTTCACGCGCATCCGGTGAAGCGGGTAAAACACCATTTAAAGATACCCTGACTGACACAGCACAGGTGCGCAAAATCCTGACGGACAATGGCGCACCGCTCAGCGATTTGCAGTGTGTCATCGATACCACTGCAGGCGCGGCACTGCGAACCATGGCGCAGCTGACCAAAGCCAATGAGGCCGGAACCACAGCACTGCGTTCTCAGGGCACACTTCTGGAGTTACATGGTTTTACATTGCGTGAATCAGCCGGCGTCGCTCAGGTGAAAAGTGAGTCGGGTGA
>NZ_JBLQTJ010000003.1:0-70565 GCF_048685235.1 Curtobacterium sp. BNK-1 | reverse complement strand
GGGTGAGGCAAGCCAGGGCGTTCTTCTGATAGCAGCTTTCAGTCGGGGACAGTCTGAAACAACGCGAGTTGTGGCAGAACGGGCCAAATCAAACGGTTTGCTGAGCTCAGTAAGAAACGAACGGATAAGTGACATGATTTCTCCTGAAAACGGGAGAAACATGAGCCCGCTCGGGAATGTTTCCCCGAAGGACGTAAGGCCGAAGCCGGATAGTTAAGAAACTACATGTACCCCGTTTATTTCCCGTGCGAGAGTTTGTATTGAGCACACCAAATCTGCACAGGCCGGGGCGAGAAAATGTCCTATATCAATTCCGTACTCGAAGGTGAAAATAGCGATTTCACTATCGATATGCACTTCATGATTAGGATCATCTATGCCGAGTTTTTTATAAGCTAATGCCGTGAGCAATTCGCTCTCGAATTCAGCTAATCTCAGCATATCGGACAGAGTTGTTGATAGATTCATCATAGGTATAGTTTCTCACGATAAATGGAGAAACATTAGCCCGATCGGGAATGTTTCCCCGAAGGACAAAGGCCGAAGCCGGATAGTTAAGAAACCTCGATCGTCACGCAGTAGGAGCGAAAACTGACGATATCTGCTTCCAGAGGTGAGCAGATGTACCACACTTTACGTGTACTTCCTTGCAGGCTTTGGAAGTGTTCGTTTGTAGCTACCCGAAGGCGGTCATCTCAAGCTACGAGACCATTGGTGGTTGTCCGAAGACAACGTGTGAAACAGTTTAATAATAACGTTTATTGTACTTATTGTTCAAGAAAATATTATTCATCATTGATCATTCGATTATATACGCGGGCAACATATGCACCCCGCCCGTCGCCATGCCCGAGATCCATTGAAACAAGCGCCTCAGCCTCCTTACGACTCATTCCATTTTCAACATGAAAATTAACAGCGTCACGAGCATAAGCATATCGCAGGCTGTGCGGGGCATTAACGCCGGTCATACCATTTTCTCTTAGAACATTATGAAAACGGTCAAGCGACTGATGAAGAGTAGGTTTATTAATCAGCTTTCCATTATTTTCATTTACATAGGAAATGGCTTGATTCAATAAGTGCATGACTTTCTCACGCTCAAATATTGTGACGTCCCGTGCCCGTCCACCTTTTGATCCAAAAACAACGCTTATTTTATTTTCACCGGTAGCTAAAGTTTGCTTCCAGGTTTTCAGGGATTTTGCTGCCTGGACAACTTCTTCTGCACGAAGACCTATATATCTTGCAAGCTGAACACCGATCGCCACTCCTTCATCTTTGAGCGAGACAGCGGCCACGATTTCGGCCAGTCTTTCATCAGTAATTGCAATTTTCTTCCCTTCCCTGCTCGCCCCTGAAATATTCAGCGCCTCGTTGCTTAACTTTTCATGCGAGGGATTAGCAAGGATATTTCTGCCTCCCTGTGAAAGCACAGACCGAATAGCAGCCATTTCATTCTGCAGCGTTCGGGAAGATATATTCTCTTCCTGTCGGCTTCTTATATAATTCTCGATATGCTTTGTTTTAACATGGCTTACGTCCCGAATCTGAATATTAAGGGTTGCCAGTCGCTCCGAAAAGCGGCTGGCAATCTTAGAACGATCTGAAACAGTTTTAAAACTTCCTCCGCCCTGGCGTGCCAGCGTCACGAGTTGTTTACTTAATTTATTGGACATATCTACCTCTCCCAGAATCCAGAACATTCAGCACGCCTGTGCTGACCGTTCTGTAACTCTGTACGCTTACATCTCTTCCCCGACGGCGTGGTTGCCTTTGCGCTTCCTGCGGCTCAACTGGTATCTGTGCATCGGGGCGGCGAAATGTTGAGTTCTTGCGAGGCTTCCCCAGGTCTCTGACCTGTTTGCGGCTTGCGCCGTGCTGACGTGAGTCAGTCTGCCTCCGTACATCAGTTTCCTGATGTCGCCATCGATACCGAGTCGATCATTCTCCTTCTAGTTAAACGCCCCTGACGTTTCGTTCGTCAGTGCCGCGTTGTGGTTGATAAATAGCCAGAGTTGTTCTGAAAACACGTACTACGTGCACGTCAGATTGTACCGGCCCGTTGAAAACCGCACTGTACGTGGGTTTGGACGTTATGCGCTGCGCGCGTCACTTTGTTCTCGTTTCACTCGAACCAAAGTGACGCCGCGCAGCTTCATGCTCCTAATGCGTCTTCCGCAAGCGCCCAAATGTTCCAAATGGGCTTATGCGTCATAGCAAAAGTCGGATGCAGCTCAGGCCGTACACCTGAAAAGCTTCATAACGGAAGTGTGCGAAGCAGCATAAGCTATGCCGTTCGTGAGATGCCTGGCCTATGTAAAAGCCGTGGCTGAGATGTGTATATAAACCTTCATCGTCTGCGATATAGATGCGCTGTTAAAGACGATATCCGCTTCCAAAGGTGAGCAGATTTACCACGCTTTTGCGTTCTCCCTTTCAGGCTGCGGGAGTGTTTCTTGTAGCTACCCGAAGGCGATCCTCTCAAGCTACCGGACCATTGGTGGTCGTCATTGACGACATAGAACAGTTGAAAATATATCAATCAATCTGTAGAAATGTCAAATGTTAGATTTGCAATTAATATACAAGACTAAAGTTCATTACAGGAGTAATCGTGAATATTGAATGGTTTAAGTTTGGTAGTTATGTATTACCTGCTATTGCGATGGCACTTAATTTTGCTGCAAGATTTAAGACAATTACAAATGAGAGAATATCTATTTATAAAGATATCAAACCGCTTTGTACAGCAATAGAAATGAAACCATATGAGATAAAAGCGATTGACAAAGAAATAAAAAACCTAATTTTATTTGAGGCCACGAGAATTAGAAACCCTCATTTAGCTCAGCAACACTTAAAAATATTAAGTTGCAATGATCTTAATGATATTCAAAAATCAAGAATTAAGAAGCTTGCACATTGCATTGATCAGGAGGCTAATGACACCGAAAAAGGAAATAAAGAAGTAAAATTCACACTCAATAAGGAAAAATACAAAAAAAGACAAATGGAGGGATTCGGTTATGTAATCACTTGTCTTATTGCTTATTACATACTTTTCTTTTCGGCTCTTAGCTTTCCCAAAGAAGACATTCCAATTGCAATAGCAATGCTTATTATGTCTCTTGGCCCTGTCTGGATTCTATTAGTGACAATTGCCACATATCCCGTATTTGGGTTTTATAAAGGCAACAAAGATATAATCGATTCATTGAATACTTTCTACGATGAAAGCTAATCTTGGTCAGATAAAGAACAAAAACAATGGATGCATTGTTTTTTTATCATGAGGACATCAACATGAGAGAGATATTAACAGGAAAAAATAAAACATTTATAAATCAGTAAGATTTTTTGCGGCAACTGAATTTCTATGTAATTTTGATCAATCTGTCAGGTCGTTAAAGATCACTATATTAACAGTATGGGGCCGGAATAACCCCCCCTACTTTTGCTGCCACGTTCTACCAGTAATGCGCCATAGTGGTCGATATGAGAATTGCCTCTAATTTGGCTGCCAAGTTTTGCCAGTGCAGCGCCCAATAAGCCGGTATGGGAATCCCCCCTACTTCTGCTATCGGGTTCTTTCCAGTACACCGACCAATAGGCGGTATGGGAATAGCCCCTACTTCTGCTATCAGGTTCTGCCAGTGCAGCGCCCAACAGGCTGGTATGGGAATCACCCCTACTTTTGCTGTCAGGTTCTGCCAGTGCAGCGCCCTATATGCCGATATGGGAATAAGCCCTACTTCCGGGGGCACCGGAACGGCAGCTGGGCCACCGGCGACAGTTATGGGAAACCGCCCTACTTCCGGGGGCGCAGGAACGGCAGCTGGGCCGCCGGCGCCTGTTATGGGAAACCGCCCTACTTCCCGGCGTGCCGGAACGGCAGCTGGGCCGCCGGCGCCAGTTATGGGAAACAGCCCTACTTCCCGGCGTGCCGGTACGGCCGCTGAGCCGCCGGCGCCAGTTATGGGAAACAGCCCTACTTCCCGGCGTGCCGGTACGGCCGCTGAGCCGCCGGCGCCTGTTATGGGAAACAGCCCTACTTCCCGGCGTGCCGGAACGGCAGCTGGGCCGCCGGCGCCAGTTATGGGAAACAGCCCTACTTCCCGGCGTGCCGGTACGGCCGCTGAGCCGCCGGCGCCAGTTATGGGAAACAGCCCTACTTCCCGGCGTGCCGGTACGGCCGCTGAGCCGCCGGCGCCAGTTATGGGAAACAGCCCTACTGACCGGCGTGCCGGAACGGCAGCTGAGCCGCCGGCGCCTGTTATGGGAAACAGCCCTACTTACCGGCGTGCCGGAACGGCCGCTGAGCCGCCGGCGCCTGTTATGGGAAACAGCCCTACTGACCGGCGTGCCGGAACGGCCGCTGAGCCGCTGGCACCTGTTATGGGAAACCGCCCTACTTCCGGGCGTGCCGGAACGGCCGCTGAGCCGCCGGCGCCAGTCATGGGAAATCGCCCTACTTACGGACGCTACGTGATGGTAGCTGGCACCTTGGTGCAGAATATGGGAAACAGCCCTAGTAAGAATATAGGGCCGTAGTGAGGAAGGTACAGCTGAGGATCTGATAAAAAAATGAAATATCTTATTGTTTTGGATAGATATTAAAAATTAACTTCCCGTTAGAATCTGCTTGATAAGAGACTCGCAAAGGGGTTTTATCATTGATCTGTCTTAGAGCAGGTTCTAAAAATGTACGTTTGAGTTCTGCGAGATTAGATTTCTGAGACTCGGGCAGCATGAATCTTTCAGAAAGCCAATCATGCGAAGTGACCCAAATCTGAGAGCTTCTGAACTGGCAGAGGCTCTCATAAAGTCGCACAGTACGCGGGTTTTTAAGGCTTCCACAGTCCCTGAGTGAGTAGGTAGTGAACTGACTTCCCAGTACGTACAGATAAGGCAAAACCTTATGGTTAAACTCTATTTCCCATAACCCTTTACTGGAACGTCCTCCTGCTTCTGTTAACCAAGGACGTGCGATCACATCGTGGCGGCCAGTCTTGGGATAGAAGATGATGGCAGAACGTGAGAGCTCGAACACACCTTCTTTAACGTCACGACTAGCCTGATTACGGCTTACATTGAAGATATCTTCGTAATCTGCAACAGCAACGGTAAATATTGGATTTGCAGACTCCTCTTCATCAGTGAAGTAAGTTTGCATAAGACATAGCCACAACACACGTTTTGCCTTCAAAGATAAATGATAAGCAGCTTCAGTCAGCTCATTAGATTGCTTAACATTTATCTTTTTTTTCAACACATTAGCCATAGCAATAATCTTTTATGGGTTAATTTATGTCCCCCACAATATCACTCAGTACACACAAGTCAACTAATTATTAATTCGTGTGTGATGTAGGGCTGATTCCCACAACATGTAGGGCTGATTCCCACACGAAGAAGGGCTGATTCCCATATTAAGTAGGGCTGATTCCCACAACATGTAGGGCTAATTCCCAGAAACAAGGCAATTTTCCTCAATAAAATCATTACTTTAAGCCACTCTAAAAAGCTTTAAAAAGATATAAAATACTAATTAAAAAGCTATTAAAAATAGTGCTGTGGATAAGTGGATAAGTTAACCTCGGCATAGAAACCGGCTTCACTACGTTCACCCGGTCAACCCCTCTGCAGCGCAAAAACAAGTTTTGCACTGCCTCGCGGTTTTGATTCAAAACGAAAGAATCTTCACAAGTACAGTGACTTTATACTTCTATTGACTATGACAAGCGCTACACTTAACCTTCTACAAAATGATGATTTTAGGTGACATATGGCGCAGAAAAAACAAATGACACAGCAGGAATGGGATCGATTAGTTCCAGCTATGGCAACTTATGCGCACATAACAACTGAGATCGGTTATGCAGTTTTAGTTGAAGGCGAAAGGCAGACAGATGTAGCCGTTCGTGTAGGTCGGACAAAGCAAAACGTTGCGAATGCAGTAAAACGCATATGGGAACTCTACCAACAGGTGACAACTGATGATGGAGAAAACCTTGAATTAGTCAGTGTTTGGTTGCCAAAACCGGAAGCGGATAAAGTAAGAACGATCGCGGCTAAATTTTCGATCAACGGTGATAAAGTTAAATCGTAGAAGATGGAGCACAAATGGCGTTTCAATCCCCTGCAGCTAACTTCACAGAACAACGTCTTGATTTTACTAGCCTGGTAAACCTCTCCTCACATTCCTCATACGTCTTCAAAAGCGCAAGCGATTACCCTGATATTGGTATACTGAAAGGGTCATTGCTGGCAGTAGATCGAGCAATCCCCTTTAAACATGATCAAATCGTCATTGCTAACGTTGGTGATGATCTTGTACTTCGCCGCTTACTACTCACTCCGATAGCAGCCCTCCAGGAACTGGATGGTCCTAAAACAATCACACCAATGCCGTCCAACCAAGATGTACCAGTCTGGGGTGTAATCGCATACGTCCTGACTGATATGGCTGGCTCAGGCTTTAATTTCAACGAAGAAGCCTAACTTATCCCCGCCTACAAATTTCATCTTGTAAAAAACTCCCGCAGAACAAATACTGTATACATAAACAGTATTTTGATGAGCCTATCCCTATGTTTGCGCTTGCTGACGCTAATAATTTTTATGCCTCTTGCGAAAGGATCTTCCGCCCTGACTTGAAGGGGAGGCCAATTTGCGTTGTGTCTAACAACGACGGATGCGTGATAGCACGCTCAGCTGAAGCCAAAAAGTTGGGAATCCCTATGGGTGCCCCACTTTTTAAAAATGAGCGTTTTTTCCGCGAAAATGGCGTGATTGTTTTTTCAAGCAACTATGCCTTATACGGCGATATGAGCAATCGTATGATGTCGATTCTTGGGGATATGGCACCTGGTCAGGAAATTTATTCGATCGACGAAAGCTTTTTGGACTGCACCGGTATTGCCAGTTACATGCCTTTAGAGGAATTTGGTCTTCAAATGCGTAGCCGTGTTAAGAAAGAAACCGGATTAGTAATTGGCGTTGGTTTTGGGCCTACAAAAACTTTGGCTAAGCTGGCTAATCATGCGGCTAAGAAATGGAGTAAAACTAATGGTGTGGTAGATCTCTCATGCCCGGAACGTCAGCGCAAACTGATGGCGATAGTTGACATAGATGAAGTCTGGGGTGTCGGAGGGCGTATCAGAAAACGGCTGGAGGCCATGGGCATTAACAAGGTGCTGGATCTGGCTAATTGCAACACCACTATGATAAGAAAAAATTTCAACGTCGTTCTTGAGCGTACAGTTCGAGAATTGAATGGAGAGTCCTGTATAGCTCTTGAAGAGGCTCCCCCACCGAAACAACAGATCGTATGCTCCAGGTCATTTGGACAGCGCATAACTGGGCTGGAGGACATGCAGCATGCGGTTGTAACGTATGCCACCCGAGCTGCAGAAAAAATTCGAGAGCAGGGTTCAAAATGTAGGCACGTCAGTGTTTTTATAGCCACTGGCCGCTATGGCGATGAACCTCAGTATGCTAATACTTCATCCTTAACCTGTGAATATCCAACCAGTGATACGCGTGACATCGTGGGTTTTGCTATCAGGGGCTTAGATAGCATATGGCGTGATGGTTATCGATATGCCAAAGCAGGCATCATGTTAGGTGATTTTTACCAATCCGGAATCGCACAGCTTGATATGTTTAGTGAAAACCAGCCTAAAGCCAATGCGGATGCCTTGATGGCAGCTCTGGACACAATCAATAAATCCGGGCTTGGGAAGGTTTGGTTTGCTGGGCAAGGAGTTGATAACCCATGGCAGATGAAAAGAGAAATGCTGTCGCCTAGATATACAACAAGCCTGAAGGAATTGCCCATCGCTAAATAATACACTTGGCTATATAAAGATGGAGCTGATCAAATTTATGTTAGTTACATCATTCTAATAAAGTACTTAATGCACTAGGAGCTTTAACTTCAAGATTTGTATCGTATTTAATTCTATAGTGTATATACATATGCATATACACAAATCTACAGTTAAGTATACCCATTTGTATATACAAAAAAGAGCTCGATGAGATTGCCTGTACTTTAGTTAACGTCAGGAAGCTAAATTGATCAGGTGTGATGTATATGCATTTGCATATGCATAAATCTGTATTTATGTATATCCATTTGTATATACATAAGAGGGCTCGATGAGATTGCCTGTACTTTGGCTAACATCAGGAAGCTAAATTGATGAAGCGCAATGTATATTCATTTGTATATACATTACGCCACTAAAATTAAGTGTTTTCAACAAGTAACTGAGCAAGCTTTTCAATGAACTTATCGTCTTCAAGATAACAAGCTGCCCTGAGAACTCGCGAACGAGTAATGTTTTTTTGAGGCAATTTATCCTGAACTTTTTCAACCAGCATCGACAGAGCGTCATCATCAAGGCCAGTCAGCCGAAGATTCATTTGTTTGCCAGTAGTAATATTTCTTCGCTCAGTTACACGCGTGACACCCTTAGCTATACGATCACTTCTTGCCACTTTCAGCCTCCTCAATCTGCTGCAGAAGCTCTTGTGTTAGCGCTTTATAATCACGGTAAGGACGTTCGTTTTTAGCAAACATCATCACTGGCCGATGAACTTCGGTAGCCTGCTTAAAAAGTTCACTCTGACGTATTTCAGTTTTTGCTACTCTGTAACCAGCATCACTGATGTAACCATCAATAGCTTTTTTCATTTTTGAGTGGGATTCGTTAACTTTTGTCTTTACAAGTGTATATACAAAATCTTCGTTACGTCTTACTTCTCGTACCACCTGGAATAGATCATCTATACCTTTCACAGCCCTGCGATCCATGTCTACAGGCACGACAATTTTATCGGTTATAAGAAGAGCATTCTCAATACTTAGGTCGATAGCTGGTCGAAGATCGATAAGTATAAAATCGTATGTTGTTTTAAGTCTGCTTAGTCCTTCGTCCAGAATATTTAAACGGTGACGAAAGCGTTCGGCACTACGTGCCTCAACAGCAAGGGTAATGTCGGCAGGTATGACATCTAGGTTTTGGATAACGGTTTCACCATCAAGAGCGGTATAGACCAGCTTGTTTGTATCAAACTTGGGGTCTTCAAAGAGATCGGTGATTGTAAAATCCTCATCACCCCGGCCAACGTCATCACTAAGGTTACCCTGATGATCCAAGTCAACTAGCAGAGTCTTATAACCTGCAGCAGCCAGTGCGCAACCCACAGCAATACAGCTCGTTGTCTTAGCAACGCCACCTTTACTATTAGCAAAAGAGATTATGTAAGGCTTTTTCATTTGGAGTTCCATGTATATACAAAGGTATATGCATGGTACAGGTTAAGAGCTTGATGTCAATGTATATACATAAGCATATACAAAAAGACGAGTTTATATCTAAATTTTCTTGTTAAAAGACTTAATAAATCAATGGCTTGTATGTTTATAGTAAAGGTTAGTTGATAACGTTGGTGATTACTTTTTTTACCGCTACTTGTGACGAATTGCCACAGACCCAGGCTTATTTGTGCGTGTGATGCTAGCGACCCTGCTCTTGAACTGCTGATATCAAATTTCCTGTCCGACAATGTTCTGAGGAAGCTGGCAAAGCGCTAGAGTATGCCTCATCAGTCTTCCTGTAAGTCATAAGTTTTACGCTGCTACATGAGGAGTGTGCTATTTACAATCAATAATGGATAATGATATTTTTGACACAAAAATTTCAGGAACTACCCCCAAATCTGTCGTCTCAGAGTAAGTACGTCGCTTAGGCAGCCGACAGGTTTTTTTCACGCCATTCTATTGCTAAGAGGGGATGACAAGCATGGATCAAGAAAGTCTGAAGAAGCTTATTAAGGAGCATCACTCTAAACATAATAAGCATTTAACTCCTGAGTTAGATATGACGTCATTAGTGTTAAAGGCTCATCTTTTCCTAGAGGATATGCTATATGAAATTATATTGCTTCAATGTAAAACTCCTAATGCTTTAAATGGAATTCAATTTTCCTTTAACCATAAGTTGAAATTAGCGGAAGCGCTTTACGGAGCTCATTTTTATAATTTTGACGCTTCATTGCCGGTTTGGCCTGTCCTTGAAGCGCTCAATAAACTCAGAAATGAGTTGGCTCACAGGATAGACAGTCCAAAGCTTGAAGATAAGATCGTTAACTTCCTAAGAGCATCAGAAGAAAACTTGGAAATAGAAAAAACCTCACGCCCATTAGATGAAATATTATGTGATTCTAATGCTTTAACGGGAAGAATGCGCAATGTATTATTGTACTTGCTTGGATGTCTTGGGTTCATGCATGGTTTAATATACTTAAATCAGCCCGAAAAGTTTTTAGCGTCTTTGTTCGCAGAAATTAATCTTACAACTAGTGCAAAGCGCATCATCGTCCCTGATGAGTTTGAGTGCTAGATATAGCGCCGGGCGCGCGGGTTAACATCAATGAGAGGTTACTGTTCAACTCCCGCAAAGTCCGGCCATTCGGTAAAACTCCGGCTGCGGCGGGTTTCCCCGAATCAGAATTTACGGGAGCAGATTTTTTTCCTCGCATTATCAGCCTCATTCTCTGGCCCCGAAACAGCATCTGCTTATACTGTTCGCTCCCTAACCCTTAGGTTGCAGGTATCTGACGTGCATAGTTTAATATTTTCTGAGATACCGACAGAGGGATTGGAATTAACCATAATTTGCGGCATCGACCAAACGGGGTAAAAACGATGTCTAAAAAAAAGAATGATCCGGCCGCACTGGCAACCATCATGTTGCAAAAGAAACTGAGTGAGTGGCGAGACGGGGCAGAGCCAGTCTGGCCCAGCACCTGGCCGATATTTGAACGCCTTATTGCTCGCCAACTTGAACTGACTCCGGTCTGGCAGGAGCTTTGGGCTAAGGATGTAAACGGTATCCCGCTGTGGAACCTTACTGAGCAGTGTATTTTCGCCTCAATGAGCGGTGAAAAAGGCGAGCATAGCCAGTTACGGACCGATTATCGCGAGCTGCAGGCGCTCAATACAGATATTGCCGACGGGTATAACAAGCTTGCGCGGCTTGTTGAACGCCGGGATGAATTACTTAACCGCAGCGGGCACCTTCATGTTGAGCATACGTTCAGGCTGACGGACATGATCGATGCTGCCGGGCGCGAGAATCACCTCTACCTTTCTTATATCTGCCCGGAGCTACGGAAACTTGACCGGTACGATCTGAAATACTGGCCTGATGTGCCAGCATTGCTGCGTGCGGCGGGCGAGGAAAGGCCAGAGGTCACGTTTCACGATGATGCCAGCAGAGCCATCGCGCTCGCTAAGCCCAGCCTACGCACGGACTTTCTACGGGACCTGTTTGATCGCATTCATGCTCTGAAGAGCATCAGCATATACGGCTTGCGGCGTGACTTTAGGCTGTCCGATGAATCGCTGGCCATTCTGTGCAACGTGCTTTGCGATTTGCAGGAAAAATCAGAGATTAACGGACCTTATATAAAACAGGCAAGGCAGCGCCTGCGCAAGCAGGGTTACGGCGCGGCTTGGTAATCCGCTGGAGTTGAGCGCCCGGGCATTAATGATAAATGTAAATAAACCGCCTTCAGGCGGTTTATTTATACTATTTTAGAGCTGATAAGTTAGTTCCACAGTGGATCTTTTTCCCATCCTTGTGGGAAACCAGTCTCTGACATATAGAGCCTGGCTGCATGGTTGCCTGCGAACAACTGAATTAAATCGGATTTGAGATTAATGCCAGTTATGCCAAGTGTTTTTATCATTCTCTGCATAACACATATTGTCAGATAGGGGCGCTTTTGGTGTGTTTCAGGAACGCTAAGCTCACCGGCAATCTGACTAGGGGTAGCTAGTTTAGCGTTCCAGAGACGACTATGATGAGCACATCGGTTTCTGACGTCGCGCAGACGCCGCACCCAGTTTGTGAGCGCTTTAAAATCATTTGCTCCAAACTCCTTAGCCAGATTATCAAGGAGAGTATTATCTGGAGCTGCTAGATTTCGAAAATACCCGTGATCAATTGCATCGAATATTCTAAATAAGCAGCCGATAGTGATTAACTCACTTGCCACCCAAAACGGGGGGAGGTCAGTAAACTGAGGATGAACATTATTATGATATTTACTGCGATAATTTCTCGCATAAAGCTCGTCTTCTCGGCTAAAATCTCTTTGTATCCCTCTACGTGTGTCATCAATATAATCAGAGCTCTTTTTGGTAAAGAAATACGTATCATTTAAATACCAAAATGGGTTGTTTGTATAGCCAGATAACGCGTGATCAAGCCTGCTCCTAAGTTTAACTTCCAGTCTGGCGATAACTCCAAACAATAGCGCACGGAGCTTTTCGTCAAACCTATAAAGTTCAACCCCGTATTCAAAATACTCATGTCGTCTGTAATGTTTGCCGCCTGGGCTGGCAGGATCTAAAAGGGGGTGGAGATAAATTTTAAAATGGTAATAGCTTATCTGGCTTAGGGTGTTTACCGCTTCAGCTTCGTCTAAGAACTCAAGCTTTTTACTCTTAAGATCATTAACTAGATCAGCAGGGGTACGATAGGGTTTGCTGTAAAGGATTGTCGGCATAGCGGCATCATCCCTGAATAGGCAAAAAAAAGGCCCACTAACTTCCCCGAAGGGATGTTGCAGGCGTCATTGACATTAATACTACTCTATTTGACGAAGTCGTCAACCGTTTCTTGAGCCAAATTTGCTAAGCGTGCGCAGTTATACCACCCCTTTTATGTATGACACTTGAGTATACCCTAATGTCACCCCACAAAATCATGCGTTTTTACCTTTAAGTCATGATATAAAAGTCATGCTATCCTTAGTCATAACCTAAAAGTCATACATGGGTAAAAAATGTACATTTTTGCTTATCTGCGTGCTTCCACGCGAGAGCAGGACGCTGAACGCGCTAAACATCGTCTTCAGCATTTTGTTTCCGAACGTGGACATCGGATTGCCAGCTGGTATGTGGAGAATGTATCTGGCGCGTCACTAAAGCGACCTGAGCTGATGCGATTGCTTGAGAACGCGGCTCCGGGTGATGCGATACTGATTGAACAGGTTGATCGCTTATCCCGCCTTGATGATGATGGCTGGAAAACACTTAAAGAGCTTATTAGCAGCAAAAGCCTGTCGATCATTAGCCTCGATTTGCCTACAAGTTATGTCGCGCTTGAGAACCATCGTGGAGACGAATTCACAGCTGCCATGCTGCGGGCTATAAATGCCATGATGCTGGATATGCTTGCAGCCATTGCACGCAAAGACTACCAGGACAGACGTCGTCGGCAGAGCGAAGGGATAGTTAAGGCGGTAGAGGGCGGAAAATTCAAAGGTCGTCAGCCGAATCTGCAGATGCATCAGAATGTCATTAAGCTGCGTCTGCAAAACGGGATGAGTATCAGGGAGACAGCTTCAATATGCGGCATCTCAGAGCGCCAAGTGATTCGGATCACGCAGCGCCATCTCAACAACATTGATCCGAAAGAACAGGGGGGATAAGTGTGAATAAAACAGCATTTAAAAGAGGAGCTAAGGCGGCTGCATTCTATAAGAGCGCTTTCAGAACAGCCAAAACTCTTAATTCAGCCTCAGTAAATTGGACTGTGAGACACGGCATGCCGTCTTTTATAGGACGCCTGCCTGTACCTATTATCGTAATCATATTAACCATATTTGTACTTATGAGCGGGCTGGTTTTAGGCACTATAGTGCTTTTGAGCTGCGTTTTTATCTACATGTTAAGTAACATCATCATTGCAAGTTCTCAAGATTCTGATACTTCTGAGCCTTTAGCAGGACACCAATATCGCGATGGTAATGAAGGGTTTGGTATGTACAGTGGCCCCGAAAGCGTAAATGTCACGTCGTCACGGCTGGATTTAGATGATGAAGATCATTGAGAGCAGCAGTAAGCGTACAGCGAGGGCCGTCTGGTCATAATCTGATGTATCTGACAAGGTGGTTTCCAGCAAATTAGTATTGGGAACCAAAGTGTAATATATGCAGAAAGATGTGACTTCCGGCAGGCGGAGAGGCTGTCCTAATTATCCTCCTGAGTTTCAACACCAGTTCGTTGCCGCCTCCTGCGAACCCAGAATATCCATCTCAAAACTGGCGCTTGAAAATGGCATTAACGCCAATCTGTTGTTCAAATGGCACTAACAATGCCGCGAGGGGAAGCTGCTCTTACCTTTTTTAGAGAGACCTCAGCTACTTCCTGTGACTCTTGATGCCGCTGCCGTACATCCATAATTGCTCTCTGAGTACCTGAAAGCCCTCGGTATCAACCGGGTGAAAGGGATACTAAGTCACTTTCAGTAGTATCTCTTCAATATCTGAACACATAACGTTGGATCAGATAATTGATTTATTGGGTCAACGGTGTATCGCGCAGTCACGTTGCATACCATAGCAACTTATAAAGCTCAGATCCTCCCTGCCAGGCCACTCATCCACATAGCAACATCGTATTAGAGCTGACATAGCCTTCGTGGGGGCCAGTCGGCGCGCTCCGCTAGAAAGTGCCTCACTTGTTCCATGTACAGGCCATTAATCCCTCCCGACACCTAATTGTCGCATGAGCCACCAACAACCAATCTTATTAAGTATTTCACATTGCAATAAGAACTAACTTAATTATAAAAACTAACGTAAGCTGATTCGAAACGTGCTTTTCAAGTCTCAGATTGACTTATAACTCTCTAAAGAAGGAACGATCATGTCGGAAATTGCCGCGGGCGGTGATGTCAGGATATTGTGTCTTAACGGTGGAGGGGCAAGAGGCCTCTTTACCATCAGCGTGCTTGCAGAAATCGAGCGCATCATTGAAGCAAAGACCAGTAAGACGGACGTCAAGGCTGGCGATTATTTCGACCTGATAGCCGGAACGTCAATTGGCGGCATCCTTGCGCTCGGACTTGCATCAGGTAAGAGCGCCCGCGAGCTGGAAGCGGTTTTCCGAAGCCATGCGCCAGAAATTTTCCCTCCGCAGAAGTTCCCGAAGCTTTTCTCCGGCTTTCGCAAAAAGCTCCGTCTTGCGAGGCGACCTTTGTATGACAGCGCACCGCTGGAAAAGACGATTGCAGAAATGGTCGGAAAAAACACTACCTTTGATGATTTAAATCGACGTGTGATTATTCCCACCGTCAACCTGTCAACAGGAAAACCGCAATTTTTTAAAACGCCCCACAACCCGGATTTTACCCGAGATGGCAGACTCCTTCTGCTGGATGCCGCAATGGCAACGTCAGCTGCACCCACCTATTTCGCGCCACATTACTGCAAGCAGCTAGACGCATATTTTGCGGATGGCGGGCTTATTGCAAACAATCCTGCTTTAGTAGGAATGTATGAAGTCATCAATGATATGAAGAGTGACTTCCCGGGTGTTGCCACAAGCAATATTAGAATCCTCAATATTGGTACGCTGGGTGAAGAATACTCCATAAGTCCCGCAGCCTTGTCTGCACATGAAAGGCACGGCTATCTCGGGCTATGGGGGATGGGCGAACGTCTGGTACTCACTACCATGACGGCTAACCAGCTGTTACATAAGTCAATGCTGCAGCGTGAGCTGAGACGCTGTGGCGTTGATAAAAACTATCTCTATCTTGATGACTCAATACCCAACGAGGCCGCTTCGGATATCACGCTGGATAATGCCAGTGAGAGCAGCCTCAGCAATCTGGCAGGCAAGGGCAGGCAGCGTGCAACGGAAGAGTTCACTATAAATCCGCGGCTGGGCGCGTTTTTTACGACCCCAGCATCACCTTTTAAGCGCCAGATCCCGGCGAATAGAGAGTAAAAATATAATGAGCTGGAATTTTCATCGTTACTACACACATACCTCTGACGGACTCATCAGCAAGCTCAAACTCAGCATTGAGCAAACGGAAACCCTTAAAGCATTACGAAAACGCATTCGGAACCGTACCAAGGCAGTGTTTGAAGAAGCTAAATCTCTGGTGAGTGAAGCCAGCAACACTTCAGTTCTGAATGAGAGCATGAAGGCAAAGGTCGCGCGCACGCAACTGGCGCACCTGTCCCCGGAAGCACAGGATGAGCTTATACTCCTCATCAGTAACATGAGTGCGCAGGCCCGTGAGTCGTTTCTGGCACTGACACCTCGTTTCTGGACGCAGGGTAGTTTTCAATACGATACGCTGAACTTACCTTACAACACGCCACCTCAGGAAATGGACATCGACGATGGGACTTACCTGCCTATGGCTGTCTTTGATGACGGACCCGTCATTGGGCACCGTCTTCTGATTCTTCTGGTTGACTCCTCGCTACGCTCGCTCGTCGCAGAAAACGAAAGCTGGCAATTTGAAACCAAAAGTACCTGCGCTCGCATTCGAATTCCAGACGAAAACACCCACATTGACGTACCTATGTACGCCATACCCGAAGAGCAGTTTTTGCAAAAGGAAGCGGCGATTTCAGAATCTTACCGCCGAGCCGTCTGCGATTCGGCCAGTGTCACAGACATCTGGAAAAATAACCGGGATGCTTACGAGCTGGATTCAGATTCGGTTAACCTTGCCCTGAGAGAAGGAAAGGAAAAGTGGAGGAAAAGCGACCCTAAAACGGTTGAGGACTGGTTCCTGGATAGTTGCCGTCGCTCGGGCTTTCATCTGAAGAAAATTTGCCGTTACCTCAAAGCATGGCGAGACGCGCAGTGGGGCGATCGGGGACCTTCATCCATTTCATTAATGGCTGCGGCGGTAGGTATCCTAGACCAAACTCCTCACGACAAAGCTGATTTAGGTGCGACGATGCTGATGGTCGCACGTAAACTGCCGGATGCATTTTCTGCTGGCGTGGCGAGTCCGGACCCTTCTGATACAAAGCCCCTGTTCCCACCGGCGTATGAGCATGGAGAATGGGAAATCGGCGTGATAGAAAAACTGCGTGCTTTTAGCCGGTTCTTGGATGAAGCCGAAAATGCAACATCAAAACAACTAGCTCTGACTGCATTAAACAAAGCCTACGGTGAAAGGGTGATCAAAAGCGAACTGATAGACACGAAAGCGTCAGGCCCTGCGTTTACCAGCCCACCCGCTCAGGCATCGCAACCAAAAACCATCAGCAAAACGATGAGCAGCGGCTGATCCGATGGAAGTGCTTGAGTATACCCATCAGTGCTTGCTGCGCTGCGGCTTCCAGTACGTACTTGCCCGGACCCTCCCGGAGGGTTCTCCACTTCGTTTACTGAGTAAAGCCAGAGGTTTCTATGTTAAAGATTACAACACGCCCGAGGGCGTGTTTAAAATCGGTCTGCGGCTGACTGACGATCCCTTTACTTCGCTCCCCACTGCTTGTGTTTTGCGCATGCCTGAGCAATTCTGCGGATTATTAATGCCCCACATCAATATGGGCTGGTACCTGTGTTACGTTCAGGAAAAAGAAGCAGACTGGGATGTAACCGACCTGCAGGGCATTTTTACCAATATCGACCATCAGATTACCGTTACCATCGACAAATCCCTGCGATCAATCACTGATGGCGGGGTTGCTGACACTGAAATGGAAGGTGAGTTTTCAGCCTACTGGCTTTCCGAAAAAAAAGCCTACCTTCTTTCAGAAGCACCGCAGGAAAAAAAACTCAGCTGCTATGTGGCAATACCTGGGAAGGAAACGTCTCTCGGCCGCAGTGAAAAGTACGAAGAATGGATCGTCTGCGATGAGAGCACATTGACTGAACGTGACGCCTGGCTTACACAACGTGCGCTCAGGCTTCGTGATATGAAAAGTATCGTTGCCGGCTACATCCGGATAAAACCAGCCCGGCTTGCTGGAATTATGTGGCCTCCTGAGAGCTTTAAAGACTTACTCGGCTGGCTCGCCGTGGTTGATAATGTCGCTAGACAGCATATGATTGAGCATCTTATTAAAAACCCGGTAAAGCGGCATTTTTTGTTGCTGGATGTGGTTAAGCAGGACATGGTCGGCATTTACTTCGAGCTGAATACACAGGCAGTAGCCCTCAACTCCTATACATCTCCTAAAAAACGAAAAGCGAACATTAAAGCACGCTCCGGTTTCGGCAATCTGGCCACCGCACTTGGGTCAAAAACCGCCGTGAATGCGTTTTGTAGAACAGACGTAATTAAAGCAGATAGTCATTCGGTTCTTCGTCGTAACCGGCGAGGACATCTGGCTGGTGATTTGAGCAGCAGAAGTATCGCCCTGATTGGCTGCGGAACAATAGGCGGTTACCTAGCGGGTCTGCTGGCCCGCGCGGGCGCAGGGTGCGGAAGCAAAAAATTTGACCTCTTCGACGGTGATACGTTTTCTCCTCATAATTACGGGCGCCATGCGCTGACCACGGCTGATTTCGGCAATAATAAGGCTGTATCACTTGCTCATTCGCTAAATTCCTCTTCTCATCTGGCCCGAAGTATTAACGCCATGCCGTTTGAGTTCCCCCTCAAAGAAGAAACCCTCAAACGTTATGACATCGTGATTGATGCAACAGGACGTCCGCCAGTCTCAAAGCGTCTAGCCGTTGTTGTGCGCCAGATGCAAGCATCCAGCCGGCCCGTCCTTATCCATGGCTTTAATGATGGTAATGGCAGAGCTGCCAAAGTCATTATTGATGACGGCACCTGCTGCTATGGCTGCCTGCTAGCAAATGTCACGCTCTATAAGGACGGTGTTGACCTAAGATTTCAGGGAATTGACCACGACTTGGAACGCCATATCAGCTGTGGCAGTACCTTTACGCCCTATGATGCAGCCGTCAGTCTTATGACTGCTGCCATGATGCAGGAGGCCGCACTCTCGCTTTTAGAGCCGATAAAGAAATGGACGTATAACGAGCATGTACTGGATGGCGGACGTTCACGAAGGCCTCAGTACCTGCCGCGTATTGCAAAATGTGAGACATGCCATGGCAGAATTTGAAATGACGTTTAAGGACAGCGACAATAACCTGATTGTTATCATGCCGCACGTAGCTGAGAGGTTACTTGCTCACAAGCAGGTTAAATCGGACAGTGCAGAAGCTGCTGGTGTGATCATTGGGGAACGGAGGGGTAATCATATAGTGATTCAGCATATATCTGAACCCGGACAGGATGACAGGAGAAGTCGCTACGCTGTGGACCGTTGCAGTCGAATTCATCAACTGGAGGTAGATCAGGCATTCTACCAGTCCGGAGGTACATTCCAGTATCTCGGTGAGTGGCATACTCATCCGGAAGATTATCCCATACCCTCCCCGCGAGACCTTAAAAGCTGGCGAAAATATCTTACAGATCCAGAACCGATGGTGCTCATCATTGTGGGTCTCAGCCAGATTTGGGTGGCTAAAAAAGCGGGTTCGGATATTGTCCCGCTGACAGAGATTACCTGACGTAATTTTTCTGGCTGTATTCTTCATCGGCGGCCTGCCCAAGTAGGAAAACTGTCAGCCCCACTTGTATAAGACTTTTATGGAAGGGGTGAATTGCATTAAAAACTTAAAGGCAATAAATTTAATTTATTCGAAACATCAAGGTAACAAAAAGTCTTTTATGCCAAGCTTTATGACCCACGACGATGAACGTAGTTAGGATACTCTGTCGCATAAGAGCAGCAACGCTGCCGTTTCCTTCAAGCGTTATGAGCTCCATATGCGCTAGCCGGAGATTGAATTAGGGAGATTAGTGCTGGGGTGTTAAGGATTTTGAGCCGTTCATCAGGTGTCCACCTAATTAAAAATAAGTGGACATCTAAATTATAGGGAGAAGCGAAATTGACCAGAAGGTGTTGGCTACAGCATCCTTGCCGCTTGTGATCAATTTTTTATAGTTTAACTGCTTTTTTTGCTAATTCAGCTGCACTACCTCCTGCTTGCTGTACTTGCGAAGTTCCGTTTCTGAGTGCGCCATCGAGTGCACCACCCACTCTGATGCCTGCCCATGAAAGTGCACCCATCCAGAACGCCGGCAGTACCAGAAACATGGTTGCCATAACAAAGTTCATGATCAGATCATCCGAGCTATTCTGGAAGCCGGCCATGTTGAAACTGCTGTGCGTGTCCGAGCTGTACAGCGCGGTCAGCAGCCAGCTGTCCAGCCAGCGCGCCAGCTCCCACCAGAACGTCAGGAAGTTCAGGGCGAATACAACAAATGTCAGCGTGATAACCGTCTTAATTTCATACGCTGAGAAAGCCAGAATAAGCGGCAGAACCACCACCACGGCCATTAGCAGTACGGCCTGAACCATAGGCAACGCCTGCCGCATGGCGTCAAACGCCGGAAATGCCGCGACACTTCCCAGCGCGGTTCCGCCAATCGCCGCAACGCGCGATACAGAGTTATCCAGCGTGAAATCCGCATTGCCGCCGTAGCCAGCATAAACGTGGCCGCCCTGTGAAACCGTCAGGCTTTCCGGGCTTACCAGGCGGCGTATTACGGCCTCCCGGTAGTCGGTCGCATTGCCGCCGATCATGGTCATGGCCGCCGAGAGGCGGGTCCATAAGCCCGGATCAGCCTGGTCCACGACGCGGGCCTGCAGGCCGGTTTCGGCCTTGCTCCACCATTCGCTGCAGGTCGGATATCCGCCCCGGCCGGTGTCCGGCCGCCCGCTGTCCCGGCTTTCGCTCCATGGAAACGCGGCGCGTGGTGTTTTTGACTGCAGGCTGCCGTAATAGCTGCCCAGGAACGTCTTACTGCCAATCCACTCAATGTCGCGCAGGGTGGCTTTATCCTTCGTCTGCCCCTGGTCCTCGCGCTTCCACATGTACAGCGCCAGGGAATAGCAGTCGTTGGTGAAGTCCTGCAGCTCCTCGGCGAGTCCCTTGTTATTGATACGCGTGTGTTGCACCTCAAAGCGGATCTGGCGCATATCAGGACGGCAGGGGATGGTGGCGACGGACGCCTGTGTGATGCCCTTTGCCAGCTTGTGCATCAGATACCACCACACAGGTGCGGCGGCGGTCTGGTCATTAAGGCTGGAAATCACGGGCGAATAGCCCGTGTCATCCGGTGCCTTCGGTGTCCACGTCCCGCACGTCTGCGCGCGCGTGGCGTCATATTTGATGGTGCTCATGTCCACGTTCATCAGCGGCATACAGCAGGCAATTATGACCAGAAAGGAGGTGTAAATGGCGTGCTCCATCCGGGGAATGGACAGCGCCCCCTTGTTTCCCTCATCTTCACCTTCCTCCCGGACCTTGAGCCAGATGCCGATAAGGCGAAAGGCCACCGGGGCGGCAAAAAGGCCGGTACTGAGCAGGATATTCCACAAACCATTATTAACGACCCAGCCGAGCAGGGTCAGGAAATACTCCAGGTAGCTGTTAGTCAGCATTATGATGCTCCCGTGCCGCTGAGCAGCACCAGTTCACACACAACGGCAAAAACCACGCTGACGGCGGCAATCCGCATAAGCGGCTGCCTGTACTGCGACCTGAAGCCCGGCGCGCGCAGGATCTTCACAAACCCCCACGTCAGGGCGCCGTATACCGCCAGCCGCCACATCAGCCAGCCGTATTTTGCCTGCTCCATCCACTTGCTGAAAGCGGCCGTCTTGTCAGGATTTTTGATCGCGTTATCCGCAATAACGAGCGCTGCGAGCAGCAAAATTAGCAGCGTGCCGGCAATAATCAGCGTGCGCTGCAGAAAAGGATGACGACGGAAAAACGAGGCGCGGCGCGCCTCCTTTACAGGTTTCATGGTGCGGGCCTCGCTCATTTGCTTTCAGTCTCAGGCACCGCCAGGCGGTTCATGCGGCTGTCAGTGTTGTCATCGCTTTGGGTCTGCGGGTTGCTGTTTACGCGGCCATTTTCGCGCTCGATAATGGTCAGCACGGAGTTGCGGGACAGCTCGCGTTTGAGCTCCATTTCGTTACGCAGGGCGGTAATTTCCCTGTCGATGGCAGTTACCCGGCGGTCGCCTTCTTCAATGGCGGCTGTCTGGGAGGCGGCGTTCGGCTCTGACATGCCGGTGACGATCATACGGCGCATAATCAACGCCGTTTCTACCGTATCAGCCATTGCCAGCTCGCCTGCAAGTCGGGCTGTGAGTGCGGCATTGTCAGGATCACGCTGCAGCGCCCTGATAACGCCGGCTGTGATTGGCAGGCTGCCAGTTTTAAGCTTCGCCAGGTTGGTGGCGTTGGGCGGCTCGGATCCGTTAACCAGTTTCACAAGCTGATCCGTATTCTCTTTTGTTGTTTCCTCAAGAATGGGGGCAAAGCCGGTGCCGGCCTGAGTGGCTCCCGGCTGTTGTTCGTCATCGCCACTGGTGCACTGGGATGCATCAGCGCAGGTACGCAGTGAGCTGTCGCCAACCACTTGGACCACGGCTTTTGCTGCCTCTTCTGCGCTGCCATATTTTGCGCACGCACCGCCATTGCAGCTGCTGTTGCTGATTGGCGTGTTGCTTAGCACTGGCTGGCTGTTCATCATGTTATAGCCGGCGGCGGCCAGATCGTGCGTAGGACGAATGGCAGGCTGATTTTGCCCGCCGCGCTTCTGTCCACCTATCCAGTTCTGTCCGGACTTGCCCTGCAGCTTTTCAGAGGCGTTGTTAACGCGTACCGCGTCGGCATCGCCACTGTTGACAAGCGATTTATACTCATCCATGACTGCGCTCTGGTTCCACTTGTTGTTGCCAGCAAAGTTCATCATGCGTTTGGACATGTTCTGACAGTTAAGCTGGGCCTTATCAAATGCAACGCTGCCCTGCAGCACGCCGTTGGTCAGCATGTCGTACAGGCCCGGATTAGCGCGCTGTATTACCATGGCCGGCAGGCTGGCGACCGCGCCGGTAGCCCCCTGAATAACGTCGCTCATCAGGTTTTTATAGCCACTGGTCACGCCGTTCAGCTGGTTACCCACTGTAGTTTTAAGATCGAAATTGCCGCACATCAGGTCACTGCTCCAGCCTAAATCCATTCCCAGTTTGCGCATGCTGCTACGCGTGGCTGGCTGGGAAATTACGGAGCCTCCGCCGAGGGTGTAATAGAGCTTGTCAGATACCGCGCCGCTGACGTTTTTGCCATAGCCGAACGCACTGTCGTTGACCGACGGCAGTGAAATGCCAAATGCGCCGGACCGGTTATCGTCATCAGCCTGTGCCATGCCGATCGATATGCTGACCAGGACCGCAAGAAACGCTGGCCTCAGTGTGGTTGTGTTCATGATTGCCTCTTAAAAATTGGTTGCATACAGAAAGGTCTGGCCGCGACGTTTGCAGCAGCTGTAGGGCTGCCAAAGGGCATAGGCTTCGTTGCCGTCCTGCGCCGTGGGATAGGCGCCGTCGGGGAATACGGCACAGGTAGCCGAGAGCGTGGGCGACAGACGCTGCCATTTATGGTTAGCCGTGCCGGTGTTTTCTTTCACCTCGCCCGGCGGCCAGTACCCCGGCTTGCGAGTGCCCTTCAGCTGCTGATAAACGTGGATCTGCCCGGATCGGGTGATGATGTCGGCCACGCGCTGGGCGACGACGGCGGAAGCCTTGTCATCGTCCGTCTGGCTGACGAAGCCCGATCGTGGATAGAGGTTGCCCCACATGTTGGCGGCGGCCTGGCTGCCCAGCTCGCGCTGTCCGGGAATAAGCGCCTCCGGATAAAGCGATTCCGGCAGGCCCGTGCGCCACATAAGCGAATCGAGGGTGCTGAGAAAGTAGGGGTTAAATGCCCGGGCAGCGGTGTCGCAGGAGTAGCCGGCGATGCTGCCGCCAATCAGGGAGGTCGCCGGATGCCCGATAGCGTCTGCGTATTTAAATTTGATATTTGACTGACGACGCCCTGCGTCCTTGATGTCGGCGGCATTCCCTCCGCCGGCGGCAGCGCCGCTGGTCAGTCCGCCGTCAACGGCTCCCGCAGCTCCGCTCATAAAAGCCATTTCATGCCAGGGATTGCCGCCCGGGCCGGTGTAGGTTGATACCACCACCTCAGGAATGTAGTGCGTCACCTTAACCGAGGTTTTGACCGAGCAGCCAAAGGGCGTACACATCAGCCAGTAACAGACGCCACTCACGCGCCAGCTGATACAGTCCTGCGTCACCGCGCTGGCTATAATCCCGGCGGTATTGATGGCGGCAAATGTGGCAGGAGCGGCGGCTACGGCCAGAACCGAGGCAGTGCCGGCGGCGAAGAGGTGCTTTCTGAATGACCCTGGCATCAGCCTGCCCCCTGCGTGCGGTGCAAGCTGGCCTGCGCCACGTCAGCCGTGCCATATACCACGTCCCGATCATCAAATACGACGGCTGGGTACTTGTGCAGGCCAATTTCCCAGGCGTGGACCACCTGACGATAGGCGCCGGCAATTTGCGCCTGCTTCCGGGGCCAGTCTGGTGACTGAATGACCTGCTGAGCCTGCAGGGCAGCCTGCTGAGGATCTGACGACAAATCACCGAAAATAGCCTGCTGCAGACGATCGGGGCCGTCCAGCCAGACAACTTTGGTGTCGGCGGTAAGGTTCAGGGGAGGGTGCTGAGCGTCGGTGAAAACGACGGTGCCTGCCATTACCTGAATCGGTATCAGCAGGGAAAAACACAGGAGTGGCCTGATGCGCATTGCAAATCTCCGTCACGGATATCAGGGTGCCAGCGTGACAGCGCGTGCTCAGGGATTCAGCAGTAAACTCTATTTCGGATTTTGAAAATTTTCAGATCACGCCAGAATTCGGCGCCTGAACAAAAAAGTATGCGACAGAACATTTGTAATGACAGGTTTAACCAAAATGGGAAATTGCCTCCTGCGCTTTCAGGAGGCATTTGGAAAAACAGATAAAAGCTGGACAATGCAGATTTACTGTTAAATTTTCTTACTCATCTGAGCCATGCCAATGTCGAACTTATGATTTTTTGCTGCATCCAAAACCTCTCCGAGCCCCTGACGTTCAGGTCCGTCCCGGCCATCAAGACCCTCGCCTTCAGAGCGATTAAATTTAACAAATTTATAAATAGTTTCAACGCAAAACTCAGCCATTTCGGCTCGCGAGCTGGCATTATCATTTTCACTATTATTTAAAAAACTCTCCAGTTCCTGAGCAATACTACTTGTGTTTTTCACTAAGCAACCCTCTTGGTGATTTATTGTAATAACAAAATTCGGTCATTGTTGGTTAGTGAAGCTAATGTATTTAAGCATTTGGAAGCAAGGCGAGCTCAGGTGTTAATTGAAAGCGGATGTTAATTAACGTGGATTGAAAGGTTTGATTAGATGTTTTTTAGTTGCAAACAAACCGGCCAGATTGGCCGGCTAATTGATACGTCTGAGACGGGCATTACTCGTGAAAAACACTGCTAACCCAGAGCGTCATATACACCATGTTCGCCGCGTCGGGCACGTTGACGTACCAGCGGGGCGAGTCAAATTCGTTGTCCAACTGCAGGCTGGCGTGGCCTTCCTAGGTTACAAGAATGTCCGTGTGCTTGCCCCGGCTGTCTTCCAGATGAATGGCGGCTCAGCTGTTTTCTCCGATCCGGTGCGGGTTAAGGTAATGTTGACCTGTGGCTGTAGTGGAAAGGACCACTGCGAGAATAGCATCTCGTAGCGGTCTCTTTAGCTTTAAGTTTTTTATGCTACTAATTCTATTTCACATAAGTATAATGATTCAATTACAAATATAGATGTATTTCTTATCATATTTTCTAAAGTAAAGTTGAATAGTATATATCCATTAACTTCTATTTGATCAACTATTTTCTCCATGGATTCCATGAAAAATAATGAAGTCATTTCATTTCCTTCTGATTTACTTAACTCATTAAGTATTAAATCTATACTATCGTTCAATTTAGCGACTGATATGGTATCGTATTTATTATTATAGTGAACACATCTATTCCGTATAAGTGTCAACAAATCCCATGATAATGATAATGTTTTCCAGGTTTTGAAAAACTTACTTCTTTCAGATATTAATCTGATAAATTTATCTTTATTTTTAAATTTATTCAATCTTTTATTTAAACAAAGCGTTATTGCTTGTGATCCTGTTATTTTTTTAGGGTCATAAGATTTATTCGATTCTAGGAGTAAATTTTTTAAAGTTTCCTCCAAGAGGAAATAATATTGCAAAAACACATTGCAATTTAAAGTCCTTAACACTAACTCTCGTGGGGATATATTATTTTTATTCGCTTCCCCTATGAAATAATCAGATGCAAATGTTCTTTTTTCATTTTCCTGAATCACATCACCCACATCTATATGAGAACCTTTTGCAAATTTTCTATAAAACTCTCTTCTTTTTCTAGAGTCTTCTGGCATCGTATTTATGAATTCTGTTACATCTTCATCTAATTCATCATTTTCATTCCCACGTAATGGGATGAGAATCCCCTGAGAAACGTTGCAACTAATTGTTATATGGCAATATTTTGAGATAAAATCAGTGTAGTATGGTATGTCTTTTATCGGTGTTAAATAATCTGTTTGATTAATCTGTAAAAGAATCATATTAACTTATCCTTGTGAATCACAATTCATACATTCATTTGCATGTACTTTTATTCTGGTGAGCCCATTTAAGCCCATCACTCATCATGCAAGCTTTACAAGAGCTAAAATTAAGGCTGAGAGTGGAAAATAAATGACAACACCACCTTTCCCTTCAAGCAAAGATTAATATAGCTGAATATCACTTTTGAATGAAACAAAATTAACAGGTTCACTCTTTCGAATGATCTGTCTGCTGCCATCAGCCACAAAAAAGCCGCCTTTAAGGCGGCTTTTACTGAAGCGGGTTAATAAGGCCGTCCCGATTTCTCAAGCGATGTATCAGCGTATATAAAAAAACCAGAACACGGCAATAGCTGAAAACATCCATGCCATCCTGAAACTTAGGTTCACCTGCCTCTTTTTTGCCGAAATCATCATCTTTAGCGTTTCTTCTTTGCTTTCCGCAGCCGAATAGCGCGGGAGATCGTTCCAGCGTTTCTGGCGCTTCATCTCGACATAGCCGTGATATTTTTGCCGGTAGTATACGTGGTAAGCCGCAGAAGAAAATTGCGGCGCACACCGGTACATATCTGAGAATATCGAAGGTTCCGTATATTTATTCCATATGGTTTATCCTTTAATTATTGATTTTCAAGGCGGCGTCAATAATATTCGTGGTGACACTGCTAACACCAGTATGATGCTCTGAATCTTCACCACCTCTTTGTAATCACTGCAAAGCCGCCGCCAGGCGGTTTTTTTACGCCCTGAAGCATATGTAAAACTACGGGCCAATTTTAAAAACTACCGGCCATGCAGGCCGGCAGTTTTATCAGATGACAACAGGCATTAATCCTCAAACACACTGCTAACCCAGAGCGTCATATAAACCATATCCGCCGCATCAGGCACATTGACGTACCAGCGCGGCGAGTCAAATTCGTTATCCAGCGGCAGGCTGGCGCGGCCTTCCTGGGTTACAAGAATGTCCGCGCGCTTGCCCCGGCTATCTTCCAGATGAATGGCGACGCAGCTGTTTTTACCGATCCGGTGCGGGTTACAGGTGATGGCGACCGGTGGCTGCAATCGATGCTTCAGCGCGCTTTTCATCGCCTCAAGCCGATCCTGGGTGCTCTGCGTGGCGACAGGCTCACCCTGCGGATACAGGCCGAAAAGAGTCGGCGTGGGCGTCTCATCGGCCGCAGGGGTATGTGTTACAGGGCTCGCGTATTTAAGCTTAATCATGCGGTCAGCTTCTCTCTTTTATCGTTGTATTCCGGCATCCCAGCCGACTCAGCCGTCATCAGTCCACGCAGACGATCCAGTTTTCTTGCTACGAGAATAGCAGCATCGAGCTCTGAACAGTTATGTTTACGCATCAGTGCCTTGCGCTCCGCTTTCTCTTCCTTCTCCGTCATGCCCAGCGCCAGAAACAGGCTGGGCGGTACGGCCCGGAACAGCGCCTCAATTTTTTTCGACAGTACCACGCCCTCGGTATAGCACCCGGAAAGCTTGCTGGCGGAGAGCAGCACGGACTTTTGCTCCTCGGAAAGCGTACGGAAGCGGGCGATGTCCTCCACCTCTTTTTTTGGCATGGTCAGGCAGATCCACCATTCGGCCATGTTCAGCATTTTGCCTGCAGCTGCCGGATAATCCTCAAGGTTCTGGGTGGCAAGCCAGAGCCAGGCTCCGAGCTTACGCCACATCTTGACCACCTTGGTCATATACGGCGCCAGGAGGGCGTTAACGGTCACGATATGTGCCTCATCCACCGTAAACACGATGTCGCGCTCAAGGTATTGGTCGCGCTCCGCAATGTTGTTGATGGTGTTGGTCAGGGAAACCATAGTCAGCGCCATCTGGGCCTCGTACCCCTCGCGGGCAAGGTGGCCCAGGTCGATGAGCGTGACGTCTGCCTCCGGCCACAGCGATCCTTCCTGATTAAACAGCTCGGCCTCAAAGCTGCCGGACTGGGTAAACATGCCCAGCGACTCCGCCATCTCCGCCGCCTTGGCCCGGCGTGATTCGTTACGGGCCTGCCCGCCCTCGGCGGCCTCGTCGGAGGAAATGCGGTTCAGGGCGTTCTGCAGGTCGCTGGGCAGCATCTGGCGGTTTTCATCCAGGGTCAGTCGGGCGGCCATCAGCAGGGCTTCGCGGATCATGGCCCGGTCGGCGCGCCTGAGCGCGGCGTCTTCCTTCGGATCGCCGCCGGTGATCATCATCCGGGCGGAAATTTCCATTTCTCCCAGAATGTCGCGCTTTTCATTGTCCTCGCCCTCGTCGTCCTCATCGATTTCCGGCAGGTCGCTTTCGGCCACCGCCAGCGGCGGGGCGTCGCTTTCAAACAGCTTGTGCGCGTCGGCGAACGGCGGCAGGGTCACGCCGCTGCCCGGCTTGACGCTGACCTTGTTCACCGTAAGACCGAGGCTTTCAAAGTAGTCCGCCGTCAGGCCGAAGCTGTTGCCGGCCTCGGCGATAAACAGGCGCGGGCGCTGTACGGCCATCAGCTGGCAGAGCATCGAGCATAGGGTGGCCGACTTGCCCGCCCCGGTTGGCCCGAACAGCAGCATGTGCGCGTTCTGAGAACGGTCGTGTTTGTTAAGGGGATCGAAGTTCAGCACGTCGCCGCCCCGGTTAAAAAAGCTGAAACCCGGGTTGCCGGTGCCGGTTTCCCGGCCGGTCACGGGCAGCAGGCCGGCCAGGTGCTGGACCCACGTCAGTCGGGTGTACCAGTTCTTTTTGTCGTGCTGCGGGTTAAAGCACATCGGCAGCGCGCGCAGCCAGGCATTCAGCGGGCCGACCTCGTGCTCTGCGCGCACGGGCTGCAGCCCCTCGTTGAGCAGCACCGTGGAAAGCTCGATGCGCTTGCGGTTCATCTCCTTCATATCCCTGGCCTGCAGGAAAAACGTGATGCCGGCGCGGTACAGCTTGTGCCGGTTGCCCAGCAGCTCCTTCACGGCTGCCACGTCCTGGCGTACGCGCCCCGACTCGGTGTTTTCCCCGATGGCGTTCTTTGCCAGCCGGTTAAACTTCTCTTCAAGAGTATCCTGCGGCTCCGCGATGATCGTCATGCACAGCATGGTGCCCTCGGGAAACATGTCCATCAGGGCGTTAACCTTTTTCTCGCCCCGGCTTTTCTCACCCGTCAGCGTGCCGGGCTCGGGCGGCTTGCGCAGCCGCTCAACCGTCAGGGCTGAGTGGGCCAGATTATCCAGCCACCACACGCCGTTTTCCACATCCGAGCGCGGCGGCGTGAACAGCAGCGTTTCGGAGAAGTCGTTTTCCACGGGGATCATGCCGTCAGGCGTGTTGCGGGTGTCCTCGTAGGCTGCCGCGCGGTAAAACTGCTCCGGGTCCATGCCTTCCGGCGCCGGGTTAAACAGCCGCAGGAGCCAGGCGTGCACCTGCAGGCCGTTCTGCCGCGTGCAGCCGATGTTGACGCTGGAGAGCGCGCCGCACAGCCTTTCGCACGCCTGGTTCAGCATGCCGACCGGCGGCATTACGTCGCGGTTGTTTTTCTCCACCCAGCGATACACCACCATGCGAGTCCGGCGCTGCTGGCCGCGCCACGGCTGGCCGGTGATTAGCTTGTCCACAAACAGCCCCTGCGGGCGGGCGATGCCGCGCAGGTGGCTTTCGGTTTCCTTCAGCCACGCCTCGGTAAAATCCGTGTGCTGCGCGTGCGGCTTAACGTACCCGCGCAGCCTGTCCAGATAGGCGTCCACGTCGTTTTCGTCCTGGCAGAAAAACTGCACGATCCAGGGGTTCGCTTCAATGTCGTCAAAGCTGTCCTGCAGCGCGTCTTCAACCACGTCCCGGATCTGCTCCAGACGCGTGTCGGGACGCCCCTCGGTGGCAACCGGGGTGATATCGTATACCGCTCCGACCGAGACGCCGTCGTCCAGCAGCAGGCACTGATCCTCGTCTAGGAACTCCGCCCACGGCAGGTAGTCCACGATCGACGGATTGTGCGAGTACACCTGCCTTTCGTCGCCCTGCGTCATTTTTCCCGGGCGTGCCAGCGGCTCCGGGCCGTCCTGCTCCGGCGCATCCTGTCCGGCCGGCCGGTTTTTCTTGAAAAGTCCAAACATCACAGCGCCTCCGTGCGTTCACCAGGCATCGCGTACTGCGTCTGGTCATAGAAGGGGAAAACGGTGCTGTAGCCCGGCACGGGCGTGTTGCCCTGCGCCAGGTGTGGAAAAACGTACATCACCATGTCGGGATTCGGCAGGCGCGGGAACTGCTGGCTGATCTCCGACTCCTGGGTGCGGCTGTAGCTGCGATCGTCGCCGGCCGCCGCCTGTTGTTCGGTATCGGTCAGGGCGCGGCGCAGGGCGGCGCGCCCCTCCACGCCGCGCGACGGGCCGCTTTCGCCGTCCGTGCCCTTCCACAGCTCCAGCATGTTGCTGTCGCCCGCCGGAAGCATCTCATCCTTTGACGTGGAGCAGCCCGTCAGGGTGGCGGCCGCAACCAGTACAAAAACGCCGAGCGTTACTGAAATCTGCATGTTATTTCTCCTCAGTCGAGCCCGCCGGTGCTGCCGTCTTCACCGGGCAGGGTGAAGTCGTAGCGCACCTTGCGGCCTTTGTCTTCATAGTCGATTGCCAGCTCGCGGGTGATGTGCACGGCGAGGTGCGCGCCCGGCTGAACGTAAATGGCGTCAAAGGTCTGGCCGTAGCGCTGCTTCACCCACTCGGTGATCTCGTCGGAGCTGCCGGAAAGCGCCTTGCCGAGCACGGCCTGTCCGGCGTCGCCGGTCAGCGTGGAGGTGACGCCGCCGTAGGCGTTGGTCTGGCTGGTCTGCTGGTTCTGGCCCACCGCATCGCCGGCCGCGCCGGCCGCGCCAAGCAGGCCCAGCGTCGGCAGGTAAGTGGACGCGTTGGATTTACGCGTGCCGGAAATGCATGGAATGCCGTTCTCATCGGAAATCCAGCCGATGCCGCCGTTTGTTCCGGTGTCTTTACCGCCGTTCTGTGCGTTCTGACCGTTGCCGGACTTGCCGCTGCGGTCGGGCTTCGGCAGCGTTCGCACCGTACCGTCGGTGAACACAAAGGTAATGCTGCTGACCTGGCCCCTGACGCAGGACAGGGTCCAGTCGCCCGAGGCCGTGCCGGACACGATGGCACCCTCCACGTCCGGGAGCTCGATGCCGTTGGCGGTCAGGTTGTCCTTGCCGATAAGCACCTTGAAGGGATACGGATCGGTCACGGTGCCGTTAACCGGCACGCGGCCCAGCAGGGCGGTCATGGCTCGGCTGCCGATGAGCGTGGAGTTTTCTGGCAGGGTGTAGACCGGCTCGCCCTCGTCTTCCTCACCTTTTTCGCTGGTTGAGCCCTTAACCTGCTGTTCGTAACTGGCCTTCTGTCGGGTGACGGCATTTTCGCTCATGAAGGAGGTCGGGAAGGCCGTTGTGCCGCCGGTGCTGGCTGAGCCGTTGCTGCTGCCGCCCTGTCCGGACTGGGTGCTTTTGCCATCCTGCGGCGTTACCCACATCAGGCCGTCGCTGCCAGCTGCCGCCGCGCCGCCGCTGCCGGCGCCCATGCCGTCCAGCCCGAGACCCAGAGGAATGTCGCCGTCCTGGCCGCCGGCCTTATCGGCCAGCCCTTTGCCGGTTTTCTGCAGCTGGGAGGTCAGGTCGTTGATTTTTGACGTCAGCGCGTTCTGCTGCTGGCGTAGCTGCTTCTCGCGGTCGCTGAAGCCCTTCTGTACGCCCTGAACGGCCTCGTTAACCTGGCCGGACACGTTCTGATTCCGCTCACGCAGCTTTTTATTCTCGTCCAGCAGGTCAGCGTTCTGCTTGTTTAGCGTGGCCTGCTGTTGCCGCACGGCGTTTAGCGAGCCCACGATGGTTTTCAGCGTGTCCTGCGGCGTGTCACCTTCGACGCCGAGCGCCTTAAGCTCCTGCGGGGAGAGGTTCGCTAAAGCCGGGTCGGCCTGCGCTGTTGTCTGCGCGGCGGGCTCGGGCGTCTTGCTGTTGTGGCTCTTGACCGCGATAAAACCGCCGGCGACGAGCACCGCCGGCACCAGGACCTTGACTAGGCCATTTGACTTAATCTTCATAGCGGATCACCTTCTGGGCGGAACGGGCGGCCTTGCGGGGGGTGGACGGCTCGCGTACGAACGCCTCATCGGCGCGGCCGGCGGTCACCAGGTACAGCGTGGTGGTGTCCTCCGGCGTGCCGGCGGCGCCCAGCCAGCGGTGCTGGAGGGTGGCGGTGATGAACTGGCCCTGCAGCTCACGCGGATCGAGCACGATCTTTTGGGAAGAGGTGTTGCGCACCCGTAAAGCCACCACTGTTCTCCCTGCAGCGCCCCAGCCAGCCACGGGTGACACGGTCACGGGCGCCGTGGGGTAAAGCGTGGTGATGCGGGACGGCAGGTGCGGATTAACGGGATGAATCCCGGGCACGCCTTCGACCGTGCGCACCGGGGCGTACAGGTTCTGCGCGGCGTAGCGCGTCAGCAGTACCGGAATGGGCGCCTTGTAGCTGACCTTTTTACGGCGAGCCGGCGCCCTGCCGGCGTCCTCGCCGGACGTCGGGGCAGCGTCAGCGGCGGCGCTGCCGGCCGTGCTGACGTCGCCGCTGTAAATGATTTTTACCGGCTCGGTCGGGCCCGCACCGGCGGCGCGGACGTCCAGCAGAATCACCTCGCCTGATTCCATGTCCTGCAGCTGCAGGCGGGTAGCCGGGAAGTCGCTGTCGGCCTTCAGGTAGACCGCGCCGCCGGTGCTCTGCACGCGCAGCTTGCCGTTCAGCGCGGGCGGAAAGCCGACGCGCACGTTTTTATCGGCAAAAATAACGCGCTCGGTGCCGGTTTTCAGGGGGATCTGCAGGGGAACGCGCTCCCACTTCATCAGCTCGTCGGCCCGCGCCGGGGCCGTGCTCAGTATGGCTGCCGGTATCAGCGTAAGCGACAGCGCCACCAGGCAGGCGCGGGAGCTGAATGTTAACGTTGAGCACATCATCAGAACATCCCCTTGTTGGTGTGTTTTGGCAGCTCCGGGGCGGCGGAGAGGCGCTGTGGAATGCCGTCGTAGCAGTCCAGGGCCATGCCGAACGGGTTGGTCTCGGAGTCGCCGTCCCAGCGAACGACCCTGATCGGGTAGCGCACGGTCACGCGCTTGACCGGCTCGGTGAGGTAGTATTCATCCGCGACCAGATCGAGCTTCACGACCCAGTTATCGCGGTCAACCACCTTCACGCTGTTGGTGTCGTAGCCGCGGCCGGGAATTTCATAAACCACGCGGACGCGGTCGGTGAGCTCGTTTTTCTCACCGCGCTGCTTAGCGTCTTCCTCAAGAAACGCCTTACACTGCGGCGTGAGGTAGGAGGACAGCGACTGAATGCGGGCGGGATAGTCCACTTTTCCGTTTTTGGGCCAGGCGTTGAGCTGCTGAAAAATGTAATAGGTAAAGCCGTATACCGTCGGCGGCGGGATTTCCCACCAGGGGCGGGTACTGCCCTTTCGTAAATCGGGCGGGTTATGAATGGTCAGCTTTTCCGGAGCGCGCATCCAGCCGCCCAGTGCGGTCATCAGCAGTAACAGCAACACAACGCAGGCCGCACGCAGGGTAAAAATATGCTGATCGCGGCCCTTAACCGCGTGGCGAAAACGACTCATTTGATGCTCCTGATGCTCTTGCTGCGACGCAGGGACCAGCCCCGCGAGTCGATGATTAGTGAAGGATCGCCGAAGCCCGTGCGGCGCATTTTCAGCGCGACCTGTTGCCACAGGTAGTTCTCGGGCTTGCCACGCTTTCTGGCGGCGAGCCATCTGCCGCCAAAGGCGATCAGCACGAGTGGGAACAGCAGGGCCACCGTCGGGACCGCCAGCCAGCCAAAAATGAAGGCAAATGGCAGGGAGAGCACAAAACCGATGCCCACACCCGCCAGTGCCGCCATTCCCAACTCGGGGGTGGTAAACCCCCGAAAAACAATAGGCTCTGAGTTCAGGCGATCCGGGAGAAAGCGAATGGTCGCCATCCGGATGCGCTCCTTAGTTGATAACTTCTGCGGACTTGCCCAGCAGCCAGATAACAGCAACGAGCAGAACGATACCCACCACCACGATGGAGCCGAATTTAGTCCAGGAGGCGCGGTCGTTGCGTACCTCGCCGAACGTCACCAGGCTCGCCTCGGCCACCTTGAAGAAGGCAAAGCCGCAGAGCACCAGGCCGCCCAGCACGAGGCCGTCCTGTACGTGGCCGCTCAGGGTGCCCATCAGGCCGTTGCCTGAGCCGCCAGAGGTTGGTCCCTCAACCTGAGGCAAATCGGCCATGGCAGGGGCGGCGGCAAACGCGCTCAGCAGGCCCGCGGTGATGAGGCGGGCATAAGCGGACTTGGCTTTAACGGAAACGCGGGACAGAACGGAAGAAAATGTAGACATGATTTCACCTGTATTGGGTTGATTAAGGGTTAACTGCAAAACATCCAGATACTTACGACTAACAATAAAACCGTGCGGACCACGGCCCTGCCCATGGCGGCTGACTTAACGCGATCCCCGGACCAGCCCGACCAGACGTCGACGATGGCCCAGGCGGCCCAGAAAAAAAGGAAGCCAATCAGCAGACCAAGGCACAGCAGGTGCATCCCGCTGGATTCCAGATTTCCTGAGGCGGCTTTAAAGGCCGCTTCTTGCGCGGCGGTCATCGCCATCAGGGGCGTTCCCGGCGGTAGTTACCGACCATGCCCGACAGATCGCGTGGCTGAGCGCGGGACGGCTCAAGGTAACGATCGATGCCGGCGCTGATGGTGCGCAGGTCGGCGCTGGCGCGCGGGTAGTCAAAGAAGTAGCGCCCACGCTCCGCGGTATCCTCTTGAGCGGCGGCCACCCGGGCACGCTCCAGCGACGCCTGCACCTGAACGATCATGCGCTGGGCGGACGCCAGCTCGTCCTTTTCAGATGCCTGTGCCGGCAGGACCGTGAGAGAGGTAAGGCCCAGCACGCCGCCGTACAGAAACAGTCGGGTGACCGGGCGAAAAGATTTCATATGCACCTCCAGTGGTTGTCAGGTGCGGTAAGGATGCTGAATCCGGCTGGACGGGTCAGCCGTTAACTCATTACCCGAAAATGAAAATTAATTGCGGCGGGCTGATGTGGGATGAAATGGGTGAAATATGTTAGGGTGTTGTAACTACTAATACATACTGACGCGCCGCTGCACCGGCTTGTCTGCTGACGACGTCACCCGAAACGAGTTCAGGTGACGTCGTCCAGCCTGATAAAAGCAGGGGTAGGCTGTTGAGGCATTAAAGTCCGCTATGAGCGAAGAGCGGACCTTTTTTGGCAAAGATTTATATATTCCAATTGCTTTAAATATCACTTTCTGGCGAAGCGCCTTAATGGAAATCAAGTAGAGCATCAATTAATATCCAAAATTATGGAAATAAACCTTTATGGCTTTATGCCAGCACTACTCCCTGTTGCACTGTCCCCCGGAGCAAGCTTCACTCTTGTTATGAATGGAGCTCTGGCAGGCGGTTACAAAGGACTATTCAGAACGCTTGCCGGAACAGCCTTAGGTATATACACACATGCGGTTCTCATAGGGCTAGGTATAACCGCTGTGATCATCTCGTCTCCAGCAACTTTTGCGGTGTTGAAAGTTTTCGGAACCGCCTATCTGCTCTGGTTAGGAGCAATGCTCATCCGCAGCGGGATAAGGTCAAATGCCAGCGGGCTTGCTGTTACGAAACATTCGGTGACTTTAAGAGAGGCTTGGATAGCTAATATTTTGAATCCTAAAGCCATCATTTTTTATCTGACAGTCGTTTCGCAGTTCGCAGGGATACAGGGAGGCGTCTACAACTATCTGACATTGGCAACAGTACATGTCGTGGTCATGAGCGTTTGGCTTGTCGCTGTCAGTCAGACACTTATATTTTCAGTAAAAAAAACAAATCCATTAATGCTCAAAAAATACGTCAACATTGCCGGCGGGGTGTTGCTCATTGCTTTTACTCTGCACAGCCTGACCCAGTAACTCATCACCTTTAGCAAAAATGTCCGCTTCTGGCACAAAGCGGATGGAGTCAGATGAACGTCCGCTATGAGCGAGAAAAGAACTTTTAAAAAGTAGTATTTGATAAATTGATTGCAGGGAACTAAATGATTAGCATTTGCTCTTTCGGACAAAGAAAATGACTGTTAACGATTCCCTCTTCGCATTCTCTCTCTCGCAGCACTGTTACTTACCCTGACTCCCGGCCTTGATACGGCACTTATTCTGCGCACCGCTTGTGCTGAGGGCGGCAAAAGGGCTTTTCACCCTGCGCCTGGCATTGATGCTGGCTGTTTTGTATGGGGCGCGCTGGTCGCGTTAGGTCTTGGTGCTCTTCTGGCAGTTTCAGAGATGGCTTACACTGTGCTCAAAGTTTGTGGCGCGGTCTACCTGAGCTGGCTGGGCTTACAACTGCTGATACGTCCTCGATCTTCTTTCAGTGATGGTGATGGCAACAAAGTTTCTCAGGGGAGCTGGTTTATCAGAGGAATGCTGGGAAATGTGCTCAATCCCAAAATGGGCATTTTCTATGTCTCTTTTTTGCCGCAGTTCATACCAGCCGGTCACTCGCCTTTAATATGGACTTTTATCCTGGTCAGCATCCACGTAGCGATTGGGACTATATGGTCAGTCACTCTCATTTTATCCACGCATTTTGCGTCAGCCGTATTGAAGAAAAGTCGCGTTGTGCGGGTGATGGACAGAGCAACAGGAGGCTTATTTTTATGCTTCGAGGCTAAACTTGCTAGTAGTACGAGATAGCTTTGGACTGGCTGGCGTTGTCCGTTCTGGCACAAAGCGAGCATGTCAGCATAGTGACGTCCGTTAAGAGCGAAAAGCGGATCTACGGTGTTAAGCATCATCTCTACTGAAAGTTAGTTCGTGGATGCAGAAAATAGAATATTGGTTATGGCAGTGAGGAGGGGCTAACAAAATTCTTGAGCTGGAAAATTAAGTGTTATACGGTTGGATTAATATTAAATTTCAAAGACATCTGAGGTCGCCATGCTGGATATTACCAATTTTGGACTCTTTGCCATTTCAGTTTTTTTGCTATCTGTAACTCCAGGACCTGATATGGCTTATGTGATTGGGCAAAGCGTTGCTAACGGCCGCCGCGCCGGTATTGTTTCAGCTTCTGGAGTGGCGTTAGGAAGCTGCACACATGCGATTGCAAGCACTTTGGGGCTTACTGCCCTTATCACTGCCTCTCCTGTTATGTTTACCGCGATTAAATACATTGGAGCGAGCTATCTGATGTTTCTGGGTGGAAAAATGTTGTTAGGGACATTCGCAGGGAAAAAGGACCGGGGAGATGCTGCCCCCCAAAATACCAGCAGAAAGGTAAGTGCCTACAGGTTACTGTCCAGGGGGTTTATAACTACATTAACTAATCCCAAAGTGCTCCTTTTCTTTATTTCATTTTTCCCTCAGTTTGTCACACCGGAAGGCGAACAACATGCAGCATCCTTTCTGCTACTGGGAGTGACATATGCTTTTATAGCTTTTTTGGTCGATGTGACATTTGCCATATTAGCTGGCAGCACGGCAGGAGCTGTTGCGGGTAATCAAAAACTACAAATTTTACTGGATAGAATTGTGGGAGCTACGTTCATTGCATTGGGCATAAGGCTAGTATTAGCCCGCCGGTAAACAATGAGCGAGGAGCGGACATTAATCTTTAAGCATGTCCTCAAAGGCGAGGCTCCACGATAAAACCTCAACCGATGCTCGCAAGCCATGGACCCAAAAAGGATCATCGGAAAATATGGATAAGGCCTCTTCTTCATGCTCAGTCTTCACGACCCATAGAGCTCCCACAGGTTGATCGTTATATTTTTCACGTAATGAACCAGCAGCAAGAACCACACCTCGTTTTTGCTTTAACCAGTCTAAATGAGCATTGAGATATTGTTTTCTGACATTGTATTCACCTGGGTGATCCATGAACCTTATTGCGAAAAGCATTTCTTCCCCTTTCCAGCATTCTAGATGGCGCTTCCTGAAAGTTAATAAGCACTGAAGATGACTTTTTATCAAGCGTTAACGTCCGCTTTTGGCACACAGCGGACTTACTGCAGGCTTAGGTCCGTTATGAGCGATCTACGGACATAGCTAATAGCGTTATATGTGAACTAACGAGGAGCAGGTCAGCCCAGCTTTTATACCGAAAAGCTTAATTAGAATTAATTAAGGAAAGTCAGGGTGCCATAACCCAGCTGGTCATAACCACCGCTGTTCGGGCCGTAATTACCACCACCACCTTCATTGCCTTCACTCATTATCGCCGCTTTTATCTCCGGCGCGCTAATATGCATCATCTGTACATAATGGCCGTAGAATAGCGCCCATACGGGCCTTTTTTCTCCGCGGGCTACGCTGGAAATGACTGACTGAGTGACATCACTGTTTTGGTAAATCGAATAAGGGACGCTGTTTCCTGAATTATATCTGGCTACATAGCGCGCCGCCCCGAGTAGGCGGTTGTTATAGGCACCGAACAGGTCATCGCCCTGGTTCCAGGCCAACTGACAAATGGTCCCTGCCAGACCAATGCCAAGCAGCGTATGCGCCTGATCTCGCCCGCTTTCCTGCCACTGTACAAGCCCGTCAGGATAAACTTTCCATGCTGCGTTTTTGAGCGCGCCGTTACCGTTTCCGCCGATATAGTAGTCACGAGCTTTTTTATAAAAATCTCTCCGGTCTGCATAAATACCAATAGCCATGAGGGAAGCGGTATTTGACAGGTCCCAGTTGGCCCAATAGTGATCCGTTTTTGCGCCATTATGATGTTCAAGAAAATCGATGTTCATGGGTGCAAATACCGTAATCAGCATATCTCTGACCGCCTTCTGCTGAGAGGCTGAGAAAGCGGATGACCCCCGAAGCGTTTCGGCTGCGACAGCAAGCTGGTAGCCGTAGAGTCCGGCCGCGAGAAATTTATCAGATGTTCCGTCAACGGCGCGTAGTTTATTCGCCCACTGAGTGAGTATGTATACAGCACGCTCTGCACGTGAGTTGTCGCCGCTCAGTCGCCAGTCCAGAGCTAAAGCATATGCGGCTGCTGCATCATTAAACAGGAATGAGTAATTTTCTTTTGGGTGACCTGTCGCAGCTCCCCGGTAAAGAGTAGCAACAGGATGAGGTGTGTAGTCAGGTGAGTCATGAGCATTAGTGCGTAATAAAGCAAAATCTGAAGACCAGGGCTGGTGCCCTTCTTTTACTTCCAGAGCTATTTTTCTGAAGTCATCAGCCGTGTTTAGTGCACCAGGATGGATAAATGAACCATTTTCAGAAAAACAAGATGGTGAAAATCCAAAAAATAACATGACTGCTATAGCCAATTTTTTATTTTTCATGATGTTAGCTCATTTATCGTGGTGTTTTATTAGAGTAACGGGACACAGCTGCAACCCAGAACACTATTGACCTGCTCGCCCGCATATTAGTTCATGCCGATGTTAGCAAAGTTCGCTTCTGACACAAACCGGACATCGGCATCACGTAGTGTCCGCTAAGAGCGAAAAGCGGACCTGGGATTGAGGCCGATTACGCATTAGTAACCGGACTCCAGAAGAGTTAACTTTGCTTGTTCTGGTAAAGATCCCAGCTGTTGCCGTAGATGTCTTCAAACACAACGACCATCCCGTACTCCTCCTCTCGCGGCTCCTGGCAGAAATGGACGCCTTTCGCCTTCATAGCGTTATAGTCGCGCCAGAAGTCGTCAGTCTGCAGGAACAGGAATACCCGTCCGCCGCATTGGTTGCCGATAAAGCCTTCCTGCCGTTCGTTTGAAGCACGGGCCAGGAGAAGATTACAGTCGCTTTCCGGATTCGGCGTCACAACGACCCAGCGCTTACCCGGCTGCGGCGTGTCTTCTACCAGCGTAAAGCCCAGCTTGTCGGTGTAGTACTCAATCGCGCGGTCATAGTCGTCGACCACGATGGCCACATAACCCATGCATCTTTTTTGCGTTCTCATTTCTGCTCCATCAGGTTTCAGACACAGCTGTCTTGAAACAACTTTTTAACACAACCGAACGCTACTAGTTGCATTGATAAGTCCAAAATAATAACGTCCGCTTCTGGCACAAAGCGGACTGACGTCGGGCTAATGTCCGCTATGAGCGAGGAGCAGTCATTCGTTCTATCTCTTTTATCGCACTCTCAATAACCACATATTCTTGATTGAATTCTTTCGTTTATCGTTCTTTCAGACAGACTTTAGAAATTTAAAACTGTTTTGAATCGAAGATTTATGTAACCTATCACACTCATGTACTAGTCAGGTGGATTGCAATGAATTTTTCGTCAATTGAGGATGTTAGGAACCGTATCGATCAGATTGACAGTGAACTGGTTAAAATGATCGCGCAACGCAGCCAGTGTGTTAAAGCTGCAGCAGCTTTCAAAAGTGACCATTCAGCCGTGCGTGCTCCAGACCGCGTCCAGCAGGTAATCGATAAGGTAAGTAAACAGGCGACTGAAGCAGGACTTCCCACAGTGATTATCGAAAAGGTCTACCGGGCTATGATCGGTGCGTTTATCGATTATGAACTCGATCAACACAACCAACTGCGACAAGAAAACCGCTGAAATTGTGCGTCAAGTTATAATAAAAGAGCTAATGAATGTCCGCTCCTGGCACAAAGCGGACTAACGCCAAGCGAATGTCCGCTAAGAGCGAGGAGCGGACATTGAGGAGATATCAGAATACCGAGCGACTATGTTTTGGGTGTTGTGCTTTTTATTCCCATCCCATTTCTTTGTAGGTCTTACTATCTTGTTCGGGAAAACCAGTTTGATATTCTCCCCAGTTACGGAACGCGTAATATTTTTTCATTGCTTCCAAATGGGAATCTGCGTCACATGTCCATACTAATCTGTAGTCCGGATCCAGCAATTTACGTGCAGAGTCTCCCCGTGGACCGGCAAGACAAAACAAATCTGAATCATCTTCGTTTGTCCATAGCTCATGCTTCATAATTTTTTCCCATACATTATTTCCCCTAAATTAAGATATTGCGATGTTATCAACGTCCGCTTCTTGCATAAAGCGGACAGGTGTCCGGTAACATCCGCTATGAGCGAGAAGGGGAAGTTATACCATTACTCGTTGAGATGTTTGTCTACAGACATGTATGCTTTCTGTCCACTCTGAATTTTAGGAGGTACATATGTTATCTACTGCAGGAACACCACAATTATCATATATTTCAGAAGGAAAAGGCCCTTTGGTCATAATGCTTCACGGTCTTCTAATGGACGGAAAGTCGTGGCGGAAAAATGGATTAATCTCCTTATTTAGTCCATTTTTCCAGGTTGTTTGCCCGGATCTTTTAGGCCACGGTGAAAGCGAAAAGCAGCCAGTGCCAGAATTGTACACACAACAAAACCAGGCGTTATCCATTATCAAAATTATGGATAGGTTGGGTTATGATAAAGCGCATGTGATAGGTTATTCCTCTGGCGCATGGGCTGCATTAGGACTACTAAACCACCATCCGGAACGGCTGCATTCTGTCGTTTTAGGCGGATGGGACTTAAAAAATGGCCTTCCGGAAACGCCTGAAGGCAAACTTAGTTTTGATATGTTTATGTCTTATGCAGCAAGCACAGCCCCAGAGCTTACCTCTGGGCTTTCACTTGACGATCAAGGAAGTATCAGATGCTTTTTCAATGAGTTAAGGAAATACTCTGAAAAAAAAGAAGCTTTATTTCCTTATAAGACACCAATTTTACTTTGGGCCGGGGCCAGCGACCCTTATAACTCAGCTATGGCTGAGATAGCGCAACAATATGGCTTATCTATGACCCTTGGAAAGGGGGATCACTTGAGTGAATTTAACAATCCTGACAAAGCATCACTAAAGAAAATTTTTAAATTTATTGAAACTCAGGAGGGTTCAATGCCATCGGTTACTTGTTCATAAAAATATAAATTGTGGTGGCTGCAGTCATGTCCGCTTTTGGTACCAGGCGGACTGACAACAGGCTAACGTCCGCTATGAGCGAGGAGCAGTCATTCGTTCTATCTCTTTTATCGCACTCTCAATAACCACATATTCTTGATTGAATTCTTTCGTTTATCGTTCTTTCAGACAGACTTTAGAAATTTAAAACTGTTTTGAATCGAAGATTTATGTAACCTATCACACTCATGTACTAGTCAGGTGGATTGCAATGAATTTTTCGTCAATTGAGGATGTTAGGAACCGTATCGATCAGATTGACAGTGAACTGGTTAAAATGATCGCGCAACGCAGCCAGTGTGTTAAAGCTGCAGCAGCTTTCAAAAGTGACCATTCAGCCGTGCGTGCTCCAGACCGCGTCCAGCAGGTAATCGATAAGGTAAGTAAACAGGCGACTGAAGCAGGACTTCCCACAGTGATTATCGAAAAGGTCTACCGGGCTATGATCGGTGCGTTTATCGATTATGAACTCGATCAACACAACCAACTGCGACAAGAAAACCGCTGAAATTGTGCGTCAAGTTATAATAAAAGAGCTAATGAATGTCCGCTCCTGGCACAAAGCAGACATTCAATGCAGGCATAAAATGAATCAAGCTGGCACGCACAGCCAGCAGCCAGCCCCTGAATGCCGCGTTAGCGGCATGGAAGCCCCAGATTTCGCTGAGGGTAACAACTAATAAGATAAGGCAAGTGACCTGAACCGACGGAAAGGCCCGCAACTGCGGGCCCGGGGGAGATCAAAGGTACTTTTTAAACGACGCGGTGGTGACCGTAATGGCAAGCCCCAGCATGATGGCCGCGGGCAGCAACAGCAGGTTGGGATAGACCGCCGACGGCCAGGACAGGTACGCCATCGCCGGTATGTAGACCGCCGGCTTAATCAGCCTTTTTGCCCGGTGATATAAAAACGACGACTCATAGCCCGCTCCGTAACGACGCAGATCGCGGCGTCCCAGCCCTTCCACCACGGCCACGGCGATAACCAGCACAAACAGCGGGATGGAGAGCGTCAGTATCGTGACCCGGATAAGCGTCACCACGGCCACCCAGACGGTGGCAAGCAGATACTGCTGCAGATAGCCGGCGAGCCAGCCGCTGCCTGACTTCAGCTGACGGGAAATTTCGTTGCCGCTGTTCATTTCCGATTCATACATCGACTGTACCCAGCCCACAAAACCGCTGTCAACGAAGGCCCACTGATAGGCAAACGTGATCCAGTGCGTAACGGTGACGGAGGGTTCAGAGAGCATCAGGCTGCGGGTAAAATCTGACGACAGGTAGCCCATTTCCGTGGTCATCACCTGCTGGCTGTGCGCGGCGCCCATTTCCGGCCAGAAGAACGCGATCCCGACGTATTCCACAATCAGGCTCAGGAACAGGGAGGCCAGGATCATGCCGGCCAGCTTCCACGGCCAGCCCCAGACCAGGTTGTAAATCAGCCCGTGCTCGCGCGGCGGAACCGGCTGCTGCGGATTCTGTGGCGTGACGTTGCGGCGCGGTTCAGCCATTGTCCTCTCCTTTCGTTACGGCCGGGGCAACGTGACCGGCGCCGCCGTTCCACCACCCTTCGCTGCTGTGGTAGTTCCGGCGCATCTCTTCGGCCAGGCGGGTGATATCGTCCGGCATGTGCTCGTCGGCGGCGTCGCCGGCGGGCAGCGGCATGCGGATTTTCCAGAGCTGCCCGCCCTCAAGCAGGGCGAATGCCTGCCCTTTCGGCAGCGACACGATATCCGACGGTTCCAGCAGCGGCACCTTGATCGTGCCGACGCGGTCCTGCGTGCTGGAGGTAAAGTCGTGATTAACGGTGACGTCTGCTGAATCCTGGTGCCCGGAGACCAGCGTTTTGCTGTAGATTTCAACCTGCGGCAGCTGGGTGGTCAGCAGCTCCGCCGTCCGGTTCTCACGTACGCGCAGCATGATGAGGTTGTTAAAGTTACCCTGCACCTGGGACGTTTTGGCCGCGCTGCCGATACGCGCCTCAATATCAGAGGACGTCTGCGTGTAGGCCGTGACCTGCATCCCGGCGCCGCCGCCCTTGTTGATCAGGGGGATAAACTCATCGCCCATCAGCTCGTTGAACTCATCACAGTGAAGGTTAATCGGATTTTTTCGGTCGTCCGCTCCCGGCAGGCCCGCGTTGATGCCGTGCTTGTAAATGTGTCCGGCAACACTCACCAGGTCGGCAAACATACTGTTGCCCACCGCGCTGCCCACCTCACTGTCGCTGAGCGCGTCGAGGCCGATGTACACCACCCCTTTTTTACGGATCACCTGCTCCCAGTCAAAGATTGGGCGCGGGTCTTCCATGTTGAGGTAATCAGGCGACAGCAGCTCGGCCGTTTTGCCCGTGGTCAGCTTCTCCAGCAGCGGCAGAAGGGACGCCACTATCTTGTCGAAGTAGGTCCGGTCGTAGCGCACGGCGGAGCGCAGGCCGTCCAGTATCGGGTCGTACAGCTGCTGCCCTTGTTCGGAGCTTAGCGCCACCTCATATGCCCAGATGCGCACGGCGTCCGGCTGTCCCTGCATGTTGCGGGGCACGTCATCCTCACCGAAGAGTTTAAGGTTGTTTTCGATCTGCTTACTCAGATCGGGAAGTTTGTCCGTAATGACTTTCACCGCGTAGCGCAGATACAGGTCCGCGATGTTGTTCACGTAGCGCGTGATCAGCGTGTAGTCGGGCCGTTCGCCCAGCGCAACCAGCGCCCGCGCTACGATGTTCACGAACCGCCAGGCAAACTCCCGGAATGCCGCGCTGTTGCCTTCGCCGCTCAGCTGCCCGGCCACGCGCGATGCGACCTCAGAGACGCGCCCGAACCGCCCCACGGCGTTATAGCGGGCAGATATGTCGGGCCACCCGAGGTGGAAGATGGTCAGCTCGTCGCCGCGACCGGCGCGGTGCGCCTCCGCCCACACACGCTTGAGCAGGTCGGCGTCCCCTTTTGGATCAAACACGATCGTCGTGTCGCCGCGCCGGATGTCCTGGGTGATCAGCAGCTCGGCCAGCCGGGTTTTACCCACGCGCGTCGTGCCGTAGACCACCGTGTGCCCCACGCGCTCGCGCAGATCAAGCGTGACGTCGATTTCGTTGGGTTCGATACCGTGTATGGCCGGGTTGCCGCCCACTGGCGGCAGCGGGCGGACCGGATTCAGAACGGAGTCGGCGTTAAGCAGTTTGCTCAGTGCGGGCAGCCGCTTTTCCGTAGCCTCCTCGGCGCGGCGCGCCAGCTGGTACAGCCTGGACGGCTGCAGGTAGTGGGCTACCTCGGGGCGCAGTGTGTCGCGCAGGCGCTGGGTATGCGTCTGCGTCCAGCGAAATCCCCGGCCGATAAAGAGCCGTCGTTTGCTCAGCGGGATCTGCCGGGAGGTCATCACGTAGCGCGGCAGCCGGCGCAGGTTGCGCCGGTAGCGGATCACCTGCATGCCCTGACGGGCGCGCACGATGGATAGCACGGCAAAACCGCCTGCCGTAACGTAGCTGACGGAGGGGGCAAGGGCGACCGCCCAGGGCGCGGTGACGCACACCACGGCGGCGGTGCCCGCCACGGCGGCCGTGTTCAGCTCAACAGCCGGGCGCAGCAGCGCTTCAATAACGTAGCGGTTACTCATGGGACCATTCCTTTAGTGAGATGCCGGACAGCAGCCTCAGCAGGTTTTGCCCACTGATGATCTTAAGCCGGGAAGAGGTACGGCAGACGGCCTGGCTCATCTGCCCGGTTCTGCCGGTATGGATAAAAAATCCGCGCTGGCCGGCGCGGGAGAGCAGCGCATCAAAATCCCGGACGTGACCGGGGGAAATGGCCCGGCTATAGCGTTTGGCCTGTATCAGCCAGCACTCGCCGTTGATAAACACTTTGCCGTCCAGGCCGCCGTCACCGCTGTAGGACGCGTTGCGCTCGACCTTCAACCCCTGCCGCTCAAAAGCCAGCAGAAGCAGTTCCTCAAAAACGTAGGGATTTATTTTGCGCAGATAGCTCATCCGCTGGCCGTCGCCGTTCAGTTCGCGCAGGCGCTGATGCACGCGCGCTGCGGTGGCGCGATAACGACGGTGCCGGCGGGCGGTGGCCGTCTCCCGGCGAAGCAGCCATGCCACGACGAAGAGCAGGATGACAAGCCCGGCGGCCAGCAGAGGATTGACCGACAGCAGCAGGGCAACGATTTGGGGCGTGCCCATCATGGCGCGGGCTCCTGGGTCAGCCCGCCGTCGGTGATAAGTACGGGGTAATGCGTCAGCTGCAGGCGGCGCGCCAGATCCGAACCTGAGGCCGGGGCAAGGGTCATGCCGGGCGCCAGACCGCGCAGCCCGTCAAGGGCGTCCTGGCTGTCCACGTTCACGACAAGCCCCACGGCGCCTCTGGCCGACAGACGCTGCGCGTTGTGCCGCAGCCAGGACCGGGATACATCATCGTCCCCGATGATGAACAGCGCGCCGATGCCGGGCAGCTGCAGGTCGCGCGGGTTGACTGCGCCCGGCGACATTTCCGGCGTGGTAACGGGCAGCATGGCCGCTTCGCCCTGGGCGGGCGGCGCGGAAACGGGTGCCGGCGAGTCCTGCCGGTTGACCGCGTCAAAGATGGCCTGCGTGCTCTGTCCTCCGAGGTCGGCCAGCACGTTCAGCTCCGCATGGGACGAGAGCGACAGCAGGATGAGGGGCATGGCAAGAAAGCGGACGTTTTTCATGGTCTCGGGCTCCTGGGTTCAATCCAGACGAATCCGGTGTTGGAAGTAGCAGCGGGCACAGGGGCATTGTCCGCCAGCTGCACGGGAGCCGGCGCCGGGCTGTTATCCACGGGGGCCGACTGCGAAGGCGGCGACTGCAGCGTGGCAAGCTTTGTTCTGATAAAGGAGCGGTAGCGCGCGGCGGCCTGTCCGCCGGCGGGATGGTGATAGCAGCCGGCGGCGTCCAGCCAGCTGCCGGGCTTACGGTCCCAGCATTCGCGCAGGATAACGGCAGCGGCGTTGAGGTTGGTGTACGGATCCAGCGCTTCCCAGGTGGACGTGAAGTGATCGCCGTTCCAGCCAAGGTTGACCTGCGCAATGCCCACATCAATGCGCTTCAGGGAATGGGTTTTCATGAACACCTGCAGCGCCTGCCAGGCCTCAAGCCGGGTTTTGTAGCGATACCCCTTCCCCGCCACGTTCAGCGTCCAGGGCCAGGGACGTACGCCCCGAGGCAGCGTGCGGGAGGATTCCTGCAGGGCAACCGAATACAGCGCCTCCGGTGGCACGCCGTGCTGGCGCGCCACCTTTGTATAGCCGTCGGGTACAGTCTGCATACCGGATGACCAGCAGTTTGCCGACGCCAGCAGCAGCAGGGCCGCGCCGGTCAGTACGCTGCGAGTTGCCATCCGTTTTCCCCCTGCTGCAGCACCACGGGCATCATGCCGTTGCCGAACCGCATCCAGCGGCCGCCGTCGTGATTAAGCGTGATCTCACGGCTGCGTACCTTGTCCAGCGGGATGTGATGCGCTTTGGCCCAGCTGCGCAGCGCGTCGTCGTCGCCCTGGCTGTCAACCAGATAGATATCGACCGGACGGTCGTCGGCCAGCACGGCGGACAGTCGCGCGTCACACTGCGAGCATCCGGCAGACTTCACGAACAGCGCCAGTCGCCCGCCGGTGTCGTGGGCAATGCCGGCGGCGTTACCCATGTTAACCGCCAGCGTGTTGGGGTACAGCCGCTGCCAGGCGCTGTTCACCTCGCGCTGAAATTCCATTTCTTTCTGCGTGCGGGCAAACTCCTGCTTCACCCACTTCTCGGCGTACTGACGGCGCTCTTCGGCGCTGCGCGCCTCGATGCCGAGCGTGGAGAGTGGATCGAGGCCGGGCGACTGCGTGCCCCGGGGGCCGTTCATCAGCTGCTGATAGCGCTGATAGTCCTGCTGGTTCAGCCCCCACTGCCCCGCCTGCTGCTGCAGATCCTGAACCGCGCTTTGCCCGGTGTGCTGCGCGTCCGTAGCCTGCCCCTGGCTGTCAGTGGTCTGGACACTCGCGTACGCGGTGCCGCCGCATGTAAGTAGCAACAGAATCAGTGCTTTTATCTTCATTTCGACTCCGTTATTGAACGTTAACGGTGGTTACGTGCCCGTTTACCCGAAACTGCGCCTGTCCGTAGCCGGCGCCGATCAGCGTCCAGCCCTGCACGGACTGGCCTTCGCCGATAAGGCGGATCTGTGACAGGTCGCTGAAGCCCTGCGGGGCTACGGCGGCAAAGGACGTGGTGCCCCGCTTTTCCACGCCGGTCAGCACAAACGGCGCCCGGCGTGCCACTTTATGGGCGGCACGATGTGGCTTAGCGGGTGCCGGCTTTTTTACGGCGGGCGAGGTGTCGGCGTGAGGCGTCTCTTTCGTCTTGCCCTGGAGCGCGTTCAGCTGCGCGTCAAGCCCGGACAGCTGCGCCAGCATGCTCTGCCGGGCGGCGCTGAGATCGCCGACGGCCTGCTGCAGGGCGACAAGCGCCGGGCCGCTCCGGTCCTCCTTCAGCGCGGCCTGCAGGGCGGCGATCTGCTGCTGCTGCCGTTTCAGATCTCCGCCGTACGCCTTCAGGCTGTCCTGCAGGGGCGTAAGATCGGACTGAGTCAGCGCCTGCGAATACACCACGTTTTGCTGTTTTTCGACGTGGGCGAGACGCTGATCGAGCGCGCTCACGCTTTTAAGGGAAATAAACGTCAGGCCGGCCACGGCCAGCGCCACCGCGACGCCGCCATAAAGCGGCAGTCGGCGCAGAATCGCCGCGCCTTTGCGTGGCTTCTGCTGCACTTCACCGGCGAAATCGTCTTCATCAAGGGCGGGATTGCTCATTTTGTCAGAAACCCTCCGCGTACGGGCTGGCCCTGAATCACCGGCGGGGAAATGGTGTTGCCGGACGCCTCAGGCAGTGTGGCGGTGCGCGGCGACAGCTGGGTGGCCGGAAGCTGATAACCGGCGCGCAGGCTGTGGCACACCACGCGCTGCACGTCGTCCACCTCAAGCTGCCAGGCCGCGCCGGCCATTACCTGTAGCGCGGTGCGCAGACGCATCGGGCCGAGCTGATACTGCACCGCCGGCAGCGGCTGCCGGTATAGCACGCCGTTGGCCGGGCCGGTCTGACAGAGCGAGTAGCCGGACTGCTTCAGGGCATAGCGCATGGCGTCGGCGACCGTGGGCTGTACGGACGGGGGAATGCGGATGTCGATAATCTGAGAAAGCGGATCCTGCTGGGCTGCCTGCGGGTCGGTGCTGACCAGAAGGTAACGGTCGTAGCGCACCACCTCCGGCGCGCGTCCGTAGGGATCGTCGGCCGGGGTCTGGACGTTGCGGGAGACGCTGACCGACGGCGTCGGCTGGACGGGCGCCCGCTCCTGCAGCTTCTGGGGCGGCGTGGCGCATCCCGTCAGCACCACGAAGGGCAGAACGGCGGCGAGGGCGTGTAGTTTCATCTGAAGATTCCTGTAGGTGACAGAACAGGCATCACTGTGCGGAACTCTTCAGCGGGCTTCTACGAACAACTCTTTTTCCGGATCCAAAAAAAAACGCCGACCGGGGTCAGCGTTCAGGCAGGGCGCGTCAGGCGACCTGATGAGGAGGGTGCGTGATGTCACCGCGCCCCTGTATCAGCCCCTCAACGGAGATGTCTTCGTCAAGGGCGTCCCAGTGTATGCCACGGGGAGATAGTTCGTAGTCGTTGCGCTGCTCGGGCGTGGCGTCAAGCAGCCGCGGAAACCAGGACAGCGGTACGCCAAGCGTGCGATCGTCCGTGAGTTCAACCCACATGGTGGAGTCATCGAACCGGACATCTCTAGCTGAAATAGTCATTCCAGGCCTCCAGTAGTGTCGTTTTGTGTAGCTTCACCAGTACGAACAGCTCTTTAAGGGTCCGTGAGTCAAATCCGTCATTTCTTGCCAGCGCCACCACGGGTTCAAGCCAGAACTTAGCTTCAGCGCCGGCTTTGGAAACGTGGATATGCGCGGGTTCACGCGGATTGCCTTCGTTGGAGTAGAAAAAGAACCGAAAACCGTTCAGCCGAAGTATGACAGGCATCGTCAGTAACCTTTAGGGAATTATGGTGGAGATTACAGCGGCAGTCAAAACCCTGCAAACGCCGTAAAACTGCCCGTGAAAGGGCAGATTTGGGAGGGTAAAATCAGAACGAGTTGTCAGCGTAGGACGGCGCCTGCTCTGAGCCACTCTGTGCCGGCGGCGCATCGCTGCGTTCCGGTTTGTAGACCATGTCCTGACCGATTTTAATCCAGTCTACCTTGATCAGTCGGGCCTTCAGGCTGACGCGGCTTTCACCGGCGTGCTCACCGTTTTTCAGCTGGAAAATGTCGGTTGACGGGTTGCTCAGAGAAAACCCGATCAGCACCTTCTTGTCCTCATCAACCGCCTTCTGGCAGCGGTTAATCAGGCTACTGGCTTCTTTGCCGGCAACCGTTACGTCAAAACGAACGTAGGAAGGACTGTCACTCGGGCCGGACAGCGCGTTGATCACGCAGCTGATGAAGGTGCCGGACTGCGCGTTAACCTGCCGGACGTTACTCAGGTAACCCAGGCCTTTAATGGTCAGGTTAAAGTAATCGTTGCGGCTGGCGGCGGACGTAGTGGTGGCGGACTGCGCGTTGTTTACAGACATGATGTTATCTCCGGGGGTCAAAAAAAATCGACGGAGAAAACTTCGGCCCGGACGGGAGAAGTCTTCCCGTCGGGGAGTCAGATTCAGGTGAGTCTGACTGTCTGGTTAGTTGAATAAACCCTGATCGTCAGGCAGTAGGTGCCATATGTTGACGATATCTGCTTCCAAAGGTGCGCAGATGTACCACACAGTGTGCGCTCCCTTTCAGGCTACAGGAGCTTTCTGTTCAGCCACCCGAAGGCGATTCTCTCAGGCTGATGAATCATTGGTAGTCGTCAGAGACGACGGATAAGCCCTTTTATTTTTAGGCCGCGCGTTCGCAATGTCAACCGTCCACCTGTAAAACGCCCGGGGCTTTTGGCCCGCTGCTCCTGCGCTTCCCGGCGGCCCGGCGTTTTGTTTTGCGGTTGGCCTCACCAACGATCCCCTTGCATTCCGGGTACTGAACGCAGCCCCAGAACATGCCCTCTTTACCCGTTCGCTGACGCATCGCCTTGCCGCAGAGCGGACAGTCTGGACCGACCGGCACTGTGACGTGAAACGGCTGCGCGCGCCCCTTTTCAATCAGGTGACGCGTCCACTGCGCCTGTTTTTGCATAAAGCCGAGCAGATCCGATTTCCCCTGCGCGATATCGTCCAGCGCCTGCTCCCAGAGAGCTGTCATGCCCGGGCTGGTCAGCGTCTCCGGTAGCGCGGCGATAAGCTCGCGGGCCATCTGCGTGGAGTGAATGTGTTTCCCTTTTTTCTCCAGGTATCGACGCTTGAAAAGCGTTTCCAGCACGCCGCTGCGCGTGGCCTCCGTACCCAGCCCGGCGTTTTCCCGCAGCACCTTTTTGAGCTGGGGATCGCTGACCAGGCTGGCGGCATTTTTCATGGCCGCAATCAGCGTGCCCTCGGTCATCGGCGCGGGCGCTTTCGTCACGTTGTCTTTTACGGTCCCGCCCTTCACGCGGCATACGTCGCCTTTATCGAGCGCCGGTAGGCTGGCCGGCGCGTCCTCTTCGCCTTCCGCCTCGTCGTCGTCCTGCAGGCCGCTGAACAGCGCTTTCCAGCCGGGCACCACGGTAACGCGTCCGCGCGTCCGAAACAGCTGGTTTCCCAGGTTAAACGTCGCGCCAGTGACGTCAGATTCCTGTAGTGGCATAAACTGCGCCAGATAGTGCTGACGAATAAGCTGATAAACCTTCAGCTCATCTGAGCTGAGGCGCGCCAGGTCAAATGCCTGACGCGTGGGAATGATGGCATGGTGAGCAGTGATTTTTTTATCGTTCCATACCCGGGACATAAAGCTTTTGTCCAGGCCCGACAGCGTCGGACCGACCGAAGGGTCGGATGCCAGAATAGCCCGGAGAACGTCCGCCACCTCGTCCCGCATGGACAGCGGCAGGTAGCCGCAGTCGGTACGCGGATAGGTTGTCGCCTTGTGGGTTTCATAAAGCGCCTGCGCGATGGTCAGTACCTGGCTGGCCCCCATCCCCCACTTTCGGGAGCACACCTGCTGAAGCGTGCCGAGATCGAAGCACAGCGGCGCGGGCGTTTTTTCCCGTTTCTTCTCCGCGGTCAGAACGGTAGCCGATCCGGTTTTCTGGCAGAGCTGCAGAACGGCATTGGCAATCGGCTGATTGATGCAGCGCTTTTCCTCGTCGCAATATTGTTCTGCGCCGACCCACTCGGCGTGAAAAGTAACGCCGTCTTTTTCCAGCTGTGCCCTGACCTGCCACCAGGGTTTGGGGGTGAAGTTCGCGATCTCATTGTCGCGATTAACCACTATAGCTAGTGTCGGCGTCTGTACCCGCCCCACAGAAAACATCTCCGCATGGCCGGCCTCGCCGGCCTTCAGGGTGTACAGGCGCGTCAGATTCATCCCGATAAGCCAGTCGGCCTGCGAACGGCCGACGCCCGCCTGATACAGTTTTTCGGTTTTCTCGCCGGGCAGCATGTTCTGTAGCGCCTGGCGAATGCTGCCCTCGTCCAGCGCGGACAGCCACAGGCGGCGAATAGCGCCACGGTAGCCGCAGTACGTCATCAGTTCCCGGGCAATCACTTCGCCTTCGCGATCCGCGTCGGTGGCGATCACTACCTCGCGGGCTTTTTTCAGCAGCTTTTTAATCACGGCAAACTGATCTGCCGTTTCTTTCTTAACCACCATTTGCCAGGTTTCGGGGATCACCGGCAGCACGTTTGCACGCCAGGGCCGTCCGAACTGTTCGCCGTAAGCCTCGGGCGTGGCCGTTTCCAGCAGGTGCCCCACCGCCCAGGTGACGGTGACGTTCTCGCCTGAAATATATCCCTGCCCGCGCTGGCTGACGCCCAGCACTCTGGCGATATCCTTTGCCTGTGACGGTTTTTCACAAAGATAAAGCTGCACAGCTGACCTCCCGGATTAACGGACCTTGCCTGAGGCGACTTGCTTAACTTCCGTCATCAGCTTTTCAAATGCGCTGCCGGTCAGGTGCGATGCCGACGGCGACCGGTATGTGACATAAGCGCGCGTGCCGGCTCCGTTTTTTTCCAGCTCAATCTCCATATGATCGTTGTCACCTACATCACTGCCCATTCGGTAAGAACTGCCCTGTACAGCTTCCCAGACCGGATGGCTGTCTTCTATCGCGGCAGCGGCCCAGCGGCTGTTACGGTCTTTATTGCGAATATGGGCGATCTCATCAGGGGTGACATAGCCGTAATGTCGCTTGAGACGGGCGGCGGCGGTATCGATGTCAACCGGCAGGCTGAATTCGCGGTTGACACTTTCTGTTGCTCCTGTTGACGCTTTTGTCATTACAGGCATGCCATTGCCTAGATCTTCGCCACCGCCACGCAGGGTTTTACTGACGCTGAAAGCGGTATCGCTGATGTTCTTGTTTATGGCGGCCAGCTCGGTGCCGGCACAGCCGGTAAGAAGTGCGCAGACGGCGCCGGTAATCAGTATGTTTTTCATGTCAGACATTCTCAGCAGGGGTTGTCAGAAGCGGGGAAAAAGAGGATCGCTTTTCACCGGAAAGGATGGCCGGATCAATTTTGCCAAGCTTTTCAGCTGCGGCGATGCCCCGGGCGGTGTTATTGCGGATATCGTCATAGGTCACCGGCACGGTTTTGTATCCCTGAATGACGCCGTAGACCTGACGCACGGCGTGACCACCAACGTTAAGGTACTGATCACGTTCCGACAGGGAAATCAGACCGTAATGGAATGCCTGGAAAACCTTGAGGGCTAGCTGGTCAAAGTGCACCAGGAGCCACACGCAGCGGTAGCCAAGAGGCGATCGGCTGAAGACATCCAGATTCAGGGGCTCAACGGATGAGACGTCAGACAGATTGATACCTGCCGGGATAGCCGAAAGGACGCGTTCAACCTTTTCAATGGTTTCATGTACCCGGTCGGTAGCGGCTTTAAGCGCATCCTCAAGACGTACGAGAACCTGATCGGCATAAGGGTTGCCGGCGGCAGAATCACGCCCGGCCAACCCTGCGCGCGCTATAGCCTGCGGCATGCCGATAATTTCTGGTCTTTTTTTACCCTGATTCGGTATTTCATCCCGGCGCCGGCCTTCCCACAGGCGAATGGCGTAGTGTGAATGCAGGTCGATAGAAAGTGATGACTGCAGGGCTCCCGAGCGGCGTGGTGCGGCCTGAGGGGTGGTTTGTTCGGCCATAGCTGTCTCCTGTTAGGCAAAGGCATCGATTATGCTGAAGGGGCATCCTCATTCCTGAGGAGCGAATGAACAATTCAAAATCAGTTTTCGGAAACAGAAAATTTCCGCAGGAACAGGAGTTTCGGAGCGGAGTGCTGCTTACGTTTCGTACTTTGTTGCAGGCTGCAACACTGCTCACTTTTCGTACTTTGTTGCAGGCTGCAACACTGCTTACTTTTTGTACTTTGTTGCAGCGTGCAACACTGAGCGCCTGACACTCCCATCCGGACGCTGACTTAGTCATTGTCAGAGCGGTCAGAATGAATGTGAGATCGCACACGCTTAATGATGTCCCGCACGCGGGCGTCATTAGTGACTTGCCGGCGTAAAGGCCGTTCGGACTGGACTGGCCGGTACTCAGGCCGGGCGGGTATAGGTTTAGCGATGGATTCCCTCTGCGGCTGGTAAAGCTCGCCCTTTCGGGCTTTCTTGAGCACGGTCAGCATCCATCCCACCGGATTTTGCAGAGTGCCATCTTTCATGGCCCTGGCGAGGTTTTGCAAAACCAGCAGTGCCTGCTCTGGCTGAAGCGCCTGAAGCTGTGCGCTCAGCATTTTATGGTCCTGCTCACTCAGCAGGCTGGCAAATTTCTCCGGCAAAGCAGACGACTGCTGTACGTATGTATTTTTAGTATTGTTATTAACAATACGTACGTAACTGTTCGGTTTCCGAACTCTGTTGTTTTCAGAGGCTTTTTTACCGGGTTCGGAATCCGAATCCGGTAATGTTTTATGGCCTTTTTCACCGGGTTCGGATTCCGAACCCGGATGCATTAACTGCATACGATTTTTCATGTCAGAGGGGTTTTGCGCTGCCCCCAGGCGCCCTTCTATAACCGCCAGGTGACTTCGGTGATGACGCATGGCGGGATCAAGGCAAACATCGTTGATAATGGTTTTCGCCGTCTGGCTTATTGTCTTATTGCTGTTAAAACACGCCTCCGCTACCGTCTGAAGCCAGCGAGGATCAAGTAACTCGGCATCTGCAAATGTCAGAGGTTCGTCATGCTGCGCATAAATGTTTCCCCTTATTCGTCCCTTTTCATCTCGGACGCGCTTACACAGGCTCAGCCAGCCGGTAATGCGCAGCATAAGCAATACCCGGCTGATGGTCTCTCTGGAGGCTTTACCTTTGCCCGGCGTTGCCAGCTGAAGCTGCAGATCGTCATAAGAAGGAAATACCGCGCCGTCGTTATGCTGGGCGTGCAGGCGAATAATTATCCAGGCCATTTTATCGAGAGGTGATAACCGGGTATCCAGCAACAATCGTCGGGGAAGTGCATCATGTACGTTACCCATAAACAGCAGCCCGCCGCGCGCAAAGTTATTTTGCTCTCCCGACTCACGCGCCTGCAGGCGGTCATTCATTTTTTTGACAGCGTGGCTAATCAGGCTGTCATCCGGAAGCTTCATTACTCTCCCTTATGCGGATCGTGGCTATAAAAAACACTTAGCGCTATGCCTGGAAGCGTACCGCTAAGCAGTCTCTCTCGCGTTCAGTTACGAATCGCAGTGTTGTATCTTTCATGATTCATCATTATCCAGGTCTGGCCTTCATCTCTGCTGAGTAAGCGCCAGAACGGGCCTATATCTATTTTGTAATAACCAGTCCGATTTTCATGGAGCAGCTTAAAGTTACGCTCTCCCTTATAGAAACCGTGTACCGCTCTGGCGGCCTTGTTGCAAATGGCAGATGGAGCCGTAGCCGGCGCTTTCAGACCCGGGATAATTTCATTTAGCTTCACGATGAGTCCCTTAGCTTACTTATTACAGTGAATGTTCATGCCCGCTCTGTCTCAAGCCGCGGGCAGGCTCTTATGCCATTCTTCGACTCGCAGCGGTCAGCTTTTCACTTTCCCATTTACGGATCGTATTCCAGACGGCGGTAAGCGGAATGTTCATTTCCTCAGCCGCAAGCAACATGATTTCAAGGCCTTCTTCCGTGTCGCAGGAGACCGCCTTGCCGCTGTTATCCCAAATCGACCAGAGCCGGGCGCTCTCATCGTCAGATATGACCGTTCCACGACCGGCACGAACTTTTATGCCGGCAATGCGGCGGCGGGTAGCAACTTCGCTGCTTGGTAGGCCAAAGAAGTGGGACAGCAGCGCAATTGAGCCACCCAAGGCCAGGGCACGATCGAGCCTTTTAAGCCGTGTCTGCTCTGTCCGCGCCTGATTCAGCAGCCGGCTGAGGTTTTCATGGTTTATCTGGAACGACAGCACAGAAACCTCACTGTTACAGATGTAGTGAATATCCTCGATCGTCATATCCTTGAGTGCGGCAATTTCCTCCCCAGTCAACCCCATTTTGTCACAGCGACGAATGAAACCATTTTTAAGCTCCATAACGAGATCGAGCAGAAAACCGTTAGCAGCGCGGGATAAATTAGTGTTCATTGTGCAACCCTTCAGTTGTTAAGGCATAAGTCGGAGCAGCGGCCTGTCGCTGCAGTTCGCGGAGGCGACGAAGCACCCTGACCAGGCGAAATAACGTCAGGGTCATATCGTCATTGAGTAAAGGAGGATGAGATTCAGATGTACCGATCAGCAGATTTACAACGAGCTCCATATTCACGGTGTCAGCACCGGTGCCAGTGAGCGAAGCCAGAAGTAGTGCAGCTGGATGTGAAGTTTCTGCAGATGCCATACGATAACCTAGGGCGTTTTCGTCTTCGCTCGCCGGCTCGAAACCTTCAGCACAGCCTAACGCTTCGCTGATATCCCAGCACAGTCGATAGGCCATGCTTTGCAGATGTTCGATATCGTCCTGAAGGGCATTTATTTGCCAGAAAGAAACATCTGATTGGTTATTTGCAGTGAATTCAGCTGACTGAGGGGATTGTCCATCAGTTGCAGTATGTGTTTCAAACGCTGAGGAAGCGACTTCTGCATGTACAACCGGAGATGACTCGCTTTGAATATCATCAAGCAAATCAGAGGCTTTAGAGGGAGTCTTTTCTTCTGTAATGTGGAGTTCGTTATTTCGCGGTATATCAGCAGCGATTAGTTCAACCTCTGTTTCTGCCGTATGAGCAGCTGCCTCATCATTGGCCCCAACAATTGGCACGACTGACGCTTGAGGTTGATGCAAGACCTCCTGATCAAGATCCCCAGCGTGTAACATTGGTTTTCTGGCGTCTCGAAGTTCCAGCAGCCAGCGGTCATAGTCCATTTCATCATCAGGCAGCGCATCAGTCAGATCACCAATAAGCTCGTCAAGGAACATGTCCTGAGACCAGCTTTCAGGATCGTCGAATTTTTGGCAGCAGCCGCCGTACACCTCTGCGAAGGTTTTAACAGGCTCAATGCCTTTATTAAGGCAGCAGTTGTCCCATACTTTTTCGGCACTTTGCCTGAGCGACAGAAGCTGGTTGATACTTTCTCGTTTAAAACCGGATGTCAGCAGGGTCGGCATCCAGGGAAAAAGATGCTTCAGAGTGTCTTCCATCCGACTTATTGTGGAATAGTGAACGGGCAGACCTTCCTTCGCCAGAATAGCTGACAGCTCACGTAAGGTTGCTTTTCGGCCAACCGTTTCCTCGTGAATTTTTCGGACATTCTGCACGCCAAAAGCTTTATCGATAAATGTCAGTGACCCGCGCCCTTCATTTTCGGCCAGATGGCCAACCAGGCAATTTAATCTGCCAGGCCAGGGTTTAATGGCGCATAAAATCTCATTGAACCGGCTTTCACCCGTTTCTTCCCAAAGCTCTTTAAGAATTGCATACCGGGTATTACCCCCGTCACTGAACGTCCATATCCCATCAGGATGGCGTGGGTCACGAGTAACAATCGGCACGGAGGCAAGTCCGCGAGCCCTGATTGACTCTTTTATATAGTCGAAGCGCGGATTACGCGTTTTGCGCGGATCGTCAGGATTAGGACGTAACTGATCAAGCGTAAACACCCGCGTAAGAGTGCTTTCTACTCCAGCAATTGAACTTTCAGGCAGGATTTTTTTCATCGGTACTGCTTCCTGTCATCGTATCCGAGGTCATAACTGCCTTCAGGGTACTCAGAAAACAGCGTGTATTTTCCATCAAACTGCACTTTCAGGGTTCCGGTTGGCCCCTGGCGCTGTTTACTGATGATGATCTCTGCCTGCCCTGGACAGTTAGTGTCGGCGTTATAAACCTCATCCCTGTAGATAAAGCTAATCAGGTCAGCATCCTGCTCAAGCGCGCCGGAATCACGAAGATCGCCATTATTAGGGCGTTTATCAGCGCGTTGTTCTACCTGACGATTAAGCTGGGAGAGCGCAAGCACCGGGCAGCCGAGTTCTTTGCCCAATGCCTTAAGAGAACGTGAAATCTCGGCGATTTCCTGCGTGCGGTTCTCCATGCCAGGACAACGTACCAGCTGCAGATAATCGATCATGATGAGTGAAGGCTGCCCGTACTTACGGATATAACGGCGCGCACGGGTACGAAGCGTTGCCGGGGTTTGGGCGCTGTTATCATCGATGATAAGTCGATTGCGCCATTCGGCCAGTTCGTGAGCCCCTTTACTAATGAGATTCCATTCAGTGTCACCAAGATCACCGCTGCGCAGACGACTAAGCTCTACCTTGCTACGCATGGAAAGCAGCCGCATCATCAGCTGTTCGGTAGGCATTTCAATACTGAAAATGAAAACGCTTTTTTTCGGTCGTCCCAGCAATGCGCCAATGCACCAGCTCAGCGCCATAGAGGTTTTACCCATTGATGGCCTGGCGGCCAGCAAAATCAGATCCCCTGGCTGAAGTCCGCAGGACATGTAATCCAGCGCTGCCATACCTGTTGGAGTGCCGGTTATAAAATTGTCTGATCCTGTAACTGATTCAAGTTTGCTAAGCAGTAAGTCCAGCGCTTCCGTTACTTCAATCTCTTTTGCATTCTGAAAAACGCCCTGCTCACTTAGTTTGAAAAGGGCATTTTCAGCATGCTCTGCAACCTCCGGCGCGCTAAGGCGATGGTGATGCACGTCGGCAAGAATGGCATTGCCAACCACAAGCAGCTCCCGTAAACGACTTTTCTCCACCATGACGGCGGCATAGCCCATAATGTTGGCAGCTGAAGGGGTATTTTTAGAGAGTTCCGCCAGATAAGCGAAACCGCCACAGCGCTCAAGATCATTACTGCGCTCCAGTTTCTCGCTAAGCGTGATCAGATCAAAAGGCTGGGACGCGGCAGACAATGTAGACATAGCCATATAAATGGCGCGATGCCCGGAAATGAAGAAATCTTCCTTCTTCAGCAGTAGATTGACGTCATCCCATCGATCATTTTCCAGCATCAGCGCACCAAGCACGCACTGTTCTGCCTCAGTCGAAAAAGGTATATCAGTAGCTTTTTCAGGCATGAAATTCCCCTCTACCGTCAAGTAGATATAAAGAAGTAAACAATCAGATTATTTAGTTTTGCGGGCCGTTATTTCATTCACGTAAATATCTAAATAACGGTCGATCAGGCCTTGTACGAGCTTTGATGACGTCATAACTCTTCCGAACGCGGAGCCGGCTGACATAGCAGCCTGCTCGGTTTTGACTCGTCTTGCGGGACCTATGTAAACCAGAGGGGCTAATTTTTTATCGTTTTCGAGCGAGGGCATAGCTTCTGACTCCTTGTTAAGTTTTGTTGTGGAATTAGCCATAAATAAAATTCCATATGAAAACGAACTGAGCCCCTGAAATTTTAATGCGCTGCCATTTAAACCGCGCTAACCCTCGCTCAAACAGGTGTGTGTGTTAAGAAAGAGCAATATTATGATAATGTTAAACACTAAATACCTTTAGTGTTTACATATTAACATTACTGATGAAAAAAACGCAATTATTTTGCGTTCGATTGTTTTTTATTTACCTTTAATGCTTATAAATTTCCTTTAAAATCATAAAATTAATTAGCCTCATGGTGTGTGCATGTTAGATACGATTGGGAAGCGGCTTAAATGCTGTAGAGCTGCAACCGGCACTTCTCCTCAGGAGTTAGTTGCCTATGTTCATGAAAAAAAACTGGACCTGTCTTACACTTCTTACACACGCTGGGAAGCCGGCAGTGCTTTTCCTGTCAAAAAAATCCAGGCACTCAATGTGATTGTTGAATTTTTCAACAATCATGGGCTTCATGTTGAAACGGAATGGATCTTAACTGGCGAAGGATTTCCTCCTCAGTTTGCTGAATACACCACGCTAGACGAAGACACTCTTTTTATACTTGCAAGCCGGCAGCTGGCTGACGTCGAGCTAATACAAATTGGCGGCGTCTATGGTGAGCCGTATGTAAATTTCGGAGAGTTCTGCATTGTATCTAATGAGATAAATATCGACCCTAATAATGGTAAGTTGTGTTACATCAGGCATGCTGATGGAATAAAGATAGGGGTTATCTTAGTTTTGGATGAAGATACAATTCAGATTCAAGGCAAAGAAATAATAAATGTAAAAAAAGAGAACGTAATAGAGTGTCGGAGAATAAAGTGGATTCAAAAGAAATAAAAATTAACTTCCATCGTTGTAGTAACGAGGTAATTAATTTTTTAGATAAATTTGAGCGAACCACATACGTATCTACCTTACTTGTAGAGAATAATCTGATCTCTGCTCATCAGAGCAATGGTTACGCAGATTGGGATAACAAGTTTTATTATGAAGGTAAATACAAAGACAGTCTTCTGATAAAAATAGGTATAGAATTAACCAAGATACGTAAGGGTGATGTTAGCACCGTTATATGGGATGAAGCCCTTAAGATTGACAAAGATAATATTATCGACAAACAGCGTCGCGAGCATAATATTTATCATGGCATAAGTTTTATTTACGGCATTGAGGACAATGTAAGTATGGCCCTCAATGTCTGCACTGGAGAAGACACATCGCAAAAGGAGTTTGAAAATTTGATGCTCCCAATGCGCTTTGCGCTTCTGAATTATTTTAAGGATTTATAATGTTTACTAAAAATTTTACTGTTGACGAAAAACATGTTGATTTTCAAGGTGTTGTTGACGGACTTTACTATCCGTTCTATATGGAATGGACGCGCCATGCGTTTATGAAAGATGAGCTTGGTCTGGATCTGGAGCAGGAATTCACTGAAGGTAGAATTCACATGATTCTTGAGTACACGATGAAATTCAAGAAAAGCCTGCAAAAAGGTGATGAAATGCAGGTCACATGCTCCGTTGCGGAAAATGAAAAAAAGAACCGTATCAACTTCGTTCAGCAGATATTAGTAAATGGTTCAGTGTACGCAGAGGCTGTATTTGTAGCAACCTGCCTTGTTAAAGGGCGCCCGTCTGTCCCTGATGTCGTAAAAAACGCTCTCGCTAATTGATATTAAGGGAATCCGTTCGGATTCCCTATTAACTAAACATCTATAAATATATATTTTCCATCCACACCGGTAAGCCCCTCCCTCCCTAATACCTTTGAAGACTTCAACATATAACCGCTCTTTTTCTTAAACTTCCCCTGAAATTCAACCTCTTCATATATACGAGCCCTGAAAAAACGATTATCATTTTTAGAATGTAAAATATTCATTTTCTCTATTGCTGATTGTACTTTCCTTTTATCTACTTCAAGAGAGTTAGAATTGATGAATTTGAATATGGTGTCGGGTAACGATACGAATAAGAACCCACTTACTGTATGCACTAAGCTTTCATTCTCATTAATACTCAGGTCTCCGCTTTCAATTCCATCTGATAGCCATGAAATAAACTGGGGACCTAAATCATTAATGTTATTTATATTATTTTTTGGTTCTTCAATGACAGATTTAAGGTTTCCATTATTTAATTTTTCCTTAACGCAAATTTCCAGATCTCCATCCTGGGCAACAGTATCTTCCAAGTCTAAATTATTGCTTTTTACTGTAGGATCAATGGCTAGGCATGCCTCCTTTAGGAGAGGTACTGGCTTCAGTTTTGACTCCTGCGAATTTTCCGAAAAATCGGGTGCGTTAATAGGCATTTCAGCATGGTGATCTGTGTCTAATCCTTTGTCGTCATTATCGTTATCAACAGCAAACATGCTAAGTAAAAGAGCAGTGTCGTCCTCCGGAACCTGAGCAGCGTCCTCCCACACCTTTTGCTCTGGCTCTGTATTTTCTATGCTTTGTTGCAGTTTTTCTGGTACCAGATTTAGGTCAGTTTCAGAATGTGGTAAAGCCGATGAGAGCAAAGCGTCCATATTTTTTGCAAGTTCTGGATTAGCAGATAGAGCATCCCCTGAAGATGTCGAGCCGAGTTGGTGACTCTTCGCAATGCTTACATCAATTGCAGGTTCCAGACTCGCTCCTGAAGCTGTCAGACTTAGCGTATCTTCTAAGCCTGGAATCGGCGATGTCTCCTTCGTAGAAGGATGACTTTCTGCAGTCGTCAGTGTGTTGTCTAAAACACCTGGAGCACGCAATTCAGGTGAGCGCACCAGTTCCCTTGCCTTTGCAATGATCTCCTCAATTAAAGGTATTCCACTTATCCCCTGATGCATCAGAAGAGTCATAGCCCCAAAAGCAGCAGGTTTGGAAGAAAGCCATAAAACTCCGTCTTGCGGCAAAAGTCGGGCGGCGATAAATGTTGCTAATGGCTGTCCACTGGCATTGCCGGCATCTTTAGCAATATTCCGGAACCTGAAAATACTGTCTGGTGCTTTAACCCCGGGAGGCCAGGAACTACCATCCAAAAGCTCGCCTTCGTAGTGAGCCAGTAATGGCAGATGATGGAATAAAGCCGCCCAAAAAATCACAGCATTCCATAAAGAATTTTGCGCCGCCTGCTCCTCAGGAGCAGCTCCGGGTGGAAACATATACCCCTTCGCTAATCTGACGCTATAAGCTGTAAACTTGATCGTCAAATCAAGATATCCGCCTTCTGAGCTCCATTCTCCAGCTGAAGTGGCTGGGACATTCTGGGTAGCTTGCGCGAGCGTTCTGAGGGGTTCCAGATAAAGTCTTTCATACACATTTTCAGGAAGCGAAGTATTATCCCAGAGCTGTTTTAAAAGCTTTTTTCGGTGTGGCAAAGCCAGCAACTCAGCGCCTGTGGAAGGGGTAAAGTATCCTGAAGGAGATTTTTTTGCTGAACTGTCTTCAGCTGCATCCTTACCTGAAAATAAATTTTTCAGCTTGTTTAACATACTGAAATCCTGAGAAGTTGGTGTTGGTTCGTATGAGCTATACAGAGGGATTTATGGTGTTTTTTTGACGACTTGCCTGACTATTTCATTGAGGATCAGCATTTTTCTGGCTCGTGTCGCTGCAACGTACAGCAAGTTCAGCTCATCTCTTCTGTCTTCTGCGCTTATCAGCGGATTATTGATGTCATTAAAATCGTCGTTAAGAACAACCGTATCCCATTCCAGGCCCTTACTGCGATGAGCCGTTACTACTGTTAAATCCGCGTCGCTTTCGTTATGTGCTATCTGTCGCTTCAAAATCACGAGTTTCTGCGGAAGTGGAAAGTACATTTCCAGCAGCTTTATAGCCTGCCCCATATCTGCATCTTTTGTAGCTTTTGCTATCGCTTTGTACTCATCAAAATCCCTGTAATCTTTGGTAAGCAGCGACTTTTGCATTCGCTCAGGCATATCAACAGAGAACCAATATAAATCCTCCAGATCCTCGACCCGATATCCTTCGATACCGCCTATCCATAAGACCCTTTTTCCTGAAAGGCTTGCCGTAAGCGCTACCCCAATAACGCCGGCTATCGTTCTGCTGATCACACAGTGATGCTCTGCATTTTCCGGAAGCGTATCAGCAATACTGTCTTCACCACCGCAGCCAGTGACTTTCCGTTTTTCTCCTGCCTCTCTCAATAATGCATTTGCCACTTCTGCTACAGCCGGTCCAAACCTAAAGCTGTTTGTTAGCCAGAGTCGATCTGCGTCTGCCAGCTCAGTAGCATTAAGAGCATTTTCAGCCCCCCTGAAACGGTAAATCTGTTGATACTGGTCACCGACCAGAATGACGCTACATCTCTGATTAAGCACAAAATGACTGGTCACGGGATTTGCATCCTGAGCCTCATCAAAAAGGATGAGATCCCATTTCAAACTAAGATCTGGAGTTGAAAGCTGGAATAATTTCAGATAGGTATCGTGTGTGACGGGAAAGCGGGAATCAGAGCAGCTCATTTCTCGCCATAAAACCTGTACGGCGCCCAAAATTTTGCCAGCATCAAGGCCGCTACGATCGTTCTCATCAGGCAAATGAGCAAGACTCGGAGCTAAATCAGCACTGTAGAGAAAGTTATTCAGCGAAGTGAGGCATGCTTTTGCAAGAGGCCAGTATCGTGAGTTCAACAGCTTTGCAACGTCGGTTATGCGAAGAGACGTTGTAAGTCGATGCTGAAAGAAACGACCGAACTGGGACCAGGCAAGCTGATGCGACGTTTTGCATTCAACATTGAAAGGAAAACGGCGTTCAGCCTCATCCCGGATGGCACGGTTATATGCCAGATACAGCATTCGCCGTTCCGGGTTCGCTCTGGCAAATGCTTCAAGCGTTGATGTTTTTCCGGTTCCGGCAAAAGCACCCACGACAAGCTTGTTTCCCGTCCACGTAATGATTCTTTCCTGTTCGGGAGTCTGTTTAAAAGACATAGCTCGGCAACCTCTAACAATGGGTAGTCTCAAGGCTGACGGTTTTCAGGGCAATAAACGACCATAAACTGAATGTTGAGATTGAACATTTTCTTCTTCCGCTTTTTTCCTGATACAGGACAATAAAAAAACGCCTCCGAGGAGGCGTTATGGTTCAGGCAGCGTTATGAAGCGGTGAACAATGACTGCGCACTGTCCACGGTTTCAGGTTCATCCACATTATCAGGAACGACCACCTCTACTTCCGCGGCCAGTTCGTCAATGGTGACTTCGCCGCTGCTGACGTGTTGCCCACGATCGTAGCAATCGAAACCTTCCAGTTCATGGGCTGGCTCGCTGTACCAGTGACGAATCTCGCAATCGAACATAGCCGATAGCGCGGCCACTGATTCACCGGACGGTGGAAACCAGGGTGAGTCGAAGGACAGTTTTATGCTGTTTATCCCTTCACGCTGAAAGCGAACGTTATGGCCGGCGGGCCATTCCATTCCGTACAGCCGACAGTAAAGACTGGTTGCCGTAGACATACCGGCCAGCAATCCGCCGCTCCCGTTTATCTCAGCCGCAAGCCGGCTGGGAATAATCTGCAGCAGATCGCAGGGCTGGGATCGTTCGGGTAACTGCCCGAGTTTTTCCCAGCACAACGCAAAGTCAATGTCTCGCGAAAGGGACGCTACACCAAACCAGTCGGCATACCGATCTTCCATGAGCCTGCAAATCTGTCTGCGCGACAACTCTGGAATGCTTTCCCACTTTATGGCGCCAATACCCGACTGATGATAAACACGATTTATCAACCGGATATGATGACCGTCCAGGGGTACGTCTTTTTTCAGATATTCCAGCCACTGTTCATATGCCTGATTAGCCAGCGTATTCTGCCCGACCCCAAGTTTTATAAGCTCCGGGAAGGGTGAAAAATGTGCCGTTTTAACGGGGCGGAGCAGGCCGCTATAGCCAGCAAGAAAAATTTTTATGCTCTGCATAACGGCATGACGGTAAAGAGGTTCTGTTTCGCCTTTTATCCATTCCTCCGCAACGGCCAGAAGCGGAGATTTACCGGTAATTTCAAAATGATTTCTGCACCAGTCAGACATGGTTGATTTCCTCTCAGGTAAAAAAAGAGGGCATCATCCCGTGAGGAATAATGCCCTCACGGGATGGCAGCGCACGAAGTGAGCGCTACCGGTTTGGTTAATTAAGCAGCCTGGGCCGCTTTTTCAGTTGACTGCAGTAAAAAATCTGACGCTTCTCTCGCGTGCCGGCAGGCACGAAAAAGGGCTTTTTTGTCCTCTTTTAGCGCCTTCAGCCAGGAGTCGATATAGCTTTCGTGCTGGACCTCACCATAAACGCCAAGATGGGCGCAGAGAAACGCGCTGCCCATTTCGGCTATCAGCTCCTCAAATGCATAAACCGGATCGCCAAACTTTCTGGATGATTTGGTTATGCCTTCGCGGTTGAGTCGTTTCTCATGGCCTGATGCATGCACCATCTCATGCAGCAGCGTGGACCAGTAATCGGCCTCGGTAAAAAATTGCTTCGCCTCCGGCATCACAATTCTGTCGGTGCCAGGGCTGTAGTAGGCGCGATCCTGTAAACGAATGCTGATAGCCACGCCTGCGGCATCGATCAGTTCCATTATTCGCTGTTCGGTCGGCCAGTGAAGCCCGCCCTGCTCATCTTCATCAGGGGAGGCATGCGGTATATCAACAGCAGATTCGGGTAACCCGTCACACTGATCGACGTTAAACAGGAAGTTGGGCTTTATCATCACCCGCGACTCCATCAGCGGATTACCTTCGGCATCGAAACGCAGGTTTCCACTGAGATCTTCAGCCTGTTTTTCAAAAGGCTTGAAGATAACGGCCTGCGCGCAGGTTTCACCCTTGCGAACCTGGCCGCCCATGTCCTGAGCCTGTTTGTACGTCACCCAGCGATCCGTTTTGTAACCCTTCTCTTCGGCCTCAAGCCAGAGAAGCAGAACGTTAACACCGCTATAGGCGCGCCCCGTCGATGCATTGACCGGCAGGGGGCCTGTGGCGGCGTACTTCTTTGTCGTGCGCCATGGTTTTTTCCAAGGCGTTACGCCTTTCTCAAGTGCTTCAACAATGCGATCCGTTACCTTCTGATAAAGATCGACGGTTTCTTTTTTCTTTGCGCGACGCGCTTTGATTGGTTTTTTCACGGGATACTCCTTCAGTAAAAAAAGGGCGTATCCCTCCCCTGATGGGCGAGAAATACGCCCATCAGGGAAAGTGGTTAACGCACCGGAGAAATGATCTTTCCGTCGGCGGTTATGCTGTTTAGTCGCAACCGGAGTTGTCGCCTGGAATGATAGAAAGCGTGGCGGTCTTGCCGCTTACTGTCAGTAAAAATTGCTTCTTCAAGCATTGAAGCTGCCGAACCGAACCACCGGGCCCGCTCTTCGTCGCAGCTGCAGTCACAAAAATCCGAAGTCCTCATCAGGTCCATCCGTTCACGGAACAGCCCGAGTTTACGCTGACTGAGCCAGCTGATGGTTTTGCGCTTCAGCTGATAGGGTGAACGGACAGATAGAACAACCACCTTGTCTGCCGGCGTTATGGGACTGAAAAAGGCCGGGTCATCTACAGTGAGATCGTACGTCTCAGAGATCTGACCAAAATTCAGTTCTACCTGCACGCCCGGGTCGGCACTCCCACCGCTGTATTCAAGGGCATAAATGCGCTCTTTGCGGTAGAAAAGCTGACCGGGTAATCCGTTCCTGAATTCCAGGAACAAACCTTCCTGCGAACAGATAACAAGCCTGACTGACATAGCCTGATGGTAGGTTTCATGAAACAGCTGCGCGAGCGCGTCACTGTTGAAAGTAAACATAGGATCACCTGCTGTAATAGCGGGATCTGTCTCCTTCCGGAGAGCAAATCCCGGAAGGATGGGTATAGGTCAGTCGTTATGCTGCTGAGAAAGCCAGAACTCAATGCCTGATATAGCTTCCCACTCTTCAGTGGTGATCTGCTTGCCGGGACCGGAGGTTTTTACCAGCAGCAGGTGTTCAATTGCGCCAGGTATAACAAACGATGCCGGTATTTTTTCAGGTGCTTTGGTAAACATATCCATATTCCATGCCAGCCATCGCTGCGCGAAAAGCCAGCTTTTTGGACAGGAACTGGTTATGTGATAGCTGTCCGGGCATAGGTTATGCAGAAGAACCAGCACGATGCGCACAAATAAATCCTGTTTGCATCGCTGGCTCTCGACTTTGCGGTACGGCCGAAAATTATCCGAAAGTGTCTGCCTGAGGTAGAACGGATTAAGGCAGTAGCCTTCACCGTCCTTATGGTTGAACGTGACTGAACCCTCTTCGTCAAAAAGTTCTGACGCGCGGTTCATGTCAAAACCCAGCTGCTTATAAGGCCGGAGCTGAGCGGGAAGAAGCCAGAATGCTTCTTTAACTGCGTCGGTAAATCTGAACCACTGTTCATCATTTATGGACGCTCCCTGCTCAAACTGGTAAACGCCTGGAAGGACCAGAGGCTCGGATGGTGTATGTGTCATGGTGAATCTCCATTAAAAATGGGGATTTACCGCCCACAGGGAGGTAAATCCCCGTTGGGTTAAGTTAAAACGATTGCCGGATCAGCGTTTGCGGGTTTTCTGTTCTTCGAGTGTGAACTCAAGTTCTGAAACCAGTCCCCAGTCAGCCGTCGTAAACGGACGTTCACCCCCGGAAACGCTTCTGATAAGCAGTTCATCAGCTGCGCCGGTAATGAAACCTTCCGTGCTGAAAGGCTGAGGAGCATTACTGCCACCAATCAGTTGGTGACGTATTGCCCAGCGAACAGGAAGCGCCCAGCTGACGCCGCCAGCTGATGACGTTATCTCAAAGCAGCCTGAGCAATGGTGATACAGCATTAGCAGCGCAATGCGCGTGAAAAAGTCGATGGGCTGACCTTCCGTTTCAATACGCAAATCAGGGTTCATATCCAGGGTAAACATCACGCTTTTGGATATGTAATTCCCTTCGTCTTTTCCACCGAATTCAAAAGCATCGGGGTGAGTAAACATCATAGATGCACGTTCCAGACGTGTACCGTCAGTTGGCGAGCACGGACGGAGATGTACCGGTAACAGCCAGAATGCTTCAGTGACCGCCAGGGTAAAACTGTGCCACTGGCTAGGGGATATCCATTCGCTCTGCTTCACGGTATAGGTAACGTGTTGGGGCGGTACGGAGATTGGTGTCATGATAAATCCTCAAAAAAAGGGGATTTATCCCCCTGATGGGGAATAAATCCCCACAGGGTTAAGTCAGATTAGAAAGATTCTAATCGGCTAATTGCCAGATCGCCCAAGCCTTCAGAGCGTCCATTTAAGGAAATCCGTTCATGCAAAGAGCGGTCAAGCCTGATGCTCATGGCACGGATGGAGTCAACCAAATCAGCACAGCCAGAACTGAGAAAACGATCCTGAACCATACCGAACTCAAGGTTGTATATGACGTTGATCTGAACAGCTATCGTGAAGGGCAGCTCACCGTATAGGTGCACCTGCTCGTCAAGGTCGTCCAGACCAAATCGCTGATAGGCTAATGCCGTAAGCATGTCGCACTCGTATTTAGCTAACTGCAGCATATCTGCCAGGTTTGTTGAAATAGCCATATTCCACGTCCCTTTACTGATATGCATAACGCAGGTTTGCCATCTGATTCGCCAGCTTCAATGCAAAACGGCGAGCCTGACGGTAAGAGCGGAATACCTCATCCGGCTTTTTCAAAGAACCAAACCGGTGATTACCGTAAAACGTGCCGGAACGAGTAAGTATGCCGGCCGTCCATTTTCCTGAAGGTAACTGATGAACCTGAACCTTAAAGCTGAGTGAGCCAGTTCGGTTCGTTATCCACTCTTCTTTTGTTTTGCCGGCCACAACGCGATCCCGCAGGGATAAAGCTGCAGCGAAGGCTGCTGAAAAGATGCCTTTTATGGAAAGGGAGGTTGGTAATAAAAGGGTAATCATGGTGTTTCTCCTGTAAAACGGGAAACACCTGCCCTGTCGGGAAAGATGTTTCCCGAGGGGGTCCGCTGAGCGGATGGATGGTTAAGAAAGTAATCAGTCCTGACGCGTTAAGACGGTAAGTGTCGCCAGTGCTGACGTTGCCATTTGCGCCGTTTTACGGGCCGCTCTGAACGTATGAAACTCACCGTGACGGCTGTGCACAAATGCTTCCGACGGCTGTCCGTCGATCATCTTACGGGCCATAACAATGGCGTGGTAACGACGATCGTCAAACCAGACGTGGGAGCGGTATTCATGCAGACCGGA
>NZ_JBLQTJ010000002.1:0-200157 GCF_048685235.1 Curtobacterium sp. BNK-1 | reverse complement strand
TTGCGGGGAAATCGCAGTGAAACATCTTTGAGATTATGTGTTCTTGCACCCTGAACCGAGATATAAGGATCAATGTGCTCATCAGCGCGGTAATGATCGGCGTTGCGTTGTTCTGTCATGATTTCCCTGATTGATAATGCACGGCAGATTCACGATCGCCTGCCGTTAATGACTAAAAATTGCAGATGCTAATCCGGCGTTCAGGCTATCCGGTCCGCTTTGGGAATAGAAACAACAGCAAGGGTAGTCAGGGATCGCGGTCTGCACAACGCGAGGGGGGTTCATCGCTTCGTGGCAGCACAGACTGGTAACCAGCATGTACAGGAAGCCTTCTTATCTCTTAAGAAAACCCTGGAGCAAACTTAAATAAGGCAAAGCCATCACTAGCAAATCGCTTATGTGACTCTGATGTAGATTCCGGTGGTATCGATAAATGCAGGTCTATGTAAGGTATGGATATAAAGAATGGGAAATGTTTAATACCCCACGAACCTTTCTATAACCTTTATCTCTCTATGGCCAGGTATGCACTCCAGAGTGCCTGGTGCCGTCCCGCTCCCGTTATTCAGCGTGCTGACGGCATAAAAAAATCATTTAATTCATAAGGATAGCGAAACCATGCCCATTTCTGAAATGATGCCGCGAATGCCTTCAGGGAGATGAGGTGAAATTACCGTTTTTTATTATCCTGTCCCAGACCATCAGGTTGTCAAGCATGAACGCGCGAGGTATTGTTTAAGAAGCATCAGGATGATGAATGAAGTGAACTTGTGGGAGCTGGCAGTGGATACGACTGAAGAACTCAATAACACCTATTTCTACGCAGGCAGACCGAACCTCACCGCTGGTGAGCTCTTTTTCATGATTTTCTGTGAAGAAGTCGCTGAACAGCTGGGCATTGATGACTTCGGAGCGATCGTGGCCATCCTGTCTGGACGTAATGTCCTGACTACCCGCACCAAACCGCGCGATGCTCTCAAGGGTACCTCCTATGCCTCAAGGGCAGCACGCAGAGTATTCCCTAACGCCAAGTTTCCTTTCGGCATAAAGCTCCCCACCATCGTAGGGGGATACCCGCCCCGGACCGCGCGTATACTTTTTACGCATAAGCTCAGCACCTTTGTCGGTCGGGCGATACCCGTCGTGGGCTGGGTGATTCTGGCCAGAGACGTTGCCGATATCAGTTTCAATTCGGTCAGACTGTACAATGCCATCGCTCGCGGGGAGGATAAGTTATGGTAGATGACACACAGGCACGCGTAATGGCACTCATTGAGCCGTGGAACGGCCGATCGCTGCTTACGTTCCGGAAAAAAACACTTACGCCAGAGATGTCGCTTAATCAGGACATGAAGCTTGACCCGGAGGACGCTGCGGAATGCCTTCAGAACGTCTTCGATGCGTTTGGAATGGATTCTGATCTGGTGACTTTCAGCCTCTACTATCCAAAAAACCCGCGCGAGGCCATCCCTCTTACTATCGGGATGGTAATCGAGTCAGCACGTGCCAGGCGATGGTGCTATGACTGATATGACCTGCTCCCCGTTGATTAGTACACCCCGATGTTAGTAATGTCTTCATAAGCCACATGAGGGCATCCCCATGAAGAAGCGTTTTCCGACGAACAGATCATCAGTATCCTCCGCGAGGCCGAAGCCGGGGTTTCTGCACGGGAACTCTGCCGTAAGTATGCTATTTCAGACGTTACTTTCTACACCTGGCGCAAGAAGTTTGGCGGCATGGAAGTCCCTGAGGTAAAGCGGCTTAAGTTACTTGAAGAGGAGAACGTCCGCCTTAAGAAGCTGCTCGCCGAAGCCATGCTGGATAAGGAGGCGCTTCAGGTGGCTTTGGGTCGAAAGTTCTGACGACAGACCAGAAGCGGGAAGCCGTGGAAGTCATATGTGATGCAACGGGTCTGTCGCAACGTCGTGCCTGCAGGCTGGCAGGTCTGTCTCTTTCAACCTGCCGTTATTCAGCTCAGCGTCCGGCTGCTGACGCGCAGCTATCTCTACGCATCACAGAGCTGGCACCTGAACGCCGTCGCTTTGGTTACCGGCGGATCTGGCAGTTATTGCGTCGTGAGGGCCTTCACGTCAACCACAAGCGGGTATACCGCATTTATCACCTTAACGGCCTGAGTGTGAAGCGCAGACGACGTCGTAAGGATCTGGCGACTGAGCGGCTTCCGCTGCTTCGCCCGGATGCGCCCAATCTGACCTGGTCAATGGATTTCGTCATGGATGAACTGGCCACCGGTCGCAGGATCAAGTGCCTTAACTGCGTCGATGACTTCACAAAGGAATGCCTGACTGTCACTGTTGCCTTGGGGATTTCAGGCGTGCAGGTCACGCATATTCTGGACAGTATTGCGCTGTTTCGCGGATATCCGGCTACGATAAGAACTGACAAGGGGCCGGAGTTTACCTGTAGAGCACTTGACCAATGGGCCTTTGAGCATTGCGTGGAGCTGCGGCTTATTCAGCCCGGTAAACCGACACAGAACGGATTTATTGAGAGTTTTAACGGACGCTTTCGCGATGAATGCCTGAATGAACACTGGTTCAGCGATATTGTTCATGCCCGGAAAATCATTAATGACTGGCGGCAGGACTATAACGAGTCCAGACCTCATTCATCGCTGAATTACCAGACGCCGTCTGAATTTGCAGCAGGCTGGAGAAATGGAAAATCAGAAGGTGAACAAACCGACATTACTAACTGATCGTTGTATCTAATACTAGGGGCAGCTCACGAATAACGTACACACACTTAAGACGAGAGCTCTATACAACTTTCACTGTGGCCATTCTCCGTCAACGGGTGTCAGGTCTAAGTGATGCCATTAAATTGCCTACAGAATTTCAGTGTGATTTATGAAAAAAACCCGTCTGCGACGGGTTTTCAGGCATAGAAGGCGACAATCACCGCTCCGGCATTACGGCTTTTTAAACTTGTCTTCGACTTTCTCTTTCGCTTCTGCGATTTTATCACCAGCTTTCTCAGCAAAACCCTCTTTATGCGCTGGCTCGCTGCCTGGCGTTACCGGACGAGTGTCGTGGTCAGCGCGGGCCTGACGTGTGCTTTCAAGCAACGGATCGGCCACAGTACGATTCCCGGTCAGCCGGTCTGCACCGAGAGGATCTGTACTGGCATGGTCAATATCCACTTCCTGACGGCGTACCGAATCGTTGATAGTTTCAACCCGATCGCTTGTCTCTTTGCGTAACACCACCTCTTCAATGATCTCCGCGGTCTTATTAATTACGGGCTGCTCATGCGTCTCTTCCACTTCGACAGTTTTTTCAGACCAGTCAACATGAGTGGGTGAACCTGATTCATTCACCGGACGACGGAAGATTGCGGCGTGCTGCTCATGCAGCGAGACATTTTCTGAGACCTGATCGGTGACAGTGTAGCGACGAACGCGGGTTGAACCTTCACTTACCAGACGTTTACCCACTTCCAGTCGCTCCTCGGCCAGACGCAGTACATCCTCGTCACTTTCGTCACCGGTCAGGGCGGTACGGGCAGCGCCACGATGGGCAGGATCGTTAGAGAGCGGATCGACGGCGGCATTATCCTGAAGCGTTCCACTGGCAGGTGCAGTCAGACCATCACTGGTCGCGTAACCGGGCGCGTAATCATCGGGCAGCGCCGCACTGCGCTCGGTAAGTTCTTCATGTGCATCAAGGATGCCCAGGGCGCGAGGTAACTCATCTTCATCGGCGCGCAGCGACAGCACTACTCCGCCGGTTCGCATCGCGTCTTCATACACTTCGGCCTGATCCTCCTCCAGCGTATTGCCGAACAGGCGTTGCCAGAAGCCAGGGTGACGGGCCTCCTGACCTTCGGTACGCAAACGATCACCGGAGATGATATCAATGTCATCATCCAGGAACCCGGCCTTGATCAGGTTACGCTTTGCACCCTCTGCCAGTGAGATATTGCTGAACATTGTTACGATTGTTTCACGCGCCATGTTGTGTTCCTCGGTGATGGATTCGGACGGCTCTGAATAGGGTGTTCGGGTCAGGTGAGCGTGCTGTTTGCGCAGGGAGACGACCTGTTCTGTCGCTTCCTCACTGACAACTTTGCGGATATGCCACTCCTCTTTCAGCACCAGATGACGAACGATCTCGATTTCCTCTTCAACGACAGGAATGATCAGAACGCCATTTTCTTCACGGATCTCCGGCATCTCAGCCAGCCGTTCCGATTTAGGAATGCGTTCTATTTCCGCCGTCTGGTGCCGGAGCATCAGCGCAATCTTCTGCTGATGCTCAGTGACCTGTCGGGTAACCCTGACATGACCGTCGATGACCCGCTGTTTCGAGACCTCAACGGTTTCCTCCGCCAGGCTTAGCACCTGGTCGCTACCCTCTGACCTTGGTTTTTCAGGAGGTTGATTGTTCATGTTTAACCTGCCTGTAATACAGAGCGATCATTTGTACTTTTCTTTACCTTGAGCATAAGTCACTGCTTTTCGGTTAGTTAAAGCCTGGCACAAACAATGACAAAAGACAGGAAAAAGCAGAAAAACGCCATTATATGAAGATAACGTGGTGCTAAAATCGATTAAGCGGTGCGGCAGATAAAAAACAGCTAACGAAGCGGCAGACAGTGAAATCTCTTTTATCGCGTGCGGAAAGAGGATCAATCAGGCGTTAACCCGACCCGAAGTGAATCAGGCATATCGGGTCAGGGGTTAAGCCATTCGCTTTCCTGCTGTTCGCCATTAGCCGAATAGCGAAACAGGGCGCGCTGATTTTCGTTTCGCTGAAGCTGATAGGCGTCCAGCACACTGGCCTGCAAAATCACCACGCCAAAGCGGGATTCCCCGGTTTCCGTTGCTGCCGCGTCAGGCGTCTCATCAGCCGTTGCCCGTGCTTCCCCCGGAGGTCCGCCGGTGTAAGTCTGCCGCGTGTGCTGCGGTAACGCACGCCAGGCTGCCCGGGCAACATCACTTCCCGCCGCATAACACGCAACCCGCCCTGCCAGCCGTAACTGCAGGCGACGCTGATGGCAATATCCCAGCACGGTGACCTGCGGATTCGCCGCCATCTCCTGCCACTTCGGGCTGCGAACATCCGTATGAAATGTCAGCATCCGGCGGTCGTCGGCACACTGGCGCAGAACCACGGTGCGCGCCTGAGGTTGCAACAGAGCATCGACCGTACAGAGCATCAGATAACGAAATCCGCCCTGTAGATCGGTCGCAGATTCCTGCAGCGCAGCCCAGGCTGCTGTTTCAAACGTTTTCAATTCCATGGGGATTACTCTCATCAGGGTCAATTTCAGCCATCTGGCTAAAAGCGTAGCAATGAAGTGGGCAGAAGGCCTGACAGCGCAGCGATAAGAGCAAATGTGGCAAGCGGGAGCTGGACAATGCACGAGAGCAGGAGCTGTTGAGATTGCGTCGGGATTGCGGGATAACTCGCAGAGCGGCGAAAGCGCGTCCCGCCAGTCAGCCACTCTGTGTTATTTTTGCGCCATCGCCACAGAGATCCGATCCGCAGGGAGTTGCACGATGACAACTGAAGAGTCTGCTAAAGTACCGGCTGAAATACCGCTGAAAGTCACCTCGCCGCGTCTGACTTATCGGTCACTTCGGCAGGAAGACTGGCCCTTCTATCTGGCAGTCAGTCAGGATAGATCGGTGATGCAGTACATCAGCGATCCGCGCAGCGCTGAAGAGATCAGAACCCACTCATTTGATGTCCGCCTGCCCGCCTGGTACAAGGGCTGCAGGCACTGGCTCTGTCTGGTTATCGGAGAAAAAACATCCGGTGCTCCGGCTGGCTTTTGCGGGTTTATCGATCGTGGAGAGGGTATTGCGGAGTTTGGCTTTATTCTGGCCGCAGATGCGCAGGGCAAAGGCTACGGCAGCGAGTCTCTGCATGCCATTATCACGTTCTGCTTTGAGCAACAGGAATACCGCAAACTGATCGCGACGGTGACAGCAGGCAATGCGGCCTCACGCCGGACCCTGATTTCAGCGGGCTTTGTGCAGGAGGGGACGTTGCGGCAGAACTTCTTCCTCAACGGCCAGTGGCAGGATGACTGGATCTTCGGCTTGCTGAAACAGGAATACCAGCCCGCACACTCACCCTGAGGCGCAGACTATCAGCGTCGGGCATCCTCCGCTACGCTCGCCACAATCAGACCGATTAGCGTGGCGTAACGTCATAACCGCTGGCGATAGCGATAGCGGGCGCACAGTGCTCCTCTCCGCACAGCATCGCCTCAAAGTCCGCCGGCGTCAGTGGCTGGCACAGGCCATTGCCCTGCATAATGTCGCATCCGGCGGCCGTAACAAAAGCGATCTGCTCTTTGTCTTCCACCCCTTCGGCGGCCACCCGGATACCCAGGCTTTTGCCGAGCGCGGTAATGGCCCGGAACATCATACGCACCCGCATGCTGGAACCCAGCTCGTGCGTCATCGACTTATCGATTTTAAAACCCGTCACAACGCTATAGCGCAGCAGGTTAATCGCCCCTAGCGTACGCCCGTAATGATCGATAACGAACGAGGCTCCCGTTCGGCGTACGGCGTCAACCTGAACCGGCATATCCTGCATCAGCACGGCCAGCAGTGGCTCATCCACTTCCAGCTCAACAAAACCGGCATCGCCTCCGGCACTCTCACGTATTACCGTCTCCAGGCTGTTCCCTGCCAGCTGGCGCGGAAACAGGTTAATGCTGACGCGAAGCTGAGGAGAGCGAACCTGCCACTGCCGGACCTGTGCCAGAGCACTGCGGATGATCCATTCACCCAGCGTGACTGAAAGCGGACTTTTAACCAGCATGCCGATAAATTCAGCCGGCAACAGCAGCCCGCGCGTCGGATGCTGCCAGCGCACCAGCGTCTCGCAGCCAATAAGCTTTCCGCTTTCAACGTCGTAGCGGGGCTGATAGTAAAGAGTGAACTGCTGCTGCCGCACCGCCGTTTCCAGTTCGCGCTCAAAACGGCGCCGCTGCTGCTCCGCTTCACGAAACGCGGGCATAAACAGCATGCTGCAGCCTTTACCCGACGCTTTGGCGCGATAGAGCGCCAGATCAGCGGCGGACATCACCGAAGAGGGATCCCTGCCGTGCTCCGGATAGGAGGCGATGCCGGTGCTGGCACCGACCACCACCGGTGAGTCGTGATAGCGGAACGGCGTCTGAACGGCCGCAATCAGTTTCTCCGCCGTGATCGCCGCCTCTGCGCTGCCGCCTGCTAACAGGATCACAAATTCATCACCACCCAGGCGCGCAGCCGTCACGGCACTGGCGCACACCGCACGAATCTGTTCGGCAACGTGGCACAGCAACGCATCGCCTGCAGCATGCCCCAGCGTATCGTTAACCTCTTTAAAACCATCGAGATCGGTCATCAGTAACGTATAGGGGACGCCCGCCCTGGTCAGCTGGCCGACCTGATCCATAAACGCGCTGCGGCTGGCGAGACGTGTCAGCATATCCAGTGAGGCCAGCTCACAGAGCCGCGCCTCACTCTCATAGCGGGCCGTGACATCGCGGATGATCATGCCCACCAGCCGTTCGCCCTCTTCACGCCAGCCCGAAAAAGAGACCTCTGCCGGAAATTCACGACCTTCACGCGTGACACCCCATATCTGCAAAGAGCGTGGGTGCGAGATAGCTGCTTCGTCAGAGGTAATCCGGACCAGTTCATTACGGTAGTCAGTCTGACAGCGAGCAGGGATCAGCTCACTGATATACTGGCCGCGCATCTCCTCTGCGCTGTAGCCGAACAGCGCGGTGGCGGCCGGGTTCCAGAAGGTTATGCCACGCCGAAGGTCGGTGCAGACAATGGCGTCAGGCGAAGTGGATGAGATCGCCTCGAGTCGCTGCTGGCTGGTGTAGCGCAATAACTCCAGACGATGCATCTCCATGCGATCCATCACCAGTGCAGCAATATCGTTCAGATGCTTTCGATCCTCTGCAGTTAACGGCTCACGAGGATGGCTGTCGGTCAGGCAGACCGTGCCAATATGATGCCCATCCGGGGTCGAAAGCGGGATCCCCGCGTAAAAGCGGATAAAGGGGTAGCCGTGAACCAGCGGACTGTCGCGGAAGCGCGGATCTTTCAGCGTATCGGGCACGCAGAGGATATCGCCCTGCGCCAGCGTATGGTGGCAGAAGGCGACGTTGCGTGCCGTACCTGAAATATTTAAACCGTACCGGGAGGCGAAGAACTGCCGCTTTTCGTCGATAAGCGAGACAAAAGCGACCGGCACCCGAAACAGCCGCGCGGCAAGCGTAGTGAGGCGATCCAGCGCATCGGTCGGCGGTGAATCCATCAGATGATACTGCTTAAGTGCGTCGAGGCGAGCCGCCTCGGCATCATGATAAACTGGACGTTTCAGCGTAACTCTCCTCTGATGTTATCTGCTGTGGCTGGCCTGACACAGCATAAAGAGGACACGTTCAATCAGACAGAACGCGCAGAGTTCGCTGCCGATCCGTTGCCGGAAGAAAGGCCCGTCAGTAAACCCGGCAGCAACAGGTTGCCGCGCTGAGTCCGATAAAGCTGACACCGCAGACAGCGAGGCATCAGTTAACACGTTATGCCTGCCAGAGAGAGTGCGGCGGACCGCCCAGGATTATCTGGCCAGAGCAGATCAGACAGGCGGTAATGCGCCTCGCTTAGCTCTGTATATCGGCCCGACATGACTTTACTTAAGAGAAAACAGAGGATGAACGCCTTACTTTTTCAGCTTTGGTACCAGTTGATAGTGCGGATGCTCTCCGGCGAGCAGCATCAGCAGTTCATATTCTCCCTGACTGAGCAGCGCAGGATTTTTCGATGCTTCTTTCGTCTGCCAGACACGCTGGCTAAGATCGAAACGCTCGGCTGCAATCTCCTGAGAGAGACCGGCCGCAAGGCGCAGCTCACGCACGTTGTGCTGGACGGCGACAGGCCGCTGTAAAATCTGATTTCCCATATAAACGCTCCGCATACGGTGCCCCGGCGAGATGGCCGGGCGGAAGTACACGCCTGCGGCCAAAACATAAATTTGAGTTAAGTTTTAACAGCCCGGCGTTTTACACTTATCAGGAAAGCGTAACGCACCAGTAAAAACAGAGAAAATAACCTGAATTATATTTAAATCGCTGCCCGGATAATTTTTGCACCGCTGAGAATAGTAATTGCCATTCTGAATGGTGGCGTTGATCGAATGATGATCAACGTCAATCACAGTCACAAAAAATGACCGTTTCATCCCTCTTTTAAAAAGAGTGAATATTAATCGTTATTCCGTGCCGGACAGACATTATCTACAGTTCAGAAAAAATACGTTCAGGCTATGCCCGCGCAAACGTTGCCCAGCCGCCTTTTTCATCAGGCGTGACGCGTTTAGGCTCTACGGCAAGAGGGTGATGCGGCAGGGTAAAGCGCGTAATCACGCTGCCCAGCGTTTCAGTCTGTCCACTGAGACTGTCTGCTGTCGCCGAAACCTGCTGAACCAGCGTCGCATTCTGCTGCGTTACGCGGTCAAGTTCTGCAACGGCGACCGTGACCTGGGCAATCCCTTTACTCTGTTCATCCGAAGCCAGCGCAATCTGTCCGATCAGTTCATTCACGCCGCCGACGCCGTGCAGCACGGCCTCCATGGTGGTTCCTGCGCTCTCAGCCGCCCGCCGGCCATCGTCAACGCGTACCACGGTATCGGCAATCAGCTCTTCGATCTCTTTAGAGGCAGCAGCACTTCGCTGTGCCAGTGAACGTACCTCACTGGCGACTACCGCGAAGCCGCGGCCCTGTTCACCCGCACGGGCAGCTTCTACAGCGGCGTTTAACGCCAGAATGTTGGTCTGAAACGCAATACCATTAATAGTGGTGGTGAACTGCCGGATTTTTTCTGATCCCTGAGCGATGCTGGTGATGGCTGCCGATACCAACTGAACCAGTTCCACGCCCTGCTGAGTCGTATCCGTGGTGCTGGCAGCCAGTTCACGTGCCTCGCGGGCATTCTGTGCATTGTGACGCACGGTGACGGTAATCTCCTCCATGCTGGCTGCGGTCTGCTCCAGCGCAGCAGCCTGAGTGGATGTCCGGTCGGAGAGATCGGCGTTACCCGCTGCGATGTCCCCCGCTTCACGATGAAGAATGGCTGCGTTGTCTCGGATAGCGCTGACCGTCTGCAACAGACTGTGCTGCATCTCTTTGACCAGCGGCACCAGTTGCCCGACACAGTTGCGCCCCAGATCTTCCGGCTCGCGCGTCAGATCGCCATCGGCAATAATTTTTAAATGACCGCGAATTTTACCTACCGGACGCACCAGATGGACGACCAGATAGCGGTCACAAAACAGCAGCAACGCCACTGCCGCCAGCAGTGCTGCCAGCAATACTCCCTCAAGCCGATGCCGGTCAGCCTTCAGGGGTGCCTGATTCCGTGCCAGCTGCTGCGTCACCTTGTCCAGCTGCGCACGTGCAACCGTTGCGTATTCTGAGGGGGTTGTCGTAAGTGCCGCGCGGACGTTATCCCAGTCAGCATCGGCCGGGGTTGAGGCGACGAGCGCGTTTTTATCGGCTGACGTACCGCTCTGCATGACGATAGCGCTGTGCGCCAGAAAGCTCAGTTGCTGCGTCAGAACGGCTGAACGATCGGTTTGACGAAAGATATCGCGCACGACCTGGCTGCTGTAGCCACCGGCCAGCACGACGATGCCCAGTGAGACGATCATCATCCACAGCACAACGCGGCGGATAGTGAAATGCCTGAGTGAATTCATGAGGTTTCCCCGATGTTGTCATTGGTGTAGTTAAAATTAAACAAAAATAAGTTATGTCATCTACTTTAGTGCGTTATTATATAGTGCACTATGTTTATACTCTGTATACTGGCAGGATATTTAAGAAATTAAAAGTTTTTAACGACAAAATAATAGAATCGTGATTACTAAAATATTTCGTTAAAGAAAAGTGATTTGCTATTCTGACCAGCAATGGCGTGCAGTGGGATAAAAAATAAATGGTCATGACTCTTTCTTTTTGCAGAATTTGCCTGTAGTCATGACATCATACCCTTCAATTTTTCTGTTTAATTTCGCGCCGTAACCAGCCGGTGCGGAGGAATCCATGCTTATGAGTCTCAGCGGCGGCGACGATTGCCGCACGCGAACCCTGCACGCGCTGCGCAGTAACGACGAAAGTCGTGACGATGTGTTGCGACAGTTCGTCCGGCTGGCCAGCCAGGCACTCGGTATACCCGGCAGCTTTATCTCCGTACTGGATGATGAGATGCAGCATGTTAAGGCTGCGCAAAATTTCACACTCACTCAATCCTCCCGGCAGGACTCGCTCTGCCGGCATGCAGTGGACAGTGACAGCACCGTGGTAGTACCCGATACGTTGCTGGATACCCGCTTTGCTGAGCATCCGCTGATTGTTGGCGCGCCTTTTATCCGCTTTTATGCCGGCGTACCGCTTAAAAGCAGCACAGGTCTGATACTGGGTACGCTGTGCGTGACTGACACCGCGCCTCATCCCTTTAATGCGGATCAGGTCGCCATGCTAAAGATGCTGGCGGCACTGGTGATGTCATTTCTTGAGGCCTGGTACTCGGCTGGCTTTGCCGACCCGGTAACCGGTCTGCCCAACCGCCAGCGTCTGATTCGCGACCTGCAGTTTCTTGCCGCCTCCGGTGACACCACGCCACGGCGGCTGGTGCTGATTGACTGTATCGATATGCCGCGTGCCTACGAGCTTGCGCGCTCAATGGGCATGGGACCGGTTGAAAGCCTGTTGAAAGATGTGGCGACACTGCTGCCGCTGCGCCTGAGGCCTGCGCCAGGAGAGATGCTCTACACCGTAGCCACCGGGCGCTTTGCCCTGCTGACACGTCAGGAGAGCAGACTCACTGCTAACTGGGTGGCAAACAAGCTGGCCGGGATCAGCGCGGATCTCGGCGATGGGCTGTCGGTTGCACTGATGACCCACACCGGTGAGGCGAGTTTCAATACCGGGGAGATGCCTGCCCAGGAGATCCTGCGGCGTGCGGTCAGCGCGCTGCACGAGGCCATCACACGCGACGTCGCCTCGATGCCTTTCAGCGAGGCCACTGATACGCGCCATACGCAGGACTTTACCCTGATGCATGACCTGGCCATCGCGATACGCCAGGATAAGGGATTGTGGCTGGCGTATCAGCCTAAAATCTGTCTGCACAGCGGCAAGCCGATTGGCCTGGAGGCCCTGATCCGCTGGCAGCATCCGCAGCGCGGCGAACTGTCTCCTGCACAGTTTTTACCCTTTGCCGTGCAAACCGAGCTGCTCAGTGAACTGACCACCTGGGTGACAGAGCACGCAATCGCCCGGCTCTCCCGGCTGCGCAACAGCTATATTCAGTTGCCCATCACCATTAACGTCAGCAGCAGCGATTTTTCACGTGACGGTTTTGCCGACGAGCTGGAAGAACAGATGATCAGGGCGAAGCTCCCGGTTTCGCTGCTGGGCATTGAGTGTCTGGAGACGGAACGGATTCTGGAGAGCGCGACCGCAATGCGGGGGCTTGAGATGCTGAAACTTCGTGGATTCGGTATTTCACTGGATGACTTTGGTACCGGCTACAGCAACATCAGTTATCTGCGGCGCATTCCGCTGGATGTGATCAAGCTGGACCGTTCACTGATCAGCGAAATTTCATCTGACACCGCATCGCGCGTCATCGCCCGCAGTATTATTGCGATGCTTAAAGATCTCGATTATATGGTGCTGGCTGAGGGCGTGGAGAATGCGGAAACCGTTACGGCGCTGACCGAGTTCGGCTGCGACCAGGCGCAGGGCTTTTTCTACTCCAGGCCGCTGCCGGAAGCGGCACTGGATGAGTGGCTCGGCTGGCGATTACGCAGTAAGTGCTGAGCCTGTCCCACACACCCCGGAATCTTACCCGGCCGAATCAGACGCGCTGAACTCCTCAGCTCCGGCAATGATGACGGTATTACGCCCGGCGGCTTTTGCTTCGTAAAGCGCTTCATCGGCACGCCGCAGCAGAGAGTCGCGATCGCTATCCTGATCGCTCCGTGAAGCCACCCCGGCTGAGATGGTCATCGTTCCGGCAAACGGGAAGGTGGTGGCGCTGACGGTCTCACGGATGCGTTCCGCGGTGCGGACGGCATCAGCCAGCGTGGTATGCGGCAGCAGCAGAATAAACTCCTCGCCGCCAAACCGGCTGACGATATCGCCGGTACGACAAGCCTGACGCAGCAACGCTGCCAGGCTCACCAGAACCGCATCGCCCGCGTCATGCCCGTACCAGTCGTTTATCTTCTTAAAATGGTCAATATCAATGGCGATGGCACACTGTTCATGCTCACTGTCTGACTGCGCCGCCAGCGCCGAAAATCCGCGTCGGTTGCAGAGCCCGGTCAGCGGATCGGTCATCGCTTCATCGTTTAGCGCGGCAAGATGACCCGCAACGGCGTGCCGATGAGCCTGCACGGCTTCTTTGAGCCGATCAGCCTCGTAATACCAGGTTTTAACCGAGGCGAGAGATTCCGCCTGGGCTTCGCTGCCGCCATCACGCACTCTGTCCGCCAGCTTTTCCAGTGGAGAGGCGATTCGACCGGCCATAAAGGCAATAATGGCCGCTGTTACGGCAATAATGCCCAGAACGAACCAGACGGCGCTTTCTGCCGTGCGCATCAGAATATGCCTGACCGTTTCAGAGGTGCCGGTAATAAAAACGTTCCAGCCGGTTTTATGCAGTGTGCCATAGCCGGTCAGATAGTGCTGCCCCTCACTCTCCAGCGTGAAATGCCCGCTTTCCGTCGTGGCGAGCCGTTTCTGCAGTGCCAGACTCAGCAGCATCTTTGTTCCGACGCGCGCCGCGTCATGACTGAAAATAATCAGCCCTTCATTGCTGACCACGCTGACCGTTGAACCATTGGAATAGAAATGCTGGCTCAGGATTTCGCTCAGCATGCTCTGTTTCTTGAGATAAATAGTCCCGCCAATGTAGCCCAGATAGCGGCCATCTTCGCTGAACAGAGGTTGTGATAAAAACACCACATAGTTACCGGCCGCGGAGGTAAAAGGAGCAGAGATAAAAGGCTTTTGAGTCGCTATGGCCTGCAGGCTGGCAACTGAGTGCAGCTTCACGCCAATAAGATTCAGACTATCGGGTGAGGTTGCTGCAATAATGGCATCATGATTTACCACCACCACCGAGTTGAAAAAACCCGACTGCATTCGCAGGCGATCGCTCTCTCCTTCCAGTCGTTTAATATCACTAAGCCCCTTGATCTGCGACGCACTCCAGGCCAGTTCACGTTGTGCTGTCGCCAGGTAACGATCGGTGGTATCAGCCAGCTTGCGGGCATAGGCAATGTTCCCTTCAAGCAGACTGTCTTCGATGTTGGCCTTCTGAAACAGCAGCAGCGCACTCAGCAGCAGACCGGAGGTCAGAATGACGCCCCCGATGGAAAGCAAAGTCAGCAGCGAGCGAAGGCGCATTTTTTCATGGGGCATTGCAGTCGGGATCCGGATTAAGTGTCATCTGAGTGTAACAGTAGACGTTTCACGTCAAGGGCCGAACAGAAGATGATTTACACAGGATCACGGCGCATTGCCGGGCGCAGCACACAACCGTCCAGCCCTGCATAAAGGATTGTTTAGCGTTTCGATAGCCCTGATAAGCAACAGCAGAAAATGATTAAGCGATAATAATGATACTGAGCAGGCCGGTATCTGTGCAGATGACGCACTATTATTACCGCTGACCGTGATAACAACGCCATATGGTCGCTGAAAATAACGGGGCAGGCTCTGCCCCGTTTATCATTACGTTAAAAATATGCGTAGAACAGTTAAATAAAACCTGCATCAATAATAAGTAATTGTGCATCAGCCTTATCTTTTAAGCGAATTTAACGCCAGAACGATTTAATATAAGAGCGGCTGCTGAGCCTTTTAATAAAATGATGCGGACAGGTATAGCGGCGCCCTTCCCACTCCAGATTAAACCACTGAAATTCATCATTTTTAATTTTTTCCAGCAGGGTCATTGCCTGCATCGGCGTCTGAAAAGCATAAGCTTTCATCACGCCCTCCTGGGTGCATAAATCAATATGAACCATGTAACCCCCGGGTGTTAAAAAGATCGAACATTTTATAATTATTGAAAATCCTCTTTATCATAATCCATTTATCGGCTGCCGATTATCTGATTCCGTATTATTTACGTAAAAATTTCGCATCTATTTCCCATTTAAATTTTTGGGCAACCCTGCCTTATTTCATCAATTAATTTGACCATGTATACGAAATCCAGCCAGACCCGAATAGATCGTAACCCATGTTTAATGCAGCTCAGAGGGTGGCGACGATAAGCGATCGCAGAAGATGACGTATACCTGCTCACATTGTCAGCATTGCACCGTCTGGCAGGTCCAGAGCCGTCATGCAGAGGGGATGTAATGGTGCTGGCTGAGAGGTTGAGATGGTCATAAACAGAGCACATCGTTTACACTCTCATCAGCCTCATCTGCAATCCGGTAACGGTACAGATGTATCGCGGAGCGAGGCAGGAGATCACTGACGGCGGGCAATAAGGAATCTTATGCTGGATTATATGGTGTCGCTCTACCGTACTGTTCCTGTCTCATCTGAACGTCTCAGCGACTGGCTTGCCAGCTGGCTGGCGCAGCAGCAGACACGATGCCACGATCACCATTTTTCTTCCGCCTTTCCATGGCGTGAAACCGGTCTGCCCCAGCACGCCTTTTTGCAGCGAGAACTAACGATAAACGGCCAGCGTTATCTCACCGGGCCGCGCTATCTGGGTGGCGATCCTGCACAGCCCTTTATTGAGGTTGTTGCGCGTGACGGCATCATCGATTACAGGGTCGCTAGCGCCATTATGCAGGCATGGCAGCCGCTGAAACCTCTGAAGCTGCGCATCCTGTTGCCTGCGACTTATCCTGACATCGGTATAACCGATCAACTGCTTTTCCTCAGCGACCTGGCTTCACTCTCTGTTCCTGTCGACGAAGATATTTCACTGGTGACAGCCCGCCGGAAGGATTATCCCGCCTGTATCACGGCGATTAACCGCGCCTATCGTGCCAGCTGGCACACGCTGCCGCATCTGCGCGATCAGTTACTGGCAACCAGCAGGCAGGAATTACGGGAGGATATCGCCGCGGGACATGTGTTTCTGATTATCTGGCAGGGCATAGTGGCAGGGCTGATGATTTGTGTCCCCCGGCGACTGACCTTTATTGAGGGGTTTCAGATTATGGATGAGGTGATTATGCCCGCTTATCAGGGCCGTGGACTCGCCGCGCGCGCTCAGCAGCGTTTGCTGCAGCAGCTTCATCATCATTATGGTGAGAAGGCACTGCTGACCGGTACCATTCTGCCCGGTAACACCCCTTCACTGCGCAGCGCGCAAAATGCCGGGCGACGCTGCGTGCTGAAATATCAGTTTTTTACCCCTGCCGATTTACGAGCCGGCCGACAGGCAATTTAAATCACCATAAAGCCAGCTCAATCAACTTATCCTGCACACTGTAAACGCGCTGCTTAAGGCTCAGGCTCTCGTCTGCGCTGATCCATTTTGCAGCAAACGCACCATTAATTTTTTCCAGTGCGATTTTGGTGCTGCTTTTCAGACCTTCGTGCCAGTTCGCGTCTGAACGTTTTGCCGCCTGTTTTTCCAGGCTCTCAACTAACGCCGCGACACTTTTACCACCGGTAGTAGCTTCGGATACAGACATACCTACCTCGTTTTGCTGCTAAAAAACGGCCACACTCGCGGAACATATTATACCTGAACCCTGATCGGCATGGCGCTTTCCTGTGCGCACTACCCGGCATGCCTCGTAAAATCATTCTGGCATCACAGAGATGACGTAAATGGCGCAACGCCACCTGCATCAGGGGGGAATCCATTCAAACGTCATATCCAATCAACCCGCCAGCATTGCAAATTAATGTGAATTTTTAATGACCATAAAGATAAAAAATAACTTTAAAATTAATGACCTGTTCTCATTTCACTGACCCGCCTTGTGATTCACATTTTGAAAACAAAATAATCACACATAGTTATTTTTTCATGCATAAATTAGTGCCAGTTTTCATTTATGGAGCAGGCAAATGACTCACTTTGTGGCAATTTTTTTCTCTTCACTGTTTATGTGCAGTAACGTTTTTGCAGGTTCGGTTTCATCTGTTTCTCTTGGATCACTCTCTTCTGCGCTCAATGAACGGATGCAGGTGATGAAAGCGGTGGCGGGTTATAAAGCACTGCATCATTTACCTATTGAGGATCTGCCTCGGGAGCAGGTGGTGCTGGATCATATGCTGCAAAACGCACAACAGGCCGGGCTTGAACCCCACTCAGTGGAGCCGTTTGTGCACGCTTTGATGAACGCCAGCAAGGCGATCCAGTATCGCTATCGGGCTGACTGGCTCTCATCACCAGACAGCGCTGTTCCTGTCAGGGATCTGGCCGAGACCAGACAGCAGATACAACAGCTGGATACCCAGCTCCTGACGGCGATCAGCCAGCGGCTGATGACCGGCGCCTTCTCGCAGGAGGACAAAGAATTTCTGATGTCACACCTCACGGCACCTCACCTCAGTGAGAGTGATAAAAACAGCCTGTTCGCTTCCCTCTCCCGCATTCAGCGCCAGCACTAATCCTCTATCAGCGGAGTACGCTATGCAGCTTCATGAACTCATGGACCCCGACTACTCTGACAATCCCTTTCCCCTTTATCGAAAACTGCATCAGCAGGGACCGCTTATCCCTGCCGGAGATAAGATCATCATCAGCGGCAGTCACGCCGTGGTGGACGCCTTGCTGAACGACCGGCGGGTCGGTAAAAATTATATGGAAAGTGTCAGAGTAAGATTTGGTGATGATGCAGCCAGACTGCCCCTGTTTCTGGGTATCAGCAGAATGTTTCTGGTGCTGAACCCACCCGATCATAACCGGTTAAGAGGACTGGTTATGAAGGCGTTCAGCGCCCGGGAGATTAAATCCCTCCGGGAGATGGCGCTGACGATAGCCAATGAACTGGTTGATGCACTGGAAGGCCGTCGTGCCTGCGATCTGGCTCAGGCATTCGCTTTTCCGCTACCGGTGCGCATTATCTGCCGGATGCTGGATGTTTCAGAATCTGATGCACCAGAACTGGGTCGCCTTACCTCTGCGCTGGTCAGGGTTTTCGATCCTCAAATCAGTCAGGCGGATTTGCTGAAAGCCGCTGAAGCTTTTGCCGTACTGGAAAGTTACTTCAGTGCCGTGATCGTCTCCCGACGTGATAGCACCGCCAGCGATCTGGTGTCGCTTTTTCTGCGCAGCGGCAGTGACGGCGACCGGCTGGATCACGATGAGATCATCGCCAATGTGATACTGCTGTTTCTTGCCGGTCATGAAACTACGTCAAACATGCTGTGCAACACCATTCTGGCCCTGCATGCTCATCCGCAGGAACTTGCGAGCCTGAAACAGAATCATGCGCTGATACCCGATGCCATAGAGGAATGTCTGCGCTACGACAGTTCGGTCCAGATGCTTTACCGCACGACTCTGGAAGAGATTGAGTTGGCAGGAGAGCTCATCCCGCCCGGAACCCGCTTCTTCCTTAGCCTTGGTGCAGCCAATCACGACCCGCTGGTATTTACCTCTCCGGAACGGCTGAATATCCGGCGGCATGAGGGGCGCTGTCTGGCATTCGGTGGCGGTATACATCACTGTATGGGCTACCGGCTGGCACTGGCAGAAATGGAGGTGGCGCTGGAAGTATTACTGACGCGATTGCCAGAGATGCGGCCCGTGGCCGCTGGTGTTCGCCGCAACCACAGAGCTAATCTGCGCGGCGTCAGCGCCCTGCCGGTCGAATGGTAAAGCACTGCAACGCCCGGCGGTTAACCGCGCAGCCGCAGCGTGGCGGGCAGGATAAGCTGACTGTCAGCGGGATCCTCACCAGCGATCATCGTGGTCAGCATAGAAAAGCAGGCCTGCGCCAGTGCCGGGACATTCTGCTCAACCGTGTCGATCGGAATGGAGAGTGAATCATAGAGATAGTGATCGTCGAAACTGGCAATGCGGATGTCGCTGGTCAGCAGGTTATGCTCGCTAATGTAGCGCAGTACTCCCTCCAGCAGACCGCAGGCGGCGGTGAACATCGCTTTAGGGGGGCGTCCCAGCCTGCGACAGAGCGCGGCAAACATCTCATAGCCACTGCCGGGATGGTAGTTACCCTGAATTATCCACTCCGGCCGCAGCGTCACACCCGCCCGCATCAGTCCCTCTTTGAATCCCGCCAGACGATCCTGGGTCGGGGAGAGGTCAGACTGTCCGCCAAGAAAGTAGATCTCCTCCGGACAGGTGCGCGCCAGCTTTTCGACCAGCTCAGCGGTGGGCGTCACAGAGTCGGTGATGACCCAGGGCAGCCTGGTATTGTTCATGTGGCGGTCAAACAGCAGCACCGGCAGCTGTTCGCTGAGGCTGACATAGTCGCTGTCGCTCAGCATACTGGAGGCGACAATCAACCCGTCGACCTGACGCGCCACCAGGTTATTGACCACGGCCATCTCCTGACCGGCATTTTCATCGGTGCAGGAGATCAACAGTTGCAGACCGGCGGCGCGACAGAGATTTTCCAGCGCATGGGAAAAGGCCGCAAAACCGTGGTTGGTGATCTCCGGCACCACCAGCCCCAGCGTATGACTGCGGGCGTCATGTAGCATACGGGCGTGTATGCTGGGCTGATAATGGTGTTCCCGGGCCAGTGTCAGAACCCGCTCACGCGTCTCCTTCGCCACCCGTAACTCTTCGCCACGGCCGTTGAGCACCAGGCTGGCAGTGGCTTTAGAAACCCCAGCCAGCCCGGCGATGTCACTGATGGTAACGCGTTTTGTTTTTCTCACGGCAAGGCATCGGTTAGTGAAACAAGGGCTTATTCTACCATGCAGCGACGTAACGACCAGTAGCGGGCCTGCAGTTCTGCGCGACCGCGCAGGGTTAGCATCGCCGGATGGTCCGGAAAATAACGGCTGCTCATCACCCCTTCCCCGTCGTTGATGAAGATCTCAACGCTGGAGTGGTCACACAGGATCTGCAACCGGCGTGCAGCCCCTGTCCAGTAACGATAGGTCCATTGACCCGATACCAGGCTGCGACGGGCAAGCCGCAGTTCATTCTGCTGCCACGTCAGGATCAGCGTATCGGCGAAATTGAGTTCTATATCGCCCAGGCTCTCCAGCTCAAGCTCCAGCCGCTGCGCGGCGATCGGCGGCGCGTCATCGGCGCGGCCCTGATAATGCTGCTCCCTCTCCCGCAGCGCCTGCAGTTCTGCAATCGGCTGCTGACAGAGCCGGCCGTTGCGGGAGCTCAGCTCGCGCAGACAGGTCATCTGATGGATCCAGTGATGCGCCACGGTTGGCTGGGCCATCTCTTCACCGTCTGGCGTTCCCATCCAGCCCACCAGCAGACGCCGGCCGTCAGCGGTCAGCGTGGTTTGTGGTGCATAGAATTCAAACCCGGCATCCATTTCGTTCAGCGGGCCGTGCAGGTATGCAGCCTGCTGATAATCCAGCGAGCCACTCAGCCAGGCGCAGGCGTGACTGTTCAGGTAGCGTTTCTCTTCAGGCATAACACCCTGCGGACAGCAGATCAGATAGGTGCTGTCGCCGAGCGTGAACATATCCGGGCATTCCCACATGTAGCCAGCGGCGTCCAGCCCGCCCAGTTTGCTGCCCGCAATCTCGCCGAGGTTCTGCCACTCGCGCAGATTATCAGAACGCAAAAGCAGTACCCTGCCCTGCAGCTGGGTATTCTGCGCGGCCAGCACCATGTACCAGTAATCTTCATGACGCCACACTTTGGGATCGCGAACGTGGCCGGAGTAGCCCTCCGGCACGGCGATAACCGGACCGAGTTTGTCAAAACCGCCGGTGCTGTTCTGCTGCGCCAGACACTGCCACGCGGTGCGCGAGCCATCATCAAACTTCACATTGCCGGTGTAGATCAGCGTCAGTACACCGTTATCGTCTACCGCACTGCCCGAGTAACAACCGCCGCGGTCATACTCCTCGTCTGGCATCAGGGCGATGGGCTGATGCTGCCAGTGCAGCAGATCGGCTGAGCGCCAGTGTCCCCAGCATTTTTGCTGATGCGCGCACTCTAGCGCGTTCCACTGATAGAAGAGATGATATTCACCGTCGAAATGGATAAAGCCATTGGGATCGTTTAGCAGGCCGGTTACCGGTGCCAGATGCCAGCCAGGGTAATGGCTGTCGCTGAGCGCCTTTGGCATACCCTGCATCACCGCCTGCAGAATGGCGGCAAGACGTGTTGATGAGGCCATTATTCAGAATCCGTTTTGTATTTAAGCAGGTAAGAGATCACAAATGCAGTGGTGAACGCGATTGCGATGCCGATGACATAGTTGAGCAGAGAGCCAGCCTGGACAATCGCCATGCCCGGCAGACCGGTCAGCCCGACCGCAGTCATATAAACATGGACCGACACCACCCAGGCACCACCGAGCGCGCCGCCCACCAGACCCGCTATAAAGGGTTTCATAAAGCGCAGGTTAATACCAAAGATAGCCGCCTCGGTAATCCCCAGTAGCGCGGAAAACGCTGAAGGCAGCGAAATCGCTTTGATCTTCGCATCGCGGGTTTTAAACCATACGGCCAGACAGGCACCGCCCTGAGCCACGTTCGCCATCGCCCAGATAGGCAGCAGGAAGTTCACGCCGATGGAAGGATTGCCCAGCAGCCCGGCTTCGATAGCGTGAAAGCTGTGATGGACGCCGGTAATCACAATCACCGAATAGAGTCCACCAAACACCAGTCCTGCCAGCCAGCCGGCGTGCGCAATCAGCGTACTGAGAATAAAGGAGATGCCATCACCCAGCATACGACCTGCCGGACCGATAATCAGCAGCGCAATAAAGCCGGAGATAATCACCGTCAGGAACGGGGTCAGGATCAGATCCAGCGCATCCGGGATAACCCGACGCAGCTGCTTTTCCAGCATGCTCATAAACCAGACCGCCAGCAGCACCGGGAACACCGTGCCCTGATAGCCAATCATCGCCACTTCAATGCCGAAGAAGTTCATGGTGTGGAAACCGGCGGCGACGCCCCAAGCGTTGGTCAGCGCCGGATGAGTGAGAATGCCGCCCAGTGTCGCACCAAGAAACGGGTTACCACCAAACTCGCGGGCAGCCGTAAAGCCAATCAGGATCGGCAGGATAATAAAGGCCGCCGAGCTGCACATATCCAGCATGATATAGAGCGCATTTTCCGGATTGACCCAGCCGTAAGTTTTGACCATCCCCAGCAGGCCCATCAGCAGACCTGATGCCACAATCGCCGGAATGATCGGCACAAAGATGTTCGACAACAGGCGGGCGATGCGCTGGAAAGGGTTGAGCTTACGTGCGGCTATATCAGCGGCCTCAGATTTGCTCGATTCACTGATGCCCGCCTCGGCGATAAAGGCAGCGTAGACCTTGTTCACCACGCCGGTGCCGAAGATAACCTGAAGCTGGCCCGCATTGCGGAAGCAGCCTTTAACGCCTTCAATCCGGCCAATCGCGGTCGTATCCGCTTTTTCATCATCCGCCAGCACCAGCCGCAGCCGGGTGGCACAGTGAGCAGCGCTGGCGATGTTCTCTTTACCACCCAGCAGGGGCAGCAATGCCCGCGATATTTTTACATATTCCATACACACCTCAATCTTGTTATGTTTTTATCCATCCTGATCTCTGGCCCCGGCATCCGGGGCCGCCCGGTCAGAACCAGGTTTCCATCTGTACGCCGAAGTTCCATTCGCCACCGGCATCGAATCCTTTACTGCCGAAAGCGTCGTCACTGGCATAGTTATCCAGCCGGTGATCCCAGTTCATCCAGGTTGCAAAGAGACGAATTTCCGGACGTTTGAGGAAGTCACCGACATCACCGGCTTTCAGGGTTGGCGCAACGGTGAGTTTGGTAAAGCTGCCGCTGACCGCATTACGGTTGTTGTAGCCTTCGGGACGCAGATCCATGTACTGATAAGAGCCTTCATACTGCATCTCAAAGTTCTGGGTGATTTCCTGAATCAGCCGCAGGTTGACTGTCGCCCAGTCATAGCTGTCACCTTTGACGTAACGATCGTCACTACGCTGAGCCAGTAAAGCAGGTGCAATGTGCCAGCCGCCGACCAGCGGGGTAATACCGTAACTCGCCAGACGCCAGGTGTCCGCTTCCGGCAACAGTGCGCCATCAGAACCAATCGACTTCACCTCTGCGCCCAGTCCATGACCATAAAGCAGTGCAGTTTTCGACGTGCCTTCTCTCAGCCCATAAAAGCTGTCGTTATGCAGGCCAAGCAGCGCATGTACGCCGGTTTCTGCCGCATCGCTTTTGACTCTGAGGCCGTCGATGTCACGGCGATCGTCGTTATCCTTGGCCCGCATACCGCTGACCATCAGCTGTACCGGCCCGACAAAGTTATTCAGCGACAGGATGTAGTTCTGCGCAGTGTTTTCATTGTTTTCAATGTCGCCAAAGGTACGACCATAAAGGGAAATATTACTGCGCGCCTGATCGCTCCATTTCATGTCGTAAATACCGGCACCGGTACCGGCAAGGAACACCACATCGGAGTCGATCCAGTGAATATCAAAGTTATCGCGATCAAAACGCTTACCGGCCCAGACCGTGGCGTTATCGAATGCGCCGCTGAAGGTGGGAAGCTGCCCGAGCTCGACAAACGCCTGACGCAGGTTGAGATCGCTGCTGGCGGCTGTCCAGTCGTTGTAGGTGCGCTGTCCATCGGCCAGCATCGCTTTGAAACGGGTGGTGGCGCCGTTGTCCAGCGTCTGTTTATGTTCGAGGTTGAGCTCAACGTAGGTATCCGGTTCATTACCAAGGCGACCAACGTGACCGCCGGTTTCCCCGGCAGGGGTAACGGTCGGGCCACCCTGAGTTTTGGCGGCCGAGCTGTTCATCAGCAATCCTGAACGGGCATAACCGTGGAACTCGAAGCCACCTTCATCGGCTGATTTTTGTTCCAGTTTCGCGGTGCGCTGCGCGACCTCAGCGGTGGAGTTTTGGGTCTGTTGTTGCACGGCAGCCAGTTGCTGTGCCTGCTTCTCAGCCATCTGTGCCTGTTTCTCCGCGACCTGTGCGCGGGTTTCCGCTGCATTCGCTCGCTGCTCGGCTGCCTGCAGTCGCTGCTCCATGGCCGCAAGGCGTGCTTCAATGCTGCTCATACTGGAGTCAGCCCAGACTGATGTAGAAAGTAATATCGTTGAGAGGCTCACTGCTAACGTGCTTTTTTTCATTTTTTTATGTCCCTGAAGAGAGGCTATCACCACCGGATTTTTTGCTAAACCGGTTTAGGCGCAAATCATAGCCACGGGTAATTTCCCTGCGCAATGAAAATAGCTAAACCGGTTTAGTGATTGTGAGATAGCTCCCAAAACAGGGGCAATAAGATAATCAGCCTGACAGGTGGTCCAGCTGGTGAAGCCGCGGAAGTGCTGTCATGGCCCCTTTAGCCGTGGTTGCCAGTGCACCGCAGCGTTGTGCACTGGTAAGGCAGATGGCCAGCTGCGATTCATCGGCAGGAAGACCCGACTTCGCCAGCCCCCAGAGTAATCCGGCCACGAAGGCATCACCTGCGCCCGTGGTGTCGATGCTGGCCACGGGCGAAGTAGCATAGTGGTATAGCTGGCCCTGATAGCAGGCGATCACACCTTCCCTGCCCCGCGTGACCAGCAATAGTTTTATGCTGAATCGCACTGCCAGCTGCGGCATGGTGATAGCCGGTTCCTGATCCGGACAGAGAAAATCGAGTTCCTCGTCGGACAGTTTAACCACGTCCGCATGGCTCAGCGCCTCGTTCACCACCGCATGCAGCAGTTCCGGATCGGGCCAGAGGTCATGACGCAGATTTAAATCGAAACTGACATGCCCGCCTGCTGCCCGGATCTGCTCCATGGCAGTCAGGGTCGCCGTGCGTGAAGGTTCGGCTGATAAGGCGATGGAACAGCAGTGCAGCCACTCCCCTTGCCGGAATACGGGCAGATCTTGCGCCTCAAGAAACAGGTCAGCACTCGGCCTCACCATAAAGGTAAAGGAACGTTCGCCATGGTCATCCAATCCGACCACCACGGTTGAAGTGCGGTGCTGCGTATCGGCAATCATGTAGCGGGTATCAACCTTCTCTTCAATGAGCGTCTGCCGCATAAACTCACCAAAGGGATCATCCCCTACCCGCCCGATAAAAGCGCTGTTTCCCTGCAGACGGGCAACTCCAACGGCGACATTGGCGGGCGCCCCACCCGGACACTGCATCAGGCGACCCGGCATTTCGGGAAGCAAATCAACCACGGCATCCCCGAGGCACCATACGCGTACAGACATAAAAAACTCCTCTGATTAAACCTGATAGCTAAACCGTTTTAGCTATAGCGATAAACCGTGCTGAGTTCAAGTATTACCCTGCGGAAATGATGCGTAATTAACAGAAGTCGTTATCAGGCGAAGAGATAAGATGCGGATTGCACTGTCGGGAGGCCGGTGGAGGAAAGAATTAAAAAACCGGCACAGAGGCCGGTTCTGGTATCAAAAACGTAAAGAGGATTATTTTAATGTGGAGAGTATCTGTCTGATTGACGCGTCGATCTGTTCAGCAATCTCTTTTGGCAGACGGCTGAATTCATACTGCACAGTGCGCTTATCATCATTAGTTTTACGACGCGCATAGGTATTAGCTGTGGTAAAAGTAGCCAGCTTTTCCGTCACCGTCTTGCTGACGGGTGCAGGTTTTTTTAACTGACGACGGGCGCTTTTAAAGCCGTTAAGAATCGCGCTCTTCTTCTCATCCGCATTGGCGCTTAGCAGGGAATCATCAGCTTTAAGCGTTTGCTTAATATCGCTGACCAGCGCGGTGACATCAACCGCTTCCGCTTTCGCCTCTTCCCAGACATCGAGCAGTAGCTGGTAATCCTGAAGTGTCAGCTCTGATACGACCGGAAAGAGTTCAATAAATTCAGCGGGTACGGCTGCGGCCTGGAACGCACGTGAGACCTTTGCGTTTGAGATGCCTTCTGCTTTAGCAATCTCTGTTTTGCTCATGCCATTTTCGTTCATCAGCATAAAGCGCAGGCCTAATTCACGCAGGTTATGCTCTTTTGCTGTCTGAATGTCCGCAGCCAGCTGACGCGCATCACTAAGGCTCAGTTCATCAGCGGTGACCAGTACTTCCAGACTGGCACCGGAAAGAATGCATGCGGCGCGGCGGCGCGAACCATCCATGATTTCAATCCGGTCACCGTTGACACGACCAATAGCCGGAAAAAATTGCTGCAGCGTAATAGTACGGGTGATCTCCTGAAGCGATTCCGGCGTCAGCGTGCTCTGGTCACGTCCGTTGATTTTTGGGTCAACGCTGGTTCTGGTTTCAATATCATCATGCAGGATTAGCTGGCGCACAAAGGTGGCCTTCGCGCCCGACTTCAGCGTAAATGTGCGCGACTGGCTGCTGCTGTCGATCATGTTTGCGATAGCAGAATCACCAAACTTGCGCCCGATGCGCTGTATAGGTTTGCTCACAAGGTACTCCTGATATATTCAATGCGGTCAAACACAGCCCTTGAGAACTGCTCGGCTTCATATTTAGCTTTGCGCAGAGCGTCCGCACTGCCCGGATAAGAGGAGGGATTGGCACTGATCACCGTATCAAAGGATTCGCCGCAGCGTTCAAATCCATCCAGTCGCGGCAGGCTGCAGTCCAGCATCGATTTAGTAAACACTTCCCGGGCATAGCTTTGCGAAGTCAGGTGATCGTGTTTAGAGGTCATTTTGGACATAAAGCCGATATTGGCTTTAAGCCGTGGCTCAATGCCTTCGGACTCAATACGCTCCAGCATTTCAGGCAGACGCGTCAGATACTTCATGGTGGAGTGGAAATCGACCTGTGCCGGGGGCGTCGGCGTCAGCAGTACATCACTGGCCGCAATTGCATTCAGCATGAATGAATCAAGGTGAGGTCCGGTATCAAGGAAGATAAAATCGTAGTCACCCGCCAGACGATCAATCACGTTGCGGCGTAGTACTTCCGAAGGCGCAACGCCTGGCAGATGCTCAGCAACCAGCTCTTCCCAGTCGCTTGCAACAAAACCATCGTCGATAGAGGCTGGGATCACATCAACGCCGGGCATGACAGTAGGTTTAATGAATTGCTTACGAAGCTGGTCTGCATCCAGATCGTTCAGCATCGCCTGCGCTGCCGTCTCCAGAACTGAACCGACACTGTTGGTATGGCTCAGGAACATCGTGCTTGATGCCTGTGGATCCAGGTCGATAACCAGAATACGCAGGTCATTATGTAACATAGAAGGATGTGCACGCATACCGTGGGCCAGCGTGACTGTGCTCACTGTTTTTGAGACACCACCTTTAAGGCTGACAACGAATACGACAAAGGGGCCATCGTGCCGATCGCGATATTTCGGTACTTTACGATGCTGATAGATGTCGACCACATTCTGGATAGTCAGGGCATATTGTGAGGTGCTGCCGGTCTGTTTTTTCCCAAACTGATAACCTGTTGCTTCCATATCACCAATTGCGGCGACAACAGCATGCTTACTCAGCAATGGCATGTTGGCGACAGCATTCCGGGAGAAGGTCTGGTAAAAACCGGTCTGGTTAAATTCCTGACGCTGCTGCTCAATATGGTTACTCAGTCCATGTAACATGGAATTGGCACGTGTGGCCATTTCCAGCACTCCACCATAATCACGCTTCATAAGCCCCTCTGCGTTAATGTTTTTTGCATACTACACAAAAAGCACATACCTGCCAATTTTTTAGAAAAATGCCAAAAACCTGGATTTTTTCTCCGCGATGGTGAGATGCAAGCAGTATTACTTTTGTGAATCACTGGAAAGTGAATCGCTTTGCTTTTTTGTCTTACAGGCTGGTTGAGACAGAGAACTTAAAATGGCGACATTAAACGAATATTTTAAGGACTAATGATTCGGAGCGGTGCATTCCGATTCTGATGAATCATCTGCCAGTCTGCAGGTTGCTCGTTAAATTGTTTTCGTGTTTTCAATGGTGTTTTCAGCATGAAAATTCAATAAAAGTTATTATAAATCATTTAATTACGTGTGAAATGGCTTGGTGAAAAATTTCCAGGATTAATGTACTTTCACTCAACATTTATTGCTGACGTAGAGTTTTACTCAGAAGCTATTACAGTGCTTTTGAACCTGAAGGAGTAGGCATAATGGTAAAGTACGCAAGTAATCGTTACCGCTATCATTGCTAAATTAAGATCACTGCTTCCAAATCCATACCTTTTATGCCTTGTCATTATGTAGCGTTCATAATCTGCGTTGCTGCCTGTCAACATAATGTCAGGCGTTTTTCCGCATAGGGTTTTTATTGCAAGGCTTAATCCAGAAAAGATAGGGATTTAATTCCCTTCATCATTATGTGATGTCACGAATCAAAATCATGTAAGAGTTAAGACTGCCGATTTAACAGCATGAGTAGGAGTAGAGAACAGGCTTAATGCGGCAAGGCTTAGAGCAATATTAATTGGGGCAAGTCACCATAATGTAGCTATGCCGGACAGTCAGAATTAACGCTCTGCTGTGCTTGATTCAGATCCGGATACTATCTTTTCATCTTCATGTCATTCTTACATTCCTGAAATTACTTCATTCACGCTAAGCCTATTTATTAGTTTAAGTTATTATGCCGAACGCATTTTTCTTACTGTCGTTCTTCCTGTTGTTCCTTCACTGGCACCTTATTAATTTCTTCCGGGAAAGTTATTTTAAGTGCCTTTTTAGTATGTCTGACAGATTCTGAGTACTGACAAAACAAAGATATTACGTTAAGTAAGAATCTTATGGTGTTTTCATCATGAAAATAAAAAATAATCCATTATTTATCAAATAGATAGGCGATTAACATCATGGTGAGTTTTCTGTATTTTCACTGACCGATTTTCTGAGGCCTGATTTAAACTTATAACCCTAAAGATTTAATGGTTATAGGTGTATGCAACATTCCAGTCTTACCTATGCTCAGCGTTAGATCGTTTTAGCAGTAAAAGACCTTCACAGATGTGCTTCTGATAAACCGCACATTCAGAACTGAAGGTGAAAATAACTTCTGACCGGGACTCTCAGCTAATTCTTTGTTTTGTGTGTTTTATCCCCGTTATTCACAGGCCAGATCCAATTGGTCGATCCTCAATAGATCAAATTGAGATCCTTAACAGATCCCTGCAGCGTCTGAAGCCTTGTAACACAAGGCCTGGAAGGGGGTCAGTAACCACTGTAGCGAGAAGAATAACCACTATAACGAGTATAACAACCACTATAGCGAGAAAAGCAACCGCGCTGGCGAGTACTCAACAACCACTATAGCGAGTAATTGGCCTGAATCGGTGTGCATAACCCTGATTATGCGTAGATGACGGCTTCTTCCAGGGTGCTTGCGATGAAAGAGGGAGATCCAGTAAAGGGGGAGGGCGGTGGCTCGACTCTTTTTCAGTTAGTTTTCTCAGGTTATCCACTGAATAGATCCAATAACAGATCCATTTAAGATCCTTATTAAGTTCCTTAAAGATCCCAGCACCGCCTCAGGCCACGGTATGACTACGTTAAAGCCGGGTCGCTAACCACTATAACGAGTAAAACAACCACTATATCGAGAGAAATAACCACTATGGTAAGTAGATTAACCGCTGTAGTGAGTGATAGTATCCACTGTATCGAGTAACAGCGGCTCTCGCCTGTTCACATCACGGATCTTCCTAATGCCAAGAAAAGAACCAGATATCCTGAACATAGCTGATGCGTTTAGCGAAACAGATAAACGTACAGGTGAAGTTGTTACTCTTACCCCCAACAGTAACAACACCGTCCAGCCGGTAGCATTGATGCGACTCGGTTTATTTGTTCCGACGTTAAAATCCACAGCGCGCAGTCAGAAAAACCAGATGAACGCCATGGATGTGACCCAGGATCTTAAACAGTTATCCCTGGTCAGGTCAGAAGGCTATGACAACATTAAGATTCTGGGTGCCCGCCTGGATATGGATAATGATTTCAAAACCTGGGTCGGGATCATTCGTGCATTCGCTACGCATGAGTGTCTGGGAGACACGGTAACGCTCTCTTTCGTTGAATTTGCCAAACTATGCGGCATACCCTCAGTGCGTCTCTCCTCGAAGCTCAGGAGCCGTCTGGATGCTTCGCTGACGCGTATTGCCTCTAACACCCTGACTTTTACCAGCAAGGGCGGAGAGAACTACACAACGCACCTGGTGCAGTCTGCGAAATACAGCATCAAGAAGGACACGGTAACGCTGCAGGCCGATCCCAAGATCTTTGAGCTGTATCAGTTCGACAGAAAGGTTCTGCTGCAGCTTAAAGCCATCAATGAGCTGGCACGCAAAGAGTCTGCTCAGGCGCTCTACACCTTCATTGAAAGCCTTCCGCCGAAGCCTGCGCCGATATCTATGGCGCGTCTGCGCGCAAGACTTAACCTGACATCGCGTGTGATTACCCAGAATGCCACCGTCAGAAAGGCCATGGAGCAGTTAAAAGAGATCGGCTATCTCGACTACACCGAAACCCGACGTGGCTCATCAGTCTACTTCTGGGTTCATTATCGTCATCCTAAGCTGCGCCCGGCCGAACTGCCGCTCAGTAAGTCAGGCCTGATCGATGATGAGATGGATGAGTTTGACGATCTTGATATCGATTCCGACGTAATTGACGTCAGCCTGCCTGAACCGGTGATTGAAGAGGATAGCAGTGAGCTGGTGATGGTCTCGCGTGAAGAAAAAGAGCTACTGAACAAAATCAGGAAGCAGAAGAAGCAATGACACGCTTTCTGCTAGCATGCATGCTACTCCGCTTTCAATCTCTTATCGGGAACGCCGGGCTGAAAGACAATAACCACTGTAGCGAGTAACGTTACTCACTATAGTGGTTACCAGCACGACAGCAACATACGTAACGCCTGTCTGAACAGGGCTAATCGCGCTATTCATTACTCTCCATCGGCAGGACCTGAATTGAGTCCGGTGCTGTGTTTACTCTCTATAGTGGTTAGTCTCTCCCGGAAGAGCGGCCTCAAAAGCGTAATAGCCAGAATGAGACCCAATGTTCACTCGCTATAGTGGTTACTTACCTGATCACAGCACAGAAAGTACGGCCGTCATGAAGTATTCACGCAGGCTGGGCAGGGGAATCGGTGTCATTACTCTACTCGCTATAGTGGTTATCTCCTCCGTTACCGCGCTTTTTCATCTCCCTTTTGTCCATCCAGGGTGGGTAAACTACTCGCTACAGTGGTTATCAGGTTGTTTTATCGCTAAAGCGTTCAGTTAATGATCGGATATTGGCGCTGATGAATGCGATATTCTCGCTACAGTGGTTGTTAATTGGGAGCAGAAATGAGGAGCTTACTCGCTATAGTGGTTGTTATTGTCACTGGCCTATGCTCGATATAGTGGTTACCTTAAATAGAGTAAGCACTCACTATCATTTATTGCACTGTCAGTAAAAGACTTCCTGTTAAATTGCCAAATTCCCACACCTAAAAATGGTTACTCGCCACAGCCGTTAAACGGTGTGCCGTGCTTCAGATTTTTGCAGTTAAAGAGCTTAGCTGCATTCATAAAAGCACCTTTGCGAGGACCCACACAGGGCGGATTCTGCAATCAAGGGTCAAAATTCATTGTTGAGAGGGAGATCGGTTTTTTACTCGCTATAGTGGTTATGACTGAATGAAACCGTACCTGGAGTACCTGAAACAAAGGCTAATGCGCCTTCGCGCTGCAATTTAGAAGGACGGATGACGATTTACTTGCTCTGCTTACTCGCTACAGTGGTTTCCGAACCCTGAATATCGTTACTTTACTCGCTACAGTGGATAGGCGATGAAGTTCGATCCTAAAAAGGATCCGCCACTGATTTGCTTACTGGAAGAGTTAAACAGGTAACTTTACTCGCTACAGTGGTTATCAAATAGAGCTAAGCCAGAATGAGTACAGAGATTAAGGTATGGCCAGAACCATCAGGAAGGAGCTGCCGTTATCCCTGTCACAAGATCGGGTCCGATGGGGGCGCGGGGGAGGGGAGGTGTTTAGCGGGGCCGCTGCGGCTTTGATACTGCTCTGCAGGACATCGGTGAAGAAAGCGGCCTCGCGCTGACGTACCGCTTTATCACCATTGGGACAGAGAGTGTTACATCGCCTCCCGGTATTCCGGCCAGGCAACGGATTGTGCTTCATAGCGCCCTGCGGCTGCGAACAGCGTGCCCTGGAAGTTGATCACACCTGCAGCCTCCAGCCACATCCACTCTTCTGCCTGTACGATCCCTGCTGCGATGACGGTAATTTCCAGCGCGGAACAGCATTTAATAATCGCCTGAACCACCGCCTGCTTTGGCCCACTGCGATGAACATCGCGGGTGATACCGGCATCAATACGAATGCGGTCGGGCTGAATGTGAGTCAGCAAGGACAATCCCGCAGAGCCGTCACCAAAATTGTCGATCGACAGACTGATTCCGACCGCTTTTAGCGCGCGTACGGCTTCAGAGAACGCTTCCAGCTGCGAGATCACTGCGGTTTCACTTACGCCAACTACAACCTGCTCAGGAACCAGTCCCGCCTGCTGAATAGCGGCCACAATATGATCGACGGCATTGGGTATCACTACAAGCGTCATAGGCAGCAGGCTGACGTACAGTGTCATACCGTCCGGGCAGACCAGGCCAGCATGGGCAAACGTCTTTTTCACGGTTTCCAGATCGTTAACATAAAGCTGATCGCCTGAGGTGTCGTCGGCGGGAGCAGGTCGCAGAGTGGTCGCCTCAATCGCTGTGACCTGACGAGCGAGGGGATCCACCACCGGGCGAAAGCTGACGCCTTCTGTCTCCGGACGGGAGTCCGGCACATCATTGTGCTCAGAAATAAACTCCCAGTAACCCGGCGGGAGGACCTCGTAATAGTTCTCTTTCTCACGAGACTCTACAAACGTGCGCAGGAATTGCAGTGCCCGATCATCATAGGTCAGACGATATTTTGACGTCCCTTTATCCAGCACGGCCTGCAGGAGCGATGAGCGATCGTGTTCACGCAGGTCAAAGAGTGCCATGCCCGCATTACCAAAGCGGCGGTAAGGCGCATAGTCGCGCATCAGCTCCACCACATTGTGGTGCCGTCGATCTGCACAAATCCTCTGATAGACTGCCTGAATGCCTGCTTCCGGACCCTCAAGCAATTGAAAAAAATGGGTACCGTTAAATAATAAGATGCCGGTCACGTCGTGAGTCGCATTTATTTTGCTGGCGTTGTCGACCATCGCGGGCAGGGTTCTGATGGAGAAGTCATCTGAAATATGGCTGCGGTATATTATGGTAGTCAGCATGTGCAGCTCCGTTTTATAAGATTGTTGCGCACACGCTAGCATTGTTCAAAAAATGTTTCATCTCTCCTTATTCACTGTCGCACAGACTGCACCACGGCAGGTGGCAATAAGCGAAACGGCAAATTACGGGGCACGGTTCCAACAATCATAATGGGATCAGAGACGCTGAACCTGAGCAGACGAACTTATGCTTCCTGCATAATAAAAAAGGCCGCCGTAATGGCAGCCTCATCGTATTGAAGGGGTAAATGTTATTTGATCAGTTCAGCAGAGACATAAGCTCGATTATCAACGCGTGCACCGGTAATTTTATAGGATGCACCTGCATCTTTGGCCTGTGCCGCGACTTTAGCTTCAGCAGCATCCAGGGTAGACGCGGTAGCGGTAATAGTCTGGGCAAAACTACCGAATGAAATCAGAGAAAGTGCAGTAACAGCAACGAAAATTTTGATGGGGTTCATGGTCAATTCCTTAGCGTATTTCAGTCAGGGAGAGGCGTTTTGCCTCGATGGAATGAATGATAGGCGCGATCTCGCCAGACTGATATAGCTAACTTTTGCTTATATTGATCAAATATTTTGAATATGACTTATAGGGAATATCAGAGCTCGATCTGATAGCTGAAAATGCAATCTGATATCAGATTGCGCCAGCTCCAGATTAATGACACTCGCCACGCAGCTTCCAGTGCAGCCAGTAATCCAATGCTTCTTCGTTCAACGGCTTCGAATAGAAATAGCCCTGAGCCTGATCGCAGCCATACTCGGTCAGGGATGTTACTGCATCCGGACACTCAACCCCTTCTGCCACCACGGTATAGTCCAGCTCTTTAAGCATGGCGATGATGCTGCGTGCAATGATGCGTGAAGCCGTGTCAGAGGAAAGCTCACTGATCAGGGAACGATCCAGCTTAATCACATCAAGCGGCATGCGACGCAGATAACTGATATTGCTGTAGCCGGAACCGAAATCATCGAGTGAAATAGTGAATCCTCGTGCTCTGAGCATCTCCAGCCCGCGCAGGGCGGTCGGGCTTTCAAGGATACGTTCGGTTTCCAGACATTCGATTCCCAGCAGAGAGGTTGGGAGCTTAGATTTGACCATCTTACTTTCCAGCGCTGAAGCGAACCCCTCGCGCGCAAAGTCACGTACGCTGACGTTTATCGTTAGCGGCAGCTGGATGCAGTTATTCCTCAGCCGGCTAAGGCGCTCAACCGCCCGATCGATAATCCAGGCTGTCAGCACAGAGAGCAGATCGGTCTGCTCAGCCAGCGGGATAAAGGCGGCAGGTGAAAGCTCGCCCCGGCTGGGATGTTGCCAGCGGATAAGCGCTTCCAGACCCACGGGTTTACCACTTTGCAGGCAAATTTTCGGCTGATAGACCATATACAGCCCGGTGTTCTCGCGTAATGCCGTTTTAAGATCGGTCATCAGCAGGAAATCTTCTGAACGCTGCGTTTCAGCCTCAGCGTCAAAGCGCTGAGAGGGCAGTCCGCGGCCGACCGCTTCATGCAACGCACTGACCGCACGGCCTAATATTTCAGATGCTGGCATGCTGCCAGCGACAAAGTCAGCCTCACCGGTATGGGGAGTCAGCGCGACCGACAGACCTTCATCCATGTCCGCACTGATACCTTCCAGACGACCGGCTACCCACGCGGCACTGAGTCGGCTATCCGCTCGGGTCAGGATAGCAAAGCGGCCGGTGGCCACCGTATAGATCATCTCCCCAACCGCCGGCCGCAGGCGCAGCGGCAGCAGAGTGGCCATATCTTTCAGCAGGCTCTCAACCGGGCTCATTCCCATGGTGCGGGCCAGTTCATAAGCACGCGACATATCGATGCAATCAATCAGAACCAGACGGCGTGGCGTGGTATCGCCGGCAACGGCAAGATATTGCAAATCACGTATCAGGCGCTGACGGTTAGGTAGCCCGGTCACCGGATCGGTAAAACCCGCCGAGTGCCAGGCTTCAAGAAAAGACATTACCAGCGTAGAGAGCAGCGTTAAGGTCGTCACCTGGTCACTGGGAAACGCATGCGGTTCGGTGTCGGTCACACATAGTGTGCCCAGAATAATGCCATCGCGTGTTTTCAGTGGCACACCGACATAAAAGCGGATAAAGGGTGAGCCAGTGATCAGGGGATGCGTGACAAAACGCGCATCGTAATAAGTATCAGGGACGATCACCGCACTGTCGCTATCAACCACGTGACGACAAAGTGAATCCGCACGCGTTGAGCGTTGCAGTTCAAAATTGTGTGATGCCCGAACGGTCTGGAACTCATCATCCAGCACCGATATAAAGCTGCCCGGGATACCCAGGGCCTGACTGGCTAACCGGACAAACTTCCGGAGAACTTCATCGCGGCTTTCATCAGGGTCGCGCAACGCCTGTAAGGCGCGGCTGCGGCGCTCATTGTCGCCGTTTAAATTGTTTAACATGTGTGTAGAACCCCCGCACCGGCTGATTACGGAGCGAAAAAAGAAAACTGTCCGGAGCGAAATGTGATTCGGGCGGCAGGAATTATGGCGTGATTTTTTATTTTCAACTTGATAATAAGGGACTATGCAGCGGGTGTCTCTTAATATTTTCTTTAACGCATTAAAGGGGTTGTTACGATTCGAAAATTTAATCGAAGATGCGCCTGATTATTTACATTTGTACATTTTATATAGCCAGGAGAGGGTTTTTACGGTTGTTAATGTTTATTTTCCGTCAGGAGATGAATAAGCATTCAGGGTGGTTAATGTTATTTCTAAGTCAGTTTTACAATTAAACAGGTCTGCAGCCAGAGACGGATCGCTATCCGCTGGTTGCTCAGGAAGATAACCTATTAAAAATACAGGTAAAAGCCTGAAAAAATGAAGACCGGCAGATATGACCTGTCAGTGTACTCCTGACTGCTATAGGTCAATCCACCGCAAGACCGCCAGTAACGCGTCGCTTCAGACAGTAATCAATTTAACCTTTCATGCCGTGTATGAATTGTGTCGGACGACGTGGCGGCGGGTTTTGCTCCAGCCAGTCACGAACCTGTTCGGTCCGCGGCCCTCGCTCGCGGATCGCGCGTGTCAGCCTTTCCTGTGTTGTCCTCAGTTCCTGGGTCCAGTAGGTGATTTGCCACTGTTCACGAATTTCCACCTGCGACAGATCGTCGGGCGAGCGACGCTGGATAGGATTTTTCATTCATTATCCTCCTCTTTTTCAATGATGCTGCCTGAACATGACCCTCAGGCTATACCTCTATCCTGATGAAGAAAGGGCGCTTGAGGTAGCGGATTAATCCCTGAATGGCCCTTAAGGCAAATAACAGGATAATTCCTGGCAGGAGGAATAAAGCACTCTATGGAAATAGAAAAGTCTCCGTCAGGGCGAAATATGCCGCTTCGCTTATAAAAAAGCATGCATGATTTTTAAACCTGAAATTTGACATTTATTTAAAATAGTCAATTATTCTGTGGTCTTTTCGTTATGGCCGCTCTCAGGTTGCTTCGCTTTTATTGATGGCGAAGCGCTGTGCCTTTGCGGTTTAATCATGTTGAAGGAGTCTTTGTTTGGTGAATCGTCCCCCCAGGCCGCCTGTGGTCGTCCAGAGTAATGTGCGTGAACTTCGTCTTGCCGCCGGGCTCTCACAGCAGAGCGCTGCTGAGCGTTTTGACCTTAGCCTGCGCGTCTGGCAAACCAAAGAAGCCGCAGGTAACCCGACACTATTAAGTCAGGGAGAATATGAGTTGCTGTTATTACTGGCTGGCTGTCATCCCCATTTTGCTCTTGCACCTCAGAGCAAAAAGTAACGGCTGCGTTAATACCCTGAAATTTATTTCTGTGGTAACCGGCTGTCTGATAACGGTAAAAAAATTATATTTACCAACTTGAAAACTGACTACTGATCCCTATTTATAGAGATGATCGGAAATATGATACCGATCAGATGAACTTTTGGATGAACCTGTTCAGGAGATTATCACCATGTCAGTACAACAATTTTCAGTGTTCCCTTCGCTGTCTGATTCAGTCTTTTCAGACCGCTTTAACCGCATCGATAAATTGTTCAGTCAGCTTACTGGCGACAGCCCGGTAACGTCGGTTCCCGCTTACGATCTGCAACGGGTAGAGGATAATCGCTATGCGTTGACCGTCAGTGTACCTGGCTGGAAAGAGCATGAACTGGAGATCGAGTTACGAGGCGGACGGCTTTCAGTGGCCGGTCACAGAGAGAAACCGTCACAGGAAGCGTCTGGCGAGGCCCGGGAAGAGAACACCAGCTGGATCCACCGCGGCATTTCCCGACACGATTTCCAGCTGAGCTTTTCCATTCCAGAGCACATGAAGGTCACCGGAGCCAGCCTGGCGGAGGGTCTGCTTAGCATTGATCTGATCCAGGAAATACCGGAGAGCGAGAAACCGCGCCGTATCCCGATTGCGATCGGCGGTCAGCGTACTCTTGAACATCAGTAACATGAACAGGGCGGAAACGGCACAGGCTGTTTCCGCCTTTTTATTCACTGGCAGGTAAGAAGGTCAAAAGAGTTCAGGCGCTGGCTGCCATAAGGCTGATTTGCGACGGTAAGCCGGTATTCGTTCCGGTCAGCATGATCGGTTCACCCGCCTCAAGACTGGAGTGAAATGCAGCCTTCATCGATGCACTGATACCATCACCACACCACATCAGATGATGCTCAAAGCGGCGTTGCGCCACGGCGGGGATACCTGACGCATCTGCTGCAACTTCAACCCGAAAGCCCTGTCCGTTAAGCCGTATCGCTTCCATCCAGATCTCGGTTTCATCTGTGACGCTGACTGCTTCAAGAAACAGCGGTACGGTGCTGCGTCGTTGTGAGGCCAGCGCCAGGCGCTCCCACTGATTGACTACCGCTGAATGAAAGCGCTGCTGGCGCCGCGCCGCACCTTCGCTGAGGTCAGTGCGCAGCCAGAGGTTGAGCGGCCGCAGGTAGCGATTAACATAATCATCACCACAATAGTCGGTATTCATCATCTGTAGTTCGCGATCAACATCTGCGTCCGTATTATGCGCCAGCAGATGCAACATATCCTCTTCCCGACAGGCCCAGCCGCCAGGCAGCACAACGCTGGGCCAGTTAAATGCAGTATGGATATCAAAGAGCGTATGACCCCCTGAGGTCATTTCACGCACACAGAGCGCACGCGTAAGCTGATTATCTGAGTAACCAGCAGGGCCAGGCGGCGTTATTAGCCCGGCACGGCGCCAGCGGCGCAGAGTTTCAGGAAGAACACCGACGAGACCACATACGGTGTCGGTAGAGTGCTGGGGCATAATTGATATCCGAAAGGCATTGAGATCCCATGAACAGGGAAGATGACGCAGTATGCGCGTCAGGAATAAATAAAGAAACAATCATTTCCAAAATCTGCCGGTGTATCGTGTGCTGAGATGGCAGTGGGTGCGGGGGATTAAACAGGGGTACAGAGCAGATGCCGGACGCAGAGACGCCCGGCGATTAAGCACACGTTACCAGTGGTACTTGTTGGAATCTTCCCACTCTTTCACTTCTTTTTCGGCACGATCTTTCTCGTAGCCGTAGCGTTCCTGAATTTTACCGACCAGCTGATCGCGCTTCCCTTCTACAACGGTCATATCATCATCCGTAAGATCACCCCATTTTTCCTTAACTTTACCTTTGAACTGCTTCCAGTTACCGCCAATGCGATCTTCGTTCATGGTGACTCTCCCATTTCCGGTTGTTGTCCAGTGACCTGATGAATATCTGTGTTGCCTGAAGGCTGTCAGATGAATCAAGCATGGCACAGCTTTTGCCTTTTGCAGCGAAGCGGTGTGAGCCGCATCAAATTATGGGCAAAAGGGAAGGAAAGGGGATTATCACGGCGGGGTCTATTCCGGGCGTCGTGCTGGCCAGCTTACTGCAGGCAGGGCATTGAGGGCTGGACGGGCAAACAGAAAGCCCTGGTAATAGCGTACCCCGGCACCTTCCAGCCAGAGCCACTCTTCAATTTTTTCAACCCCTTCCGCAATAACCGTAATTTCCAGCGCCTGACAGCATTTAATGATGGCCATCACTATCGCCTGACGCGGGCCACTGCGGTGGATATCGGTGATCAGCTTGCGATCGATTTTAACTTTGTCGGGCTGGAAATCGGCTAACAGCGACAGGCCGGCGAAACCGGCGCCAAAATCGTCGAGCGCCAGGCTGATCCCGGCCGCTTTCAGCTGCTGGACAGCAAACTGGAATGCGTCGAAGCGCGAGATGATCTCATCTTCGGTCACCTCAACCACCACCTGCTCTGGTCGCAATCCCTGCTGCCTGATCTGCTGGATAAGATGTTCAACAGCGTCGTCAATGACCACCAGCGACATGGGCAGCAGGTTGACGGAGAGCGTTTGCTCGCGCAACCCCAGATGTCTGGCCAGCTGGAAAGCGTAGGTTTTAGAGTGCAGATCGCCCTGATAACGCTCGCTTTCTGGCAACTGTGAAAAGTAATCAGCGGGTGATGCGCCGTGCTGACCACGTATCAAGGCTTCACAGGAGACAATCCGGCGATTCGCTGTATCCACGATAGGCTGTAGCGCAAATTCACAACGCTGACCCGGTGCCGGTTGCCAGGCTGGCTGAGATTCGGAGGTGACGGGTGTTGTCAGCGTCCACTGACTGGCAGGATCAATTTTGATAAACGTCTCTTTATCCCGCCCCTCGACGAAAGAACGCAGGAACTTCACCACCCGGTCATCTCTGATCCGTTCATCACTCAGGGTGACCCGCTTAAGCAGGGCATCCACTACGGTGTGTTTCTGATAATCACGTAAATCAAATAAGGCCATACCGGCATGACCGAAGCGACGCGCAGGGGCGTAATCCCGCATCAGCTCAATCAGGTTAAAATGCCGCTCATCCTGACTGATACGCTGGAAAACCGTGTGAACGTTGTCGACGCTACCCTCCAGCACCTGAAAAAAGTGCTGTCCGTCATAGAGCAGTATCCCGGTGACTTCAGCCTCAGCATTTTTGATACTGGCGCGCTCCACCAGCGCTTTCAATCTCTCTGGCGAGACAGAACCCGCAAGCTGGCTACGGTAAATAAGGGTGGAGAGCATAATCAGACTCACGTGGCAGAAAGTTACTGATTAAACATATCACAGAAATATTGCTGGTTAAGGGCACAACTACGACCATTATGCCGTTATATTTGCAGCATTAATTTAATCGTAGATTCAGGTAGTACTAAAGGATTCGACAATCAGGACATCAGATCGCAGTGCGGCAATAACCGGGCATAGAAATGAAGGGAAAAGAAAAACCCCCATAAAATCGGGGGCGAACAGCAGATATAGCGCATTATTATAACGTTACAGCATCCCTGGTGAGGCGCTGGTCAATCTGATATTGCCAGATTATTACGCACTTTTTATTCTCCTTACCACGTCATTCTGGCGAGGCTTTTAAGCGGGTAAAAAATCCGTTTATTTGCTATTTCGGAAAATTGTTTTGAGATTCAATCCACTGTTTCAGGCTTCAGGCGATGTCAGCACAACCAATGAATTATCAGGTTACAAATCAACCACTTTTCCAGACACTCCCTTAACGTCATCAGCACAGTAGTCAGCAACGCATGAACGTTGTCGGTCTGCAGAGACAATCAGATGTTGATATCTGCCTTATCTGAAAAAAGTGCCCCCTGTAAAAGGGGGCAAGGGTAGGAGTCAGATCGCTCTGTAAAAGAAGTGGATTTCATTACAGAGCCATTCAAAGATAGGGCAAAAACGATGTTTATGCCGCTACGGTTAACTCTTTTTTTAATTAGATATCAAACAATTAAAAAGCTAACAATATTCAATGGCTATTTAAATCAATACCTTAATCAGATATGAAAACGATTTCTAAGATTAGGATTAAAGTCCTGTTTCGGCTGCTGCTTCTGCTATAAATGGCCACAATTAAGCCATTGCTTAGCGATCTGAGACTGGTAAACAGAGCAGACTTGACCCTTAAAGCGAATAATTGTACTGTTTATATATACAGCATATTATCGATTGAGAGCCGGTGTGGGGTAGAGATGTCACAGGATGATGAGGTCTGGTCAGCATTCAGAGAAGCGATGAGGCGGGATGATACCGGTCAGTGCACAGTGAGTACCCGGGATTTTGTGGCTGAACTGGAACAACGCAAATCACCTCACACGCTTCGGGCCGCGAATACCTGGATCGAGATGCATATCACGACTTTCAGTGATATCTCAATTGAGCCTGGAGAATGTCGACTGTTCCGTGTGCCTGCGGCGCGTGATTAAAACGTGCCGCAGCGCAGACAGGATAAGAAAGGGTTTCAGCCTGACTGCTGTAACAGATACAGGCTGAAGCAGGCATCAGAGCCTGGATGTGTTCCGACGCATGTCAGACCGATCCTGGAATTTAGGATTCGCGGGGAAGCTCTTCTCGCACGCCATGCGCGCCAGATTCAATGCGACTTTGCGTTTTTTAAGCTTTAACTTCGGCAACCACTCTTTGAACTGTGCCGTTAGCGACGCTGCCTGCTGCTCGTTGGTGACACGACAGATAAATAGCTTGCTCTTGGTCTGACGACTGACATCAATGGCATAGATCTCTACACCTGCGCTGCACACTTCATATTCAACATCCGTAAACTGCATGTGTGGCCAAAGACCGGTTCTGGTTTCAAATGTGGCTAAATCCATGACGACTACCTTTTTTTATTTTAAGCGTTATTGCTACCCAACAGACTAAAGCCTGGTCGGGCCAGTGAGCATAGACCAGATTCAGCATTCCGCCAGCGATTTCACTGATTTAATCTGGCCCTGACACAAAAGGCTAAAATCTCCCACCGTCGCCTGTTATCTGACAGGTAGCCAGTCATCCTCTTATCAGAAAATCTGATGACAGACTGTCATGCTGGTTTTTCACCCCTTCAGCTCTTCAGCTTTACAAGCCCTGCCTTTGCTGCGTCTGCGACGGTATCCCACGAATTTAAATCGCCTTCTCCTTAACAATTATCGTCAGCATCGCTGTTGAATTAGCGGGCTAATTATCAGATCCAAATGAATGGCTGCTTCCGCTTCATTGTGACCATCCGGCAGTGGAAATCTTCTGACAGGAGATGTGGCAAATTTATCTCAGATGATGAGATGTAAAAAGGTGTGTCAAAATAAAAATGAATAAATGGCAGAGTAGTGTTCTGGCTAGTTCACTCTGTACCATTCGCAAGGAAAAATAAAAAAATATATTCGCCATGCTTAATTAAAGCCCTGCAGACAAGAGCCGATAAGAACGATCCAACTTTGAATTATGTCCAGATTATTCTTTTTTTGCCGGGGGCAAGTATGACTATTACACAACGTCTGGTATTGATTTTCTCACTGCTTGCAATGTCACTGATTGCGCTGGTGATTATCTCTTTATCAGTAATTTCGGGCTTTCAATCCCGCTTTGAATATGTACAGATGAACGCAATACCCAGCATTCGCGATCTCAATAAATCGATCAGCGTGACCAATCAGTTGGGGATTGCGCTTTATCGCCACCACAGCACCAGCGATGCGACAAAATTCCCTGCTGCGGAAGAGCGCATTGAGAATCTGCTTTCGCAGATTAAGTCGCTTAATGATTACTACATGGCTAACGACATCTCGAACGATGAAGACAAAGCGATGACGGAACAGGCCTATAAAAATCTGGATGCGGTCCGCAGCGCATTGCCGGCATTTCTTGCCGCGTCACGCGCCCATAATGATGCGGTCACGCTGCCGTTATTGCAGAGTGAGGGCGGTATTGGTGCCGCATCCCGTAAGATGGAAGCGGATTTCACTCGTCAGATTCAGCTGAATATCGATATTGGCGAACAGCTCAGGGCGGAGAACAAGCGCGTTTATAGCCAGACCCTGTGGGCGATGTCTGGCGGATCGCTGCTGCTTATTCTGATACTGGCCGGTTTCTCCACTAAGGTGATTCTCGGCATCAAAAAGAGCCTCTCAGGCATGGTCAATACCATGACGCAGGTGAGTCATACCCTCGACCTGACTCATACCGCGGAGGTCCGCAGTAAGGATGAGATCGGCAAAACGGCGATGGCATTTAATCAGCTACTGGCGCGCGTCTCCGGCACGCTGCTCTCCGTCAGCCACGCCGCGCAATCGGTGAGTACCGGATCAACGCAGATAGCGGCGGGCAACGAAGATCTCTCTGCACGCACGGAAGAACAGGCGGCTTCACTGGAGCAAACCTCAGCCAGCATGGCGACACTGAGCGAAACGGTGCGACAGAACTCAGAGGGTGCGCAACAGGCCAGCAGCCTGGCAAATAACGCGAATCACATGTCAATCCAGAATGGGACGGCGGTGAAGCAGATGCTCAGTACCATGGATGAAATCCGCGCCAGCTCTGCCAAAATCTCTGAAATTACCGGACTGATTGAAGGCATCGCGTTTCAGACCAATATTCTGGCGCTGAATGCGGCAGTCGAGGCAGCGCGTGCAGGCGAGCATGGTCGCGGCTTCGCCGTTGTTGCCTCTGAAGTGCGCAATCTGGCGCAGCGCTCCTCTTCTGCCGCCCGTGAAATTAAGGATCTTATCTCAACATCGGTTTCACAGGTCGAGCACGGTTTAGAGCAGGCCAGCGGCGTTGGATCTAACAGTGAAAATGTCCGTCAGGCGATTCAGCAGGTGGCCGATCTGGTCAATGAGATTGCGGCGGCTACCTCTGAGCAGAGTAAAGGCATTGAACAGGTTCATCAGGCCATTGGCCAGATGGATGAAGTGACGCAACAGAACGCCTCGCTGGTGGAAGAGGCCTCATCCGCCTCTAAGTCGCTGCAGGAGCAGGCAGAAACGCTGTCGGGGCTGGTGGCGACCTTTAAGCTGGAAAGCGATAACCGTGCAGTACAGTCGCAGCAGACCGCTGCAGTACGGCGTCCGGTATTACACACAAAGCAGCCTGAGCACCAGACCATCGACCTGACTAAGGCGAACTGGGAAAGTTTTTAATAGTTGAGCAGTAACTTAAGGGCCTCCACAATGTGGGGGCTTTTTTTATCTTAAATCAAAATAAATAAAGCGGCTTTTCCTGAAATAAATATAATATGAAATCGATTTCATTTTAAAATCGCAAATAACTCTTTAGGGTTATAAGGTTTAAATTGGAATTTGCCGGGCGTAGATATTTGTTTTGATAGTCTGGTGATAATGAGTCAGATACAGGCAGGATGTCAGTTATCGGCTATTCATGATGTAACTTGAATTTATTTATCTTCAAAACAATAACGCTGAAGTCAGGCTCGTTGCTTAATGCTTTTTGCCAGGTGTTTTTATTTCAATTTTATGATTTGTAAGGTATTTTTTTAAGTTTGGCTTAGGCGGATATTGAAGTAAATATTGTCATTTTATTCACTGTAAAATAACGCAGCGCAATCTATACTCCCTTCCGTGTTATATGTACTTCTGATTTTTTTACGAAACTCCTTTCTTCATAGCGACATTGTGCTGCATGAGGCATCTCTGGCTATGTCAAAGAAACGGTAAAAATAATATTACGAAAGCTATTTCGTGCGCTACACACCTGCACGTCTCACACATCAGAGCGGAAAAGAATGAAAAAAATACTCGACCGGATTAATTTGCCAGCGAAATTCCTGTTACTCGGATCCTTTGCGCTGGTGCTGTTTATTTTACCCACCTTTCTGTTTATTCAGACGGGCAACCAGCTTATTGATACAAAGAATGTGGAACTGACCGGTATACCGGTCGAAAGAAAGGTGCTCAAGTTGCTGAACCTGCTGCAGCGGCACCGTGCGGAAAGCGCGATCGCTATCTCGCTGAACAAGCCAGATAACGCGCCACGTATGGCGTTGGTCAGTGAGGTTAATCGCTTATCTCAGACGATTGCTGACGAATTACGTCAGAATAATGAGCAGGCGCAGCCGCTGAAGCGGCTGGAGCGGGTTAATCAGGAGTGGAGCCAGCTGCAGAACGATATTAACGCGGGCAAACTGACCCTGGCAACCAGCCTGACGCGACATGCTCAGCTGATTCAGGTGCTACTCGATACGAACCAGGATGTACTTGATTTTTATCAGCTATCGCTGGATGCCGATCTGAATACCTACCAGCTGATTGTCAGTATCTTTAGTCGCCTGCCGCAACTGACTGAAACGCTGGGACAGATTCGTGCTAGCGGCACGTCGCTGATTGCGGGTGGGAATGTGTCGGATGCCGATCGCAGCCGCATGGCATTTCAGCTTGATTATGGCAAAACGGCGCTGAGACAGTTTAGCGGCAACATGGATAAAGTATTTTCCATTGAGCCAGATCTTAAAACCACCTTTGGCAATCTGGCACAGGATGCGAACCAGCAGGCGCTGAGTGCGCTGAATCTGGCTGATAGTGTCTTTGTCAGCGGTCACGCCAGCGTGACGCCGGTTGACTATGTACGGATCTTTACCCAGGCGATTAACCGTTACGGCGAGCTGGGTGAACAAACCAGCCATCGTCTGGAAGGAATGATGCAGACGCAGATCCAGGAACGCCGCTATGCGCAATATCTGTTACTGGCAGGTCTGTTTGCCGTCGCGCTGCTGGCCATTCTGCTGGCCGTGATGATCACCCGTTCTGTTACCCGGCCGGTTAAAGAAGCGGTCGAAGTTGCCAGCCGCGTCGCGGCGGGCGATCTGACGGCACAGCTGAACGTTTCCGGCAGCAATGAGATGGCTGAGCTTCTGAATGCACTGATGCGGATGCAGCAGCGCCTTGCTCAACTGGTGTCGGATATCAAAGGTAACGCGGCCACCATCGCCAACTCCTCAGAAGAGATTGCCCGTGGCAATGGCGATCTGTCGTCACGCACCGAGCAACAGGCGGCTTCACTGGCTGAAACGGCTGCCAGCATGGAGCAGCTGGCGGCAATCATTCAGCAGAACGCGGATAACACGCGCTTTGCCTCCGCCCGTGCGGAATCTGCCACGCAGGCTGCACTCTCCAGTGGTGCAGCAATGGATTCGGTGATGGAGACCATGCACAAAATTCGTGGCAGCTCAGGTAAAATTGAAGAGATTACCTCGGTGATCGATAGTATCGCCTTCCAGACCAACATTCTGGCACTGAATGCGGCCGTGGAAGCGGCACGCGCCGGTGAGCAGGGTAAAGGTTTTGCGGTTGTTGCATCGGAAGTGCGGGCACTGGCACAACGTTCAGCCAGTGCAGCTAAAGAGATCAAGGGTCTGATTGAGCAGTCAGTCGGCCACGCGCAGGAAGGGATCGCCATGGCGCAGAACGCAGGCGATAAGGTGAAACAGAGCGTCAGCGCCATTGAACAGACCTCTCAGCTGATGCGCGACATCACTTCTTCATCCGAAGAGCAGAGCAGTGGTATCTCGCAGGTCAATATTGCGGTGAACCAGATGGATCAGGTGACGCAGCAGAACGCCGTGCTGGTTGAAGAGTCGGCCTCCTCAGCTGATGAGCTCGCCGCGCGCGCAGGGCAGTTACGTACGATGGTTGCGGTGTTCCAGACCGCATAATGGTGTTAAACAGCCGCCTGTGGGTGGCTGTTCTCTTCTCAGCGTTTATTCCGCGCTACGCCTGATGATCCTGCAGACAGGCCAGATACTTCTCGCCCGACCGCATCACCTTCTCTTTTGCCTGCTGATGGATATCCTGCCCTTCAAACGCGCCATACAGTTGCCCGAATGTCACGCCGGAGAGCCTATGCAGTATGTCGCCTACCGTAGCGGCTGACAGCGGAAGCATATTCGGGTAGCTCCACATAAACGACACGCCATGCGCACCCGGCGTGACCTGGATAATATCACCCGCCAGAATCATCCCTTCTCCTTCGTCCCAGTGCAGCACGCTGCCGCCGGGAAAATGACCGCCCAGCTGTAACAGCGTCACAGAGGGCATCAGCGTCAGCGACTCGCCCTGCCATAACTGGATATGTGGACTCTTCCGCACAATCCATTGACGATCGCGGGCGTGCAGATGAATGGGCGCATTAAACGCTTCAGCCCACTCCTGCATGGTGGTGTAGTAGTGCGGATGTGAAATGGCGATAGCATCAATGCCGCCCAGCGCCGCGATCAGCGTATAGGTGGCATCATCAAGGTTGGCAATGCAGTCCCACAGCACGTTGCCGTGCGGCGTGCGCAGCAGAAAAGCGCGCTGGTTGATGGCAAACTCAGGCACGGTTTTAAGACTTAACAGCGCATCGCTGTGAGCCGTCCACTTATTGGCGTGGCTGGCGCGCAGTTCATCAAACGCGATCCAGCGCTGACCGGCGGCCGGAACGTACTGGCGTTCATCATCACAGATTTTACAGTGCTGATGAGTGGAATGAGCGGGATAAGCCGTTCCGCAGGCGGTACATAACATCGTCATGGTGATCTCCTTTGTCTCACTCAATCTTATGCACACCTGCGAAAACCGCACTTTCCTGAGGCTATTTCTTCACGCAACTACGGCTGGCGGCGAAGGGTAATCCGGGTGAGTTCTGAGGGACGACCCAGCCTCACCGCCATGCCTGGCCAGAGTGCCGTGCCGTTATTCACATAGAGCTGCATTCCGCCGACCTGATAAAGCCCGGAAACAAACCCGGCGTTGGGTTTAGCAAACAGCCTGTCCAGCCCGATAATCAGGCCGCCATGTGTATGTCCTGAGAGCTGCACATCCACGCCCTGCGCTGCGTTCTGGCGTGCATTGCGTGGCTGGTGATCCAGCAGGATTACCGGCGCGTTTTCAGGTGCCTGTTCCAGCGCGCGGGCCAGATCCGGGCCGACCGCGTTTCTGCCGGGTGCGGAGGCGTCCGGCAGGCCGGCAATCACCAGCTTTGCGGTTCCGCGCTGGATCACGGTATGGCTGTTGAGCAGAGGTTGCAGACCCAGTGAGGCCAGATGCGCCGTCCAGATTGCCTGATGGAAGAAATATTCATGGTTGCCGGTGATAGCCCATACGCCGTCAGGCGCTGCGAGCCCGCGCAGCGGCGCAACGTCCTGCCGCCGATGCGCCAGGTTGCCATCGATCACATCGCCCGTGACCACAATCAGATCGGCTTTGAGAGACATTGCCCGTTCAACCATTGCGGCGGTCCAGGCCGCATTAAACAACCGGGTGATATGCAGGTCGGTCAGCTGCAGCAGCTGATAGCCATCGAATTCAGCGGGCAGGTTGGGCAGCGCAAGAGTCACCTCTTTGACCGGCGGCACGCGTATCGCCTGCTGAACGCCAAAGGCAGCCAGTCCCATCGCCAGCACAACGGCCAGATAGCGAACACCGGGAACCAGCTCCAGCGGATGACGCAACAGCAGGGCAATCAGCATAACCGCATCCATCAGCATCTGAAGCAGCGCCAGCAGCAGCACGGTGCTGTACGCCCAGTTAAACAGAATGATGATGATGCGGGGCATTTCAGCGGAGAAGATCCCGCCCGAGGTAAAACGGCTCACCAGAAGATATTGTGACGCCAGCAGCACCAGAGCGGAGAGCAGGATCTTTACAACAAGTGGCAGGGACAAAGGAATAATGACGCGCGCAATTACATACCAGCTGGGTAAGCTGAAAATCAGGTGAAACATGGCATTTTTCCGGTAGGGCGCTGAACATCTGCGCAGGCAAAAAAGAGTCGATCGTTTATAGAGCCGTTTTCAGGACTGTAGTGTATATGATGTTACCGTCAGGCTTGCTTCACGTCGGGTGCTTTACAGGCGGTAAAGCAGGCAGAGAGGATCGATAAAACTTCAGAGTGAAACAAGGTAAACAGCGTGACCGGAGCACCGGCCACGCTGGCAACATTCGCAAATTGAGACGCCTGACTAGCGTAAAACGCCTGAGGTCGTCCGGGTCTCGTCAGTGACACGTTTCATGGATATCGGAATACTTTTATAGGCGGGAATGCCGCTTTTGGTATCGTGGCTGTCGAGCGGAACCATCACATTGGCTTCGGGATAGTAAGCGCCGACCGAACCTGGGGCCATATCAATAATCACGATGGTCAGGTTTTTCATCTGGCGCGAGGTGGGATTGCCATCCGGGTCCAGCGCCATCAGATCGACACGGTCACCGACCCGTAACTGTCGCTTCTCCGCCTCTTCTGCATTGATAAACAGCACATCGCGGCGGCCTGTCACGCCACGATAGCGGTCATTCAGCCCGTAAAGCGTGGTGTTGTACTGATCGTGACTGCGCAGGGTAGTGAGCACCAGATCATGGCACTTCAGTGACCGGGGATCTTCATTGATGCCCTGCATCACTTTAAACTGCGCACGGCCAGATGGCGTCAGCCAGACGCGCTCTGATGCGGCGTTATAGAGCCGGAATCCACCCGGATGCTTAATCCTCTCATTGAAGTTTTCAAACGCCGGGAACACCGCTTCAATGGCATCGCGGATGCGGCTGTAATCGGCTGCCATGGCCGACCAGTCAACCACGCTGTCCGGCAGCGTTGCCTTCGCCAGTGAGGCGACCAGCGCCGGTTCAGACTTAAGATGGGGTGAGGCGGGATCCAGCGAACCGCGTGAGGCATGCACCATCGACATCGAATCTTCCACGGTGACGCTCTGCGCGCCGGTTGCCTGAACATCGGTCTCTGTTCGGCCCAGCACCGGCAGCAGATAATTATGTTTACCCAGTAACAGGTGCGAGCGGTTCAGTTTGGTCGCCATATGCACCACCAGATCAAGATTGCGCATCGCCGGGAACGTGACCTGTGGATCGGAAATCGCTTCCGCCAGGTTGCCGCCCAGACACAGCAACGCTTTGGCTTTGCCGTCGCGCATCGCCTTTATTGCCTCAATGGCGCCGTGACCATGCTTCTGCGGCGGGCGGAAACCAAACACCCTCTCTATGCCATCCAGCAGCGACTGCGGCGGGATCTCTGTGATGCCCACTGTGCGATCGCCCTGCACATTTGAGTGACCGCGTAACGGACAGATACCTGCACCCGGCTTGCCGATATTGCCGCGCATCAGCAGCAGGTTAGCGATTTGCTGCACGTTCTGAGTGCCGTACTGGTGCTGGGTAATTCCCATGCCATAACAGATGATGGTACGTTCAGCGCTGGCGTAGAGCCGGGCAATATGCTGGATCTCCTCACGCGCCATGCCCGAGACTTTCAGGATATGCTCCCAGTCCGTGCTTTCCAGGTCGGCTTTCAGGGCGTCAAAGCCTTCAGTGTGCTCAGTAATAAACGCTTCATCAATGACGCCGGGTTCGCCTTTGCTCAGCGCCTCCTCGTGCATAGTGAGCAGGATCTTCATCACCCCTTTCAACATCGCTGCGTCACCGCCAACCCTGACCTTGTAGTAGGTCGATGCCAGCTCAGTGGAGCTCATTGACAGCATCTCAATCGGGCTCTGCGGCGAAGTAAAGCGCTCCAGGCCACGTTCACGCAGCGGGTTGATCGCCACAATAGTGGCACCGCGTTTCGACACTTCCCGTAGCGTGCCCAGCATGCGCGGATGGTTGGTACCTGGATTGTGACCGATACAAAGCACCAGGTCGCAGTGATCAAAATCTTCCAGCTCTACCGTTCCTTTGCCGACGCCAATTGACTCCGGCAGCCCGACACTGGTCGGTTCATGGCACATGTTTGAGCAGTCAGGGAAGTTATTGGTGCCATATTCGCGGGCGAAAAGTTGCCACAGAAACGCCGCTTCATTGGAGGCGCGTCCCGAAGTATAAAACTCTACGCTGTCCGGATCGTCGTAGCTGCGCAGATGCTCTCCAATCTCCCGGAACGCCGTCTCCCATTCGATGGGCTGATAGGTATCCGTAGCGGCATTGTACTTCATCGGATGGGTCAGGCGGCCTTCGCCCTCCAGATGCAGTGCGCTGCGCTCCCACAGCTCAGTCACGGTATGAGCGGCAAAAAATTCCGGTGTGGTGCGTTTGCTGGTCGCTTCCCAGGAGACGGCTTTTGCGCCGTTTTCGCAGAACTCAAATGATGAGGCATGTTGCGGGTCGGGCCAGGCGCAGCCCGGACAGTCAAAGCCCTGCGGCTGGTTGACTTTGAACAGGGCGATCACATCCTGTTTCACAGACATCTGGCCGCGGATAGCATCGGCAACCGCCTTCAGTGCGCCCCAGCCTCCGGCGGCACCCCCATAAGGAGCGATGCCATTTGTGCGATTTTGCTCTTTCATAATGCTCCACATTGTCTCTGTTGTTATTTGTTAAGCCTGGTACAGAAATAGTTGCAACAACGTGGAAACCGGCTGTTATTCAGGGAAATTATTTCTCAAAATGTTTCGACAGTCCGAAACGTAAGCCGCAAATCAGTTCAGCACATCAGATGAAGCGCAGCGCATCCGGGCTGTTGCAGAATAAGCGGCGCGCGAGTTCCGCCGACAGGGTGATGGTGCAGCGAAAGGGTGAAGGATAAATCTTTACCATCAGATAACGGCGGGTAAGTGAGCCAGTTTATTCAGGGCTGGACGGCGATCGCAGTAACGCACTCCATGTCTGAACAGATGCGCCATAATCCGGAGAGCAACCTTATGAAAAGAGCCTTACTTTTTCTGATCTTACTTTCCACCTATAGTCTGATACCCGCTAAAGCCAGTGGCCCGGTTCGGGCAGGAGAGCTGCGTCCCATGAAGATTATTATGACGATCAACCATCAGTCGTATGAGATTGCGCTGGCGGATAACGCCACCGCGGAAGCATTTGTACAGCAACTCCCGCTGACCATGACGATGGAGGAGCTGAACGGCAATGAGAAGTTTGCAGACCTGCCTGCTGCTCTTAATAGCGATCCGCATAAACCCGGCACGATCCAGCAGGGCGATGTGATGCTGTATGGCAATAAGACGCTGGTTCTTTTTTACGAGACATTCCAGACCTCCTATAGCTACACGCCAATAGGAAAGGTGCTGTCGACAGATAGCCTCAAAAAGCGTGTCGGTGAGGGGGGGATTGACGTACGGTTCTCCCGGCCATAACTGATATCAAAATCTGAAATAACCGGCTGGTAAAGGATTCATATCGCGCTGAGTCTGGCCAGGGTGGCATCTGGCATGACGGACTACGTTATGTTCTGGCCGCGGCCAGACATTGTGATTCTCTTCGGGAAGCGACACTGTCAGGCAGGTTGGCCAGCCTGACAGTTCAGCCATTACTTCTTCTTATTCAGCATCGACTTCAGGTCAGCAAAGGGATTGTAGGTGGCCTCACCAACATCTTTTTGTGCGTCCTCGCCAGCCACTACACGGGTGCCATACTGGTCAGCCTCGGTGTACTTTGAGTGCTCGTGGTCATGACAATAGAGACACAACAACTCCCAGTTACTGCCATCTTCCGGGTTGTTGGTGTGGTCGTGATCGATATGGTGGACCGTCAGTTCGCGCAGGTTTGAATAAACAAACTCGCGTGAGCAGCGTCCACACACCCACGGATAGATTTTAAGTGCTTTCTCACGGTAGCCGCTTTCCAGCCGCGTGTAGTTTTTAGGGATCAAAGCCATTGCCGGGATAACCTGTTATGAAGAGAAAATTTCACGATAGTGATGCCAATATATCCCATAACGGAACAGAAGAAGAAATCATCGTGTTCCTCGGGACGGGAGGCTTTAAAATCCAGAGGGTTAGCTGAAAATCAGCATAGCCGCCTTATATGATTTTTCCAGCACGTCTCGCAATCCTGAATAACTGCCGGGCCTGTGAGAAGGCACAAAATCATGTCGCTGTGATGAAAAATCAAAAATGATATATCTCTACGTTCCCGCTCACGCTAACCCAATTAATCAGCAGGATAGCGCCCAAAACATCCCTGTTTACCGCTTTGCTTAAAAAATGATATCAAATGTAATGCATGACACCATAAACGGCCCAGAAAATGGCGTTAGCACCTAGATAAGTCCAGCATCCCAGTAGGCTATGGGTTCACGACGGGTGCGGAGTTTAGGCAGGAAGGCCAGTAAATAGAGGGCAGAGGCGATAAGCGAAACGAAGTAGAAAAATTTCATGGTTTTCTCCTGATCATTATCCTTTATTTGAGAATAGTCAGGGCTCACCATTTTGCTTAATGCATCAGCAGATTCGTTATGGATCGGCTTTCTCTTTGATGCCCACATCGGATGTCAGCACAGTTAAATCCGCGATAAATCGAAAATGCAGCGTCACGGTACGATCAGCCAGCCTTAAGAAAAGATCACGTCAGGATGTTCAGCCTGAGGTTACACCCTATAATCAACGCTGTTTGTTAGCCTGCAGGAATGCAGGTTTTGCACCCGCCCAAAAGGAAGAGATCCCGCTGATGTTTTCTCGTTTTTTTATTTATCGTCCCGTTTTTGCATGGGTTGTTGCCATTTTAATCATGCTGCTTGGCGCGCTCTCTATTACCCTGTTGCCGGTTGAACAATATCCCGATGTTGCACCGCCTTCGGTGAATATCAGCGCAACGTACACCGGTGCTTCTGCAGAGACGCTGGAGAACAGCGTCACGCAGGTGATCGAGCAGCAGCTTACCGGGCTGGATAATCTGCTCTATTTTACCTCCAGCAGCAGTTCACAGGGGAATGTGTCGGTTACCGTCACCTTCAGTCAGGGCACCGATCCGGACACGGCTCAGGTGCAGGTGCAGAACAAGGTGCAGCAGGCGCTCTCCCGTCTGCCCAGCGAAGTGCAGCAGCTTGGTGTTACCGTGACCAAATCGCAGTCAAACTTCCTGCTGGTGATGGGGTTGTATGACACCACGGGCAAAAGCAACAGCACGGATATCGGTGACTGGCTGGTCAGTAATATGCAGGAGCCGCTGGCCAGGACCGAAGGCGTCGGTGACATTCAGGTGTTCGGCGGTCAGTACGCGATGCGCATCTGGCTCGATCCCTTCAAACTAAACTCCTTTGCGTTGCAGCCCTCCGATGTGTCGGCGGCGATACGCTCGCAGAACATTCAGGTTTCAGCCGGTAAAATCGGCGGCCTGCCATCGCCCGACAATCAGCAGCTTACCGCCACGGTCAGAGCGCAGTCGCGACTGCAGACGCCAGAGCAGTTCCGAAACATCATCGTCAAAAGCGATAAAAGCGGTGCCATCGTGCGCGTGGGTGATGTGGCGCGGGTGGAGCTGGGCGGCGAATCCTATGACATGACAACCCGACTCAACGGGCATCCTGCGGCGGGTGTCGGTGTGATGCTGGCGCCGGGCGCGAATGCGCTGGCCACAGCGACGCTGGTGAAAAACAAAGTTGAAGAGTATCGCCACTCAATGCCGGAAGGTTACGAGGTGGCCTATGCGCTCGACAGCACTGACTTCATCAAAATCTCCGTTGAGGATGTGGTGATCACCCTGATTGAAGCGATCGCGCTGGTGGTGGTGGTGATGTACCTGTTCCTGCAGAATATCCGTGCGACGCTGATCCCGGCGCTGGCGGTGCCGGTGGTACTGCTCGGCACCTTTGGCGTACTGGCGCTGTGCGGCTACACCATCAATACCCTGACGCTGTTTGCTATGGTGCTGGCCATCGGGCTGCTGGTGGATGATGCCATCGTGGTCGTCGAAAACGTCGAACGCATTATGCATGACGAAGGTCTGCCGGCGCGTGAGGCAACGGAAAAGTCGATGAAAGAGATCTCCGGCGCGCTGGTGGCTATCGCGCTGGTGCTCTCCGCAGTATTTCTGCCCATGGCCTTTTTCGCCGGGTCGACCGGTGTGATTTACCGGCAGTTCTCCATCACCATCATCGCCGCCATGACCTTCTCCGTGGTGGTGGCACTGACCCTGACGCCTGCACTGTGTGGCATGTTGCTGCGGCCGACCTCACCCCATCGTAAAGGCTTCTTTGGCGGTTTTAACCGCTTTTATGCCGCCACCGAGCGCCAGTATCGTCACAAAGTGGTGAGCACTCTGCGCCGTCCGCTGATCATGGTATCGCTTTATGCGGCAATGGGCGTTGTGCTGTTTGTGATGTTTACCCGCTTGCCGGGTAGCTTCCTGCCGACTGAAGATCAGGGCAGCATCATGCTTCAGGCGACATTGCCAGCGGGTGCCACGGCCAGTCGCACTGAGGCAGTCAATCAGCAGATTGTTGACTGGTTCCTGACTGAAGAGAAACAGAATATTGATGTGGTCTTCACCATCAACGGTTTTAACTTCAGCGGTGCTGCGCAGAATGCCGGTATGGCGTTTATTAAGCTTAAGAACTGGGATCAGCGACCGGGTAGTGAAAACTCTGCCGAAGCGATTGCCGGGCGCGCCACCTACGCGCTGGCGTCGATTCGGGACGCGCAGATCTTTGCGCTGACGCCGCCGTCGGTGCCGGGTCTGGGACAGAACAACGGCTTTACTTATGAGCTGCTGGCCAGTGGTGGCACCACGCGTGAGCAACTGGGCAACCTGCGCGATCAGCTGCTACAAAGCGCAGCGCAAAGTCCGGAACTGCTCGGCGTACGGGCCAATATCCTGCCGCAGACGCCGCAGTTGCAGGTCGATATTGATACCAGCAAAGCGGTGGCACTGGGACTGCAGCTGGATGACGTGACCGATACGCTGACCAGCGCCTGGGGCGGTGCCTATATCAATGACTTCATCGACCGGGGTCGGGTAAAGCGGGTCTATGTGCAGGGCGACGGTCAGTATCGTTCATCACCTTCGGATCTGGATAAATGGTACATCCGTAACAGTGAGGGCACCATGACGCCATTCTCGGCGTTTGCCTCGACCCGATGGACCATGGGACCCGAAAGCCTTAACCGCTACAACGGTTCTGCCTCCTACGAAATACAGGGGCAGAACGCCGAAGGGTTCAGCTCCGGCGATGCCATGAACACCATTGAGCGACTGGCCAATGAACTCCCGGCAGGGACCACAGGAGCATGGAGCGGTCTTTCGCTGCAGGAGAAGCAGGCGGGCGGGCAGTCAACCACGCTGTATGCGATCTCGATTCTGGTGGTGTTCCTCTGTCTTGCTGCGCTGTATGAGAGCTGGTCGGTGCCTTTCTCCGTGCTGTTAGCGGTGCCGCTCGGCGTGCTGGGTACCGTGCTGGCGGTGGCACTGCGCGGATTAAGCAACGATATCTACTTCCAGGTGGCGTTGCTGACCACGGTCGGACTCACCTCCAAAAACGCGATACTGATCATCGAATTTGCGGAGGATGCGGTTCGTCGGGGAAGTTCGCTGAGCGCGGCTGCGTTGCAGGCAGCGCGAACCCGTCTGCGGCCGATTATGATGACGTCGCTGGCCTTTATCGCCGGGGTGATCCCGCTGGCGGTGGCGACGGGTGCCGGTGCTAACAGCCGCATCGCCATCGGTACCGGTATCATCGGCGGTACGCTGGCAGGTACGGTACTGGCGCTGTTCTTTGTTCCGCTCTTCTTTGTGCTGGTGAAGCACTACCTGACCCGCCATCGCAAAGGCCAATAACGCAGAAAGCCCGTCTGCAGGCGGCTGCAGACGGGCTGGGATCAATGATTAGCGGAAGATTACAAATGCTGTTTAAAGAAGGCGGTCAGCTTCGCAAACGGGATCAGGTCAGTGCGGTCATAAAGGTCCACATGGCCTGCATCAGGCACGATATAGAGCTCTTTGGGCTGTGCCGCACGCTGGAACGCATCTTCGCTGAACTCGCGTGAATGCGCTTTATCACCCGTGATGAAGAGCATCGGGCGCGGTGAGATGGTCTCAATGTCATTAAACGGATAGAAGTTCATGAATTTCACGTTGCTGGTGAGCGTCGGGTGCGTGGTGAGCGCAGCTGAACTGTTTTTCGGTGTGAACTCACCGCGAGGCGTCCGGTAAAAATCATAGAACTCTTTGGCTATCGGAGGCGAATCAGCATCGATTTTATGTGGTGTACCACTGGTGTACTCAGTTTTACCCCCGGTGAACTCTACATAGCGTTGCTGTGCCGCCGCTTCAATGATTTGCTTACGCTGCGCCAGTGTCTGGCTTTTATTCAGCGCATTACGGTTGGCTGACCCCATGTCATACATGCTGACGGTAGCAATGGCTTTCATGCGGGGATCAATCTTCGCTGCGCTGATGACAAAACTGCCACTGCCACAGATGCCCAGCACACCAATCCTGTCGCGATCGACAAATTCGCGGGTACCCAGGTAATCCACGGCTGCGCTGAAGTCTTCGGCATAGATATCCGGAGAGACCGCGTTGCGTGGCTGACCTTCACTTTCGCCCCAGAATGAAAGATCAATTGCCAGGGTAACAAAACCCTGCTCAGCCATTTTCTGCGCATAGAGGCTGGCGCTCTGCTCTTTGACTGCGCCCATCGGATGACCTACCACAATTGCCGGAAGGCGCGCCGTTTTACCGGCCTCTTTTGGTCTGTACAGCGTGCCGGTCACACCCATCTGATACTGGTTTTTAAAGGTGACTTTCTCGCGGGTGACTTTATCGCTTTGATAAAAGTTATCGGCGCCGCGTGACATATCGGCAGCGCTGGCCGCAAATGAACTGATCAACAGTCCAAACATCAGGGTTAATGCTCTCATAAGAAGATCCTTATCGGGGTTGACGACGTGAGGGCAACGGGTTGCCCGGTTAAACAACACATCTGCTATCAGGCAGCGCTTTCCTTACGGGCGGTGATCATCGCCAGTCCGGCGGCAGTGACCAGTAACGTGGCGCTGATGGCAAAGGTGGTCTGCCAGCCTGCATGGTCAAAGGCCAGGCCACCCAGCGTCGACCCCAAAGCAATCGACAGCTGTACGATGGCCACCATTAATCCGCCGCCGGTCTCGGCATTTTCCGGAAAGGTTCTGGCGATCCAGGCCCACCATCCGGTTGGTGCCGCTGTTGCCACCAGTCCCCAGATGCCAAGCAGTGGCGCCACCAGCCACAGGTGATGACCAAACACCATGAGCAGCACCGCAACCAGCGCCATAATCAACGGGATGATCATCAGGGTCAGATAGAATCCGCGCTGCAAAACAGCACTGATAATCAGCGTGCCGATAAAGCCGGCGACACCAATAGTCAGCAGCACCAGCGACAGCGCAGAAACGTCAACCTGCGTCACGGTTTCCAAAAAGGGACGGAGATAGGTAAACAGGGTGAACTGGCCCATAAAGAGCAGGCCGCAGGCGGTCATACCCACCGTAACCAGTGGCGAACGCAGCAGCTGCAGAATTTTTCCTCTGCGCTGCCGGGCCGAGTTGACCGGCATCGATGGCAGCGTGAACGCCTGCCAGATCAGGGCGATCAAGGCTACCGGCACCAGGCTGAAAAAAGCCCCGCGCCAGCCAATGACAGAACCGAGATAGCTGCCCAGCGGTGCAGCGATAACCGTCGCCAGCGCATTGCCGCCGTTGAAAATGGCCAGCGCGCGCGGCACCTGCCCGGTAGGGACCAGCCGGATAGCGACCGCCGCTGACATCGACCAGAAACCGCCAATCACCACGCCAATCAATGCCCGGCCAGTCATGTAAGTCAGATAGTTGGGTGCCATCGCCACCATCAATCCGGATAGTGCCATTACCAGCGTGAGCGCCAGCAACAGAATTTTGCGGTCGAGGTTCCCTGCGATGCGGGTTATTGAGAGGCTGGTGATCACTGCCAGTGCGCCGGAGATAGCGATGCCCTGTCCGACCAGACCTTCGCTGACCGCCAGATCTTGTGATAACGGCGATAACAGGCTGACCGGCATGAATTCAGAGGCGATGAGCGCGAATACACACAGCGTCATTGCCCATACACCACCCCAGTGCGCTTCTTTATGCCGGGGGGAACAGTCAGTTGTTTCCGTGGAAGTCATGTTGTGTCCTGTTTCATTGTTTGCGGTGCTGATGAACTCAGGAAATTTTACTGTTTCGCTTTATATTGACTAGCTAATGAATCCTTAATGGGGTTATAACCAGAACTTATAAATCTATCGGCGGGAGTGCAGTATGAAGCGCAACATGAATGACCTGCAGGCTTTTATTACCGTGGCGCGTGAGGGCAGCTTTACCCGCGCGGCAGCGCTGCTGGGCGTGACGCAGCCCGCGTTAAGTCAGACCATTACCGCGCTGGAAAACCGGATGGAGATTCGGCTGCTTACCCGCAAGACCCGTAACGTCTCACCGACCGCGGCGGGTGAACGGTTAATCCAGGCGATTGGCAATCGGTTCGATGAAATTGAGGCGGAACTGGATATGCTGACCGCGATGCGGGACAAGCCAGCCGGCACGGTACGGATCACCTGCGGGCCGCATATTCTGAGCTCACTCCTGATGCCAAAGCTGACGCCATTGCTGGCGGCTTATCCTGATATCCGGCTTGAGTTCGATGCTAATCATGGCTTACGCAATATCGTGGCCGATCGATTTGATGCAGGGGTCAGGATGGGAGACACCATTGATAAAGACATGGTGGCGATGCCGATAAGCCAGCCATTACGGATGGCTGCGGTGGCCACGCCCGACTACTTTCGTCGTCATGCTGCGCCGCAGGTTCCGCAGGATCTGCTGCATCACAACTGCATTAATATGCGGCAGGCCACAGCGGGTGGGTTGTACGTCTGGGAGTTTGACGGTGAAGAGGGGCCGTTAAATGTGCGGGTGGATGGACAGCTGACGTTCAACACTTCGGCACACATTGCAGAAGCGGCTCTCGCCGGGCTGGGGATCGCTTTCCTGCCTGAGCAGGAAGTCGCAGAAGGGCTGGAGCAGGGCACCTTGATCCGCGTGCTGGAGCGCTGGTGCGAGCCGTTTCCCGGCTATTACCTCTACTATCCCAGCCGCAAGCAACATTCACCCGCTTTTACCCTGGTCAGAGAGGCATTAAGGCTAAAAGAGGGGGCATGATGAACCTTATTGGAATAGATGCCATTCCATGGCGTAATACGTCCTAAAGCGCTTTATTCAGAATTACTTAGAAGGACGGCGACTAATTTTGCCTCCTTTCCGACCGGCTTCCCTGGCTTTTTCAGGATCGTTTTTGAAATTGCCCCCACTGGCCTTGCCTCCTGCACTGCCAGCTTCACTCGCCCGTTCTGGATCGTTGGCAAAATTGCCGGCACCACCTCTGTATTTCTGTTGTGTCATAGGAAGACCTCATATCAATGTTCCATTAGATAAAAAGGACTAGCTAGTCACACCTGCAAGCATAGTCGCCCGCTTCGTTTATGCAAATGCACAGACTTAAATTATTGATAGGTCTGATTTTAATTTTTCGCAGAGGGATAGCTGGCAGCAGCTGGATGAGAAAATCACGTTCGCCGCGCAGGATGAACAGCAGGAAGCGAGGGGATCAATGGGCTACGGTTCCGGCGACACGCTGCCAGATTTACGCGACCTGCCTGCCGAAGCTCGGGAGCGCTGCGAACAGCACTGGAACCAGCAGAGTGACAGATAAACAGAAATAGCGCCGCTTTGTTTGTTAGCGGTGAAGTCTCCTGTTTAAGAGAGACGCCTGGAAGCGGCAGAATAAACCTCTGAGCGCTCTCTTTTCCCGACAGCCACCACAAAAACCACCACCCGGTCATCAATAACCTGGTATACAAGTCGATAACCGGATGACTTTAGCTTGATCTTATAGCAGTCAGGCATCCCGCTGAGTTTGTTCGCCTCAATTCTGGGTGACTCAAGACACTCAGCCAGCTTCTTTTTAAGCTGTTCACGTACTGTCGGGCCCAGCTTGCGCCACTCTTTCAGTGCCCTCTGATCGAACTCCAGTTGCCAGGTCATTAAAGGTCATCCAGTGTGACCCGGACAGGCTCAGGGTTTCGCAGGCGTTCTTTAACTATGTCTACTAACGCCGCATCTTCGTCACTGAGTAACGTTTGCTTAAAGGGAAGACGTTCATTATCTGCAATATATTCAAGCATCAGGCGCAGCGCATCAGAAGGAGTCACACCCATTTTTTCGAGCGCAGCATAGGATCGTGTCTTCAGGTCATCATCGATTCGAATGTTAATTGTGCCCATAGCGAGTTCCTTTGTATTTACACTTGACATTACAATTGTCGCACTGATGAGTCTGTATCGCAAACAGTAAACATCAGTCACCCGCACAGCCTTATATCTTCCCGGTAAAATCACGCTAAAGCTTATTTTATGCTACGAAAATATAACATCTTCATCCATTAAACCAACTGCAGCAATCGTTAAAGGTTTTCCCGCTACTGGCGATAACCAACAGGCGTTGAGCGCGCCGATCATTGATGAACCCGGCACTCCGCGACGAGTTCTGAACGCGAACGGACCTGCTTTTAGCCCTCCTTTTATACACACCAGAAAGCGCTAATTTAAGCGCAAATTACTCAAATAAAAGCGAAAATAATAATATGTCGATCATTAAGACGATCAAAAGACACCTGCCTGTTGCCCGTCTTAGGCGTAGCAGTCAGCCTGCCAATGGCACCTACGATTGTCGTGCGTTGCCAGATTCACTGGCCTCCGTGGGTTTAAGCTCGCGGGCGGGCGGCATCCTGATGACCTTCGTTCCGCCTGAAGCCGATTTTCAGCGGGTCAGTCAGGCCTGGCAGCGATTCAATTCCGCCGACCTGACGGTATTGACGCTCTCTTCCAACGGCGCGCTGAGCAGCAGCAGATCGCAAAGCACCTACTGTGATGGCAATGGCCCGGAGGGAAGCTACCTCTGGCTGCCGGACACACTGATCGCACGCCATGAGACGCATATTGTTGATCTGCATGTCGCCGACACGCAGACTGCCAGCCAGCGCATCACCGCCATCCAGCAGGAGCTGGCGCGCTTGCAGGTGCGGATGCCGCTCTCGGCCGATCGTACTTTCGCCATGATTTACTGCGACGGATTATCGGCATCCGAAGGCTTTCTGATGCAGGCCTGGTATAACAGCGGGCGCTTTCCCTGCCTGGCGATTGGCGGTTCGGCGGGAGGCAAAATCACCTTTGATGGCACCTGGATTGGTACAGGTGGCAAGGTGTTGCAGGGCAAGGCTGTGATTGTGTTCTGCCAGATGGCGCCAGGAAAATCATTTGCTCCTTTTAAAAGCCAGAACTTTACGCCACGCGATCAGAGCTGGCTGATTGCTGAAGCCGATCCGGTTGCGCGTACTGTAACGTCAGTATTTAACCGCCAGGGGCAGCAGCAATCGTTTGTTGCGGCGCTATGTGAACATCTTAACTGCAGCGAAGCGCAACTCAGCGAACGGCTAAAGGGACTCACTTTCGCCGTTAAAGTTGGCGGCGAGTACTTTATTCGCTCGATCGCCAAAATTGAATCGGGCGGCGTACACTTTTTCTGCGATCTTGAGTTTGGCGATCGACTGTTCCTGATGGAAGAGAAAGACTTTAAACAGACGACGCAGCAGGAGTGGCAGGCTTTTACCGCTCAGCATGGCAAACCCGCGGCGATCCTGATGAACGACTGTATTCTGCGCCGTGTCGGCAATGCCGATAAGCTGCATAATGCCCATTTCTTCAAAGGCATTGCCGCCGCCGGTTTTTCCAGCTTCGGCGAAATCCTGGGTGTGCCCATCAATCAGACGCTCTCCGCGCTGGTGTTCTTTAATCATGACGTCAAAGCGATGAGCCAGTTCCCGGTAGAGTACGCCGGCTACGCGGCACACTACGCGCAGCGAGCGTTGCGCCGCTGGGAAGCGCTGAACAGCATCCAGACGCGGGTGCTGGATCGGGTTATCACTTATCAGCAGGCGCTGACGCCGCTGATGGAGGCGCTGCCGGTGCTGGAAACAGCCACTCAGAGCCAGGGAGAAACCCTGAGCCTGGCAGAGAGCAGTATCCGTAACATCAGTAACATCGCCACCGAGAGTCAGCAGGCGCAGGGCCGGCTGGATGATGGTCTGGACGATCTGGAGAAAATTTCCAACGGCATCAATGAGATTACGCATGGCATCAGCAATATTGCTTTCCAGACCAACATCCTGGCGCTGAATGCCGCAGTAGAAGCGGCTCGTGCAGGCGAGGCTGGGCGGGGATTTGCTGTGGTCGCGGGCGAAGTTCGTCGTCTGGCGCACTCCTCAAAAGAGCAGGCTGAAGCTACGGCCAGTAACATCGGTGAGGCAGTCAGCACCATCTCACGTATCCGGCTGGTGGCCAGTGATTCGGCGCAGACCGCCGCCCAGATGGCAGAGCGCAGTATCAGTGCAGCCGATACGCTGGCGGCCATGAATCAACAGACGCGACATGAGCGCGCTGACATTGCGAAGCATCTCGGCAGCCTGCGTGAACTGACGCAGGGGATGGATGCAATGCAGGAGGCCGTCGCGCAGCTCAAGGTGTTACAAACTCTTTCCGGTGGGCAGGTTAAGGCCTGATTTATCAGCATAAAAGACAAAAAAGTGCGGTGTAAGCGTAACGACCAGGCAGGGCGGGCTTTCAGTTGTTACACTTGTCGGTGATTAACCACGCAGAGGTATGAATGAAAATTAAAAGTTATGCAGCCATGCAGGCTGGCCAGGCCCTTGAACTCTATGAGTACGATGCCGCCGAACTGGCAGCCGAAGAAGTCGAAGTCCAGGTCGAATATTGTGGCGTCTGCCACTCAGATCTGTCGATGATCGACAACGAGTGGGGCATCTCTCAGTTCCCGGTGATTGCAGGACATGAAGTGATTGGCCGGGTTTCTGCCCTGGGCGAAGCGGCTAAGAACAAAGGTCTTTCAGTCGGCCAGCGTGTAGGAATCGGCTGGACAGCAAAAAGCTGTCAGCACTGCGATGCCTGTATTAACGGCGAGCAGGTTAACTGTCAGCAGGGCAGCATCCCGACCATCATGAACAAAGGTGGTTTTGCCGAGAAGCTGCGTGCTGACTGGCAATGGGTTATTCCGCTGCCAGAAAAACTGGATGTGGCGAGCGCCGGTCCGCTGCTGTGTGGCGGTATCACCGTGTTTAAACCGCTGCTGATGAGCAACATCACGGCAACCAGCCGTGTGGGTGTGATTGGTATCGGCGGACTTGGCCATATCGCAATCAAGATCCTGCACGCGATGGGTGCCGAAGTGGTGGCATTCAGCTCAACGCCAGATAAGAAGCAGTCGATCCTGGATATGGGCGCGGATGAAGTGGTTAACAGCCGTGATCCAGAAGCTCTGAAAAAGCAGGCAGGCCGTTTTGACCTGATCCTGAGTACTGTGGCGGTCGACCTGGACTGGAAACCTTATTTCGCTGCGCTGGCACCTCAGGGTAAATTCCACACCGTGGGTGCCGTGATGAAGCCGATTGAAGTGAGTGCTTTTGATCTGATCCTGGGCGACAAAGCGGTGACCGGTTCATCAACCGGCTCACCAGGCCAGCTGCGTTCGCTGCTGCGACTCGCCTCGCGTGCGGATATTGCGCCACAGGTTGAGTTCTTCCCGATGTCTGACATCAATAAAGCGCTGGATCACGTTCGCGCCGGTAAAGCCAATTACCGTGTGGTTCTGAAAGCCGATTTCTGATGCGAATCTGAAATGACATGCCGCAGCCTGCTGCGGCATTTTTTTATCCTCAATTTGTCAGCAATCCCTTAGCCAGCCCCGCGGCAATCACCTCATCGGCTGTCACGCTGAACCATTTCTCTGTAGCGCATTCCGCGTTATCACGTCGCCATGCGGCAACCATCTGGTAGCCCAACGTATAGCCATACCATCGGCGAAAGTCACCCGTGCCGAAGAACCAGGCAGAATGATCATAATGAGGACTTTGCAGCGTGGTCAGCGGCACTGGATTAGCCTGCAACTCGCTTAGCTCTATGGCTTGCTCCCAGGGCTCTGCTGCCGTTTTAAGCAGCCAGCAGACGAACTGACCCGCCAGACCTTCGCTGACCAGCGCTTCACCCAGCGTCCAGCCATATCCCGGCCCGCGCATTCGCAAACAGTGATGGACTTCATGCACGATATGCCGCACCAGCGTGCCATTTTCCAGCATCCCGGGCAGATTCGGATTTGCCGGGTCAATGGCCAGGCCGAACAGGGTGGGCCCGTAAGCCCGGCCTGCAAAACCGGTTTCAGGTATTACTGCCTCCGGCATGCACTGAACCAGAATATCCAGACGAGGGACACGTGTCACGGAGGAGAGGTGCTCGCAGGCGAGCTCAGCGGCCCTGACTATTGACGATTTATAGGGCCCAACATCACCCGATGCCTCAAGCCAGTGCAATTTCCATAAGTCGTTCACAAACTCTCCTGTCAAAGGTTGATAATCAGAACACAGGTCCGGGACCCACCAGAGCTACTAATACCTTAACCGGCAATGCTTTAAACAGACACCGGAAGAAAGCGTTATCGTTGTCGGTAAAGAGTTAAAAGCAACTTCCGGAACGCCTGCCATTCCTGAACATTCAGGGCTGTCTCGTCGCGACGCCAGCACCGATAGATACCCTGCCACAAGAAAATAGTGCAGTTTGGCCCGTTTCCATCGAACACTGTCCTCTGAGCCTGTCACGCGCAGGTAAACAGTGCCGTAAAGTGATCTTATGGTAGCCAGTAAGCCTGGCTGATTTCACTGAAACTGTTTACGGAGCCAAAATGAAGCTGACCCAGATTCGTAATGCCACCCTGCTACTGGACTATGCAGGCAAAAAATTCCTGATCGACCCGATGCTGGCCGAAAAAGAGGCCTGGCCCGGATTTGCCGGAAATGCCCGTCCCCATCTGAGAAATCCGATGGTTGAGCTGCCTGTCCCGGTCGCTGCACTGCTGGCAGTCGATGTGGTTATTATCACCCACACGCATATGGATCACTGGGATGAGGCTGCGCAGCAGCTAGTGCCGAAGACGATGATGATCTACAGCCAGGATGAAACGGATGCAGCGCTGATTCGTTCGCAGGGGTTTGAAAATGTTCGCGTGCTGCAGGATGAGAATCCGTTTGTTGATGGCCTGACGATTTATAAAACCGACGGTCAGCACGGCAGCAATGCGTTATATGCCGACAAAGTGATGGGCGATATTCTGGGTGACGCCTGTGGCCTGGTCTTTACCCATCCGGCAGAAAAAACCCTCTATATAGCTGGCGATACCGTATGGGTCAAACCCTATGTCAGAGCGCTGCAACGTTTTCAGCCGCAGGTGGTGGTAATGAATATCGGCAATGCAACCAACGATCTCTATGGGCCGATTATCATGGGAAAAGAGGATACCCAGCGCACGCTGAATATCCTGCCTGACGCAACGCTGGTTGCCTCACACATGGAGGCGATCAACCACTGTTTGCTGACGCGCGCAGAGCTGCGAGCCTGGACTACCGAACAGGGTATTGCTGACCAGGTGCTGATCCCGGAAGATGGTGAAACAATGACGTTCTGAGCGTCGTGGCACTAAACCGGCACAATTGTGCCGTGAGTTCTCAACACTACGCTTTCACACAATAAGGGGGAGAGGATGGCTGCTCTGAGAGTCGCGGTGCTGGCAACGGCCGGTTTTAGTCCGTTTCATTTTTCAGTTCCCTGTATTCTGTTCGGCTCAGCCCTGCCGCAGCCGGATCTGTTTCATGTCGATATCTGCGCACTGAAACCAGGCCCGGTCATCTCAGAGATGGGGTTGTCAATTACGGTGGAACAGGGTCTTGACCCGCTTGATCAGGCGGACATTATTATCGTGCCCTACTGGCATAATCCGGCTGAAAAACCTGCGCAGGCGCTGCTTGATAAGCTGGTGGCAGCCTGGCAGCGCGGCGCAGAGATCGTTGGACTATGTCTGGGCACTTACGTACTGGCTTATGCAGGTTTGCTCGATAAGCATCGTGCTGCCACTCACTGGGAATTTGAGCGTGACTTCAGCGAGCGCTTTCCACAGGTTCACCTCGACAGTAATGCTCTTTATACCCGTGACACTCGTCTGATCACCTCTGCCGGCACCGCGGCGGGCATCGACTGCTGTCTGGATATCATCCGTCACCACTATGGCAGCGCCATGGCTAATCGGGTAGCCAGACGCATGGTGGTGCCGCCTTACCGTGAAGGCGGTCAGGCGCAGTTCATTGAGCGACCGGTTCCGGAAACAACGCGTGACAGTAAGATCAACGCGTTGCTGGCTTCCCTGCGACAGAAGCTGGATCAGCCACAGGATCTTGACTCACTTTCGCGGACGCTTGGCATGAGCAGGCGAACGCTGACGCGTCATTTTCACAAGGCGACAGGCATGTCCCTGGGAGAGTGGCTGACAGCAGAGCGTCTGCAACGCAGCCAGCTATTACTCGAAACCACCGGCATCAGCATTGAATGTGTGGCAGAAAAGGCGGGTTTTGATTCGCCCGTATCATTTCGTCAGCGTTTTAAATCCCGGTTTGGCGTCTCTCCCAGCGAGTGGCGCCGGACATTTCGGGGGCCGCATCCGGTGATGAGTGATGAGACATTACGACAGGACGATGAGTGACCAGGCCCGGATGAATTTCTGCGCCTGTGACTTTGCCTGCCGGAATATTCCCGCGTAATGACGGTCACTATTCCGGCAGAAATAAATGCGACTACAGCAGGAAATCATCCAGCGACTGGCCGTTTTCAATGGCCGCTTTAATTACGGAGGGCGTTCGGCCCTGACCCGTCCAGTAACGAACCTGACCATTTTCGTCATTGTAACGGTATTTCGCCGGACGCTTTGCGCGTTTCTTTTTGCCGGTTACCGAGGGGGATGCGCTATTCACCAGCTCCGCCGGGTTAATCCCTTCTTCCATTAACAGCTCCTGGTAGAACGCCAGTTTTTCTGCTTTCTCACGGGCTTCCGCTGCCCGCGCGTTTTCCTCTTCACGACGTTCATTTACCACGGTCTCTAATTTCTGGCGTAACTCTTCCAGCATATCTAAAGCCATATTGCGCGCCTCTGCACGAAGCGTGCGGATATTGTTCAGGCTGCTCAGGTTCTTACTCATAACAAATCCTCAAATACTCAACTTAATCAATGAAGTGCAAATTATTCAGCTGGCAAGGGTAACATTTAACCACGTGATATTTGAAGCGCTAGTGTAGTCTTATTCGCTATTAATCCTCTATTAATGGTGCTGGTTGAACCAATAAAGAAGAAATTTTAAGCGAAATCTGCTGGTTAATTGCGGATTATCATTGTTGAAACAGGATTGTGGGATTTGCATTTTTGCTTTTGATTAACTGTGCTTAAATCAGTCAACAGGGTTTATTAAGGACAGGCATGAAGTTTCGCCAAAAAATGAGGGTTCAGCGCCAAAAATCTCGCCGCTGCTAAGAAGTATTATCCTTTCAGGCGTATTGCTCAGCGTGGCGGTGATTGGCTTAAATGTGTGGACGCTGCGGGAAGACTGGAATGAAACCGTCGATAAAGCTGAAGATACGGCGGTTAATCTGTCGCTGTCACAGGCGCGCCAGGCGGACGATACTTTTTTGCAGACCGAGCTCTCTTTGCGCGAGGTGCAACGCGAGCTCGAAAAGCAGATTGCCACAACCGGTGTAGATGGCGAGTCGCTGAGCCAGACGATGCGCCTGTTGCAGAGCCACCTGCCACAACTACACGGCTTGTTCTACTATGATGCGCAGGGGAAATGGATAGCCACTTCTATGAGCCGGATACCGCCTGACATCAATAATTCCGATCGTGAATATTTCGATTATCACCGCACCAGCCCGCGCGATACCCTGCACGTCGGCCCGGTGCTTCGCAGCCGCACCACTCACGAGCTGGTGATCCCGGTTACGCTGCGTGTGAACGATGCCTTTAACGGCTTTCGGGGCGTCTTACTCGCCACCGTCAAAGTGGACTATTTCCGCCGTTTCTACAGCTATTATGAACTTAGCGAAGGCGATGTACTGGTACTGATGCTGGCAGACAGTACCGTGCTTTACGCCCGTCCGATGCCGGATAGCTACATCGGCAAAAACCTCTCAGTGAGTCCGCTTTTCCTCAGGATGCTGGCCCATGCGGATAAAGGCAGCGGTCAGTGGACCGCTGCGCTTGATGGTAAAAAACGCATCTTTGGCTTTGTCCGCTCACAGCGATACCCGCTGGTGGTGGCCGCGGGATATGACAAGCGCGCGCTGTTTAACCACTGGCTCAAAAGCTGGGTACATGATCTGATTCTGAGCCTGGCGCTGCTGATTGTTATTCTTTTACTGGGTGCATTTGTACTGCGTCAGGCACGGCATACGCTGCGTTATCAGCTTGAGCTGACCCGATTACGCGATGATCTGACCGCGGCTAATCGCGCACTGGAAAATCTGGCACAGAGTGACGGGCTGACGGGTGTTGCCAACCGGCGCCATTTTGATCACATGCTGACTGAATGCCTGCAGAACGCGGAGCGCAGTGGCCAGCCGGTGTCATTAATCCTGCTCGATATCGATTATTTTAAACGTTTCAACGATACCTACGGCCATGTGGCGGGTGACGACTGCCTGAAAAAAGTGGCTACTGTTCTGAAAAACGCCGCCCGCCGCAAAAACGAACTTACGGCCCGATATGGCGGCGAAGAGTTTGCCATTATTCTGCCCGGACAGCCGTTGTCAGCCGCCTTGAACTTCGCTGAATTGATCATCGACGCCGTTGACAGGCTCGATATTCCGCATCTCACCACGGAACTGCCGCAAAAGCACGTCACCCTGAGTGCAGGCTGCGCCGTCTATCTTGCTTCAGACTCACAACAGGAAAAAGAATCGCTGATAGCGCGCGCGGATGAGGCTTTGTATCACGCGAAACGGGCAGGGCGTAACCAGGCCATGTGTGAAGAACCTAGCGGCTGAGCATCCGTGATCAAATCCTGAATCCTGCCTGTGGCATGGTGACAGCTCAACTTAAACAGGGAGCGGCCATGTCAAACGATACCGGTTTCACTCATCTTGCTTTACAGGTACGGGATTTAGAGAAGAGCGTAGATTTTTATCAGCGTTATGCCGGGATGCAGGTGATACATCAGCGTAAACCTGGCATTCCTGAAGCACAGAAAGTGGCATGGCTGTCGGATTTAACCCGACCTTTTGCGCTGGTGCTGGTGCAATCTGACAACAATGAAGATACGCCGCTGGGTCCATTTGGTCATATAGGCGTGGCCTGTAGCAGCCGTGAAGAGATAGATGAAAAAGTGGCACTCGCTCGGCTCGAAGGTGTGTTGCGACGCGACGCGCAGCAATCTGGTGTGCCAGTCGGCTACTGGGCATTTTTTGCCGATCCTGATGGCAATACGCTTGAGCTCTCTTATGGTCAGCAGATCGGACTGGAAATTATCACAGCCCGCAACACGCAATCGCTGAATAAATAAAGCGGTTGAGAGAACAGAATGAATCCCATTATCTGTTGCGTGACTGCGTAAAGCTTTTCAGTTATTGAGTTCAGGGTAACGCCTGAGCAGGATTATGGATGGAGAGACAATATCAAGATGAGAAAGGAAAGGGTACAGGCTGGCCGGTAATTGAGATGCTTGAGCCTGACGATTTATGGTGAAAAAACCGCCTGCCTGACGCAGGCGGTGTTTCATTATGCATACTGAATTAAATCAGGAAATCATCCAGCGATTTACCTGCATCAATGGCAGATTTAATAGCAGATGGGGTACGGCCCTGGCCAGTCCACTGCTTAACCTCACCATTTTCGTCGGTGTACTGATATTTAGCCGGACGAGGAGCGCGTTTTTTCTTCACGGCTGGTGCAGTCGGCATACCATTTAACAGTTCGTTAGGATCGATACCTTCCTGCAACAGTAATTCACGGTATTTTGCCAGTTTCTCAGCTTTTTCACGATTAGCTGCTTCAGAAGCCTGTGCTTCTTCACGTCGCTCACTCACCACAACCGACAGTTTTTCCAGCATTTCTTCCAGGGCAGCAAGGTCAAGTTCGCGAGCGTTTGCGCGAAGGGTACGGATATTATTCAAGCTGTTGAGAGTGTCACTCATCAAAGTCACCATAGTCATGTTCAGATAATAAAATACAGAGCGGGTTCACGCTGATGCTTTTCGTCAGACCTGCTTTTTTAAGATGCTTGCCTTCGAAGAATCAAAATACAGAACCGATAGTTCAACGCCAACATATTAATCGCTTTCTCAAAGAGTTTAAACTGTAATTAACGTAAGACCCTTAAACAAAAGTAAAGTTACTCTTTTTTTTACACTCTTCGCTCAAAATGTCAAAAAGGTGCCTCATCTGATGATGTTCAATAATTTAGTTACGTTATGGATAAACCGGGCTTTCACGCCGCTTTTCCAGCGGAATCGCTTCGCTAATCACGGAGCTGCTTTGTTCCGAGAGGCAGTCACCGTGCATACTTCTCCAGATAAAGCTGGATATGTCCATGAGGCCACCATAATAGGGTTGTAAAGGACGCATAGCAAAATTACTAAAAAATAACCATCAGGCGGCTGATTTATTCAGACTATATGTAAGGTCATGAAATCAGATTAATTTATCACTTAATTAACGTTCTGGTTAAGGCGATCATCACCAGACGGGTTATGGCTTTGTTTTAAAAGCCTGGAGAGACAAACCCCAGTAAAGGGGGATAAAACAGTCAGAATCACGCGTGACCTGTATGACCCTGGATTGATTATTTACGGGCGTAATGACTTTTTAGCCGCCGTATGGGGCCAGAGAGGCTGTCCGCTAATCAAGGCAACCTGAGCCACATCATCCGGGTACCATATTGCCTTATGCGCCGATGAAGCGGTAAACAGTGCGATCTCAATTGCCCTCAATACTTACTCACAAGCAAGCTAAACCGTATAAGAGACGCTATTGTCAGCGTTATAAGGGGTTTTCAGGAGAGACTGGCGTGTTCAAAGGCAATAAAAAGTCATTACCGGTTCGCTACTGCAAAACGTGTAATAAACCGATGTCATGGCGAAAAAAGTGGGAACGATGCTGGGACGAGGTGTTGTATTGCTCGGAACGGTGCCGGCGGCAGCGTACTGATCGGCAAGAGGATGATACAGAAATAAAACCTGAACCTGACCTCTGACGCTGATCAAAGCCGGCCAGGGATTGACCTAGCCTCAGTCAGGGGAATGGGGCTATTGCTGTACCTCGATCTGTTGCCAGCCTCTTTTAAACATACAATCTTTAACCAGTATCTCTCGCTGGCTTTCATTGGCGTCGCTGGTGGAGTAATCGGTGTCAGTGGTTTTATATTTACTGTCTTTTGAGGTGTATTTACCGCTAACGACATTGTCAGGGGGTAAATCCCGCAGTGCCTGGGCCCGACAGGCTGTTTCCGTTATTGTTTCCTGCTGTTCAGATGCATCTGGCTTGACCCATTTATACTGCACACATCCGGTCAGACAGAGAGTAAATAACATCAGCATAAGAGGTTTCATAATCTGTTTCTCAGTGCTCCCCGCCTGAGTTGAGACGAGTGATTGAGTAAGGAAACCGATCGGCAGGGTTTCCTCACCACAAAAAAAGGGAAGAGTCATCCGACGTTAAAATGTCAGGCCGCCACCGATATAGGGACCATCGATCAGGGTATGACCCGGACGTCCATCTTTGCCATCAACACCCGCATAGCGATAACCCACTTTTAAAACCAGTGGATCCACAGGTGACCAGCTGACACCGCCATTGGCCTCAACGAAATTCTTAACGCTGTTGGTCAGCTGTTCCGGGGCGGAATAACCTTCTCCATACAACGCAAAATTAGCGGGCAGATTGATTTTCACACCGCCGCCAACAGGAAACGCAACGCCGTTATCTCCTTTTTTGCCGCCGATGTAAGCGGCTTTAACGCCAGCCGTCAGCATCACAGGTCCAATTTCAAGGTTATAACCGGTACCCGCCTGACCAATCTGAACACCATCCGCCGTATTTTTGATCCACTGACCATCAACATAAAGCCCGCCGGATGAACGGCCGATTTCTGCGTCCAGCACCGAGGTGTTTTTACTTTGTTCGGCATTCAGGCCAATGGCCATGGCTGAGGAGGATGCACACAATAATAAGCCAAAGCCAATTACAGAAAATTTCATTGCTCAGTTTTCCCACAGAATCAGATTTTCAGGATAATGATTAAGATTGCTATTAAAGCAGGTTTACTTTTGCACAATCTCTTTAACATCGTGCTGTTGTAACTGATGCATGTTTCCATCCGTGTCTTTATAAGAGATCATGCCTGTTTCTTTATCTTTTGCGGGTTTGCCATGAGTCGTAATCATGTGCCCATCGTTGGTGGAGATCACATAATTGCTTGAGCAGGCGGAAAGGGACATAACAGAAGTTATCATCGCAATAGCAAAAGCGAATTTCTTGCCAGAATTAAAAGATGTCATTTTACTTTCCTGTCGTTTCTTTTTAAGAAGATGCGGCATTATTCGCTGTGATTGTTAAACGACATGCTAACAATCCGGCAGTTTGCCTCTTTATCAGGATGATAATGATCTGGATCAATATCATGGGTTGCTCAGGAGTAAGCAACCATGGCGGGTATTGATTGTTTTGCGACCAGTACTTGCGGAAGCGAAGGCAGAAGGTCGTACTGAGAGAATCAGGAAGAAAACCAGCAAGGTAGAGGAAAAGAAACTTAAGCTCGAATCCGCAAAAATGAATCTGAAAGAAGCATAGGCTGATGCTCAAAGACTGAATTAAACTCATTTACTCGTAGGCTCACGCTGGCGAATCTCCGAACTTCGGTAAATTCCGCATGATCCTTTATCTCTTGTCAGTTTGGGTGGGCATCAGGCTATCACCACTCTCCTCTTCTGTTTATGCATTTTCAGACAGTATCAGGCAACATTCTTCCCCTTTTAATGCCAGAAAGGGCTGCATTCCGAATGGGAGCCGTTGTCGATACACTGCATACGCAGCGTTACTGGGTTCTGTTACTATCATCGGGAACCGGGCATAGAAAAAAACCACTCAGTTGAGTGGTTGTAAAAAGAAAAAAATAGTTAATGAGCAAAACTGCGATACATAATGTTTTAATACTGGGATATATCTATGCCAGGAAATAATATCCGTTAACAGACATGTTAGCTATGGGATTTATAAAAAATGATGCAAAGTGAAAGCGTAACAATGACCATAATACAGTGAATGTTAAAAGTTCAGCTCTCACGTAACTGTTTATCTATCAATTTATTTTGTTAACAACATGGATTTAACTTTGATTGTTTTTCTGATGCGGATTTATCGTGCGCATCATGCTCATTACATTTTTAAAACACATGGAGGTAATCAATTTTCTTAAGATCCCGTTAAGATCTGCATCGTAAATTAGCCCGACAATTTTAACGGAGATAAATATGAAAAAGTTTCTTTTAGCAGCATTGTTTGCCGGTATGAGTTTTGGAGTTGCTGCACAGGAAGGTTTTGTTAATCCAGCAGGGCAGGGGTATTCTCAGGGCGGATTTAAAGGTCCGACACCCGGCGTCTCTTCTGTCGCTCAGGTTAAGACGCTGCGTGATGACGCATGGGTCGTGCTGGAAGGTAACATCATCAGACAAGTGGGGCATGAACTTTATGAGTTCAAAGATGCTACCGGAACGATTAATGTCGATATTGATGACAAGCGCTGGATGGGACAATCGTTATCACCGAGTGATAAAGTCCGTCTTGAAGGTGAAGTTGATAAAGACTGGAACAGTGTTGAGATTGATGTAAAAACGGTTCGGGTTCTTAAGTAATTTTTATTCGCTCATCATCTGGCGGTGGCCTGAAAATCAGGGCACTGCCATTGTGAAAATGATCCTTCCAGGACGCCTTTCTTTCATTACAGCAGCCGCAATTTAGTTACAACACCCTATTTGAGCAGATTACGTTACCGGCGCTATCCTGCCAGATTGGTTTTTTGATTAAACCTGAACGGAGCCGTTCTGTGAATCCGAGTGCTCATTGACCAGCCGCCCCGCACGGCCCGAAGGGCCGTAATAGTTATTTACGGCAGATTGAATGATGTAACTAAATGGATACTCTCTGCTAGAGTGCGGGAATGATTCTACATTCTCCACATCCGCCTTTAACTGTTGAACCCGCGCCTGGAAGAACCCCCATTTAATGCGCTGTTGACCTGCCGTTGACCCTGACGGCCGTTTTCTTCTGCCTGCCCGATGCCAGATCAAAAACCGAAACGAGTATCATTTATAGAATGAGTACTTCTTACTTTTAGGCAGGGCGTGATATGGCAATGAATATGGGCAGCACCTACCGGATCCTTGGCTATCAGCCATCGGTAAATTCCGCCTGGCGCCAGAAATTACTGACAATGGGTATGCTTCCCGGCGCAGTTATTGAGATCATTCGCGTGGCGCCAATGGGCGATCCGGTGCAGATCTCTACCCGCCGTGTCAGCCTGGCGGTGCGGCAGCGTGACCTGGATGACATCATCCTGGAGGAAATCGTCTGATGAAGAAGATAACCATCGGGCTGATTGGTAACCCTAATACCGGCAAAACCACGCTGTTTAATCAGCTCACCGGTGCCCGACAGCGGGTCGGGAACTGGGCTGGCGTCACGGTTGAGCGCAAAGAGGGTCAATTTTTTACCGCGCAGTCAGATGTCAGGCTTATCGATCTGCCAGGCACCCGATCGCTGACAACGCTATCTGCTGAAAGCTCGATAGATGAGAGCATCGCCTGCCAGTATCTCTATCAGGATCACGCCGATGTGGTGATTAACGTCGTCGATGCCTCCAGTCTGGAAAGTAATCTGTTCCTGACCTTTCAGCTGCTGGAACTGGGCGTGCCCTGCATTGTCGTTTTGAACATGCAGGATATTGCCGCCAGCCAGAACATCACTATTGATGTCGCAGCACTGTCAGCTCATCTCGGATGTCCGGTCGTTTCACTGACCTCAACCAAAGGTGATGGCATTGCCCAGCTCAAAGCGCTGATTGACCAGCCCCATATTTACCGCGCACCGGAACGGGTACGTTATCCGGCCGCGATTGAAACGGCCATTGAGCAGCTCTGCCAACAGATGCCAGCCGCCATAGCCCCACAAAAACGCTACTGGCTGGCCTTGCAACTGCTGGAAGGGGATATCAACAGTCAGAAACTTTGTCCGGCGCTGGTTCCGCATTTGCCCGAGATTATGCAGCAGGCCGGAGGAGAGACCGGCGTACAGATTGCCGATTACCGCTATCGCACCATCAATGCGCTTTGCGCGGCAGTGAGTAACATTCATCACGCAATGCCCGCCGGTCTGACCCGCAGGATCGATAAAATTGTGCTGAACCGCTGGCTGGGCATTCCGATATTCCTGGCGGTGATGTATGTAATGTTCGTGCTTTCAATTAACATCGGTGCTGCGCTACAGCCACTGTTCGACAGCAGTTCGGTGGCGATATTCATTCATGGTGCGCAATGGCTGGGCTATGTCTGCCACTTCCCTGACTGGCTGACGGTTTTCCTGGCGCAGGGTATCGGTGCCGGTATCAATACCGTGCTGCCGATCATTCCGCAGATTGGCCTGATGTTCCTGTTCCTCGCTTTCCTTGAAGACTCCGGCTACATGGCGCGCGCCGCTTTTGTGATGGATCGTCTGATGCAGTCACTGGGCCTGCCGGGAAAATCCTTTGTGCCGCTGATTGTCGGCTTTGGCTGTAATGTCCCGTCGGTCATGGGGACACGGACGCTGGATACACCGCGTGAGCGTCTGCTGACGGTGTTGATTGCGCCTTTTATGTCATGTGGCGCACGGCTGGCGATTTTTGCGGTTTTCGCTGCGGCATTCTTTAACACCCACAGTTCCAGCCTGGTTTTCTCCCTCTATCTGCTGGGCATTGTGGTGGCCATCGCGACCGGGCTGGTGCTTAAGCATACCCTGCTGGGCGGAGAAGCCTCGCCGTTTATCATGGAATTGCCGGTCTATCACCGGCCTCACCTCAAAAGCCTGCTGTTGCAGACCTGGCAACGGCTGAAAATGTTTGTGGTGCGAGCCGGACAGGTGATTATCCTGGTGAGCATGCTGATTGGCGTACTGGGGGCGAATAGAGAAAACGGAAAAAATCGTACGCTAAGGTTTTCCGGGCAGCCTTAGCGGCCGAAACTTCCCGTCTTCCAGTCTGCGGCTCTGCCGCCAGACGTAATCGCCGGTTAGGTTGATGTGCTCCCAGCCCAGCGGCGACAGGAATTGCAGCAGCTCGCCGTCCACCGGCTTGCCGGCCTCGACCAACCCCTGGGTGGCGCGTTCCAGGTACACCGTGTTCCACAGCACGATAGCCGCCGTCACCAGGTTGAGGCCGCTGGCCCGGTAGCGCTGCTGCTCGAAGCTCCGATCCCTGATTTCCCCAAGGCGGTTGAAGAACACCGCCCTGGCCAGCGAGTTGCGCGCCTCACCTTTGTTCAGGCCGGCATGCACGCGGCGGCGCAGTTCAACACTTTGCAGCCAGTCCAGGATGAACAGCGTGCGCTCGATCCGGCCCAGCTCGCGCAGGGCCACGGCCAGTCCGTTCTGGCGCGGGTAGCTGCCGAGCTTGCGCAGCATCAGCGAGGCGGTGACGGTGCCCTGCTTGATCGAGCTGGCCAGGCGCAGGATGTCGTCCCAGTGGGCACGCACGTGCTTGATGTTCAGGGTGCCGCCGATCAGCGGGCGCAACGTCGGGTAGGCTTGCACGCCCTGCGGCACGTACAGCTTGGTTTCGCCGAGGTCGCGGATGCGCGGCGCGAAGCGGAAGCCTAGCAGGTGCATCAGGGCAAAGACGTGATCGGTGAAGCCGGCCGTGTCGGTGTAGTGCTCCTCGATCCGCAGGTCGGACTCGTGGTACAGCAGGCCGTCGAGCACATAGGTGGAATCGCGGACGCCGACATTCACCACGCGGGTGCTGAACGGCGCGTACTGGTCGGAGATATGGGTATAGAACAGCCGTCCCGGCTCGCTACCGTACTTCGGGTTGACGTGCCCGGTGCTCTCGCCCCGGCCACCCGCGCGGAAGCGCTGGCCATCGGAGGATGAGGTCGTGCCGTCGCCCCAGTGGGCGGCAAAGGCGTGGCGATACTGGTGGTTGACCAGCTCGGCCAAGGCCGCCGAATAGGTTTCGTCGCGGATGTGCCAGGCTTGCAGCCAGGACAGCTTGGCGTAGGTCAGGCCGGGGCTCGACTCGGCCATCTTGGTCAGCCCGAGGTTGATCGCATCACCGAGGATTGCGGACAGCAGCAACGTCCTGTCTTTGGCCTCGGCCCCGTCCTTCAAGTGGGTGAAGTGGCGGCTGAAGCCCGTCCAGTCGTCCACGTCCATCAGCAGTTCGGTGATCTTGATGCGCGGCAGTAACTGGCTGGTTTGGTCGATCAGCGCCTGCGCCCGATCCGGCACCGCCGCATCCAGCGGGGTGATTTTCAGCCCTGACTCGGTGAGGATGGCATCGGGCAGCTCGTTGTCCTTGGCCAGGCGGGTGACGGTGGCCAACTGCTCGTCCAGCAGCTGCAAACGCTCTTCCAGGTACTGGTCGCTGTTCGGGTTGATCGCCAGGGGCAGGGCCTGCTCGCGCTTGAGTGCGGCGAACTTCTCGGCCGGCAGCAGGTAGTCGTCGAAGTCGCGGAACTGCCGCGAGCCCTTGACCCAGATGTCGCCGGAGCGCAGGGCGTTCTTCAGCTCGGACAGGGCGCAGATTTCGTAGAATTTCCGGTCGAGGCCTTCCGGGGTGATCACCAGCGGCTTCCAGCGCGGCTTGATGAAGGCCGTGGGTGCATCGGCCGGCACCTTGCGCAGGTTGTCGGCGTTCATCTCACGCAGGGTCTGCACGGCTGCCAGCACGCCTTGCGCGGCCGGCGCGGCGCGCAGTTCCAGCACCTCCAGCAAGGCCGGCGTGTAACGGCGCAGGGTGGCGAAGTTCTCGCCGACCAGGTGCAGGTGGTCGAAGCCTTCCGGCCGGGCCAGCAGCTCGGCCTCGCTGACGCTCTCGGTGAACTCGTCCCAGGGAATCACCGCCTCGATGGCGGCATAGGGGTCGCTGCCGCTTTCCTTCGCTTCCAGCAGCGCCTGGCCGATCCTGGAGTACAGGCGCACCTTGTCGTTGATCGCCTTGCCCTGCTTCTGGAACTGCTGCTGATGCTTGTGCTTCGCGCCGCTGAACAGCTTGACCAGGATGCGGTCATGCAGATCGACCAGCTCATCGATCACGGTCGCGGTGCTCTCCAGCACCACGGCGGCCAGGGTCGCGTAGCGGCGCTGCGGCTCGAACTTACCGAGGTCTTTGGGCGTCATCTGCCCACCCTCGCGGGCCAGCTTGAGCAGGCGGTTCTGGTGGATGTGCCGGCCCAGGCCTTCGGGCAAGTCCACCAACTGAAATGTCTTCAGCCGCTCGATGTGTTCCAGCATGTGCCGAGAGTTGGGTTTCAGCGGTGCCTGGCGCAGCCAGGTCAACCAGGTGATGCTGCTGCCGGCCTTGAGCTTCAACAGCTCGTCCAGCTTGGCCCGATGCGAGTCCGTGAGTGGTTCGACCAGGGCGCGGTAGACCCGCCGATTGGCTCGCGCAATGGCTTCCGAGCAGGCCCGGTCAATCACGCTCAGCGCCGGCAGGATGCGTCGTTTCTGCCGTAGGCTCTCCAGGGCCTGACCGGCCAGCAGCAAGCCTTTGTCGGTCTGCTGGGCCAGCTCGGTTAGCTCGCGCACCAGGGCGCGGAAGTCGGACAGGCCGAACGGGGCCAGTTGCAGGTAGGTGCGCAGTTCCTGGGCATGCTCGCGACGGGTCACGTCGCGCTCGCCGTACTTTGCCCAGCTCGCCGGCTCGGCCTGGACTTGCTTCGCCACCCACAGGATGACCGGCTCGGGCAGCTCGCTGTCGGTTCCCAGCGCGTAACCGGGGTAGCGCAGCAGGCAGAGCTGCACGGCGAAGCCGAGGCGGTTGGCGTCGCCGCGTCGCTGGCGGATCAGCGACAGGTCGGAGTCGTTGAAGGTGTAGTAGCGGATCAGGTCATCCTGGCTTTCCGGCAGCGCAAGCAGGGTGTCCCGCTCCGTGGCCGAGAGGATCAAGCGACGCGGCATGTGTCAGTCGTCCGTGCGGAGGTACTGGTAGAGGGTTTCCCGGCTGATGTTGAACTCGCGGGCAAGCTGCGCCTTGGGCTCGCCGGCCGTCGCTCGCTGCCGCAGGGTAGCAGCCTGCTCATCGGACAGGGCTTTCTTGCGGCCCCGGTACGCGCCACGCTGCTTGGCCAAGGCGATGCCCTCACGCTGCCGCTCGCGGATCAGGGCGCGCTCGAACTCAGCGAAGGCCCCCATCACCGACAGCATCAGGTTGGCCATCGGCGAGTCCTCGCCAGTGAACACCAGGCCCTCCTTCAGGAACTCGATGCGCACACCGCGCTGGGTCAGCTTCTGCACCAGGCGGCGCAAATCATCGAGGTTTCGTGCCAGGCGATCCATGCTGTGCACCACCACGGTGTCGCCTTCGCGAACGAAACCGAGCATGGCCTCCAGCTGGGGACGCTGGGTGTCCTTGCCCGAGGCTTTGTCGGTGAACAGCTTGCCGACCTCGACCTGTTCAAGTTGGCGTTCCGGGTTCTGGTCGAAGCTGCTGACCCGGACGTAACCGATGCGTTGTCCCTGCAAGATGCCTCCATGGGCTGGATGGGCGGCAGGGCTTGCGTTGGTTTTTGGTTCCATTGCGCCCGAAGCCTTGAATTTGTCAGGCTGAAATCTATGACCTTGGCAAGCATGTGTCAAAGAATGTGAAAGCGGACTCTATTCTGACGGCGTGATGCGCCTTGCCTGACATCCAGTTTGTCGTTTTCAGAAGACGGCTGCACTGAACGTCAGAAGCCGACTGCACTATAGCAGCGGAGGGGTTGGATCCATCAGGCAACGACGGGCTGCTGCCGGCCATCAGCGGACGCAGGGAGGACTTTCCGCAACCGGCCGTTCGATGCGGCACCGATGGCCTTCGCGCAGGGGTAGTGAATCCGCCAGGATTGACTTGCGCTGCCCTACCTCTCACTAGTGAGGGGCGGCAGCGCATCAAGCGGTGAGCGCACTCCGGCACCGCCAACTTTCAGCACATGCGTGTAAATCATCGTCGTAGAGACGTCGGAATGGCCGAGCAGATCCTGCACGGTTCGAATGTCGTAACCGCTGCGGAGCAAGGCCGTCGCGAACGAGTGGCGGAGGGTGTGCGGTGTGGCGGGCTTCGTGATGCCTGCTTGTTCTACGGCACGTTTGAAGGCGCGCTGAAAGGTCTGGTCATACATGTGATGGCGACGCACGACACCGCTCCGTGGATCGGTCGAATGCGTGTGCTGCGCAAAAACCCAGAACCACGGCCAGGAATGCCCGGCGCGCGGATACTTCCGCTCAAGGGCGTCGGGAAGCGCAACGCCGCTGCGGCCCTCGGCCTGGTCCTTCAGCCACCATGCCCGTGCACGCGACAGCTGCTCGCGCAGGCTGGGTGCCAAGCTCTCGGGTAACATCAAGGCCCGATCCTTGGAGCCCTTGCCCTCCCGCACGATGATCGTGCCGTGATCGAAATCCAGATCCTTGACCCGCAGTTGCAAACCCTCACTGATCCGCATGCCCGTTCCATACAGAAGCTGGGCGAACAAACGATGCTCGCCTTCCAGAAAACCGAGGATGCGAACCACTTCATCCGGGGTCAGCACCACCGGCAAGCGCCGCGACGGCCGAGGTCTTCCGATCTCCTGAAGCCAGGGCAGATCCGTGCACAGCACCTTGCCGTAGAAGAACAGCAAGGCCGCCAATGCCTGACGATGCGTGGAGACCGAAACCTTGCGCTCGTTCGCCAGCCAGGACAGAAATGCCTCGACTTCGCTGCTGCCCAAGGTTGCCGGGTGACGCACACCGTGGAAACGGATGAAGGCACGAACCCAGTGGACATAAGCCTGTTCGGTTCGTAAACTGTAATGCAAGTAGCGTATGCGCTCACGCAACTGGTCCAGAACCTTGACCGAACGCAGCGGTGGTAACGGCGCAGTGGCGGTTTTCATGGCTTGTTATGACTGTTTTTTTGTACAGTCTATGCCTCGGGCATCCAAGCAGCAAGCGCGTTACGCCGTGGGTCGATGTTTGATGTTATGGAGCAGCAACGATGTTACGCAGCAGGGCAGTCGCCCTAAAACAAAGTTAGACATCATGAGGGTAGCGGTGACCATCGAAATTTCGAACCAACTATCAGAGGTGCTAAGCGTCATTGAGCGCCATCTGGAATCAACGTTGCTGGCCGTGCATTTGTACGGCTCCGCAGTGGATGGCGGCCTGAAGCCATACAGCGATATTGATTTGTTGGTTACTGTGGCCGTAAAGCTTGATGAAACGACGCGGCGAGCATTGCTCAATGACCTTATGGAGGCTTCGGCTTTCCCTGGCGAGAGCGAGACGCTCCGCGCTATAGAAGTCACCCTTGTCGTGCATGACGACATCATCCCGTGGCGTTATCCGGCTAAGCGCGAGCTGCAATTTGGAGAATGGCAGCGCAATGACATTCTTGCGGGTATCTTCGAGCCAGCCATGATCGACATTGATCTAGCTATCCTGCTTACAAAAGCAAGAGAACATAGCGTTGCCTTGGTAGGTCCGGCAGCGGAGGAATTCTTTGACCCGGTTCCTGAACAGGATCTATTCGAGGCGCTGAGGGAAACCTTGAAGCTATGGAACTCGCAGCCCGACTGGGCCGGCGATGAGCGAAATGTAGTGCTTACGTTGTCCCGCATTTGGTACAGCGCAATAACCGGCAAAATCGCGCCGAAGGATGTCGCTGCCGACTGGGCAATAAAACGCCTACCTGCCCAGTATCAGCCCGTCTTACTTGAAGCTAAGCAAGCTTATCTGGGACAAAAAGAAGATCACTTGGCCTCACGCGCAGATCACTTGGAAGAATTTATTCGCTTTGTGAAAGGCGAGATCATCAAGTCAGTTGGTAAATGATGTCTAACAATTCGTTCAAGCCGACCGCGCTACGCGCGGCGGCTTAACTCCGGCGTTAGATGCACTAAGCACATAATTGCTCACAGCCAAACTATCAGGTCAAGTCTGCTTTTATTATTTTTAAGCGTGCATAATAAGCCCTACACAAATTGGGAGATATATCATGAAAGGCTGGCTTTTTCTTGTTATCGCAATAGTTGGCGAAGTAATCGCAACATCCGCATTAAAATCTAGCGAGGGCTTTACTAAGCTTGCCCCTTCCGCCGTTGTCATAATCGGTTATGGCATCGCATTTTATTTTCTTTCTCTGGTTCTGAAATCCATCCCTGTCGGTGTTGCTTATGCAGTCTGGTCGGGACTCGGCGTCGTCATAATTACAGCCATTGCCTGGTTGCTTCATGGGCAAAAGCTTGATGCGTGGGGCTTTGTAGGTATGGGGCTCATAATTGCTGCCTTTTTGCTCGCCCGATCCCCATCGTGGAAGTCGCTGCGGAGGCCGACGCCATGGTGACGGTGTTCGGCATTCTGAATCTCACCGAGGACTCCTTCTTCGATGAGAGCCGGCGGCTAGACCCCGCCGGCGCTGTCACCGCGGCGATCGAAATGCTGCGAGTCGGATCAGACGTCGTGGATGTCGGACCGGCCGCCAGCCATCCGGACGCGAGGCCTGTATCGCCGGCCGATGAGATCAGACGTATTGCGCCGCTCTTAGACGCCCTGTCCGATCAGATGCACCGTGTTTCAATCGACAGCTTCCAACCGGAAACCCAGCGCTATGCGCTCAAGCGCGGCGTGGGCTACCTGAACGATATCCAAGGATTTCCTGACCCTGCGCTCTATCCCGATATTGCTGAGGCGGACTGCAGGCTGGTGGTTATGCACTCAGCGCAGCGGGATGGCATCGCCACCCGCACCGGTCACCTTCGACCCGAAGACGCGCTCGACGAGATTGTGCGGTTCTTCGAGGCGCGGGTTTCCGCCTTGCGACGGAGCGGGGTCGCTGCCGACCGGCTCATCCTCGATCCGGGGATGGGATTTTTCTTGAGCCCCGCACCGGAAACATCGCTGCACGTGCTGTCGAACCTTCAAAAGCTGAAGTCGGCGTTGGGGCTTCCGCTATTGGTCTCGGTGTCGCGGAAATCCTTCTTGGGCGCCACCGTTGGCCTTCCTGTAAAGGATCTGGGTCCAGCGAGCCTTGCGGCGGAACTTCACGCGATCGGCAATGGCGCTGACTACGTCCGCACCCACGCGCCTGGAGATCTGCGAAGCGCAATCACCTTCTCGGAAACCCTCGCGAAATTTCGCAGTCGCGACGCCAGAGACCGAGGGTTAGATCATGCCTAGCATTCACCTTCCGGCCGCCCGCTAGCGGACCCTGGTCAGGTTCCGCGAAGGTGGGCGCAGACATGCTGGGCTCGTCAGGATCAAACTGCACTATGAGGCGGCGGTTCATACCGCGCCAGGGGAGCGAATGGACAGCGAGGAGCCTCCGAACGTTCGGGTCGCCTGCTCGGGTGATATCGACGAGGTTGTGCGGCTGATGCACGACGCTGCGGCGTGGATGTCCGCCAAGGGAACGCCCGCCTGGGACGTCGCGCGGATCGACCGGACATTCGCGGAGACCTTCGTCCTGAGATCCGAGCTCCTAGTCGCGAGTTGCAGCGACGGCATCGTCGGCTGTTGCACCTTGTCGGCCGAGGATCCCGAGTTCTGGCCCGACGCCCTCAAGGGGGAGGCCGCATATCTGCACAAGCTCGCGGTGCGACGGACACATGCGGGCCGGGGTGTCAGCTCCGCGCTGATCGAGGCTTGCCGCCATGCCGCGCGAACGCAGGGGTGCGCCAAGCTGCGGCTCGACTGCCACCCGAACCTGCGTGGCCTATACGAGCGGCTCGGATTCACCCACGTCGACACTTTCAATCCCGGCTGGGATCCAACCTTCATCGCAGAACGCCTAGAACTCGAAATCTAACGTCCGTTCGGGCATCGAGGTCCATGTCGGGGTGGGACGGGCCCGTGGCTTCAAGATCACTTGCAGTCCGACCGCGATGTCTTGGTTGCGCGAGAGGTTGTCGATATCCTCCACTTCCATCATCAACCCTGGATAATGCCGCCGCCGTCATCGCCGCCGACGCCCGTGCCGGGCTTTTCGGGCCTGTCAGGCTTGCTCGGCCTTCAGCCTGCCTGGGCGAGATCTCCGGCGGACGGATTAACGGCGGAGCTTCGCCGCCTTTCGTGCGTGTGAAGGCCGAAGATAGTTCTCTCAAAAACATCCGTTTATGAGAGATACCAAATGTCATTTTCAGAAGACGACTGCACCAGTTGATTGGGCGTAATGGCTGTTGTGCAGCCAGCTCCTGACAGTTCAATATCAGAAGTGATCTGCACCAATCTCGACTATGCTCAATACTCGTGTGGGCTCTGTTGCAAAAATCGTGAAGCTTGAGCATGCTTGGCGGAGATTGGACGGACGGAACGATGACGGATTTCAAGTGGCGCCATTTCCAGGGTGATGTGATCCTGTGGGCGGTGCGCTGGTATTGTCGCTATCCGATCAGCTATCGCGACCTTGAGGAAATGCTGGCGGAACGCGGCATTTCGGTCGACCATACGACGATCTATCGCTGGGTCCAGTGCTACGCCCCGGAGATGGAGAAGCGGCTGCGCTGGTTCTGGCGGCGTGGCTTTGATCCGAGCTGGCGCCTGGATGAAACCTACGTCAAGGTGCGGGGCAAGTGGACCTACCTGTACCGGGCAGTCGACAAGCGGGGCGACACGATCGATTTCTACCTGTCGCCGACCCGCAGCGCCAAGGCAGCGAAGCGGTTCCTGGGCAAGGCCCTGCGAGGCCTGAAGCACTGGGAAAAGCCTGCCACGCTCAATACCGACAAAGCGCCGAGCTATGGTGCAGCGATCACCGAATTGAAGCGCGAAGGAAAGCTGGACCGGGAGACGGCCCACCGGCAGGTGAAGTATCTCAATAACGTGATCGAGGCCGATCACGGAAAGCTCAAGATACTGATCAAGCCGGTGCGCGGTTTCAAATCGATCCCCACGGCCTATGCCACGATCAAGGGATTCGAAGTCATGCGAGCCCTGCGCAAAGGACAGGCTCGCCCCTGGTGCCTGCAGCCCGGCATCAGGGGCGAGGTGCGCCTTGTGGAGAGAGCTTTTGGCATTGGGCCCTCGGCGCTGACGGAGGCCATGGGCATGCTCAACCACCATTTCGCAGCAGCCGCCTGATCGGCGCAGAGCGACAGCCTACCTCTGACTGCCGCCAATCTTTGCAACAGAGCCCTTGAGAGAATAGAAGCCCTCCGCGCCGAACTCGCACGTCCTGTTGTCGTGGCGCTTGACGGGGGAAGCGGCTCCGGTAAGTCAACGATTGCGGCAAGGTTGGCGAAGCTGACCGACATAGCCTTGGTTACGCTCGATGATTTCTATCAAACGCAGGTTCCCGAATCCGAGTGGCCTCACAAAACCGTGGCGGAGCGGTTGAATCGCGTTTTTGAGTGGGACCGCGTTCGCGAGGCAATAGAGCCTCTACGCAAGGGGGAACCTGCACAGTGGCGAGCTTTCGACTTCATGCAGGGACTAGGCCCGGATGGCACTTACAGCCTCAAGAACGAATTTACCGAAGTCGCGCCAGCGCCCACGATTCTGCTCGAAGGAGCTTATTCCGCATCTCCGTTCCTTCGGGATTTGATCGACCTCGCCGTGATCGTGGATGTGCCGACCAAAGTGCGGCATGAACGGACTGCTGCGCGCGAACAGGGCGCGGAGGGCTTTTTAGCCGCGTGGCACGCTGTTTGGGACGATGTTGAAAGCTACTATTTCGAGCGCGTCTGCCCGCCAAGGTCTTTTGATCTGGTGATCCAGAATTAAATTCCTTCGCGCCCCTTATGTCGCGCAAATCCTGAAACCTGCACCACGTCCGCAGCGGCGCGGAATCCGGGCCGCGACGTGTCGCGAAAGTCAGTCGCACAAGTTTGACTTTCGCACCTGATTTTTGCGACAGATTTTTCCCTGCAAAATCAGCGCCGGCGATTTTGTCGCAAAAATCAGGAATTTCGCGACAAATTGATCGCGCCCCGGAATGCGAAGCCCCGCTGTCGGCCATTGTCTGAAGTTCCTCACGGGCAGGCGCTTGATACTTTACTAACTTGTCTGTAAAGTTTGGCTACTCTCACTGAATGGTGCTATCATGCCTGCCGCCCACTCGAACCGCTGGGTTCTTCTGGTGACCGTCGCCGCCGGTCTCCTGCTTATCGTTCTGGACAATTCGGTCCTCTACACGGCCCTGCCTACCCTGACGCGCGAGCTTGGCGCGACGGCAACGCAAGGGTTGTGGATCATCAACGCATACCCCCTCGTCATGGCCGGCCTGCTGCTCGGCACCGGGACGCTGGGTGACAGGATCGGTCACCGGCGCATGTTCCTCATCGGCCTCGTGCTGTTCGGTGTCGCGTCGATTGTGGCGGCCTATTCGCCTACAGCGGAAATCCTGATCGGGGCGCGGGCCTTTCTGGCGGTCGGCGCGGCGGCGATGATGCCCGCGACACTCGCCCTCATCCGCGTCACCTTCGAGGATGACCGGGAACGCAACATCGCCATTGCGATCTGGGGGTCGTTGTCGGTCGTCGGCGCTGCGCTCGGACCGATCATCGGCGGTTTTCTGCTCGGCCATTTCTGGTGGGGGTCGGTGTTCCTCATCAATGTGCCGGTAGTGGTCGCTGCCTTCATTTCGGCGCTGATCGTTGCGCCGAAGGTGGCCGGCGATGCGACCAAGCCTTGGGACGTGGTGTCGTCGTTTCAGGCATTGGTGGCGCTGTCGGCTTTTGTGATCGCGATCAAGGAATCTGCCCATGCCGGGCAGTCGTGGGCCGTCCCCGCTATTTCGCTGCTGGTTGCCATCCTCGCCGGAGCGCTGTTCGTCCGCCGGCAACTGCGCCTGCCGTTCCCGCTGCTCGACTTCTCGATCTTCCGCAATGCCGCGTTCACATCGGGCGTTCTAGCGGCCGCGTTCTCCCTGTTCGCCATCGGCGGTGTTGAGCTTGCTACGACGCAACGCTTCCAGCTCGTTGCGGGCTTCACGCCGCTGGAAGCCGGGATGCTGGTTTCGGCGGCGGCGCTCGGATCATTGCCGACTGCGCTGCTCGGTGGTGCATTCCTGCATCGTATTGGCCTACGTATCCTTATAGCTGGCGGGCTTGCGGCGGGATCGCTGGCGGTCCTGCTTGCGACATGGGGCATCACTCATGGCCTTGGCTGGCTGATCGCCGGTCTGGCGCTGACCGGTGCCGGCGTAGGTGCAACAATGTCGGTGGCATCAACGGCTATTGTGGGCAATGTGCCTGTGCATCGCGCCGGCATGGCGTCGTCGGTCGAGGAAGTGTCCTACGAGTTTGGCAGTCTGTTCGCTGTCACAATTCTCGGAAGTCTTTTGGCCTACCTCTATACGGTCAACGTCGTGTTCCCCGCCGGAACCTCGGAAGCGGCCCGCGACAGCATGGCGTCGGCGCTGGTCTTTGCCAACGAGGCGGGGGCCGATGGTGTTGTCGTGCGTCAAGCGGCAGGAATCGCATTCGACCACGCCTATACGGTCGTCATGTACGTGGCGGCGGGTGTTCTGGCCGTGGGTGCCCTGATCACCGGCATCCTGTTGCGGCGCTACGGTCCCGGCTCGCAATCGTCAGCCTATCCCACACAACACTAAGGAAGCCGACATGGCGAGAGCCAGCAAGCGCCTCGAAGTGCTTGAAGCCATTGTGAGCATCATCGAGCGTGACGGCCTCACCGCCGTCACCCTCGACGCCGTAGCGCTCGAAACCGGCATGACACGCGCCGGCCTTCTGTATCATTTCCCGTCGCGCGAAGCCCTGATCCTCGCCACCCATGAGCATCTGACTCGCTCATGGGAACAGGAGCTGGAAGCGAGCGCCGGCAACACCTCGGACAGGGCGACAGACGCCGAACGACACGCCGCCTACATCAACACCTGCGCAAGAGCTGCCCGGCGGGTCGAACTGCTGCTCATACTGGAAAGCTCCGACAATCGGCAGCTTGGCGATCTGTGGCAACAGGTCATCGACCGCTGGGCACCTCCTGCGCCGATTGGAAACGACGCTGCCGAGTTGGACAGGTTCATTTCGCGCCTTGCCGCCGATGGGCTGTGGATTCACGAGGCGCTGTCGTCGCGCCCGCTCCCCGAGCAACTGCGCAAGCGTATCGCGGCGCGCCTCGTCGCGATGGCCGCCGGACCTGTTGAGGCGGAAGAAAACCTCCCGAAATAACTGGTGTCCCCCCACAACCCTACTGCGCCGGTGCTGCCGGCGCTTTCACGGTGATGGTGCATTGCTGATCTGAACCGGCCGTGCGCGCGGCCTCGGCGCATTGCCCGATCGCCTCGGCATTGTCGCGCACGAGCTGCGAGGAATCGGCCACGCCGCGCCAGCTTCGGGGATCGGCCACCCGCATCATGGTGACGCCGGCGTTCCATCGGTCCTGACCTATGACGGTCGCCGCAACATGGGTGTCGGCCGAGAAGGGCAGGAAACGCGGCAACAGCAAAATCAGGAATATGCCGACGAACAGCCCGACAAGGCCGGCCATCCATATGCGGAAATCCTGACTTTTCCGGTCGTAGGCGCTTTTCGTATGAGCGGCGAGGTTCCGGCCGGCGCGCTCGAGGTCGGACGCCTGCCGCTCGAGCTGCTGCGCGGCGGTGCGTATCAGGGCCTCGCCGCTGCGCTCGAGGAGCGCCGCATAGTGTGTCGCACCCTGCCGGAGAATAGGCGATTGCTCTACGCCGTGCAGCCGCTCCGCAACATTGTCGAGCGCCTGCACGAGCTGGGCGAGCTGGGGCTTGTAGTCCTGCGCCGGCTCGATCTTTTCGAGCTGGTCGAAAGCCGCTTCCAGCCCGCGCCGCATCACGGTCATTTCCGCGCCGATCTGCGCGCCCTGCGTCTCGATCGTGCGCCGGAGCGCGTCGAACGCGGCGTGGGCTACCTGAACGATATCCAAGGATTTCCTGACCCTGCGCTCTATCCCGATATTGCTGAGGCGGACTGCAGGCTGGTGGTTATGCACTCAGCGCAGCGGGATGGCATCGCCACCCGCACCGGTCACCTTCGACCCGAAGACGCGCTCGACGAGATTGTGCGGTTCTTCGAGGCGCGGGTTTCCGCCTTGCGACGGAGCGGGGTCGCTGCCGACCGGCTCATCCTCGATCCGGGGATGGGATTTTTCTTGAGCCCCGCACCGGAAACATCGCTGCACGTGCTGTCGAACCTTCAAAAGCTGAAGTCGGCGTTGGGGCTTCCGCTATTGGTCTCGCTGTCGCGGAAATCCTTCTTGGGCGCCACCGTTGGCCTTCCTGTAAAGGATCTGGGTCCAGCGAGCCTTGCGGCGGAACTTCACGCGATCGGCAATGGCGCTGACTACGTCCGCACCCACGCGCCTGGAGATCTGCGAAGCGCAATCACCTTCTCGGAAACCCTCGCGAAATTTCGCAGTCGCGACGCCAGAGACCGAGGGTTAGATCATGCCTAGCATTCACCTTCCGGCCGCCCGCTAGCGGACCCTGGTCAGGTTCCGCGAAGGTGGGCGCAGACATGCTGGGCTCGTCAGGATCAAACTGCACTATGAGGCGGCGGTTCATACCGCGCCAGGGGAGCGAATGGACAGCGAGGAGCCTCCGAACGTTCGGGTCGCCTGCTCGGGTGATATCGACGAGGTTGTGCGGCTGATGCACGACGCTGCGGCGTGGATGTCCGCCAAGGGAACGCCCGCCTGGGACGTCGCGCGGATCGACCGGACATTCGCGGAGACCTTCGTCCTGAGATCCGAGCTCCTAGTCGCGAGTTGCAGCGACGGCATCGTCGGCTGTTGCACCTTGTCGGCCGAGGATCCCGAGTTCTGGCCCGACGCCCTCAAGGGGGAGGCCGCATATCTGCACAAGCTCGCGGTGCGACGGACACATGCGGGCCGGGGTGTCAGCTCCGCGCTGATCGAGGCTTGCCGCCATGCCGCGCGAACGCAGGGGTGCGCCAAGCTGCGGCTCGACTGCCACCCGAACCTGCGTGGCCTATACGAGCGGCTCGGATTCACCCACGTCGACACTTTCAATCCCGGCTGGGATCCAACCTTCATCGCAGAACGCCTAGAACTCGAAATCTAACGTCCGTTCGGGCATCGAGGTCCATGTCGGGGTGGGACGGGCCCGTGGCTTCAAGATCACTTGCAGTCCGACCGCGATGTCTTGGTTGCGCGAGAGGTTGTCGATATCCTCCACTTCCATCATCAACCCTGGATAATGCCGCCGCCGTCATCGCCGCCGACGCCCGTGCCGGGCTTTTCGGGCCTGTCAGGCTTGCTCGGCCTTCAGCCTGCCTGGGCGAGATCTCCGGCGGACGGATTAACGGCGGAGCTTCGCCGCCTTTCGTGCGTGTGAAGGCCGAAGATAGTTCTCTCAAAAACATCCGTTTATGAGAGATACCAAATGTCATTTTCAGAAGACGACTGCACCAGTTGATTGGGCGTAATGGCTGTTGTGCAGCCAGCTCCTGACAGTTCAATATCAGAAGTGATCTGCACCAATCTCGACTATGCTCAATACTCGTGTGGGCTCTGTTGCAAAAATCGTGAAGCTTGAGCATGCTTGGCGGAGATTGGACGGACGGAACGATGACGGATTTCAAGTGGCGCCATTTCCAGGGTGATGTGATCCTGTGGGCGGTGCGCTGGTATTGTCGCTATCCGATCAGCTATCGCGACCTTGAGGAAATGCTGGCGGAACGCGGCATTTCGGTCGACCATACGACGATCTATCGCTGGGTCCAGTGCTACGCCCCGGAGATGGAGAAGCGGCTGCGCTGGTTCTGGCGGCGTGGCTTTGATCCGAGCTGGCGCCTGGATGAAACCTACGTCAAGGTGCGGGGCAAGTGGACCTACCTGTACCGGGCAGTCGACAAGCGGGGCGACACGATCGATTTCTACCTGTCGCCGACCCGCAGCGCCAAGGCAGCGAAGCGGTTCCTGGGCAAGGCCCTGCGAGGCCTGAAGCACTGGGAAAAGCCTGCCACGCTCAATACCGACAAAGCGCCGAGCTATGGTGCAGCGATCACCGAATTGAAGCGCGAAGGAAAGCTGGACCGGGAGACGGCCCACCGGCAGGTGAAGTATCTCAATAACGTGATCGAGGCCGATCACGGAAAGCTCAAGATACTGATCAAGCCGGTGCGCGGTTTCAAATCGATCCCCACGGCCTATGCCACGATCAAGGGATTCGAAGTCATGCGAGCCCTGCGCAAAGGACAGGCTCGCCCCTGGTGCCTGCAGCCCGGCATCAGGGGCGAGGTGCGCCTTGTGGAGAGAGCTTTTGGCATTGGGCCCTCGGCGCTGACGGAGGCCATAGGCATGCTCAACCACCATTTCGCAGCAGCCGCCTGATCGGCGCAGAGCGACAGCCTACCTCTGACTGCCGCCAATCTTTGCAACAGAGCCTCCGTCGCCATGCTCACCTCGCTTTGGTGCACACGAGTATTGAGCATAGTCGAGATTGGTGCAGATCACTTCTGATATTGAACTGTCAGGAGCTGGCTGCACAACAGCCATTACGCCCAATCAACTGGTGCAGTCGTCTTCTGAAAATGACACAGTTAGGGTATAGCTCAGGCTGACATCCAAACAGGACGCCCTAGTCCGGGGGTGACTCGCAGAAATTGCCCTCTTCCTGTAGACTGTTGCGGCCATTGAGTTACTAAAGACACTCGATAAGACCTCATGCTTACCCTGCAAAACATGATCTGGCTGCCTACGCCGCCATAGCGCTTCGCCCCCCCGCATCATCTGTGACTGCTTGCTCTGCCAGCGGTCGCTTTCTGCTGTGCTTTAGGTTTTAACACCCGCCACAGCTCCTCTACATCCGACATTTGACCTCGTATCGACCAGCTGCACTTGGCCTGCGCCATGCTGTGCTGCGCGATCCATTGCCTTGGGAATTCTGATGCTCCACTCGTTAAAACAAACCTGGTTATCCAACATCCGTGGCGACATCCTCGCCGGTCTTGTGGTCGCACTGGCCCTAATCCCTGAAGCCATCGCCTTCTCGATCATTGCTGGCGTTGACCCTAAGGTCGGCCTTTACGCCTCTTTCTGTATCGCTGTGGTGATCGCCTTTGTCGGTGGCCGCCCAGGCATGATTTCGGCCGCAACGGGTGCCATGGCACTGCTGATGGTGACTCTGGTCAAGAACCATGGTCTTGAATATCTGCTGGCCGCCACGCTGCTATGTGGCGTGCTACAAATTGCTGCTGGCTACCTGAAGCTCGGATCGCTGATGCGCTTCGTCTCGCGCTCGGTGGTGACCGGTTTTGTCAATGCACTGGCGATCCTGATTTTCATGGCTCAGCTGCCCGAGCTGACTAATGTCACCTGGCACGTCTACGCCATGACAGCCGCAGGCCTCGGCATCATCTATCTGTTCCCCTATGTCCCCAAGATCGGCAAGCTCATCCCATCGCCGCTGGTGTGCATCATCGTGCTGACCGCCGTCGCCATGTCGGTTGGTCTGGATATCCGCACGGTCGGTGATATGGGTGAACTGCCGGATACGCTACCGATCTTCCTCTGGCCTGATGTGCCGCTGACATTCGAGACGCTGGCCATCATCTTTCCTTATTCGGCAGCACTGGCTGTGGTCGGTCTGTTGGAGTCGATGATGACCGCGACCATTGTCGACGACCTGACCGACACCCCGAGTGACAAGAACCGCGAGTGCAAGGGCCAGGGCGTGGCCAACATTGCTTCGGGTCTGATCGGCGGTATGGCTGGCTGCGCGATGATTGGTCAGTCGATCATTAACGTGAAATCCGGCGGTCGTTCTCGCCTGTCGTCTCTTGCCGCAGGCGTATTTCTGCTGCTGATGGTGGTTTTCCTCGGCGACTGGCTGAAGCAGATCCCAATGGCTGCGCTGGTGGCAGTGATGATCATGGTGTCCATCGGCACCTTCAGTTGGGATTCGCTGCGCAACCTGAAGAAGCATCCGTTGTCGACCAACATTGTCATGGTCGTCACCGTGGTGGTCGTGGTGGCCACCCACAACCTGGCCTTCGGCGTGTTAGCCGGCGTGCTACTGGCTGCGATGTTCTTCGCCAACAAGGTTGGCCATTACATGGCGATCAGTTCTTCGCTGGACGAAGCCGGCGAGCATCGTAGCTATAACGTCACCGGTCAGGTGTTCTTCAGCTCGGCTGACAAGTTCGTCGCAGCCTTCGACTTCAAGGAAGCCCTGAACAAGGTAACCATCGACCTGAATCGTGCACACTTCTGGGATATCACCGCTGTTGCAGCCCTGGACAAGGTAGTCATTAAGTTCCGCCGTGAAGGTACTGAAGTCGAAGTGCTGGGCTTAAACGAGGCCAGCGCCACTATCGTGGATCGCTTTGGTGTTCACGATAAACCTGACGCCATTGATCAACTCATGGGCCACTGAGAAGGAGAACAACAATGACCCACGTAATTGCCTGTATCGACGGTTCCACCTCGGCTCCAGCTGTTTGCGACTACGCGGCCTGGGCCAGTCTGAGCCTGGAAGCGCCGCTGACCTTCCTGCATGTGCTGGATCAGCGCCAGTATCCGGTTGCAGCAGATTTGAGTGGCAACATTGGCCTTGGCAGCCGCGAGCACCTGCTTGATGAGCTTGCTTCCCTGGATGAACAGCGCGGCAAGTTGGCCCTTGAACAAGGGCGAATCATGCTTGCAGCCGCGAAAGAACGGGCCGTGAATGATGGTGTGCGCGCACCGGAGTCCAAGCAGCGACATGGCGATTTACTGGAGAGCTTGCAAGAGCTGCAAAGTGAAACGCGCTTGCTGGTTATCGGTCGCCAGGGCGAGTCTAGTGGCGGTCTGAGTCAGCATGTCGGAAGCCAGCTGGAAAGCGTTATTCGTATCATGCACCGGCCAATCCTGGTCACCCCGGCCAACTTCCAAAAGCCCAAGAGCGCGATGCTGGCATTCGATGGCGGCGCTACAACCCGCAAGGGTGTGGAGATGCTGGCAGCCAGCCCGCTGCTGAAGGGGCTGCCGATCCATCTGGTCATGGTTGGGCCCGTGAACGACGAAGCGTCCGCGCAGCTGGACTGGGCGCAGAAAGTGCTGATCAACGCCGGATTTACCGTTCGCGCTGAGACTCGGAGCGGTGAAATAGAACGTACCCTGCACGCCTATCAGAAAGAGCATGGCATCGATCTGCTAGTGATGGGGGCTTATGGACACTCACGTATCCGGCAGTTCCTGGTCGGCAGCACCACTACCAGCATGCTCCGTACCACCACCAGTCCGCTGTTACTGCTGCGCTAATGAGCCTGGACGACGCCCTCGATCTTGCCCATTTCAAGACCCTACTGGAACAGCGGGCTGCCGAGCTGGATCGATTGCTGGGAGACGCTGAGTCTCGCTCGCAATCGGTAGAGCTGGATCAAAGCAAGGTGGGGCGTCTATCGAGAATGGACGCACTCCAGCAACAAGCGATGAACGATGCGATCCGCAGTCGTGCACGGCATGAACGTGTCCGTCTCCAACTGGCCCTCAAGCGCTGGCACGAGGGCGACTATGGCTGGTGTAACCAATGCGGCGAGTTGATCGCCTCGGGCCGTCTGGAGTTCGATCCGGCCACGCCGTTGTGTATCACCTGTGCCAGCCGCGCCGAGTCGGGTTGAAACCATCACGGCTCGTGGCGTCAGTCTGATTTAACGAGGCTTCTAATGTATTTGATGGCTAAAAACTGGCTGGGCCGAACACGGAAAGTAAGTGTTTGGATGTGGGCGCTTGTATGCCTTGTGTTGCTCACCGTATTCCAAGTACGTACTCATCACCTTGATGATCGTCTGTACTTTTGGATCAAGACCCACTGGCACACAGACGATTGGCAGGAGCGCTCTGTGTGGCTGCCTGGCTATCGGGTTGAGCTGGATGCTAAGGCGGTTCCCGGTGTGGACAACAACCTTTCGGGCCTGACCTTCGATCCTGACCTAAATCTGCTGTGGGCGGTTACCAATGGCCCGAACGAGCTGCTGGCCCTCAGTCGTGACGGTGACGTGGAGCGACGTTACAGCCTGGATGGCTTCCACGACGTGGAAGCGGTGTCCTATGCCGGCAACGGTCAACTGGTCATTGCCGAAGAGCGGCGGCAGAGCCTGGTTATCGTGGATATCCCCATCGACGAATACGGTAAGCTTTCTCCTGATCGACCATTGAGCCTAGACCAGTATTCAGCGCTAACCTTGGCGCTTGGCAAGGAGGACAACAAAGGCCTTGAAGGGCTCGCCTACGACCTAAAAGGTGATCGTTTGTTTGTGACCAAGGAGCGTGACCCCCGGCAATTACTGGAAGTGAGCGGCCTTCGTGCCAGCCTGGAAGGAGGCGTTTCCCTGCACGTCCGCGACATGTCCAACCTAGTAAAAGACAAGGTGTTTGCCACTGACTTGTCTTCGGTTGTATTCGATCAACAGAGCGGCCATCTGATCCTGCTCAGCGACGAGTCGAAACTGCTGATTGAAATGACCGACGAGGGCAAGGTGGTGAGTTTCCGCTCCTTGGCGAGGGGGTTTGCTGGTTTGCTGAAAGGTATACCCCAAGCCGAAGGCGTAACCATCGACGATGAAGGGTATTTGTACGTGGTCAGCGAGCCGAACTTGTTCTATCGCTTTACCCGCGAGACAGATTGACCAGTCAACAAGCTACAGTCAGGCGTGGCCGGGACGCTTGAACTGTTAGCGTACGATTTTTTCCGAATTCTGCGGGCTCCCCTACTGAGCAGTTTTGCCTTTAATGGCCAGATGGTTAATGACATTAACCACTCTGCGCTGGCGGCGACCAGCAAAGCGATCACGCCCGTGCTGTTGCCGATTGGTGTCACTCAGGATAACTGGCAGGCAACAGTGGGGCTGGTGAGCGGCATCATGGCGAAAGAGGTCGTAGTCGGCACGCTCAACAGCCTTTACACCACAGAGGCAATCCAGAGCAGTCCATTTGATCCGCAGGCTTTTGACCTGCCTGGTGAGCTTAAAGAGGCGCTGACAGAGACCTGGGCGGGGTTAACGGCTGCCTTCAGAATTGATGCGCTGGCCCATCCCATCGATGCCAGTAAAGGCGATGGTGAGATGGCGACTGGTTCGATGGGCGTGATGTCAGCCAAATTTGGCAGTGGCTTTGCCGCTTACAGTTACTTAATTTTTGTCCTGCTTTATGTTCCCTGCGTCTCGGTCATGGGGGCTATTGCGCGGGAAGCCGGTAAAAAATGGATGATGTTCTCCTTCTTCTGGGGACTCAATATTGCCTACGCCACCGCCACGCTGTTTTACCAGACCGTCACTTTTGCCGACCATCCTGCATTTAGTGCGACCTGCCTGATAATTGTGCTGGTGCTGAACGGAATCATCCTGCTGGCATTGCGAAAAGCGGGAAGCCGGGTGCAGTCAATACCGGTCATGCTCAGGGAGGAAAAGGGGAGTTGCAGCGGCTGCCACGGCGGCTGTGATAAGCAGAAAGGCTTTGCCCGGTAAAAATAAGTACTGATGACATTCACTCTTTCCGCTGCCGGCGATTCCTGGCCGCAGCGGACAGGTGAGGATTGTCCTGTTGATTGTTCTTACGAATTTGAAGCCAGAATGGTGGGATGATTAGCGTATGAGCAGTGACAAAGGCAGCATGACAATTAACCCCGCCAGAAGCATTATCCTTCCCGCTAAGGCGGATACTTACCAAAGCAGGTCTGACCATGCACTGCAGCATGCCCTTATTATGGATAGCAGCTCCTGTTTTGCAGACAGATTCGCAGCATGCGGTATGGCAGTAAGAATAAATCAATTAAATCAGCCGGATGAACGCTATGGATGCCCGCCGCAGCGATAATCCGTACCGGCTTACACACAGGCTGTCCACTTTTTCTGTGGATAACTTCAGCCTGAATAAGGGCTTTATTCTCATTTCAGGAGCCATCAGCCAGGATAATCAGGGTCACCATATTGCTCCATAAACTCCACCATGGCACCTTTGTGTGCATCCACATGGCGAATATAGCGCATCAGTGTTTCTGGTTTTTTCCACGTGCCTTCCTGCATGATCCTGGCAATCGGATAACCTTTATCTGCCATATCCTGCGCAGCTCCTACCCTGGCGCTGTGGCCACTCCAGCCGGTGTAGCGATTTTTGTTGGCCTTTACTGCGCCCTCTTTTCCGGCAGTGCGCCATGCCCGGCTAAAAATCTGTTCCAGTGCCCTTGTGCTCATCGGCTTTTCGGCAATCAGTGGCCGGCCAGACCGATGTACTGCAGTAAACAGCCAGGCATCAGGCTGGCTGGATAGCCCTGACGCTTCAATCCACTCTTCCAGTCGTTGAGTTGAACGGGCGCTGAGCGCCTTAATCAATCCGCCGGTCTGCACAATAGTTTTTGTCCATGCCACATCCAGAATGATGCGACCATCACCGGCACGCATCACATCCCGCACCCTCAAACGCGACAGTTCACTGATACGCAATAGCGTTGCATAAGCCACATGTAAAAAAGCCAGATCGCGAAGCGCCTGAAGGTTATCAGAACCTGACCATTCTTTATCCAGCGCCAGCAGGTCACTCAGCCTGAAGGGCACGGCCTGGCCTGCCCGCTCACCGTTGATCACCGCCACACGGTTTATCTTCTTCATCGTCCGGAAAACCAGCGGAGAGACATTGGGCACCGGCAATCCGGCGTTACGGTGTAACATCGAAATTAACGCCGCGTGTGAAGTGACGGTTGAGGAGGCCCGGCCGCTTTCAGCCAGAAAAGAAAGATAGTCACGCAAATCGTCTGCACTCATCGGCAGGAAGCTGCGCTGGTTATCTTCCGACCAGCGATTGCAGATTCGCATTACGCTAAGCAGCTGTCGCCAGGTGTTAGGTGAGAAAGCCTCTTTATCCTGAACGAACTGCCGGAGCCGCTCGGTGATATCGCTATTCCGGTCAACCGTCAGAGGGGTTAACGGCACTAACTCACTCATATTTGCTCACTTATCAACCAAAGATGCCGATGATCGCGCTACGTTAATTCTGAGAACTAAGCAGGGGGATAACCGGGCATAATTTACGTAGCGTTGTCATTTTCAGGACGAACTCTACTGCTATCCATCTTAACCCGGCACCTTCCCTATGTCATGACTTCGTATAAGAACAATTATACGAAGTTAGTATATCGTAACTGATCCCGTCTGGCTTTTAACGGATTGACGCTCATCGCAGTCAGTCAGGGCAGGTACAGGTCACACGCTTTATCAATAGCTGAACGTAACTCACTGCGAGTTGTTCAAGTGAAACCACGACGCAAAAAAATGTCTCAAACTAAGGCGCGTTTAAACCAGGGTATGAACGGTTTAATCATTATTTAATTAAATCAGCACATCACGATGCTTTATTTTCCCAGCGCAATAATGAGCCGGAGCATCAAAATAGAGATGTTGAAAAATGGCAGACTACGTTAATTAGTTAGTCAGTTAAATTAATAACTCATAAAAAGGTTCCATATAACACTGCTCACAGGAAATATCCTTTTAAAATTTTTATAGAGTACATAAATTAAACACAACTTCCCGATATTACGTTCATAGTTCTGAACAGGCGACATGTCATTTACGCTACCAAAAGAGACCCAGGCATTAACCCTCAGAACAAAAAACTAAATACCAGCTTATCGCCGATTTAAATACCAGACAGCACTTCCTTTCATCTATCTTGTTCCCCTGCATATCAAAAGCGTCGATAAGTATATGCATCAGCTTTTTAATCGAATAAAGCGGCTAATGTATTTGTCGCAGCAGTCTTATTCTGGCTGATCAGCCGGATTAAAACGTATTAACGAGTTATACACATTTTATGGCGGCGTCTGGAAGAACGCACAGAACGTCGGCTTCACCCAGGGTAAATATGAGGATGTTTTCATGAAAAAAACGTTATTATCGCTGTGCCTTTTAGGTCTCTCCTGCGCCCCAGTTGTTACGCAGGCACAACAGTCTGTGACCTGTGTCAGAGCCTCAGAGCAGGATGTGGCCAACCTGTTTGACGCCTGGAATGACTCTCTGGCAACCGGTGATGCAACAAAAGTCTCTGAATTATATGTCAGCGATGCCGTTTTGCTGCCGACCATTTCAAATCAGGTACGTCTGACCGATCAGGAACGTATCGATTATTTTAAAGATTTCCTGAAAAAAGGGCCGAGCGGTAAAATTGATTCCCGGACTATCAGAATCGGTTGTAATAAAGCGATTGATACCGGCGTTTATACATTTACTTTTAAAGATAACACGCACGTCACAGCACGCTACACCTTCACTTATGTCTGGGATGGTAAGGGCTGGAAAATCTCAACCCATCACTCTTCAGCTATGCCAGAGCCTGTAAGCAAGCCTGAACAGACGCGCTGATGAAAAAAGAGCCAGCGTCATGATGTGATGCTGGCTCTTTTCCCTTTACGCGAAAATAAACGTTCGGGCTTGAAGATAATAATGTCTGACTCATACTTAAGAAATGGCAATTAATATTCTTCGCATTTAGCGTGTCTGTTTCCTGTATCACGGACAGTATAAGTGCCATTAAATGGCCAGCATCAGTTTCCCATCCGAATAAAATGAAATCTGTCGGTTTGGTACTTCCATTGCAGGCTGATCAATTCCCAAACGCAAATATCTGCCCATGAAATAGCGGTTTTACACTCCATTTCCATTGCCTATCTGCCAGATGAAGGTCGGATCGGTGCCGTTCACCTCCCAGTCACCCACGTTACGTAGCTTGTAGATCACCGGATTGTGCGACGACACCGTTCGTGCATTACGCCAGTGGCGGTCGAGTGCCTTGCTGACTCGGGTATCAGATGCACCCAGCGCATTGAAGAATTCTGTTGCCGTACGCGTCACCAGCTCAACGGCCACCGCCTGTGCCTGAGCGGACTCTACTTCGGCCAGCACATTTGCCGCATGAAGCTGTGCCTCATCTGCGCCACTCAGTTGCAGCTCAAATGCCCGCTGCAACGAGTGGGTCGCCCGGTGGACGGCGGCTTCGGCTGCCCATGCCCAGCTGCTTATCTGACCGACCACCTGCAACACCTGAACATCCTGCTTCACCTGCGAAGCATTACCATGACTGTAAATGCGTTTACGCTGCGCCACGCCCTGAGCGGCATCGCGCACCACCGCCCGCCCGATGCCCGCCAGCGTGGCCAGTAAGACATGCTGATAGAATGCCGTCTGATAGCGGAAACGCTCACTGAAATCATAGACATGTGGCAGTTCAACCCGGGCCTGATGAAAGCGCGTAGTACCACTGCCGGTCAGTCGCTGCCCGAAGCCATCCCAGTCATCATCGCGCTCCACCTCATTCTGGTGGGTGTTCACCAGGGCAATCACATCACGACCGTTATCCGCGCGCTGAGCATAGACATCAATCCAGTCCGCATAGAGTGTGCCGGTGCTGTAGAACTTCTCACCGCTGATCCGCCATCCCCCCTCATCGGGAGAAACCTGAGTGTTGACTTCACCCAGCTTAACCGCGCCGATCTCGCTCCAGCCGCTGCCCACCAGCTCACCGTCCACAAAGCGGCGGAACCAGCGACGCCGATCCTCACTGGCTGGCTGGTTCAGGCGATCCTCAATAAATGCGAAGTGCGCACGCAGCGCCTGTGGCAGGTTGGAATCTGCCTCAGCCAGTTCGGTCAGCAGAGCAAATAACTGCGGCAGGGAAACCCCAAAGCCGCCTTCTTCTTTAGGGATACGCAGGGTGCCAAAGCGCGCCGCTTTCAGCCAGCGAATCGGTTCATGCAACAGTGTGCGTTCGGTTTCACGGGCACTTGCCCCCTCAGCGATGCGGGCGAACAGCGGCCTGAAATGCTGAACCAGTTCGTCAAATTCGGTACGATTTAATTCAGACATGATCCTCTCCTGAGTCGGGTTGTTCATCGATGTCCTGTCGGGTCGGTTCAAAACGAATGATTAACAGGAAAATAATCGGGATAAGGGCGGCCAGCGAGACAATCCAGAACATATTGGTGCCGTAACGCGCCTGCAAAATTGGCAGAATAAACAGCGCCAGCGCGCTGCCCACACCGGAGAGCGAACGACTAAAGCCGACACCGGTGGCGCGTATGTGGGTCGGGTAGGAGAGCGCCGGATAGATCATCAACTGCGCGCCGGGTCCGAATCCCTCTGCAAAGAGCCACAAACCCAGCATCAGCACCGCAAACACCACGCCAGCTGTCGCCTGGGGATGACCAATCAATGCCAGCGAAATCAGCGCGATAAACTGCAGCGCAAATCCGGCGATTGCGACATGCCGTGAGGGAAATTTCCACGCCAGTCGCATCCCCAACAGCCCGCCGGTAAAGGCGAACAACGCATTCAGTCCCAGCGAGGCAGAGATAGTTTCAAATACGCCCGCGCCGAGAAATTGCGCCAGGATAGAGGGCAGGAAGAAAGCGATGGCGGTGTATTCAAACGAAATACAGACGTTCATCACCGCACTGACGACCGTGCGCTCCAGATAAGGCTTCTGAAACAGTACGCGAAAACGCACTTTCGGCGTCGCTTTCACCGCATCGGTTTTAGCGGGCGGCTCCTCATGCGCAACAATGCCGTAAGAGTCACGCAGAATACGCACCGCACCGCTCAGGTCGCCCTGATTCGCCGCCCACAGCGGTGACTCATTCATAAACTTACTGCGCACCGCAATAATCAGTAGCGCCGGTACGGCGCCAAACAGCAGCGAGGCGCGCCACAGCCAGTCGATATGTTCGGCGGGCAGCAGGAAATAGAGTGCAAAAATAATAAAGAAGCAGGCAGACGAAGCGGCATACCACATCGGGCACCAGGCTGCGAGGCGCGATGCTTTATTGCCCTTGCCGGAGAACTTAGAGAATTCTGCCAGATAGGCCATGGCAACCGGCAGATCGATCCCGACGCCGATGCCCATCAGAAAACGGGCACCAATCAACACCCAGACGTTGGGGGCTAGACCTGCCGCAATGGCGGAGACGACAAAAAACAGCATGTCCGCCATAAACACTGAGTAACGGCCATATTTATCGGTCAGCCAGCCGCCGACAAGATTACCCACAATGGTGCCGATCATGATTGACGACGTCACCAGGCCCGTGAGTACCGGGGTTAAACCAAACTCCTTCACCACATCATCGATGCCGTAGGAGAGGGTAGTGAGATCGTAGGCATCAAGAAACACGCCGCCCAGCGCCAGGAAAACAATCCAGCGCGCATAGCTGTTTTTCTCGGTGTTACTGTTGATCAGCCGGGCCACATCACTCACCGATCGAACCGGTTGAGAGTGAGGCGGTGGCGCAGTTAAGGTGTTGTCAATTTCTAATGTACTCATCGTATCCTCGTTATTATATTCAGCAGGTAACGAGGGTTTTATATGAATTACTGGCATAGTTAACAACCAACAAAATCAGATAACTATTATAATTAATTCAATAAGATAGATTTATATTTCGCCCACACCAGACCCCGCATGAAATATAAAATTCATCCGGTAGCATTCAGCGAAATGTTGTTTTTATACTGCTGAAACGGGTGAGGTTTCAGCAGCACATGGCAGACCGGTTCAGCAACGGTTAACAGCAATGACCGGTCCGGTAATGCCTGTCCATCTACCGGCGACAAGACGTACTCTTGTTTCTTTGCACTTTGCTATGCGCCGGTTATTCATGCCGGGCAGCCAGCCGTCTCTGTTATGAAACTTCCACCCTTGCTGCTCGCTGTTCCACATCCGCACCCCGGCGATAACCGGCACCCGGATGCGGCAACGCCAGCCGCGGCCCCTGGCCAAATAACTTTTCACGCAGCGTACCGGGCTGATACTGCTGCTTGTAGACGCCACGCTTTTGCAGTTCCGGCACCAGCAGTTCCACCACGTCAGTAAAGGTTTCGTGCGTTACGGCGTAGGCGAGGTTAAAACCATCGACGTCTGTCTCTTCGACCCAGCTTTGCAGCTCATCGGCCACCGTTTCAGCGCTGCCCACCAGCAGCGGACCAAATCCGCCAATGCCCACCCAGTCTGCCAGGCCCTGTACCGTCCATTGGCGGTTGGGATCGGCAGTGGAGAATGTCTCAACCGCCGATTGAATCGCATTGGTGTGCAGATGTTTCAGTACCTGATCCGGCTGATACTGCCCGAAATCAATGCCGGTCCAGCCTGAGATCAGCGCCAGCGCGCCTTCGTAACTGACATAGCGTTTGTACTCCTGCCATTTGGCCTGCGCCGCCAGGTCGGTTTCACCCACAATGACTGTCTGCAGGTTGAAGATCAGTATGGAGCGGGGATCGCGTCCCGCTTCAGCGGCTCTCCGGCGAATATCCGTCACGGTTTTCTTCAGCAGAACTTTCGAAGGTGCCGCCACGAACACGCATTCGGCATGCTCCGCCGCAAACGCTTTACCGCGGCTGGAGGCGCCCGCCTGATATAGTACCGGCGTGCGCTGCGGCGAAGGTTCACACAGATGGATGCCGGGCACCTGGAAGAATTTACCCTGATGATTTATCGGATGGATTTTATTCGGGTCGCTGAAAATATGACGTTTACGATCGCGCAGGACCGCGCCATCTTCCCAGCTTCCCTCCAGCAGCTTATAGATAACCTGCAGATATTCATCGGCATAGTCGTAGCGCGCATCGTGGTCGGTCTGAGCCTGATGTCCGATATTACGCGCACCGCTTTCCAGATAGGAGGTTACAATATTCCAGCCAATGCGGCCTTTGGTCAGATGATCCAGCGTCGAGATCCGCCGCGCAAACGGGTAGGGGTGTTCAAACGACAGTGAGGCGGTCAGGCCAAAGCCCAGATGTTCCGTCACCAGCGCCATCGGCGTGATTAACGCCAGCGGATCGTTTACCGGCACCTGCGTGGCGTGCCGAATCGCGGCCTGGTTATTGCCATTGAGCACGTCGTAGACCCCAAGCACATCAGCAATAAACAGTCCATCAAACCTGCCGCGCTCCAGCAGGCGTGCTAAGTCGGTCCAGTACTCCAGATCTTTGTACTGCCAGGAACGATCCCGGGGATGCGCCCATAAGCCGGGCGATTGATGACCGACACAGTTCATATCGAAAGCATTCAGGCGAATTTCACGTTGCGATGACATAGCGACTCCTGGGCGGATGCGGCAATCGCTTGCCGCCCACCTTTTAGTGATTGTTCCGGAAGGGTGATTCAGTAGATGAGTGAGCCGGGACATCGCTCGCTGAGGGGCAGCGGCGTAGTGGAGAGTAGCTGCCGTGCTACGGACTCAGCATGTTCTGCAACCTGCGGTAATCCCATGAGTTCGCCAAAGCGACCACGCGCGGCAGGCCCGGCTACATAGAGATGAGGATTGGCATCACCCTGCGCATTCAGCGTCTGTGACAGCGCGTTAACCTGGATGCCCAGCGCCAGCGGGTCGGGCTGAATCACGCCGTCGCCGTGGAGCTGGCGCAGCAGCGCGTTACTTTTAAGCAGTGCGTTGTGCGCTGGCCCGGTGGTGACAATCACTTTTTCCACCACCCGGATTTCTGATTGCGCTCCACGCCGGCGCAGCGTCAGCTGAAGATTGTTTCCCACCGCTTCCGCGCCCATCAGACGCGCCGCCAGCAGTGACAACTGACCGCTCGCCTGCTGCTGGTTGAGTATCTGGCTTACCTGCGGGGCAATCCGGTAGCGGTGAACATCCCACCAGGGGCGTAGATGGTGCAGAAAACGCTGCTGCTCATGCAGTGAAAGGCTCTGCCAGATACGCTGGCCGTTACGGCGGATATCATCCAGCACCAGCTGCCAGGGGAGATTTAACGCGGCTGCCTGTTTTACCTCCTGACGCACCCGATGTAACCAGCCACGTGCGCTGGCGGGCTGCGGCTGACTGTAATCCAGGGTGTAGCTCTCATCGCTGCCGCTCAGGTTGGCTCGCGGCAGCTGTCCACGGCGTGAGAAGGCGGTAATCTCTCCGCGATGCTGCTGGCGATGCAGCGATGCCACCACATCGGACATGGTCAGACCTGAACCGATAATCGCTACCCGCTCGTCAGGTGCGACCTGTGCCAGCGCGCCATCCTGCCAGGGATTGGCAATCAACCCGGGATGCCCCTGTAAGGGCTTCAGCAGCGCAGGCAGGTCCGGCGGTGGATGGCTGATTGCCAGCACCACCTGATCGGCCCGGATCTTCTGCCCTGAGGCTGTGGTCACTACGCCATCCTGCAGCGCAACTGCGCTGTCACGCAGATGGCTGAGTTTTACCGGCGAATGCTGCTGCTGATGCACAAACTGCGCCTTGACCCAGCGACCAAACTCCCCGCGTTGCGGGTAGACATTGCCGTCACGCCACAACGCGTCCGGGTCGGCCTGAAAGGCGGGCGATGCGCGATAGTCGCGGTCAAATATGCCCTCCTCATCCCCAGCAAGCTGCATTCTGGCGGCTGGCACATTGATGCGGTGGGCCGGATCGGTGGTGCCGTATGCCACCCCCTGAGCAAGCTGCGCTCGTGGTTCAATCACCGTCACGTGCAACCCTGCCTGGCCAGCCCGGGCCAGATGGATCGCCAGCGCGGTGCCGGTAAAACCACCGCCGATAATGACTATCTGCTGTTGTGACATAAGCGAACCTTCTCTTCTGTTAACTGGCGCTGGCCTGTTTATCAGGACGACGGTCGCCGCCAATGGTTTCACCAAAAGGACCGGTGTTCACGCTGCGCTGTTTCTTTTCGGCGTTGGCAGCCAGGGGTAACAGCGGCATCACCAGTTCAGCGAAGCGGTGCGCCTCTTCAAGGTGCGGATAGCCGGAGAAAATAAAGTTCTCGATCCCCAGCGCCTGATACTCCCGGATGCGATCGGCTACCTGCTGCGGACTCCCCACCAGCGCAGTACCTGCGCCGCCGCGCACCAGGCCGACGCCTGCCCAGAGATTGGGACCAATGCGCAGGCTGTCTCGCGAGCCCTGATGCAGCGCGCTCATCCGCGCCTGTCCGGCTGAGTCCATGCGGGCAAAGATCTTCTGCGCGGCGGCAATAGTCTCTTCATCCAGATGAGAAATCAGCCTCTCGGCCGCCGCCCAGGCTTCCTCTTCGGTTTCACGGACAATGACATGCAGCCGGATGCCGTAGGAGAGGCTACGGCCACTCTCCTGCGCCCGCTGACGAACCACCGCCAGTTTTTCCGCTACCTGTTCAACCGGCTCGCCCCACGTCAGATAAGTGTCGATCTGATTCGCCGCAACGTCGATAGCGGCATCAGACGAGCCACCAAAATAGAGCGGTGGGCCATTTTCCTGCACCGGCGGAAAGAGGATTTCAGCGCCTTCCACGCGGATGTGCTCACCCGAAAAATCGACCTTCTCGCCTTTAAGCAGGCGGGAGTAGACCTCAAGAAACTCTCTGGTCACCTGATAGCGCTCTTCATGACTCAGAAAGATGCCGTCACCTTTGTTCTCCACCGGATCGCCACCCGTGACCACGTTAATCAGTAAACGTCCGCCAGAAAGCCGATCCAGCGTAGCCGCCATACGCGCCGCCAGGCTTGGCGGTTGCAGGCCAGGACGCACGGCCACTAAATAGCGCAGCTTTTTGGTGATCGGAGCCAGTGCAGAGGCGACCAGCCAGGAATCCTCGCAGCTCTTACCGGTCGGGATTAATACACCGTAGTAGCCCAGATTATCTGCCGCCAGCGCAACCTGCTGTAAATAGGGTAAATCGACTGCTCTGCCGCCTTCGGTGGTACCAAGATAGCGCCCATCGCCATGGGTGGGCAGAAACCAGAAGAGGTTGAGGTTTTCCTGTATCGCATGACTCATTAGCAGATTCCTTTATAACGATATTTGAATTTAATACATAGGCATAAATTCTTTAGTTATATAGCTGTTAGCAGGATGCGTGCCAGTCTGCTACTTAATATTTATCTCATTAATTCAACGATATATTCATAATTTCGCTTGATGCATATTGCTGCATTTGCGACAGGTAAAGTTACAGCCTGCTGCATTGGCAACAATCCGGTCCGGTTAGCCTCTCGTTTCCGCGTTAGCCACGCGGTATGGTCATGGCTTTCCTATTAACCCGGTAAATGAGATGCAGATTACCAGCCCTGAGTTGATTGACCCCGCATCGCGCGCCTTTAAAAGCGTGCTGGATCAGCTTGCGCCTACCGACGCGACGGTGCTGATCATTGGTGAAACCGGCACCGGCAAAGAGGTGATGGCGCGCTATCTGCATCATCACAGCGCCCGCAGCAGACAGCCATTTCTGGCGGTCAACTGTGGTGCCCTCACTGAGAGTCTGGCGGAGTCGGAGCTCTTTGGTCATGAGAAAGGGGCATTTACCGGCGCACAGGATCGGCATCGCGGCTGGTTTGAGGCGGCAGAGGGCGGGACGCTGCTGCTGGATGAAGTCGGTGAACTGAGCGCGTCGCTGCAGGTAAAGCTGCTGCGCGTGCTGCAGGAACGCGAGATTACCCGTGTGGGTTCCTCCCGGGCTGTAAAGGTCAATGTGCGGGTCATTGCGGCCACCAACCGCGACCTGGCGGTGGCGATTCGTGAACGGCGCTTCCGGGAAGACCTTTACTACCGGCTGAATGTGGCCAGCGTCACGCTGCCGCCGCTGCGCCAGCGATGCGAAGATATCCCGGTGCTGGCCACTCACTTCCTGCAGCTCTATGCGCGCCGTCTGGGCCGACCTCAGTTACGTCTCAGTGAAGATGCTGTCGCCACGCTGATGAACTACAGCTGGCCGGGCAACATCCGCGAGCTGGAGAACACCCTGCATAATGCCGTCCTGCTCAGCAAAACCTCGCTGGTCACGCCGCAGCAGCTGCGGCTGAATAATCTGACGGGTAGCGAGCTGCCACCGGGAGAGGAGGCGCTGGATCAGTTTTTACGGCAGCAGATGCAGCAGAGCGAAACACCGCTCTATCCCCGGGTGATTGAGGCGCTGATAAAGAATGCGCTGGAACTCACTCAGGGCAATCAACTGCAGGCCGCCGCGCTGCTTGGCATCAGTCGTCATACGCTGCGCACCCAACTGGGCCATCTGGGAGTGATTAAACCGCGCCGCACTTCACTGCGTCAGCGCGACACTTCTCTGAATCAGCAGCCCGAACGGGAGCGGGAACTACGCATCGGTTATCAGAAATTTGGCAACCTCGGCATCCTGAAAGCGCGCCAGTCACTGGAACAGCAGCTGGCCGATAGAGGCGTCAGCGTGCTGTGGAGTGAGTTTCCTGCGGGTCCGCAGCTTCTGCATGCGCTGAACCAACAGGAGATCGATTTCGGGACGACCGGTGAAGTTCCCCCCTTGTTTGCGCAGGCCAGCAACAGCCCGATGGTTTATGTGGCCTGGGAACCCGCCGCGCCGCAGAGCGTGGCACTGCTGGTACCGAACAGCAGCCCGGTTCAGCAGATTGGCGATCTCAGAGGAAAACGCATCGCCGTAAATCGTGGTTCCAACGTTCACTATCTGCTGCTGCAGATTCTGGATGAAGCGGGTTTAGGGCTGGATGATGTGCGCATCGTCTATGCACCGCCCAAATATCCGCTGACGCCCAGCGATCTCAACGCAGTGGATGCCTGGATGATGTGGGATCCGCTGCTCAGCGATGCAGAGAACAGCGGACAGTTCAGGGTGATCGCTGATGGCACCGGCCGGGTCAATAATCATCAGTTTTACCTTGCCGAACGCGGGTTCGCCGCGCAGTCGGGCGATCTGCTGCAGGTTCTGCTCACCGCGCTGGAGCAGACAGGCCGCTACATCGATGCACACCGTGCTGAAGCCGCTGCGTTGCTCTCCACCGAACTCGGGATATCAGCGCCTTCACTGATGCATGCCTTAGCGCGGCGCAGCCACCAGACCCAGCGCATGAACTTAGCCATCATCCGGGAACAGCAGACCATCGCTGACCGCTTCTATGCACTGGGGCTATTGAGTCGCGCCATTCGGGTACGTGAGTCGGTCTGGCATCCATAGCGTTTTTTTCGCTAAGCATCGAACATTTGATCGCTAAGCGCTTCAACCTGCGTTTGTTATGTTGCGCTGACAACAACCAGACTCAGGAATGAGAGATGAAAAGAGTTTTGCTTAGCGCATTAATTATTGCCGCCCAGGCGGGATTAGCGTTCAACACCCAGGCAGCAGCAGAGAAACCCGAAACAGTTAACATTGGTTTTCAGAAAGCCAATATCTTCGCCCTGCTGAAATATCGCGGCACGCTGGATCAGGAATTTAAGAAACAGGGGATTGCGGTTCACTGGATAGAGTTCCCGGCCGGGCCGCAGATGCTGGAAGGCCTGAACATCGGCAGTATCGATCTGGCCGCAACCGGCGACGCGCCACCTACTTTTGCTCAGGCCGCACAGGCCGATCTGGTTTATCTGGCACATTCTCCCGCCAACCCCAAAACTGAGGCGATTGTGGTGCCCGCCGACTCCCCCATTAAAAGCGTGGCGGATCTCAAAGGCAAGCGCGTGGCGCTGAATAAAGGCTCTGACGTTAACTATCTGCTGGTCACTGCGCTGGAGCAGGCGGGGCTGAGCTATAAAGACATTACACCGGTCTATCTGCCACCCGCGGATGCGCGTGCCGCTTTCCAGCGCGGTGCAGTGGATGCCTGGGTAATCTGGGATCCTTACTACGCAGAAGTTGAAACCAACGCCCACGCGCGGCTGATTAAAAATGCCGAAGGCCTGGTGCCACACTACACCTTCTATCTTGCCAGCCGTAAGTTTGCGGAAACCTGGCCGCAAATCGCCAGCCAGGTGGTGGATGAGCTTGGGTCGCTAAGTACCTGGGCCAATCAACATCAGGAAGAGGCGGCAAAAATCATGTCCACCTCAACCGGTCTGCCGCAGCCGATCTGGCAACGGGCGCTGGCAAGGATGCCGTTCGGGGCTGAGCGGATGACACCTGAAGTCTTCACGCAGCAGCAGGCTCTGGCCGATAAGTTTACCCAGATTGGTCTGTTACCAGTGAAGGTCGATATCCGCAGTGCAACCTGGTCGCTGGATAACAAATAGGGTGAGGCGGGCGACGGCTGATTAGGGGAACCTTTGCCTGACGGCTGATAACGTCATCGCCTGGAGTTAATCAAGTGCAGGCGGATTAGCGTGACGTGTTATCCGCGCATCAGCCTGGGCAGATAAGGTCCTGTCACCGACGTTCAGCTCATCCTCGCTGAAAACGGTTTAAAGTCCTGATGATGCTGTAAGAAAGATGCCCTTTACGTTAGTAAAGGGCATCGATTAACCTGTATTAAGAACATATTTCCTGAGGCTCCGAAAAAAATCATCTATTTCAGTCTGTATTTCAGACAGATAGCTTCGTTATTTCGCTATTTTTTCTTGTATACATCAGCGGTACCTTTAATTTTGTTATTCGTATTGGCTGAGGTCAGCACGAACACATCGCCGCCTTTTTTATCGGCCATTTCTGATAGCTCCGCTTTTGCATCTGAAGGGCTGGTCTCACCTGATGTTGAGATATCGCCTATCTTTTCATACTGATCCTTCACTTTCATAAAATCATTCTTTGACATCATTTCGGCAGCAAATGAGCCAAACGATAAAGAGCAAATAACCACACCAAAAATTAATTTTTTCATATGTGTATCCTCGGAATGTTATAAAAGACGATTAGAATTCGTAACTACATTTAAAACATAGCATATTCAATGCAAACAGCTATTTCAAAAGCTTATTTACGATCCTGTTTTGTGATAACCGATCAGTAATTTAATTAACCACCCATCGTGTTTTCAGGGTAATTTCAAATCAGGGCTTATTACAAAGTCAGGCCGCTCATAACTGTTCTGATTAACTTCTTCTGAAAGGAGGCAAACGGTTAATCGATGGAAAGTTAAGGATATATTTATCATCATCAGTGATCCAGGTAGAGGTAATGCACCCAGCTGGTCATTCTCAGCAAAATTTTACGCATGACCGAAACATGCGTGAAGTGGTCAGAATAGACCGCAACCTGAGCAAATATGCCGTCTGGCAATGCATCAACGTCCTGATTTGGGTTTAATTCAATTATGGCTAATACGCCGTCAGAACCTGAAGCAAGGCTCAGTGATTGCACCGTTCCCTGTGCCTGATAAGCTCCGCCTGGAACCACTGGCAAAACTCTGAGCAGTTTTCCTGAGAATACCTGTCCCGGAAGGGCATTAAAAACGACCTCTGCTTCATCTCCCGCCGTCAGGCGAAGCAGGGAATTTTGTCTGAACTGAGCAATGATCTGACGTTTTTGTACAGGGATGAATATCATGACCGGGCGCAGCGGCAGGGCGGCTGCGTAGCTTCCGGGACGGATTAAGACCTGAGTGACATAACCATCACTGGGTGCGCGAACAACCGTCTGATCCAGGTTATACCGGGCTTCTGCTAATTGCGCGCGCAGACTGGCTATCTGGGATTGTTCTCCTCCTGATACACTGGTCAACTGGCTTCTGAGCTGCTCCTGTTCCGCCAGTGAACCTTTTACCAGGGCATCCTGCGCCAGAAATGCCTGCCTGGCATTATCAATGTCACGTTCGGAGAATGGATTGACTTTCGCCTTACTGCCTTTGAGATAGCGTTGATAGTCCAGAAATAATCTATCCCGCTCAGCAGATACATGGGTTGTGTAGGCAACGGCTTCGCTTAATTGTCCTTTCATCGCTTCAATATTGTTAATAGCGGTGCTCAGGTCGGCTTGTAATCTTTCGACGCGGACCTTATAACGTGTCTGATCCAGGGTGAAGAGCATTTCTCCCTTTTTAATAAGCACTTCTTTTTTATCAGTAACTTCATTTACGACGCCGGTCACTTGTGGGGTAACAGGAATCGCGACAACCGCTTTTTGTGCCAGTGACGTATAGGGATGGTTATAATTCATTAGCAGAATTAGCGCGCTGACCAGAAAAACGCCACCGAGGGCCGCTGTTGGCACTGTCCATTTATTGACGGGTATGCGAAATATTTTAAAAACAGCCCAGGCTATCGCAACGTAGCTTAATATAATGAGCAGATCCATATCATCGCTCCGGTCGCAGCGGTTTCGAATCAGCCTGTAAACGCTCCAGTTCTGCTACGCGCTGCTGCAGTTCCAGTAATGAAGTGTATTGACTCTGCATCCCCCAGCCGCGCTCAGGACGATAAAGCGTGGCCCAGATCCACAGGAAAGGCCATATGACATGCAGTGTAAACAAACTCACCCAACCTGCGACGTGAATGGCATCGGCATGAGGATGATTACGGGACTTTGCGATTAAATAAGGAATATCATGAAGAACGATAATTCCATAAAAAATAATTATGAAAACGAAGATCAGCATACCCAAAGCAAAATAGTTAAGGAACATAGGTGCCTCTGCTAAATTGGAATGCGAAGTAAAAATAGATCGGCTGCAAGAATATTTCAATTCGTAAAAGAGTTAACCTGACACACCTCGTTGACAGACGCAATACCATAAAGTCATGCAGCGCTCAGGGATTTGAGGCACTTCAGTAATGACGTAGTTGGGCAATACTGTTCATTGGTGATGATTTTAGTGGATTTATTTCACTTTAAACGCAGGATTATTCCACTTTATTTTGAGTCGCTTACCTCCATGATGTTGGTAACTGATTGATTTGATTTTATTAAAATAACATGAAACGTTGATCACAGATTTGTATTTCTAAAGCTTTATTTAAAAAAATATCTTTATACTTATTAACCATCCTGTCCCGACGTTGTTGCGAATTATCCGATCCATTATTTACTGGAAAATAATGGATCTCCGTTTGATAGCAGATTTTATGATCCTGACTTATCGAAATTTAACGCTTAATGATGAGATTAACTATCATGGCCTCAGGAAAGACCAGCGAATACATAGTCCTGAGATCGAATCCTTGTTCAACAGAACGCCCTGAAAAGTTCAGGTTACTCTGTTCATACACGAGTCCATACTTTGTCGGATAAGCCTGATAGTGCTCATGTAAACCCCAACAAAAGATGGTCTTCTGTCTGGATCATTCCCTTTGTCACGCTGCTCATCGGTGCCTTTTTATTGTATTACCATAAAAGCCAGCAGGGACCTCTGGTGATTCTGATGACCGAAAACGCACAGGGGATTAAGGCAGGTAAAACCGTAATAAAAAACCGCAACATTGATGTGGGTGTCGTTGAAAGTATCGAGCTTACTGACGATCTTAAGCACGTCGAGATCAAGGTTCGCATGCACACTGGTATGCAAAAACTATTGAACGGCAATAGCGCTTTTTGGGTGGTCAGGCCTGAAATTGGATTCGAAGGAATAACGGGCTTAAGTACCTTGTTCTCAGGCGCCTATATAGCCTTACAGCCAGGTTCTCCGGGGTCAGCGCTGGAACGCTATCGGCTGTCAGATGCGCCTCCCCAGGCCTCACCGAATGCAAAGGGGATCAGAATCACGCTTAATAGTCGTGAAGCGGGGCAACTCATGCCGGGCTACCCGGTTCTGTTTCGCGGCCTGCGTGTCGGGTCAGTCGAGAACAGCCGGTTTGATATGGAAAAAAGGATGATGCGTTATCAGGTTTTTATCGCTTCGCCCTTTGATCAGCTTGTCACCTCAAACGTTCGTTTCTGGAAGAATAGTGGGATTGCTGTGGATTTATCCTCATCCGGGATGCGCGTGGAGATGGGCTCCATCACCACATTATTAAGTGGCGGGGTCAGTTTTGACCTGCCTGAAGGCGTGACCCTGGGCCAGCCGGTTAAGGGCTTAGCAACTTATACTCTTTATGACGATCTGCGAAGCATCGCGAATTCACGTTATACCGAACACCTCGACTTCGTGATGTTCTTTTCCGATTCTGTTCGCGGACTTCAGGCAGGCGCGCCTGTCGAGTTTCGTGGAATACGCCTGGGGACGGTTGCTCAGGTTCCTTTTAACTCGCCAGAGATAACCCAGAATTTTCGCAGCCATTATGAGGTTCCCGTACTGATTCACATTGAACCCCAGAGATTCATGAGCGGTATGAGGGAAGACTTTGACCTGGAGAAAAAGCTACAGCTGGGTAAAAAACAGGGGTTAAGAGGCTCGCTGAAAACAGGCAGTCTGCTTTCCGGTTCGCTGTTTATCGACTTAGACTATTATGCAAATGTTGAGCCCGACAAAGGACCGGATATCGTCGCGGGTTACAAAGTCATCCCCACAACGCCTGGTGGTTTAAACCAGATACAGCAAAAGATTGTGGCTATAGTGGATAAGATGAACAGTCTTCCGCTTCGGCCACTGATTTCAGTTGCGACCGGTACGCTAAAACAAAGTCAGCGCACCATGACAGAAATACAAAAATCGCTCAGGCATATTGATGGATTTATCAGCAGCCCTGCAATGAAAACACTGTCTGAGGATATGCAGCAAAGCCTGCAACAGCTCAGCCGCAGCATAAAAGGTATTCAGCCTGGATCGCCCGTATATCAAAAACTGACGGGGGATATGCAGCGTCTGGACCTTGTGCTCAGAGAATTGCAGCCACTTCTCAAGACTTTAGATAAGAAAAGCAACGCGCTGATTGTTCAGGATGCTATGACTGACGATCCTGTTCCTGTCGGCACGAAAAAGAGAAATGAAAAATAACCCCCATCTTCCGGCATTTCAAATGGCTCATTCAGCCTTTGCAGTTCATCAAACATAGCCATTTGTATCTACCGAAAGAGACTGGTTATCAGGTCTTGAGGCTGCTACTATAAAGACCTGTTAAGCAGTCCTGGAGGCTCTATGCCAAACATTATTTTAAGCGATACCAGCGCCAGCGTAAGCGAACTGAAGAAAAACCCGATGGCCACGGTTAATGCAGGTGACGGTTATCCTGTCGCCATTCTTAACCGCAACCAGCCTGCATTCTATTGCGTCCCGGCTGAGCTTTATGAACAGATGCTTGATGCCCTTGACGATCAGGAACTGGTTAAGCTGGTCAGTGAACGCAGCGGCCAGCGTCTGCTTGATGTCGATTTGGATGCGCTTTTGTGAGTTATACCGTCAAATTCAGGGAAGAGGCTTTTAAAGAGTGGCAGAAGCTGGACAAATCTCTTCAGCAGCAGTTTGCCAAAAAACTGAAGAAATGTTGTGACAATCCCCATATTCCTTCTGCCAGACTACGTGGGATTAAAGACTGCTATAAAATCAAACTCAGAGCGTCCGGGTTTCGCCTGGTTTATCAGGTAATAGACGATCAGCTGGTGATTGCCGTTGTTGCTGTGGGTAAACGCGAGCGCAGCGATGTTTATCATCTTGCCAGTGAGAGGATGCGGTAGGGAGGGAGGGCTGTGTCCGATGAGTATTGACGTAATTCAAGCGATTTTGATAATCAGACACTTTATTTAACATAAATTACATTATGCGCACTTCTGCAGATGGCCAATTTGGTAGTGTCACTTGATAGCAGAAACGGCAAGCTATCAGCGTCAGATGGGAAGGGATGAAGACGGTCAGGTGAAAGGGTATAGCCGGTGCATCAGCACCGGGTTTATCCTGCCCCGAAGGGGCTACCGTCCTGGCAGTTCGCGCGATGCAAAAAGGCAGCTCAAGCTTCCTCTGGTTCGCTTATCTCAATACTGGTTATGTGCAGTCCGGCATGTGACATCATGCTGACCAGCTTATCAATTGAAAAGCAGTTGATCCGACCTCCTGCCAGCTCGGACACTCTGGGCTGTGAAACGCCCAGCGCAGCAGCAGCAGTGGCCTGATTCAGGCCATTACGTTTAATCCAGCTATTCAGGCGGCCTACTAACTCGGCGCGGAGTTTCATATTTTCCGCCTGCTCTGGCGTTTCGCTAAGAGCGTCCCACACATTATCAAAAGTCTGAATATTCATTTTTTACGCTCCTCAACCAATCGGCGATAACGATTTCGGGCAAGTTCTACGTCACTCTGGCTGGTTTTTTGTGTCTTTTTCTGGAAACAGTGCAGCACATACACGGCTTCTTCAAATTTGGCGACATACATGATCCGGAAAATGCCGTCATTACCCCGGATTCGGATTTCACGTGCTCCCTGACCTACCGTAGCAAAATGCTTCCAGTCGTCCGGCTCCAGTCCCTGCTGGATCAGGTCAAGCTGATACCCTGATGCGGTCCGGGCCTCTTCCGGGAAAGCCCGTAGATCCTCAAGACTGCTGTCAATAAAACTGATTTTCTTACGCATCATCACCTCATTATACGAAATTTCGTATATTGTGCAATTTCTGCATTACTCATGCACCCCATACAAACCCGTAACCACTGCTTCCCTACCATGTAGTTTCCTGCTGTTTTGTCCATGGCCTACATTGCCCTGATAAAATCCAGCATCGCCTTGCTCCGGCGCTGGCTTTTGAGACGTTCTTCAAAATCGTTGAGATAGTAAGCCGGTGTATAGCGCACCCGGTTAAACTCCAGCGTCAGCGTATTACCGGTGACAACCTCGGCTGCAATGCCCAGCAGGGAAAGTTGTATAAACGCCATATCCACCGTGACAGGATCAATATCAAATCAACTGACGGACATCTGAACTGATGGATTAAATCCGACTTCAATCAGGCAATCTGCATAAGGTAGCATCGGTTATGTGGGTGTAATTAAGCAGGCGGAAGTAACGCACACCGATACGGGCATAAATGTCCGTTATCCCGCCGCAGTACATTTCTGCAAACATGAACGTTTCACAGTCCCCGTTCTCATTGCATGCCTGTTTCAGCGGATAGAGTCTCCCCAGCGCATCAGTAAGCGATGAAAGAGATGGGCAAGCCCGTCTCAGAGTGCATGATGGTGGCTGCGCATGGCTGGGATGTGGGAGGAGCAAAACGTGCAGGCATGAAAACTGCATTTGTTACCCGCAAAGGGCAGGCACTGTATCCGCTGGCACCTGCACCCGATCTGATCGTCAGCGATATTGGCGAGCTGACTGGAAAGATAAAACCGCTTTGCTGACCCGCCGTTTACCGCAAATACTTTAATGCCGCGAGAGTTACTCGCTGCCCGAAAAGGCTAAGAAAAAGCATAGTTGATGCGCAAACGCTAACGTCATTCTTAAATCAGGGCTTAACCACGATACACAGCAGGCCGATGACAATAATCACTACGCCCGCCAGGCTGTGCCAGCTGAACGCCTCATGGAATACTGGCAGACAGACAGCCACCAGCCACACCAGCACATAACTGAGGCTGAGCAGCGGATAGACCCGGTTCAGCGGAAAATAGCGCAGCGCCCGAATCCAGCAGAGCATGGAGACACCATAAGCGCCCAGCCCGGCCAGCAGCAGCAAGGCGGGCAGCAGGGCAACAGCAGGCAGCGACGTTATGCTGCTGACATCGGGCAGACGCGGCATCGCCCAGCGCATCATCAGCTGTGCCGCTGAGACCAGCAGCACGCTGCATGCGACCCATCCATACCCTTTCATAGCTGGCTCGCCATCAGCGCCACACCCGTCACCACCAGTAGCGTGCCGAAGATCTGGCGCAGCGTCAGGCGCTCGCGCCAGAGGATGCGTCCTGCCAGCGCAACGAAAATGAAGTTAAGGCTCAGCATCGGATAGGCCTGGCTGACAGGCACCCGCTGCAGGACCAGCAGCCAGAGAAGCATCGCGACACCCAGCAACAGCACGCTCATCCCAATCCAGCTTAAGCGGACCCGGCGCGATGCCGCGTGAGTCGCCTGTTTCTGGCACAGTTGCGCGCTGCAACTGAGCAGACTGACTAGTACAATCAGCAGCAGCATCACTTCATCTGACTGTAATAGAGGCAGACCAGCCTGCCCTGGCGATAGACGGCGTCCGGCACCGGAACATCCTCGCCGATATCACTGTGTACTGAATCAACCAGCAACAGCAGTGATACGCTTCCCGTACGGCGATGATCGGCAAGCCAGCCGCCGAAGTCCGCCTGAGAGACAAAGCGGGATTGCGCATCCGGGTAGCTCAGCCCATATTCCAGCTCGCCTTTGGTGTCATAGAAGCCGATATCGCTACGTTGCAGATGCCAGGCTGCGGCAGATGCCACGCCGGGATTGTCCGCCAGGATAAAGTGACTTGAGGCCAGACGCTGGCTGATCGTCGAGACAAAACGCTGCGGCTGTTTAGCGTCGCGGATTTTATCCGGGATTGCCGTACCAATAAACAGGGCGACGCCCAGCGGGCAAAGCGCGGCCGCCAGCCAGCGGCGCTGTGCAGAGCGGCAGCTATATGCGCCCACCAGCCCCCAGATGAGAAATGCCAGTGCCCCCAGCGCAAGCTTCAGCATCTCGTGCGTGGCGAACAGCGGATGATGCGTCACACTCCAGGGAGCGAGCACCAGCACGACCGTTGCCAGGGTAATAATGCCGAAAATCAGGTTGAGCCAGCCATTGACTGTTAATGCGCGCCCTGCCCGCTGTGCGGCGTTCAGGCCATAGTGCGCCATCAGCAGCGACAGCGGCACAAAACAGGGAAGAATGTAGGTTGGCAGCTTGCCTTTTGCCAGGCTGAAAAACAGCAGCGGCATCACCGTCCAGCTCAGCAGATAGAGCGCACCGGGATGCTGCTGACGCTCGCGCCAGCCGGTCATCAATGCGCCCGGTAACAGCGCCAGCCACGGCAGCGTTCCCAGCAGCAGAACCGGCAGGTAATACCAGAAAGGCGCTTTGTGCTGGGCATTGTCCTCGGCAAAGCGTTGGATATGCTCAACCCAGAAGAAGTAGTGCCAGAAATCCGGTGCCTGATGATAGATCGCCAGCGCCCAGGGCGCGCTGATCGCCGCGGCTGAGAGCAGCGCCAGCGGACCGAAGCAGAGCAGTTCGCGCAGTCGCTGCCGCCAGATCGCCCAAGGCAGAATCGCCAGCACAGGCACTGCCAGCGCCAGAAAGCCTTTGGTCATAAACCCCATGCCGCAGGCGAGACCCAGCAGCAGATAGCCGCCCGCCCGCCCGTCGCGTCCGCTGGCCTCCGTCGCCAGCCAGAAGCTGCACATCGCGGCCGCCAGCCAGAGCATCAGCATCGGATCGAGCACCGCATAGGTGCCAACGCCATAGACCAGCAGCGAACTAAGGAAAATAATCGTGCCGACGGCAGCCGTGCGTACCGAACCAAACAGCCGCCTGCCGAGCCAGTAGATCAGCACGGCGGTCATCGCCGTGGAGAATATCGATCCCGCCCGCACGCCAAAGTTGTTGTGGCCAAACAGCCACTGACCCAGCGAGTTGACCCAGTAACCCGCAATCGGTTTTTCAAAATAGCGCAGACCGAAGAAGTGTGGCGTCACCCAGTTACCGGTTGCCAGCATCTCCCGGCTGATCTCCGCATAACGGGTCTCATCCGGCTGCCAGAGATCGCGGAACATCGGCGGAAGCAGGTAATAGAGAATAAAAAAGCTGAAAAAAAGTAGCCACTTCGTGTTGTTACGTATCCGCACTAGTTCGCCTCTTCAGTCAGTTTCTGGCAGCCCAGCCACCCTTCCCGTCCGGGGATTTCGCCTCTGACTACTTTGCCCACCGGCAAGGTGCTCAGATCGTCGGGCAGCAGCTCGCTCAACGGGCAGAACTGAATGCCATTACGGGCCGCAGCAGCCAGCAGCTGGTCAAAGTCCGGGTAGCCAATAATCCCTTCGACTTCGGCATGCACGGTGTAGACCGCCCCATCGTCAGAAGAGAGCATTTTCGCCAGAATGTAGTCGTTATAGCCTTCTGCGCTGACCTCGCGGTCAACCACTTCATCCCATGTGGGCAACGTCACCGGAATCTGTACAGTACCAATCTGTCCATCCGGCAACATGGGCCGGAACGGGCCGCTGCCGCGACAGTCGCTGTTGTAGTGAAAGCCAAAGTCCTGTTTGGCGGCGATCACCCGGCCATCGGCTCGCCAGCCCGCGACGGCCGAACAGCTGACAGGATGACCGAGTATCTCACTCAGCGTTTCAGTCCCACGTGCTATCTGCTCAACCAGCTTATCCTGCGGCCAGACGCCGGCCCAGGTCTGCCAGGCAAAGTGGTCCCAGGCGTGCAGACCGACTTCGTGCTGACGAGTGGCGTCCTGCATGATGTGCCGCAATCTCCGTCCCATCTGCTTTCCCGGCCAGGCCGTTCCGGCGAGCAGGATGTCCCAGCCATAGAGCGACGCGGCACGGGAGCGCAGCATCTTCATAAGAAACGCCGGTTTCACCAGCCGCCAGAGATGGCGGCCCATGTTGTCTGGTCCCACGCTGAAGAAAAAGCTGCCCCGCACCGCATGACGCCGGAACAGCTCAAGCAGCGCCGGCACGCCCTGCTTCGTGCCGCGCCAGGTATCTACGTCAATCCGCAGACCGATCTTCTTCATCACTTATCAGCCTGTGGCTCAACGGTGCGCAGGAAGAAGTCGAGCGTGTTGTCGATAGTGACATCCATCGTCACGGTCGGTGTCCAGCCGAGCAGGCGACGCGCATTGCGGATAGCCGGTTTACGGTGTTCCACATCCTGATAGCCTTTGCCGTAGTAGCTGCTGCTTTCTACTTCGCGGAAACCGGCAAACGGCGGGAACTGACTGCGCAGCGGATGACGTTCAAAGCTGGCCAGCAGCTGCTCGGCCAGCTCTTTGATACTGGCTTCGTTGTCCGGATTACCGATATTGATGATCTGACCATCACAATTCAGCTGTTTGTTTTCGATAATGCGGAATAGCGCCTCAACGCCATCCTGAATATCGGTAAAGCAGCGCTTCTGTTTACCGCCGTCGATCAGCTTAATGGGCGAACCTTCTACCAGGTTAAGAATGAGCTGAGTGATCGCGCGGGAACTGCCGATGCGCGCTGCATTAAGGTTATCCAGACGCGGTCCCATCCAGTTGAACGGACGGAACAGGGTAAAACGCAGCCCCTCTTTTTCGCCGTACGCCCAGATAACGCGGTCCAGCAGCTGTTTGGATACCGAGTAGATCCAGCGCTGTTTATTGATCGGCCCGACGACCAGATTAGAGCAATCCTCATCGAAGCTGGCATCGGTACACATGCCGTAAACTTCTGAAGTGGATGGGAAAATGATGCGCTTCTGATACTTCACACAGTCGCGAATGATTTTCAGGTTCTCTTCGAAATCGAGCTCAAACACGCGCAGTGGATTGCGGGTGTACTCAATTGGCGTGGCGATGGCTACCAGCGGCAGGATGACGTCGCATTTTTTGATGTGATACTCAATCCATTCGGAATGGATAGCGATATCCCCTTCGACGAAATGGAAGCGCGGATGATCCAGGAAGCGGCTGATCGCGTCTGAACTGATATCCAGGCCATAGACCTCGAAATGCTCATCCTGTAACAAACGCTCAGTGAGATGATTACCGATAAAGCCGTTAACGCCAAGGATCAGCACGCGGGTACGACGTTGCAGCGCTGACTGCGGTTTTGAATAGAGCAGTGCGCCAGGGACGATGCCCAGACTCTGCGCCAGCTGGCTGCCATTCATGTAAACGCCATGCTCGGACTGGCCGGTCTGGATTTCCAGCGCGCCTTCGCCACAGGCGATCAGGAATGGCTGCTTAGAGAGTACCGTCCCTGGCTTTGCCTGATGCTGCTGCGGATGAACCCGGCTCTTCCAGACGATAAATTTAACCGAACCGGCAAAGGCGAATGCGCCAGGCCAGGGATCGGTAACCGCTCTGACCAGATTGTGAATCGTCTGAGCAGGCTGATTCCAGTCAATGCGGCCATCCTCAGCCGTGCGGCGGTCAACCCGGGTCGCCTGACGCTCATCCTGTGGCCATTCACTCACCTCACCCTCGCGCAGACGAGGTAAAACGTCGCCGAGCAACTGCTCTGCAGCCTGGGTCAGTTTACGATGCAGCGTCAGCGCGTTGTCCTGATCCTCAATAGCGACCTTCTGCTGCGCCAGAATATTACCGGCATCCGCGCGCTTCACCATGCGATGTAGCGTAACGCCCGTTTCAGTTTCGCCGTTGACCAGCGCCCAGTTCAGCGGTGCCCGGCCGCGATATTTTGGCAGCAGCGAGCCGTGCAGGTTAAAAGCACCCTTTTGAGCGCATTGCAGGATCTCATCACTCAGCAGATGGCGATAGTAGAAAGAGAAGATCATCTCTGGTGCCATGGTGCGGATGCGGTCAAGCCAGATCGGGTGATTCGCCTCGTCAGGTGCATAGACCGGAATGCCATGCTCTGCCGCCAGACGGGCTACTGAGCCGAAAAAGTGGTTTTCGGTCGCCACATCGTTGTGAGTAAAAATGGCGGTGATCTCATAGCCTGCACTCAGCAGCGCATTGATGCCGACACAGCCCATGTCGTGATAGGCGAAAACAACGGTCTTCATGATTGAATATCCTGTACTGAAGGCTCTTCTGGAGCGTGAACAATGCGTTGAACGAAATAGCGCGGACGCGCCCGAACGTCGTTGTAAATGCGCCCGATGTACTCCCCGAGCAGTCCCATACCCACAAACTGGGCGCCGATAAACATGAACAGCACGGCGAACAACACGAAGACGCCGTCACCCGCCCAGGCCGCACCAAAAAAGAGTCGCAACACGATCAATATCAAAGAGAAGGCGAAGCCGGAGAGCGCAATCAGGCTGCCGACCACGCTGAGCAATCGCAGCGGCGTGGTGGTCAGACAGGTCACCAGGTCATACATGAGGTTAATCAGGCGCATAAAGCTGTATTTCGAATCGCCAAAAGCGCGCTCGGCATGGATCACCGGCAGCTCAATGGTGTGTCGGGCAAAGGTGTTGGCCAGGATCGGAATAAAAGTGCTGCGTTCGTGACAGTTGAGCATCGCCTCGACGATGTGGCGACGATAGGCGCGCAGCATGCAGCCGTAATCGCCCATCGCCTTACCGGTGACCCGCTGAATCAGCCGGTTGAGCGTGCGCGAGGCCTTCCGACGGAACCAGCTGTCCTGGCGCTGCTGACGGACGGTACCCACCACGTCATAACCCTGACGTGCGGCGTCTACCAGCCGCGGGATCTCTTCCGGCGGGTTCTGCAGATCGGCATCCAGCGTAATAATCAGATCGCCACGAACCTGGCTGAATCCGGCCATGATGGCGGAATGCTGACCGTAGTTGCGGTTGAGCAGCACGCCGGTTATCCGGCTGCCGGGAACGGTGGCGGCCTGTTCAATCAGTTCGGCAGAACGATCGCTGCTGCCGTCATCCACCAGCAGAATTTCATACTCAATCTTAATTGAGTCACAGGCGGCGCAGGTGCGCTGAAGCAGCTCCGGCAGACTCTCCTGCTCGTTATAGACCGGGATGACCACGGAGAGCATGTTGATCGGTTTGATATCGCGCATCTCAGGCTCCGGCAATGTCATGTAAAGCCTGAATCACACGTTCGACATCCTGATCCGTCATTGACGGAAACAGTGGAATCGAACACATCTGCTGGCTGTTAAGTTCACTGGCGGGAAGACGTAAATCGGGATAGTGCTCGCGATAATATTTATGGGTATGCGCCGCACGGAAATGCAATCCGCTGCCGATATCCCGCGTCTTCAGTGCCTGCATAAAGGCATCGCGCGACAGACCGCAGCGCTGTTCATCAATGCGAATAATAAACAGGTGCCACGCATGCTGATGTGGCCAGGCGGGCAGTGACAGCGGCGTGAACGGAAGCGTGCGCAGCGCTTCAAGATAGCGTTCGGCAATCTCACGGCGGCGGGCAATAAAGCCCGGCAGTTTCTGTAACTGCACCAGCGCAATCGCCGCGCTGATATCGGGCAGATTGTATTTAAAGCCCGGCATCATGACTTCCGCCTGCGGCAGACGTCCCTGGGTCTGACGATCAAACGCATCTACTGCCAGGCCATGAAACTTCAGGCTGCGTATACGATCGGCGAGAGTGGCGTCATCGGTCACCACCAGGCCCCCTTCCGCGCAGGTGATATTCTTGATGGCATGGAAAGAGAAAATCGCCGTGCCGCGATGCCCGACCGGTTTTTGGTAATAAGTGGTACCCACCGCGTGAGCCGCATCTTCAATAATGGCGATGCCATGCTGTTGAGCCAGTTGATAGATTGGCGCGAGATCGGCAGGTACACCAGCGTAATGCACCGGAATAATCGCGCGGGTGCGGGGCGTAATCGCCTGCGCTATCCGGTCCGGCGTGACCATCAGGTTGTCGGGATCCACATCAATCATCACCGGCGTGGCACCCAGAAGCGTGATCAGGTTCAGGGTAGAGACCCAGGTCATGGACGGCGTGATCACCTCATCGCCAGGCCCGATCCCCATCGCCATCAGCGTGACATGCATTCCGGCAGTGGCAGAGCTTACTGCAATGGCGTGCTGGTTGCCGGTCATCTGAACAAAGGCCTGCTCCAGTTCGGCGCATTTTGCGCCGGTCGTTATCCAGCCAGAGTCAAATACCGCTTTAACAGCAGCCAGCTCTTCATCACCGAATGAAGGCCGGGAAAATGGCAAAAAATCCATGCTAAAACTCCTGCAGATCAAACCCATAAGCTGTCGCGCGTTGTTAATCAGGCACAACGCCGGAAAATAATTGAAATAGCGAATGACTCACAGTCGGCCAGGGTGTTATCGACACCACGCTTTCCCGTTCTGGAATTAAGGTTACCGGACTGCTAATACAAACTACCGTATGAAAGTTAACTGAACAGTAAATGAAGAGTGTGAATTGAAATAAAATCAAGGGAGAGCAAGTTAAGGATTTCAGAAAAAGTTCACTATAAAATGGCTAATAATAGCTCTGACCTCAACTCTTTTTGATTTATTGATATTTTGTTTAAAATCAGCAGGCTCTGTCAGTCACCAGAGCAGGGTTCAGCTCATCCGGATGAAGTCACTTCTGGAGATAAAAATTAACACGCTGATATTGCTGGGCTAAATTCAGCCTGCTACTCACAGTATCACATAGAAAAAAATAGCGCTCCGCTCATATCAGGAGAATCACAGATTAATAAAGCCGTCTTAATGTATTCTTAATATTTTTCGTTATTAATGTTCTGCCCTTGCAATAATCATTACACTTTGGTGATTCTCAGGTGACAGTCAGTTAATATCTGTCAGATTATCTGTGCCTGTAAGGTAAAAACAGTGCTAAAAAAAGTGAATAGGATCGCGGTTTCAGGCGTTAACGTTGGGTCTGCCTAAAAAAGAGAAAATAGTGATGATGCGTGCCGCCTGTTTATGCACTCTGTTAGCCCTGCTCAGCCCGGTGCTTTACGCCGCGCCGGTAACCTATGCCATTACCCCCGATAAAACGTCGATAGGCCTTTCATGGCGCGCCTTTGGTCACCAATTTTCGCAGGCCAGACTGCAGGGTGTGACCGGTACGGTGACACTCAATCCTGATGAAGACCGTGACGATCATATTGAAGTGACTATTCCGGTAGGGACGCTGGTGGCCTCGAACAGCCTGTTAACCTGGCAACTGAAAAGTAACCTGTTTTTTGATGCAGAGCGTTACCCAAACATTCACTTTGTCAGTAGTCGCGTGGCCTCACTGGGTGGCGGCAATTATCGTATTTTTGGTGTGCTGACGGTTAAAAATGTCAGCCGGCCAGTCGTGATGCTGGCCTCGCTGGACAGCGGAAAGACAATTGATCCGGCTTCAGGTTCGCTGGCGCTACATGCCTCCACCGCCATCTCCCGCTCAGCCTTCGGAATGGATCGGCTGGTCGGGGTGGTTGATGATCGCGTCAACATTGCGCTGGCCATTGCCGCGCAGGGCAGAAAGCCGCTGTAGCGGTAACCGCTGAAGGGTCCGATTAACTGAGTGCTGTCTGCAATGTTTCCGCTGTGGCAGCCAGTTGAGCCGGTGGGTTGCGGCCAATCAGCACATATTGATAGCCGTCACGCTTCCACCAGGCCAGTTGCATGCCATGGCGCTTTTCATGGGCGATGGGATTCGCGCTGTCCGGCTCAGGCGAGATACAGAGCGCCATCGGGCCATAATCAGCATGCAGCCAGGCGATTTGTGCAATCGACGTCCGTTCGTAGCGCAGGATCCGCACCATTTTCAGTTCAGCCCCTGGCAGGCTGAGTTGCTGTTGATGCAGCTGCAATCCTAAATCGAGTCGGGTACGGTCCAGCCCCCTTTGCAGCATGGCGGCGTCATCAGGCGTATCGGCCAGCGTTTCAGCACTGTAGAGCGACATATAACGCGCCTCCAGATCGCGGATATTCTGGCTTTCATCTTTCTCATCATCTTCCGGTCTTGCCAGGAAACCGATGCCACTGCCCACCAGCAAAAAGCTGACAGACGCAGCAATCAGTGCCCGACGGCTGTAGCCTTTGGCTGGCATTGACTCTGGTGCCGTGATGGCTGCCAGTTGCTGTGCCATTCTGGCCTGCGGTGCCTGTTCCAGCAGCGGCGCAAAAGCCTGTTCAAAATCGAGATTACTTTGCTGTAAATGCTCAACCCGTGCCGCCAGTTCGGGATCCCCTGCCATCGCCTGCTCAAACTGCACGGCTTCCTGTGGCGTCATCTCACCATCCAGCCAGGCAACGATTGCCTCATCGCGCCACGGTGGCGTAAAAGTTTCCCTGTTCATCTCCGTTTCTCCTGCGGTGCGGGCGAGGTCGCCGGCTGTCTGGCCAGCGTGGCACGTGCGGCGGCCAGACGGCTCATAATAGTGCCAATGGGAACCGAGAGCGTCTCTGCCGCCTCCTGATAGGTCAGACCTTCGACATACACCAGAAACAGTGCATTACGCTGCGCCTCGGGTAAGGCGTTAACCTGTAGCATAATGCGCTGGAAATGGCGGTTGTCGTCGCTGGTGGCGTGGTTGTCTGCGGCCAGCAGCGCATCGGGATCCACGAATCCCTGTCCCTGCCGGACCTTTCGCGCCCGTAAATCACTGGCCCAGATGGAGTGAAGGATCGAAAAAAGCCATCGATCAATGCGTGTGCCCGGCGTGAACTGCGCGCTGCGTTCCAGCGCGCGTACGCAGGTTGACTGCACCAGCTCTTCTGCCATGTCACGGTTGTGTGACAGCACATAGCCGTAACGCCAGAGCCGCGTCAGATGTTCCGCAAGGTGCTGACGGATGTCACTGTGAGTGATTTTTCGCTCCTCCCTTCCGCATCAGACCTCGGGGTGGCCATTGATCGCGGCCTGCAGATCGCGATATTCCTCGCAGTCTGTGCCACAAATCCCGGCAATGGTTTTTAACTGTTCGCGCGCCAGATCCGGACGCCCTTTGATCATCCAGGCTTCGCCCAGATATTCACGCACTTTAGCGTAACGGGGATCAAGTGCAATGGCGCGCTGATAATAGCCAATGCCCTCGTCCGTGCGGCCCAGTTTACGGGTAGCGTAACCACGATAGTTCCAGGCTTCGCGGGTATCCTGATTTTTCAGCGTATCCAGCAGGTTCAGCGCCGCCTGATATTCGCCCTTTTTCGCCAGATGCCATGCATAGCGGGTTTTATCGTCGTCACTCAGCTTGCTGGTCTTCTCAGGCACACAACTTTTAGTGTGACTGTCATAGACCTGACCTTTGGGGCAGTCAGGCGTCTTTTTATCACTGTCATTGTCGCCCATCGCCATACTCAGCGGAGAGTGCAGCATCAGCAGCAGTGCCGGAACGGCAAGCAGAGAAAAACCAGAACGCGTTGTCATAATTTATCCTTATCGGGTCTGTGAGACAGGCGATAAAGCCCGCCGGATGCAGTCCGCTAGCGCGGCGCTGTACGGTAAACAGCTCAGCGCCGGTTTCTATTCGATAAAAATAAAATTATTTTTTGCCAGGGTGCCACGCTGAATCAGAACGGTAGTTTTTCCACCGCACAGAAACGCCGTTCCGCCAGGGAGATCACCGCAGCTTCCGCAATCGCCTGGGCTTTCAGTCCATCCTCAAGGCCAGGAAGATCGTCAACCTGCTCACCGTTCAGCGATCGGATAAACGCATCCAGATGAGCATAATAAGTTGGCTGCACCCGGCTGAACCAGTCGGGCAACAAGCCGGGCTGCTGAATCTGCGCACCCTGATAGCAGCTGACGCCGCGCTGTGGCTGAGAGGCTGATTCCAGCATTCCGTGCGGTCCCATCACACTGATGCGTTCATCGTAGCCATAGCCGGTGCGGCGGGCATTATCGAGCTGTGCCAGCGCCCCGCCCTGCAGCCGCAATAGCAGCGTGCTGGTGTCCACGTCGTCAAATTCGCTGATCGAGGGCAGAGCCAGCGCTGCACCCATCGCTGCCACCTCTGTCACCTCCTCTTCAGTCAGCCAGCGCAGCAGGTCAAAAAAGTGGATAGCCTGATCGCGCATCTGTCCCCCGGACGCCTGAAGATAGGCCAGCGGCGGCATGGCTGAGGATCGGCAGACCATCTGAATCAGTTCTGCCGATCCGATCCGCCCCTGGCGGAGTTGTTGCTTCAGCTGCTGATGGCTGACATCAAAACGGCGATTAAACCCTACTGTGACCGGCACGTTGTAAGGAAGAACATTAGCCACGGCAGAGCGGGCCCGCTCAAGAGAGAGATCGACCGGTTTTTCACAGTAGATGGCTTTACCGGCGCGGGCTGCGGCTTCCAGTAAGTCAGCATGGGTCGGCGTCGCGCTGGCGATCAGCACCATACCAATCTGCTCATCATTTATCGCCTCGGTGACAGACGCGGCCCGGGCACCAAAGCGGGTCGCAAAGGCGGCGGCGCGCGCGGGATCCGCATCCGCGACCCATACCAACTCAACTCCGGGGTGCGCCTGAAGATTCGCGGCATGAACTTCACCAATAAAGCCACACCCCAGCAGGGCAACACGTTGCTTTTTATTCATTTTTTTGAACTCCATCATAGTCCGGCAGAAAGATGCATCTGCAGGATAACGCTGCGTTTTACACTGGCGGCACGGTGTTTTGAGGTGTTTACCTCAGAGGAGATCGTCATGTCGCTGAAAGAGGTCGCCCGACGGGCAGGTGTGGGACTGGCAACCGTGGATCGGGTGCTCAATGAACGTGGCGGCGTCGCGCCGGAGACGGTTCACAGGGTGCTGCAGGCAGCACGTGAAGTCGGGCTGAAGCGGATCCTGCCGGAGGAGCATCGTCATCCGTGGCAGATAGAACTGCTGCTGAGCAGCAACGATTCGTTTTTCTTTAAGCAGCTGGCACAGGATTTTACTGAGGTTGCCTCGCATCTGGGCTATCGCCGGTTAACGCTGCGCCGCACTTTTGTCCCCGAGGCTCAGCCAGAACGTCTGGCAAAGCTTATCAGGCAGGGCGGTGAGACACGGGATGGTCTGATCGTTTTTGCCCATGAACATCCGGCGATCTATGAGGCGCTGGACCATTGCCAGGCGCGTGGCGTACCGGTGATCTCGCTGGTCACCGATTTACCCGGTGCCGCCCGACTCTGTCATGTGGGGATCAATCAGTTGCAGGCCGGACGTACAGCCGCTCAGCTGATGGGCAAAATGCTGCATCAACCCGGTGAGGTGTTGATGGTCAGTGGGCACCGGGATTACAGCGCACATCGTCAGCGTATTGAAGGGTTCCGTGACCTGATAACCAGTCGGTTTCCCCATCTTCAGTTACGTGAAGTTCTGGCCGCCCAGGAAAATCGCGACACCCTCAGTAAGTTGCTGGAGAAGCAGCTGGTTCAGAGCGGTCATCTCCAGGGCATTTATAACACCGGGCTGGGGAATACCGAGATCGGGCAGGCGCTGGCACGACATCGTCGGCTGAATCAGTGCATCTGGATCACTCATGAGCTTTACGCCACCACCCGCACGCTGATGGCGCAGCAGAGCGTTGCGCTGACACTGGATCAAAACACCGGGCAGCATGCCCAGCTCGCGCTGCAGCTGATGCTGAATTATCTGGAGCAGGGAGAGAGACCCGATATCTACATTAACGGAAAAGTGGATTTCATCATTTATACGGCAGAAAACTGTCTGTAAAGATTGCCCGTCGTGTCATATCCACCGGTAAAGAAATATGCTTTACCTGCCGTCGATCATTGCATTCAGCACTATTTCCCGCGCGAGACAGTGCCCGGGAAAGTGGCTCACTGGCTCAAAAGTGCATAAAAAACAGCCTGCCACAGATAATCTGATCGCAGTGACAAGCTGAAACCGCCCCTTTATGTCAGATAAAAAATCTAACTATTATCTAAATATTAAAATATAAATCTATATATGCATTTTTTATGGTTTTAATATTCAGATGCAGAGTAATGACGTTAATATCGTATCCGACTGAACAAACAGCGAAGTGAAACGGGTGAATTAATGTGCGACAGAGGTGCGGAAACGGAGCAGGAATAACACTCGCAGTCCTGAACGGTTAGCCATTAAAAGCGTACTTTGCAGAGTTGATCAATATCAAAACTTAATGGGTTTTTATCGTCATATTCCTATTGGGTTTCACTTTCTGCCAGGTTGATGCTAAGTTCTCGTCGGTTTAAAACAGGGCAGTATGAAGAACCGTTTCACTGATATTACGGCCACCCTGAATTTTTCCTGCGCCAGTTCGGTGCCTGACTAATTAATGAGCGTATGATTTGGAAAAGTGTTTATATCCGGTGCGTACCAGAACTGAGAGAGTGCTGCACGCGGTGGTATTCGAAGTTGTCGCTAATGTGCTGGTTTTCTTTATCCTGATTATTTTTACCTCCGCAGCACCATCGCAGTCGTTGTTGCTTACATTGGTTTCATCAACTCTGGCTATGGGATGGAACTACCTTTTCAACCTGATGTTTGACAGTGTTCAGCTAAAAACAGGATTTAAAAAGAACTTGCGAGTGAGATGCCTCCATGCCGTTCTGTTTGAGGCGGGTCTGTTATTAGTGTTAATCCCCTTTGCAGCATGGTGGCTGGATATTACGCTATTCTCAGCATTGAGACTTGAATCCGGACTGGTGCTATTTTTTCTGACCTATGCTTTTCTGTTCAATTTGTTATGGGATTGGGGAAGATCAGCAAAATCAATGAAGATATTAAATTAATGTATCATGCCATTAAAATTTACTTTCAGAAATTAACCTTTCGCTTAGCCGGCTAATGGAACTTCGCGTGCGAGTGATCGCGCCCGAATGTATCCGATGCGTAAGGAAACAAGTATATCTGTTGTCAGGAGAAGCTTACTCTCGCCTGGCAGCATTGATATAACGGCGCGTCTGCATAAATTAAGTTCAGACTGCGTATAAGCTCATTTCACAGGTTAAAGCAGCAAGAATATTATGGACAAAGTCTACTATCTGAATAAGTTAAGGAACTGCCCGTCAACCGATATTCTGGATATCGTAACAAGCTATATGCGGAAAAAACTGCCTGGTGACGACCTCTCTTCATTTGAAGGCGCTTACGATCATCGTAAAGCCGAACTAATAATGAATGAAACCTACAGTGAAGTTCCTTCAGAAGTATGGAGACTGGTGTGCTGAGGCGTAAAAAGGAGGGCATGATCACTCATAACCCATTATCTGCTGAGGGCTGATCACCCTGCAGATCATCAATTCCTGATAATCCTGGCGCGATGCATTTTGATCTCCGTCGGGCAGAATCGGTGAACAGATAAATCAGAGCATCACCTTTAGTGCTGTGATGCTCTGTCATTCTCAACAAACGCACGACATAAAGCGCTGTAAGAAATAGTAAGACAAACCTGCCAGACCACTGTAAACCGTTTTAAATATGACGCCAAAACTGGCTTCATCTGTTGTATTCAGAAAAGCTCGTACAAATAATGCCTTACGGACTCACACGACTACGATAATGATTATCTGTTCAGGCGATATGCTGCCAATTTAGCTCATGCTCCACCAGCACCGATCACGGAACGGCAAATCGTGTCAGGGTGATAAAAAAGGCTGCTCAGTCGTTAAGCAAGGGTGTATTAAGCAGATTCAGATGATGCAATACCATTAAATTTAAATGTTGTTCGCCCGAACAGGGAGCATGCAGGCGAACAAAACGGGAATTCATTTCAGATGGTCACGATGATACAGAGCCCACTGCTCAATCCTTTCTCCAGAGGGTAGCAGGCAATAGGTTGTTATACCTGCCGAAGATTTTTCCTGGACCTGCTGACCACCGCGATTAACGCAATATTCACTGGCTGGATTACGCATTGTTAAACGCTGCGGTTCCTTGCTGTTCGGTGTGCAGGCGATAAGTAGTGAAGCCAGTAACATCAGTGAAACTCCTGCTAACCTGTTTGTGACGGTCATAAAACCTCTCTTAACCTTATTTTTGTGAATTAAGCATTTACCCTCCAGTGGTGTGATTAAGTCTGATAGCACAACAACGACTTTATCAGGAATCCTCCTTTCTCCTGCCACATGTTAACCTCAGGGGTGACAATCATCATGTTTCCATTCTGCCGTCCACTCTGCACTCACCACTATGGGTATCGATGCATAATTATAGCGTGCTGCCACTAAACCCGCGCTTAACAACCTCACGCGACACATAAGCAGATAGACCTTTAATGCAGTAATTAAAAAATGAATAAAGCCAAAATTAGAATGCATGTGAAGATAATTAACAAAAACCCCATTATTACAATCGATGCATTATCTTAATTTTTAATGGAAATTCATCGCGGATACGGCATCGCCTTTAACGTTTACTTAAAACAGGCACAGTTGCGATGCCTTTACATAAATCCTTTTCCCGCTGCATAATCCCGCAACATTTGTATGCGCACTGCCATTAATGGGATCAATAAAACCTACAACTTATTGGTATCGCTTAAATATCGCTGCTGCTTAACACCTGAATAACAACTCACGATTCAGGTGCCATTTAACGATCAGACTATCAATAAATTCTTAAGGAAGAGTGACTGAGATGAATAATAAATTCCCGCGAAATAAAATCGCAAAAGCATTAATGCTGGCAAGTGGGATGGGGGTTGTGCCTCTGATTAGCTATGCTGCAGTCATCGGAAGCCAGACAGGCAATGAGATCATCTTAACTGATGGCACCACGCTGATTGCCGACCAGTCATCTGGCGACGGTTATTATGGCATCCTGGTTAATGGCGCTACCGCCGCAACGGTTACCATCGGCAGCGGCAGCACAGTTCGCGTGACAGATGCTGAACGTTATGCAAAAGGGATTTTTATTGAAGCGGCAAACAGTGAATTTACTGCAGATAAGTTAACCCTCAACGTTTCCGGTAAAACAGCGGTCGGCATTGAGTTCGGCGGAAAAAATGTAACCGCCAGTTTAGGATCAGGTTCCTCGGTCACCACGGTAGCATCAGGTGATTCTTTCGCCGAGGGCGTCGTTGTCAGCAATAGTTCCTCGCTGCAGGCAAATAACCTGCAAATAAGCACCCAGGGCACTGGCGGAACGGCTCTGCGCGTCAGTGGTTACGGAAGTCACGCCAGTCTGGGCGACGACAGTAATTTACAGACGAATGGTCTTAACAGTAATGCCGTTCAGGTTGATAACCTGACCGGTGAGTCGATTAATGGCGTGGCCACGTTGAAAGCAAATGCATTGACGATCAACACCCTTGGCAATAATTCGCAGGGTATTAATATCCAGGATAATGGTTCTGTTGATCTGGGCAGTAACTCGACCATTATTACCACTGGCGATCTTTCTGCTGGCATCTGGAGCTGGGGTGAGCTGAAGGCCGATCATCTGACAATCAGTACTGCGGGTGAGACCTCTGCAGGTCTGTCAGGCCGTGACAACAGCCTGTCAAACATTGGTGCCGGTAGCGTGATCTCCTCTGATCAGACTGGCGGCATTGTGGCTATGGGCGACAATGCCATCGTTAACTTCATTGGCAGTGAAGAAGAACGCAATACGGTCTATTCAGCAGGTTTTTATGGCGTATCCGCACAGTCAATCGGCGCAACCATTAATCTGCAGAACACCGATATTATGATGAAAAATGTGGATACCATGACCCTGGGTATTTGGTCCACAAGCGGTGGCACAGTTAACGGTGATGCAGTGACCATTACCGGCCCGGAGAATGCTACAGGTGTCTTCGCCATGGCTGGTGGTAAAGCGAATCTTATAGGTGATCTGACCATTGATATGGGCTCTCCGAATGGGATAGCCATGGCTACGCAATATGATGATGGTTATGCAGCAGGTGTCATCACCACCGACGGAAAAGCGCAGATCGTTGGTAGCGTTTTATCCCGGGCCGGACTCATCGACCTCAATCTGACATCGGGTTCACTCTGGTCTGGCAGCGCCAGCAGCGATAACGTCAATAATGGCCATCTGAACGTTAATCTGACCGACAGCACCTGGAGTGTATCGCGAACATCCAATGTCGATAATCTGACATTGAGTAACTCGCTGGTTGACCTCTCTGCAGCCTCGGATGACGCAACCTATTCAACATTGACTATCGCCAACCTCAGCGGCAGCGGCGACTTCGCCTTGCGCACCAATCTGGCAGGCGATGGTGCTGGCGTGAATAACATTGGCGATAAAGTTGTGGTGACAGAGAGTAGTTCCGGTGATTACGGTCTGACCATACAGAACCGCGGCAGTGCCGTCACCACTGGCAACGAAGTACTGACTGTGGTTGAAACGACTGATGGCATCGCCACCTTTAAAGGTAACGCCGACGTGGAACTTGGTGGCTATGTTTACTCGGTCAATAAGCAAGGCAACAACTGGGTACTCTCCTCACCTAAAGCACCAGAAACCCCTGAAGCAGATGATCCGGCCGTTATCCCTGCGGATGAGCCTGCCGCGACTCCTGCTAATGAGCCTGCCGCAACTCCTGCTAATGAGCCTGCCGCGACTCCAGCCGATAACGGTGGTACGGCGCCTGCCGGGCAAGACAACGCAACTTCCCCTATTACCAGCACGGCCAACGCAGGGGCTAACTTCCTCAACACTGGCTATCTGATGAACTATGCCGAAATGCAGACGCTGATGCAGCGTATGGGTGATGTTCGTCAGGGTAAGACAGCCGGGAATGTCTGGCTGCGCGCTATAGATGGACGGTTCAGCGGCTTTGATAATGGCAAGCTGAGCCGTTTCAGCCTGAACTACACCGGTTATCAGTTTGGGGTCGATAAACGTTTGTCCGATGAAATTCCGATCTATCTGGGCCTGTTCATGGGGGTAACTGAAGGATCGCCTCATTACCAAAATGGTAACGGCAACATCCGTTCTGAGCATTATGGCTTCTACACCACCTGGGTAAATGATGCCGGTTTCTATGTTGATGGCGTTGTGAAAGTCAACCGGCTGAGGAATCAGTTCAATGTTCACGATACACAGAATAACCAGGTATCCGGTAACGGTGTCTCTTCAGGTCTGAGCGGATCGCTTGAGGCGGGCAAAAAGTTCAGCTTCTCTGATCGGCTGGCAGGTTTTTATCTTGAACCGCAACTACAGCTGACAGCAGGTCATCAGGATGGTGCTTCCGTAGGTGCGTCTAATGGTCTCAATATCACACTTTCAAGCTACAAATCACTGATGAGCCGGGCAAGCGTGCTGGCAGGGTATGAAATCAATCAGAGCAATTACAAACTCAACACCTATGTAAAAACGGGTGTAATGCGCGAGTATGCCGGGGATGCTGCTTATGCTCTGAACGGATCAAATGAACGTCTTTCCTTTAAAGGAAATGGCTGGAATAACGGCGTCGGCCTGAGTGCCCAAATCAGCAGCCATACGCTCTTCCTGGAGGCAGATATGGTAGACGGAAAACGTTTTAACCAACGTCAGGTTAATGCTGGCTACCGTTTTAGTTTTTAGAATCAACGTGCAGCAAGCGCTCGTATAACAGGAGGTGTTAATGAAAAAAACATTATGGATGCTGCTGGCCTTGATCTGCTCAGGATCCGCTTTCGCACGGCAGGAGTCCACCATCGCAGAAGCAAAAAACATGCGAGACGAACGTCATGTTACCCTTACCGGTACGATTAGTGGACGGGCTGACGATGACCACTACTGGTTACAGGACTCAACGGGTCGTATACGTATTGATGTCGACGAGGATGACGAAGACGACGACGGCTTCCTTATTGGTAAAAAGGTACGGATAACGGGTGAGGTAGATCGCGATGACGGTCATAGCGAAATCGATGTTGATCGGCTCTTCATTCTGAAATAATTCCGGACTTCTGTGTAAAAAAGCCAGCTATAGCGCTGGCTTTTTTACATTCAGGCAGGTTTTACTTTTCGCGAAACGCTTCCTGTACGCGCAACAGAGGACGCAACAGATATTGCAGCAGGCTCTTCTCTCCCGTACGAATATCAACGGTGGCCGTCATACCGGGAATAACCCGTAGTTCCTGACTGCCGCTTTTCGTCAGCGTATTATTTTCCGTTAATACCATCACCCGGTAATAAGTATCATCGACGCCTGGCCTGCGGGCAGCCTTACTTTCCTCATCTTTTAGCGCGCCCGAACTGATACTTTGAACATGTCCGGTCAGGCCGCCATAAATCGAATAGTCATAGGCAGAAATTTTTACCACAGCTTCCTGACCGGGTGCCAGAAAAGCCACATCAGAGGGCCGGATACGGGTTTCTACCAGCAGCTGGTCATCCAACGGTGTCACCTCCATTATTGCGGCACCAGGCTGGATCACACCGCCAAGCGTATTGATTTTAATACTGTTAACAATGCCTCGTACTGGCGTGCGGACTTCAGTACGCTCAAGCGTATCATGGCGGCCATGGGCAGTTTCCTGCAGGCTTGTCATCTCAACATCGACTTTGGACAGTTCATCGTTAGCCTCGTTACGGTAGCGGTTTTTTCGCTCGGTAATTTGCAATTCGGCATCATTCATCTGACGCTCAAGTTTCAGAACCTCAGTTTTTGACAGCAGCGATCTGGCTGAGAGCTGTCGCGCCATTTCAAGCTCTTTCTGCAGCAATGTTTTTGACTTCAGATAGCCTTCAATTGATTCATTTACCGCCCTTTTGCGTAGTTTCCAGGCATCGGTTTCACGGGTAACCAGTTCAGGTACTTTCATGACCTCTGGCGGGAACACAAGCTCGCTGCCGGTCGCTTCTGCTTCAAGACGCGCAGCCTGGGCTTTCAGTGCCAGCAGGCGGTTAGCGCTTTCGCGGAAGGAGGCTTCGGCGCGCGTGGGATCGATTTTGGCCACAACCTGACCTTTTTCAACCGTATCGCCTTCATGCACCATTAACTCCTGCAAAATACCGCCCTCAAGGCTTTGCAAAACCTGTTCGCGGGAACTGGGAACAATTTTGGCTGACCCGGTTGTCACCTCTTCGATGTTGAAATTGGCGGCCCAGACGATTACCAGCACCATTAACGCCACGCTGCCCCAGGCAATAAATAGCCAGCCTTCCCAGCGATCCTGACGGGCGGCCCTCACCATGTCACTGGCTGTATGTTCGGTCAGGCGCTTTTGATCAACGTTTTTATCAGGGGACAGGCTGCTCATACTGTTACCTCGCCAGATTGTGGCTGACGCTCTGTGCTTATCTCAACGCCAGCATGTTTCGCTGCGTTACGCAGCACCGATGCGGCCGGGATCTTCCCGCTGTTTAATAAACCGATAATTTCTTCACGCGGCCCATCAGCTACTTTGATGCCTTCATCCATCACAATCACCCGATCAACGTATTTCAGCACTGCCGGACGGTGGGTCACGATAATCACGGTTCGGCCTTCCATTGCCGGGATGAGCGCCTGCAGGATAGTGCGTTCCGACCCCATATCCATCCCCGATGTAGGTTCGTCCAGTAGCAGAACATCCGGATTCGACAGAATGGCGCGAGCCAGGGCTATCGCCTGCTTTTGTCCACCGGAAAAGTTTTCACCACGCTCACTGACAGGCATACCAAAGCCCATGGGATGGGCCGCGACAATATCACTCACCCCGGTCATTTTGGCAGCGGCCATCAGTTCTTCGTCGCTGGCATAGGGTGCTCCCATCACCAGGTTGTCACGCAGCGAACCATACATAAAACGTGGTTCCTGATTGACCAGCGCGATACGAGTCCGTAATTCCACCGGCTCGACCTGGCCTATATCTACGCCAGCAATGGTGATCGTGCCTGTTGTGGGTGGATATAGCCCAACCAGCATGCGCAGCAGCGAAGATTTACCGCTGCCCATTTTGCCCAGTATGGCAACCCGCTCGCCCTGACAGAACCGGACATCTAGCTGCTCAACGATGGCCGGTAAATCGTCTTTATAACGTAATGAAACGCCCTGACAGACAATCCCGGTCTGGCTGCCCTGGGGAAGCTGCACATAAACCTTCTCATTATCGCGTTCAGCAGGGGCCTGCATCACTTTATTGAGGATGGCCAGCGAGGTTTTTGCCTGCTGAATACGCAATCCCAGCGCGGCAAGCGTTGCTATGGGCATTATGGCGCGCCCCATCAGGGTCATAGTGGCAATGATGCCTCCCATTGAGATATCACCATCACCGACCAGATAAGCACCCCAGACCAGCAGAATAACGGTACCAAACTGCTGGGTCGTCTGAATGACGCTTGAGCCCATAGTGGCAAGGAACCGCGATTTCATATTCACTGCAGAGAGTTTTACGCTGGCAACATCGTGTTTAGAGGCGACCAGGTTTTCAGCACGCAGAACTTTAATGGTTTCAAGATTATCCAGTGATTCAATAACCAGACCGTAACGGTTACTGCCTATTTTCATTGACTCTTCAGCGTGGCGTTTCAAAGGGATCTGCATCAGCAGCACCATCGCCACGATGACCACTAATATCAGGATCACACACCAGACCAGTGGCCCGGCAACCAGATGGATTACAACCAGGAAGAGTAAAACAAAGGGTAAGTCAGCAACCGTCGTTAAAGCGGCTGACGTAGTAAGCTCGCGGACGCTGTCAAAGCTTTGCATGACATTGCCAAATGCACCGCTGGATTGGGCTCGACCCGACATTTTGCCGTTCAGCACGTGACGAAAAAGTTGTGCGCCCAACACCAGATCGATCTTTTTACCGGCGCGATCGGTAATCCAGGCCCGACCCAGCCGTGCAGCCAGTTCAAACAACAACGCCAGACTCACGCCGATAGCCATCGTCCAGAGTGTTACGTAGGTCTGGTTAGGCAGTACCCGGTTATAAACCGTCATGGTGAATACGGACATCGCCAGAACGAGCAGGTTAATAACGACTGACAATGCGGCGGCTTCAAAGATATAACGTTTGAATCCCCACAAAGTATTCCAGAACCAGTGCCCTTTACCGACATGGACAATGTCATCGGCACGATGATCAAGATAAGACTTAGGTCGCAGCAGCAACAACTCGCCGCTATAGTGCTGAGCCAGGCGAGCGAAATCGACCTCAACAGGCTGGCTGCCCAGTGCGGGATCGATAATGGCGCACTTCTTTTCGCTACACTGTGTCAGCACGCAGTAGCCCGTTTCCAGACGCATGATGGCGGGGAGAACAAAGCTTTTCACATCCGTCAGGTCAATCTTCTGCCAGGCAGCACTCATGCCGCGGCTCAGCAGCGTGCGCAATGCCCAGTCATTCTGGGCGCTGATATCAGCGTCTGGTGGAAATGCAGGCATACCCACACGTAAAGCATTTAGCGTAAGCCGGACGTCAAACAGGCGCAGTGCGCTTTGCAGTGCAACCAGCAAAGTCTCCTGCGTATCTGATGGCGATCTGGATAACACTCTGTTTTCAGCATTCAGTTCAGAGCCAGCAGGCTCAAATTGTATATCAGTCACAATGGCGTCCCCTGGACAACTAATTCATTCTGGTCTGGCGGCAAAGCATGACAGCGGCCAGAAATACTCGTTTTTTACGTCAGCGTGATTAGTGCACCGCTTCGATGATATTCGCTGGTAAAGCGTTAACCTTCTGCACCAGTTGGCTGGTTTTACCCAGTGCCGCAACGATGTTCCATTGCGCAGCCAGATACTGCATCTGCTGCTCCTGATAACTTGCGAGACTGGTGTAATAGTCGGTAGCAAACGAGATTAAATCCGTTAACGGGCGCTGCCCCGCGAAGAACTGCACTTCCCCCGCTTTCCAGGTTTTCAACGCGGTTTCTGACTGTCTCTGTAATGCATTGAGCTGGCGTTCACGAAGCGGTAAGGAGACCCACAGCTGATCCAGCTGCTGTTTCAATGTCCGGAGTGTTGCATCCTGATCCGCCTCTGCGGCAATGAGTCGCTGAGTTTCAGCTTTGGCATTTGCCCTGCCAGCCCCACCATCCCAAAGATTGATATCGCTGCTCACCTGTAACGTCACCGCTTTAAACGGTTCCATTTCACCGTTGCGCTTTGGACTGTCCATACTCAGTTGCACACTCCATTTCGGCCTGTTCCACTTAGAGGCCAGATCCACTGCGGCTCTCGCCTCCTCTTTACGCTCGCGTGAGACCGCCCAGTTGGGATTTTCTTTCAGTACCTGTTGTGCCTGTGCCAGTGACGCGGGCAACAGACCCGCTTTTTTCAGATCGGGCAGGCCTCTGGTGATAACAATCTCGTGGTTCAGCAGCGAGCTGAGTTGCTGCTGCGCTTGTATATAGGTGGTGTAGCTCATTTCACGACTGGCAATCACCGAATTGAGGCGAGTCGCAACCTGATTGATCTCAGAAGCTCTGCCGCTATCAATACTGGCAATATTCTTTACCCGATTAAGCAGATCCTGCAGTGCGTTAATTTCTTTATCCAGCACAGCGACAACTGTGGCATTAGTGGCTGCAGAGGTAAAAAGAGTAAGCACCTGCTCGTTGAGATTTTCGCGCGTGACATTTACCTGAGCCTGCTGCATGGAATAAGCTGCCTGCTTTCCGGCAACGCTCGCATCAGTACGTCCGTGATCGTAAAGTAATTTACTAACAGTGATATGCGGGGAGACCGGGTTATTCTCATAACCGGGTTGACCTGAATATCCTGATGCGCTGATACCCGTGCTGACCTGAAAACCATCAGCGGCTTTTGCCTGATCGATATCATACATAGCACCGGTGCTGTTTGATAAAGCAGACTTTACCGACGGATGGTCGGCTGTCATACGAATCATTTCAATAAAGTCCGTTGCATGGGCATTTAACAGGGGATTAAAAAATAGCAATCCCGCAATTAAACCATGCAGCGAACATCTGGATTTTGTAGTGAACAAGGTTTTTTTCATAGTTAACTCAAAATAACAAATAAAGTGGGATGGCTAATTTTCTCTGTCGCTAATTCAATCCTGCGACCGGAACTGTTTTAACCGCCCGACATGTCATATGGCAACGTTAATTCTGCTAAAAATAAATATTTAGGTTTTACATGCTACTCACATGCCTTTATTTATTTTTTTCATCTATGCAATCAGATCTGAGGCTCACCTGATGGGCCTGCCTTAAACAGGCCCATCAGGTGAGTTTGATGTGAAAAAAAGCTGGCGATGACCGAAGTCATCGCCAGTTCTATCAGATAACGTTTAAGCCATGCTGGATTAACAGCTTGACAGTGGTGTCATCATTATTGGTATAGACGTCATAATTAACGCCATTTTCAGTTTGTGCGGCTGAAGCCGTCCATTCTGATTTTCCAATATTAACGGTATCAGTTGCATTACTATTGTTTGAACTTCCAACATCTCCCGTAATATGTAATGTGTTCGCTTCACTACCATTATCTTTAGTAATTTCGAGCACATCGCTGGCGCTGATAAATAATGTCTGCGCCGTGTTATTACCCAGATGGATAGCTTCAATTCCACTAATTTTTCCTGATACCGTTCCGAGTTCTAAATCGTTATTAGAATCCCAGACCAGCGTATCGTGACCCTCTCCTCCTTTCACACTGCTAAAATGAGTACTGTTAATGACGATAGTATCATCGCCCTCTTTTGCATCGACGGAATTCGCGCCGCGTGCATCCAGTACATCATTACCTGAAGTGCCATTAAGATCGTACTGAGCAGGTTGATACTCAATATGCGTCGATCCCGTTTCAGACGTCAGTCCCAGTGTCTCGTTCAGATCAACTAAGCGGCCTTTGATTGCTGAGCCATCGCCGTCGCCCACGCCCTGATCGGTCCAGGTCACGTAGAGCTGACCGCCCGCCAGGAAGGTCGCATCGACTTCAACCTGCTCACCATAGGTCAGCTGGTTGATCTGGATCTGCTGGCCCACTTTATTACCCGCAGCATCAAAGTACTGTGCGTAGATACCGCTGGTACCTGCACCCGGTGCGATGTCGGTTGTTGACAGGAAAACGGCAATAAAGCTGCCGTCAGCCTGACTGACCACCCTCGCCATGTGCTGATCGCCAGCCGTCGTGGTGTTGATCAGGAACTCGCTGGTCAGCGCCGTACCGTCTGCCGCGTAGATGCGGCCCCAGACGCTGTAACCGTTCTGATCCGGTCCGCTGGTATCGTTAGAGTCCCAGGTCACCACGTAGTTGCCGTTTTGCAGCGCACTGACTGCGGATGACGCCTGATTGTTAGTCAGGGTCTGGTTCGCTACGAAGCTGCCTGTTACAGCATGCGTTGACGGATCATAAACTGACACACCAACATCATATCCGGTGGCTTTAATCGCATAAGTAATCGCAACCTGGCCATTTTCCAGCGTTGTAACAGATGGCAACGGCTCCCATTCAGGAATGATGGCATTTGCGTTCAGGGTCGTGGTTGCCAGCACGGTCTCCGCCGTGACCGGCGTGCCGTTTGCGTCATACTGACGACCATAGACCGTCCAGTTGCCGTTCAGGCTCGCTTCCCAAACCACCAGATAACCGCCGTCTTCCAGCGAAGTGATCACCGGAACGCGCATTTTGCTGGCGGCGGTGCTGGAGTCCACATTGTACTCTGCGCCATTAGTCACGACGCCGTTCACGTTACCCGCACCGTCGTAGCTGTAGGTATAGCCCTGACCCTTGATATGCGCACCGGAATCCGTGCTCCATACCACCTGGAAAGTGCCATCTGACAGCACGGTAACCTGCGGCGTGATCTGGTCGCCCGCTGTGGTGGTGTTCACCGTGAACTCCGCCCCGACCGGCTGACCTTTCGCATCCAGCAGCTGACCCTTGACGCAGCTGCCGGAGCCGTCTCCGCTCGCCGACTGCCACACCACGATGGCGCCGCCGTCCGGCAGGCTGGCTACCGACGAGACCGTCTGCGCTCCCGTGGTGGTGGTGTTCACCGTGTACTCGGAGTAGAACGCCGCATCCACGTCAATCACGATACCTTCAATGCCGGTTCCCGAACCGTCCACGTTGTCCGACTGCCACGTCACGTATACGCTGCCGTCCGCGGTCAGCACGGCGTCAAAGATGTGCGTTGCATCCACCGAGTCGCCACCGGTACCCTGGTTGCCGCTCGTGGTGGTGTTCACCAGGAACTCGCGTCCCACCCTGTTATCGTTCGCATCAAAGCGCTGTGCGTAGATGGCCGAGCCATCCCCGTCGCCGCCTTCAGAGCCCCAGATAAGCAGGTAGCCGCCATCATCCAGCGCCACGCCGACCGGCTTATACTGCTTGCCGCTGGTGTAGCTGTTGACGATGAAGTCACCGCTGCCGACCAGCGTCAGCGTTCCGGTGGCGGCATCCACGCGGTAGTGCACTGCGCGGATGTCAGAGCCGCTGGTGCCGCTGTCGCTGCTGTCCCAGAACACCACGATGCTGCCGTCGTTCAGGGTGATAACGTCCGGATAGTTCTGGGAGCTGTCCGTGGTGGTGTTCACCTGGAAGTTACCCCCCAGTGGCGTGCCGTCTGCGGCAAAAATCTGCCCGACAACCCCGCTGCCGCTGGTGTCACCCGGACCGCTGGTGGCGTTCCACACGGTCACGTACATGCCGCCGTGCGCCGCATCGGTAAAGGCCGCCATTTCCGGCCCGCCGGAGCTGCCCATGCCCTTGCCGGTTGCCACCGTCACTTCGCCCGTCACCGGCTGGTTATCCGCCCCGTAGCTGCGCTGCACGATGCCTGTGCCCTGGTCTTCCCAGCTGATGATGTAGCCGCCGTCGGCGGTTGCCATCGCACCCGGACGGTTCTGTGCACCGCTGTAGGTGGTGTTCACCTGGAACTCGTCGGTCACCGCCTGGCCGTCGGCGCCGTAGCGGCGCGCCATCACGCCGTCGCCGCTGTTGTCCAGTCCGTTAACGTTGGACTCGTAGACAATCAGAAAGCCGCCGTCGGTCAGCGCGATCACCTGCGGGCTGTCCTGATTGTTGGCCGTGCGCTGGTTCACCTGCTGCTCGGTGCCGATTTTATGCACACCGTCTGCCTCGTACAGCTGCATGTAAACCTCGGTGCCGGAGGTGCCGTCACCCTGCCACGTCACCACGATGCGGCCGTCCGCCAGCCGGGTGACCGACGGGTTGAGCTGATCGCCTGTGGTAGTGGTATTCACCTGCGCGCTTTCATTCAGCAGATCGTAAGCACTCAGTGCGGCTCCGGAGATCAATACTGGCTGGCTCTGGTTACCTGCCGCGTCAATAGCCGAGAGCGTTCCGTTTTCACCGACACTGAGTGGGTTAGGTACAATACTCCATACACCCTCAGCATCTGCCACCGTGGAGTAAACCGTTCCAGCCGCATTCGTCACGATAACAGTAGCGCCTGCTTCGGTCTGGCCACCCAGAGTCTCCTTAGTATTGGTAGAGAGACCCACGTTCGGCGGCAGTACATCGGTGTCGCTCGACGCTGGTGTCGTCGCAGGCTGATAGTCAATGGTCGTCGGATCGTTGTTGTCCGGCGTCATTTGCTCCAGTCCCAGTGTTTCCACCAGATCCACAACGCGTCCTTTAATCGCCGAGCCTTCGCCGTCACCCACACCTTTGTCAGTCCAGGTCACGTAGAGCTGACCGCCCGCAAGGAAGGTCGCATCGACTTCAACCTGCTCGCCATAGGTCAGCTGATGGATCTGCATCTGCTGGCCCACTTTGTTACCTGCTGCATCAAAGTACTGCGCGTAGATGCCGCTGGTACCTGCACCCGGTGCCGTATCTGTTGCAGACATAAAGAGTGCAACGAAACTGCCATCAGGACGGCTCACGACTTTCGCCAGATGTTGATCGCCTGCTGTTGCCGTGTTGATCAGGAACTCGCTGGTCAGCGCCGTACCGTCTGCCGCATAGATGCGGCCCCAGACGCTGTAACCGTTCTGATCCGGTCCGCTGGTATCGTTAGAGTCCCAGGTCACCACGTAGTTGCCGTTATCCAGCGCGCTTACTGCAGGTGATGCCTGATTATTAGTCAGGGTCTGGTTCGCTACGAAGCTGCCGGTTACCTCATGCAGTGAAGGATCGTAGATCGACACGCCTGCGTCATACCCGGTACCTTTAACGGTATAGGCGATAGCGACCTGGCCATTTTTCAGTAACGTAACAGACGGCAGCGGCTCCCAGTCAGCGCCAAAGCCCAGCACGCCGTTTACGCTCAGTGAAGTCGTAATCAGTACAGTCTCCGCCGTGACCGGCGTGCCGTTTGCATCATACTGGCGGCTGTAAATCGCCCAGTTACCGTTCAGGCTTGCCTGCCATACAACCAGATAGCCGCCATCTTCCAGCGAGGTAATGGCTGGTTCAGTCAGTTTACTTGCCGTGGTACCGGTGTTAACGCTGAACTCTGTGCCATCAGCCACCAGACCATTTACATTACCCGCACCGTCATAGCTGTAGGTATAACCCTGACCCTTGATATGCGCACCGGAATCCGTGCTCCACACCACTTCGATATGGCCGTTCGTCAGGACCGTAACCTGCGGCGTGATCTGGTCGCCCGCTGTGGTGGTGTTCACCGTGAACTCCGCCCCGACCGGCTGACCTTTCGCATCCAGCAGCTGACCCTTGACGCAGCTGCCGGAGCCGTCTCCGCTCGCCGACTGCCACACCACGATGGCGCCGCCGTCCGGCAGGCTGGCTACCGACGAGACCGTCTGCGCTCCCGTGGTGGTGGTGTTCACCGTGTACTCGGAGTAGAACGCCGCATCCACGTCAATCACGATACCTTCAATGCCGGTTCCCGAACCGTCCACGTTGTCCGACTGCCACGTCACGTATACGCTGCCGTCCGCGGTCAGCACGGCGTCAAAGATGTGCGTTGCATCCACCGAGTCGCCACCGGTACCCTGGTTGCCGCTCGTGGTGGTGTTCACCAGGAACTCGCGTCCCACCCTGTTATCGTTCGCATCAAAGCGCTGTGCGTAGATGGCCGAGCCATCCCCGTCGCCGCCTTCGGAGCCCCAGATAAGCAGGTAGCCGCCATCATCCAGCGCCACGCCGACCGGCTTATACTGCTTGCCGCTGGTGTAGCTGTTGACGATGAAGTCACCGCTGCCGACCAGCGTCAGCGTTCCGGTGGCGGCATCCACGCGGTAGTGCACTGCGCGGATGTCAGAGCCGCTGGTGCCGCTGTCGCTGCTGTCCCAGAACACCACGATGCTGCCGTCGTTCAGGGTGATAACGTCCGGATAGTTCTGGGAGCTGTCCGTGGTGGTGTTCACCTGGAAGTTACCCCCCAGTGGCGTGCCATCTGCGGCAAAAATCTGCCCGACAACCCCGCTGCCGCTGGTGTCACCCGGACCGCTGGTGGCGTTCCACACGGTCACGTACATGCCGCCGTGCGCCGCATCGGTAAAGGCCGCCATTTCCGGCCCGCCGGAGCTGCCCATGCCCTTGCCGGTTGCCACCGTCACTTCACCCGTCACCGGCTGGTTATCCGCCCCGTAGCTGCGCTGCACGATGCCTGTGCCCTGGTCTTCCCAGCTGATGATGTAGCCGCCGTCGGCGGTTGCCATCGCACCCGGACGGTTCTGCGCACCGCTGTAGGTGGTGTTCACCTGGAACTCGTCGGTCACCGCCTGGCCGTCGGCGCCGTAGCGGCGCGCCATCACACCGTCGCCGCTGTTGTCCAGTCCGTTAACGTTGGACTCGTAGACGATCAGAAAGCCGCCGTCGGTCAGCGCGATCACCTGCGGGCTGTCCTGATTGTTGGCCGTGCGCTGGTTCACCTGCTGCTCGGTGCCGATTTTACGTATACCGTCGGCCTCAAAGAGCTGCATGTAAACCTCGGTGCCGGAGACACCTGCGCCCTGCCACGTCACCACAATGCGGCCGTCCGCCAGCCGGGTCGTCGACGGGTTAAGCTGGTCTCCAGTGGTGGTAGTGTTCACCTGCATACTTTCATTCAGCAAGCTATACGTAGCCAGTGCAGATCCCTGGAAGGCCACTGTATCGCCCTTGTTCCCTGCTGGATCGATAGCGTAGATCTCTCCTGACTCGCCAGCTGAGATTGGGTTAGGTGCTATCACCCATTTACCCTGCTGATCGGCTACTACGCTATATTCCGTGCCGTTCTTATCGACAATGACAACCACAACGCCAGGCTCAGTAACACCGCTCAGTGACTCCTCTGAGTTTCCTGAAATCCCAACGTTAGGCGCTGTGATATCGATAATAAAATCCCAGCTACTGCTGATTTCACTTACGTTACCTGCAGCATCCGTTGCCGTCGCCGTAATACCGTGTGTCCCTTCCAGCAGGTTAGTGGTCGGCGTATAGCTCCACTCACCCAGTTCATCTGCCGTCACTGTCGCAAGCAGGATGCCATTGTCATAAAGCGTAACCAGCGAGCCTTTTTCCGCCTTGCCGGTAAAGGTCGGTGCCGGATCGTCAATGACATTACCTGCCACTGGTGAGGTGAACTGCAATGTACCGACGTCATCCTGTAATGACTGGATGATCACTGGTTCTGGCGGTGTGGTATCCACATTCAGGGTAAATTTCGCCTCGCTGCTGTTGCCCGCTGCGTTAGTTACCGATGCCGTAAAGACGTGCTCACCATCAGCCAGCTCCGCCACCGCGAACGTCCATACGCCGCTGCTGTTTGCCGTGCTGCTGCCCAGCACCGCGCCCGATTGGTCGCTGATGGTCACCACCGCGCCCGCTGCCGCCGTGCCCTGCAGCTCCGGCGTGCTGTCGTCGGTCAGGCCGCCGTTCAGTACCGCGCCGGTGATGCTTCCCGCATCGTCGTTCGCCTGGTCAATGCTCAGCTCCACGCTGCTGCTGTCCAGCCTGAAGGTCGCGCGCTCGCCGCGGGTTTCGTTCCCCGCCGCGTCCGTCACCTTCACCTGCCAGCTGTGCTCCCCGTCCGTCAGCGTGCCCAGCGCCAGTGTCCAGTTGCCGTCCGCGTCCGCCACCGTGCTGCCTGCCGGCGTGCTGCTGTTGTCCAGATATACCGTCACCGTCGCGCCCGCTTCCGCCGTGCCCTTCAGCACCGGCGCGCGGTCGTCGGTTACCCCGCCGCTGGCAACTTCGCCCTGCACCTCACCCTGGGCGTCCATCAGCGCCGCCACGGCCGCCTCCGGTGCCACGGTGTCCAGCACCACGTTAAACGCGCCGGTCTCCGCCGAGGAAACCCCCGCCGCGTTCACCGCCGTCGCCGTCAGGTCATAGCGGCCGTCCTCGCCCAGCGCCGCCGTGGTAATGCTCCAGCGGCCGTTGTCATCCGCCACGCCCGACCCCGCGTTTACCCGGTTGCCGTCCGCATCAGTGGCCCACACGATGACCGTCAGCCCCGCGCCCGCGGTGCCGTTCAGCGTCAGCGTGCCGTCGTTGGTGAACTGGCCCTTCTGCAGGAAGCCGCTGTCCGCATCCTCGCCCTGGCTGTAGTCGTCCACCACGTTTTCAATCGCCGGCTGCGCCGGGGCGCTGGTCAGGACGCTGAAGTCCCACGCCGCATCCGCCGTACCGCTTACCTGCGGGCCTTCATTGCCCGCCGCGTCCACCGCCGCGACCGTCAGGGCGTGCGCCCCGCTGCTCATCGCGCTGTCCGGCGTCCAGCTCCACTTGCCGTCCGCCTCTACCGCTGCGCTGCCGATCAGCTTGCCACTGTCGTAGATATTGACGTAACTGATGTCTGCGGTAGTCGTGCCTGAGTAGGTCGGACGTGCATCGTCAGTGACAGAGCCATCTTCAATCTTGCCCTGTACCGGACCGACGTCATCGGTCAGTGTGATGCTGTCCGCCACTAAACCCGATGTCTGGTTATCCGGCACCGAGGTGTCAACGGTAAAGCTCCAGTCGCCGTCTGCCTGCGGGCCTTCGTTGCCCGCCGCGTCCACCGCCGCGACCGTCAGGTCGTGGGAGGTGCCGTCCGCCATATCCTGCTCCGGCGTCCAGCTCCACTTGCCGTCCGCCTCCACCGCTGCGCTGCCGACGAGCTCGCCGTTATCATAGATGTTGACGTGATCGATGTCGGCGGTTGCGTCGCCGGAAAGGGTCGGCCGCGCGTCGTCGGTGACCGAGCCGCTGGCAATTTCGCCGGTAATCGCACCGACGTCGTCGGTCAGGGTGATGCTGTCGATGACCAGGCCCGAGGTCTGGTTATCCGGCGGCGTGCTGTCGCCGGGGCCGTCGATCACAACGCTGTTGCTGTTGCCCGCCTCGTCGGTGGCTTCCACCACGACGTCTTTGGCGTCCACGCCCGCCGGATTCGGCTGGATGCTCCAGTGACCGTCCGCGTCCGCCACCGTACTGGTCACGCTGTCGCTGACCGGATCGGTGATCACGATCACCGCGCCCGGCTCGGCGTTACCGGCCAGCTCGTCCTCGGTGTTGTTCGTGATTTCCGGAGCCGCCGTGCTGGTGTCAACGGTAAAGCTCCAGTCGCCGTCTGCCTGCGGGCCTTCGTTGCCCGCCGCATCCACCGCCGCAACCGTCAGGTCGTGAGAGGTGCCGTCCGCCATATCCTGCTCCGGCGTCCAGCTCCACTTGCCGTCCGCGTCCACCGCTGCGCTGCCGACGAGCTCGCGGTGTCATAGATGTTGACGTGATCGATGTCGGCGGTTGCGTCGCCGGAGAAGGTCGGCCGTGCGTCGTCGGTGACCGAGCCGCTGGCAATCTCGCCGGTGATCGCACCGACGTCGTCCGTCAGGGTGATGCTGTCGATCACCAGGCCCGAGGTCTGGTTATCCGGCGGCGTGCTGTCTGCCGGGCCGTCGATCACAACGCTGTTGCTGTTGCCCGCCTCGTCGGTGGCTTCCACCACGACGTCTTTGGCGTCCACGCCCGCCGGATTCGGCTGGATGCTCCAGTGACCGTCCGCGTCCGCCACCGTGCTGGTCACGCTGTCGCTGACCGGATCGGTGATCACGATCACCGCGCCCGGCTCGGCGTTACCGGCCAGCTCGTCCTCGGTGTTGTTCGTGATTTCCGGAGCCGCCGTGCTGGTGTCAACGGTAAAGCTCCAGTCGCCGTCTGCCTGCGGGCCTTCGTTGCCCGCCGCGTCCACCGCCGCAACCGTCAGGTCGTGAGAGGTGCCGTCCGCCATATCCTGCTCCGGCGTCCAGCTCCACTTGCCGTCCGCGTCCACCGCTGCGCTGCCGACGAGCTCGCCGTTGTCATAAATGTTGACGTGATCGATGTCGGCGGTTGCGTCGCCGGAAAGGGTCGGCCGCGCGTCGTCAGTGACCGAGCCGCTGGCAATCTCGCCGGTGATCGCACCGACGTCGTCCGTCAGGGTGATGCTGTCGATGACCAGGCCTGAGGTCTGGTTATCCGGCGGCGTGCTGTCGCCGGGGCCGTCGATCACAACGCTGTTGCTGTTGCCCGCCTCGTCGGTGGCTTCCACCACGACGTCTTTGGCGTCCACGCCCGCCGGATTCGGCTGGATGCTCCAGTGGCCGTCAGCATCCGCCACCGTGCTGGTCACGCTGTCGCTGACCGGATCGGTGATCACGATCACCGCGCCCGGCTCGGCGTTACCGGCCAGCTCGTCCTCGGTGTTGTTCGTGATTTCCGGAGCCGCCGTGCTGGTGTCAACGGTAAAGCTCCAGTCGCCGTCTGCCTGCGGGCCTTCGTTGCCCGCCGCATCCACCGCCGCAACCGTCAGGTCGTGAGAGGTGCCGTCCGCCATATCCTGCTCCGGCGTCCAGCTCCACTTGCCGTCCGCGTCCACCGCTGCGCTGCCGACGAGCTCGCCGTTGTCATAGATATTGACGTGATCGATGTCGGCGGTTGCGTCGCCGGAAAGGGTCGGCCGCGCGTCGTCGGTGACCGAGCCGCTGGCAATCTCGCCGGTGATCGCACCGACGTCGTCCGTCAGGGTGACTGAGTCACTGACAATGCCGGAGTTGATGTTATCTGGAGGAGTTATGTCCGGTCGGGAACCGTTGGACGGCGGAGAGACATTACCCGCAGGATCGACAACCACGATAGTTACGTCGGTATCCCCTTCATGGACAGGGTTAGGCTGGATACTCCAGTCACCATTTTCATCAACTACAACCGTGGTGGTTTCACCGGTACTGCCATCGGAAATAACCACAGTTGAACCAGGTTCTGCTTTACCTGAGATTTGTTCATCATCATTGCTATTTATAACCGCCGCTTCTGGCGAAGAGGTGTCAGTAAACTCTTCAGTCAGGCTACCGCTATTGCCCGCACTATCAGTTACCGTAACAGTGACGGTGCCATTTGGTTGTGAAGTCGGTGCTTCCACATACCAGTTACCTTCACTGTCCGTCTGGGTCGTGATCTGGGTGCCATCAGGCAGTTGAATGACAACCTGTGAGTCAGGGCTATTCGATGTTCCGGAAAACTCTGGACGACCATCATTATCACTGTCCGCAACAGGATCAAGTGTCACCGATACACTCTTAGCGGAAGAGTCATGGCCACTGCTACCACGCCCGGACGCACCAATAGCAACGCCGCCTGCCGCGCCGCCCAGCAGCATAAAGGGCAACCAACCAAAATTGTTGTCACTGGCAGTCAGCGGATCGGCACTGGCATATCCTTCACCACCTAATACCTGTTCACCGCTCTGACCTTCAGTTAAAGCTGGCGGGTATTCAGCCACATCGCCGGAAGTCGGCACATATTCATAAAATTGACCGTTTTCGCCCAGCCCAATCAGATGAACGTTTTCATTATCATAATAATCTTCCAGCACAATATCAGGATGCTGAGAATCATCCTGGCTAAAGAAAAGCTGCAGATTATTGCCAACGCGCCTGGTTACAACTATTTGCGGAGCATGTCCTGTAGCGCTATCGATCAGTTCTATATTTAATGCACCCTGATGCGGAACTTTGATCGTTGTAGGATTTTCAGATTTTGTATCAACAGTGTATGAAGAGATAATACCCTTCACACCACGCAAGTTCACTTTCAACATAACAACCTTCTTAATTAACGAGGATTGATTAAATTCAATAGAAATAAGGCTTTCACAAACCCTTAATCTCTATATTCATATACTTCGAATAACCGTGATTTTATGACGAGATAATCTGCAATCCTGACATTGCTTCCAGCACAACTCTTGATTCTGGAGTCAGTGAACGGCATTATCAGAACTGATTAATAAAAAATATGGTGCCAGATTGCATCAATGCAGTGAGTATGCAGCGCCCTGAGCTTTACTGCTTTTATCAGCTATCTTCATAGCATTGCTCTGAGCATGACTACTGTCAGAATTTAATAGTGAAGAAGCCACCGGGTGATTCAATAGTTTTGACTCGCCCGCTTCAGAACAAGAACGTTCATTTACTACACGCGATAACGTACGTGATTGTGCTTTGAGACTGGTTAAAACAGATTCAGCTTCCTTTGCAGGCACCAGACGCGCCGTGATTTTCTGCTGATCATTTACCGCTAACTGATAGTAATAGCGCTCACCTGATTTCAGCGCTGGTGTGGATACTTCAATTTTTGCTGGCTGGACAAAATCATGCTGGCTGAACATAACGTCCAGTTTTTTCTGGCCAGGACACACACTAATTTCAGTCCCTCTATCACCTGACATTACGCTCGTATAGTATTGATTATTAACAAATACGTTAACTACGCGTTTTGATGCGGCAGGATTTTTTTCATCAATACGGTAGACAATAATGTGCGCACGCGGGTCGCGTATCTGCTCCGGCGCCTTGTCATTTTTGACTTCTTTAAACAACGATGGCGCAGGAGCGTTCTGCAATGGCGCCGCCTCAACATAATTGCAGTACAGGTAGCCTGTAAGTAATAAAACCATACTCAGCATTGCTCCCTGCATAAATTTAAAGGGACTATTCGATGCTTTGCATGTTAAACGTGAATTATTTTCCATATAACTCTCCTTAAGGTGCTTAATCACTATATTTAAAACACCTTATATCCGATGTTGAACAGGAGTTGACAACTCCTTAAAAAATAAAAAATGGGAAATTTAAACAGCGCAGAAGGGTGAGCCTACGCCTCTGGATAACGTTAAATCTCATTTACATTGATAACTCCTTTGTAAAGTTCAAGCAACGAGACATCATTGATAAATGCATTAAATTCTTTGTCTCCTTTCAGAGCGAACTTTCTCATCACATTATATTTATGTGCATAGATTGTTTTAACTGACAAATCTAACCTTTTTGCTGTCTGGATTACACTGTATCCTTTCTTCAAAAAACTAAGCACCTGAAGTTGCACCACGGTGATACGTGCAAATTCGCACCGTAAACAGTCTGAAGGCAGATATCCCATAACTCTTCCCTGAGTGTTTAACCAGGCCTTGGTTATTTTCTCAGTGATTAAACGTACCGAATCCCTTTTTGACACTTCAAGCAAAGATTGATAACAAAATGGTAACGGGTTTTTAATTTTCTCTCCGAAATCATCGGTAAATACCAATATGATACTGCCAGGCTTTCGCTCGCGATAAGCGGGTTGACACATATAAAGACGCCATTGCGAAACATTGATCAGGATGAAGTCAGCCTGCCGCAGGTTATGACTATCAAAACCTGATAAAAATTTTACTTCTGCATCAGATAGCAGTGCCTCCTCAATTACCTTTGATATGCCCAGTCTGAAGAAGTAATTGTCATCCGTACAAACCACATTAACATCCATTTTTTCCCTTCAGCATCACAAAATTCACGATGACAAATATTATATTCAGGTGAACTTACCGTTAATCAGTACCAATTCGCCTTTCTCTTTTAGTTCCTTGAGCACTCTGCAAATGGAACTTTTTGATAAATGAGAACTATTTTCAATAAGATATAGTGCTGAAAATCGTTTCTTTAAATGAGTCGGCAGTTTTTTCCATCTTTCAATCAAAGAAAGAACTTCATCATATGAGTTACTTTTTGGTAACTGAATGTAATTCATCAGATCAGAATACTGTCCTGATAAAATAGACATTGCGTCATTAAAAAGATCTTTCTCAAAAACCAATCGCCAGAACACGTCATAGTCAATGAAACTGACTTTTCCATAATCGACTCGTTCCAGATAGACTGGCGGCTCGTCTAAAGCTGGAGTGACGCCGACAACAAACGGAGCGGATAAGATATTCAAAACCTTATTCTCGCCTTTAAGTTTAAGTAAAAAATCGCCGTCAAGAATGAACATAACGCGACGTACATGATCTTTAGTCAAATGATAACGGCGCTTGCCTCTTGAAATTTCATCTGGATTAGCAATCTGCGTAAATCCTGCTAATGCATCGATGATTCGTTCATGATTTTCAGTCACTCTATACATATTAATTAACTCAATCTAACTGACGCATTGGTCAGTGATTAGCAACAATTCGTAAAATCAGTTTTTTATAGTCTCTTTCTCTTTCGCCTGGTGTACTCGCTTACCTGAGCTCGCCTCCATAACTCGGGCAGTTAAAAATAGTCTTTATCGGTTCCACTATAATAAAACCGTCCCAACAAAATTCAAAACCGCAAATACAAATAAATAAAGACATTCAGGCCAATAAAAGAAACAATAACCAGATCTTACACCATTCAAACGCTGTTTAGTTAGCACATAAATCTACTTTGTAGCACCTTACGGGCAGTGTTATAACTTTTTTCCTAAAAAAAGAATTTCCCATTACCATTTGAAAGATGATGTTATGAGCATGCTATTTTAAAAGCACGCATTTAAACACCTCTCTCAATTTTCCAGCATGGCTGAAAAGAAACAAATCAAATTGGCATCAATGTTAATGCTCCTTACTAAAGTTACGCTGTCAGGCAGCATTGCATGGAAGGAATTAAACCACGGCACCCATCGAACAGATACTTAAATTGATTATCTTTATATATTTAGTTTTTTATCCTGATAAATATAATTTAATTAGCTTAAAGCACCAGAAACTGGCAAATGGGATTTTTCCCTTTTTAATTCCACTTCTCAAATGACTTCACATTCAGGCAAGTGAAATCATTAACTCATGGCTTTATACACAAGCTTATTCATAGATGAATCAGTTTCACTGAACCGCGTTCATGGCATGCGTTTTCCGGATGCCAGATAATTTTAAGCATCAGGCATAAGCAGTGCTTTTAATGGTTAAATCACGCATAAGAATAATGTACGCTCAAAAAATTCCAGAATACTAACAGCAGTTAATATTATGTAAAAATATAATAGCCATATCCTTGCTTACGATAACAAAAGAAGAATTATGGATGTTTTACTATTTCATTTTTTATGACCACCCATTCTAATAGCGCCGTTCGCTAGAAGCGGCATAAATAATAATATTGAAAAAATGATACATGGAGATATCGATGAGAGAGTTAACATCTTTTGAAATGCAAAACGTTTCAGGAGCAGGTTTTTTTGACTTTATTGGTGCTGTAGTTGTCGGTGCCGTTACGGGTATTAGTTCTTTTGGTCTTAAATGGGGAATGAGTGGCGGAAGCACCGGTGGCGTGTTAGGCGTTGGTATTGTTTCTGCCGGTGTAGGTCTGATTGTCGGCGCAGTCCTTGGTCTTGTTGATGGTGCTTTATATGGTGCTATGAATGGCTGGGATAGCACGGCAGGCTGGTTTAACGCGGTCGTTGAAAACCAGTTTGATCCTAATGCATCTGTAATTACAGCTTAAGGAAACAACATGCGTGAATTGAACAATAAAGAAATCGAAGGCGTTAGCGGTGGTTCATTAACTTCGGTGATCCTGGATTTCTTTAAGCAGCTAGGCGCAAGCTCAGAAGAGAAAACTGAATGGACGCGCCCAGACTCCATTCCAGCAGCGAACCCGGTTAGTGGGTCTGCCTTTGGCATGGGTATTGTTGGTGTCGCAGCAGCAGTCGTATTTGGATTGCTGATTTTCTAATTCTCTTGTGAGGAATGAATCCTCCAGGGAAGTGAACGATTATTAAATCGTTCATTAATTGATGTTATTAATTATTTTATACAAAGGAAAGTATATGAAAAAGTTATCTATGGTTGCTCTTGGTCTGATGCTGGCTGCTGCTCAAGTTAATGCTGCTGAAGCTTCAGATGGCACCATTAACTTCACAGGAAATATTGCGTCTCAGACTTGTACTGTAAGCGTAAACGGCGGCGGCAGCACTGCAACCGTTACACTGCCTAAAGTAGCAAGTAGTATTTTAAGCACATCTGGTCAGACTGCAGGTAACACTCGCTTCACTATGGCGCTGAGCAATTGCTCAGCTACGACTGGTGACGTGTACGCTTACTTTGAACAAGGTGCCAACGTCAATGCTGATGGTCGTTTGACCAATACTGGTACTGCAACGAATGTTGACCTGCAGCTGCTGGATAGCGGAAATGGCGTGTTGAACGCGGGTAGCACTGAGCAGACCACCTCTCCAAAAACTGTCGCTCTGACTGCTGGTGCAGGTACTCTGACCTATTCTGCTCAGTACTATGCAACTGGTGCAGCTACTGCTGGTACCGTCTTATCAGCTGTGAACTATTCAATCAATTACCTGTAATTGATTATGGTGGGAGCATCTGTTCCCACCTCTCTTCCTCTATCATCATTTCTGTCAAAATCATGAAAAAAAAAAGTTTTAAATTTTTGATCTCCTGTCTGCTGGCTTTTACGGTGACCTCATCGGCTTTTGCCAGCGTGACGATTATCGGCACCCGGGTAATCTACCCCGCAACAGAAAAAGAAGTCACAGTCCGCTTAGATAACCATGGCAATCAACCTGCGCTGGTACAGGCCTGGATTGACAATGGAAATCCTGATGAAGCACTGGATAAAATAAACGTACCGTTTGTCTTGCTACCGCCTGTTTTCCGTATGGAGGCTAACAAAGGACAGACATTACGTATCGTTTATACCGGTTCAAACCTGCCCAAAGATAAAGAGTCGGTATTCTGGCTTAACGTACTCGACATCCCTCCTCGCGATAAAAGCCTTGCGAATCAAAATCAGTTGCAAATGGCTATTCGTAGTCGCATCAAAATTTTCTTTCGCCCAGCCCGGTTCGATGCGATGCAAGCCACAGAAGCAGCGTCGGGTCTTATCTGGCATCAAGGGGAGAAAGCGAATCAGCTGACAGCAACAAATAACTCTTCGTTTTACGTCAACGTTTCACAGATCAATGCCGAGGATAACGCGGGGCGAAAAGTAGTCAGTGAAAAGGGAGATATGCTTGCACCAGGCGAAACAAAAAGCTTCTCCCTAAAAGGATTGAACGCAAATCAAATAAAAACAAACTTTCATTATCAATATCTGGATGATTATGGCGCTGCACGCAATGTAGACGCCAAAATTAGTCAGTAACTTTGGTAACTCATCAGGGGTAATAATGATGGCAAGGATGATTAAAAATAATAAACCAACGGGAAAAATATTTTACCGATCTTTTCTAGCACTTTTTTTAACTGCATCAACAGGCGCCGCATTTGCAGAAAATTCGTATGATTTTGACGAATCATTTGTGAAGAATTTACCGGGCGTTAAAGTTGATGTGGCCCGCTATGCAACCGGTAACCCTATTGATCCTGGTACTTATACGCTGGATATTTTCCTGAATGGTCGTCAGATTGGTCGGGAAAATGTTCAGGTCATTCGTGAAGGGGCGGGAACCAAAGCGTGCCTTTCCTATGATCTGGTCAAAAGCTTGTCACTTAAGGACACAGTTTTTAGCCCGGGACAAGCTGAAGATTTGCGCTCTGGTAAACAGTGTATGGCGCTGGAGGAGGTAGTTAAAGAGAGTCATGCAGCTATCAATTCTGCCGATATGCAGATGGATATCTCAATTCCGCAAATTTATCTGTTGCGATCTGCGCGCGGCTACGTTGCGCCAGAATTCTGGGATAAGGGTGAAACAGCACTTACGCTAACCTATAACACTAACTATTATCGCTCTGTAAATCACGGTCAGGCATATGACTCATTTTATGGCCGTGCGCTGGCGGGCTTTAATCTTGGCGGATGGATGTTCCGTCACGATGGTTCTCTCAGCTGGCAACGTCAAAAAAACAACGAGTATCATCATTACGATGCAATTAACACCTATGTCCAGCGTGATATTCCGCAAATAAAATCACGGCTGTTATTAGGTGAAGGCAATACCAGTGGCGAAATTTTCGATACGCTTTCTTTTCGTGGTGCGCAAATATCTACAGTTGACCAGATGTGGCCAGACTCTCAGCGAGGCTATGCACCAGAAATCCGCGGCGTAGCCCGAACCAACGCTCAGGTAACTGTATCGCAAAATGGCAACAAAATTTATGAAACGACGGTCTCACCAGGCCCTTTTAATATCACCGATCTCTATCCTACAGGCTACGGTGGTGATTTAGACGTGACCGTGAAAGAAGCTGACGGCGGTGAGACCCGTTTCTCAGTTCCTTACGCAGCGATGACGCGTCTGAAACGTCCGGGCATGACTTTTTATAGTCTGACCGGTGGTGTATCCCGAAAAGACAATATGGTTTATACACCTTCGGTCTATCAGGGCACTATTCAGCATGGTTTTAGCAATAGTCTGACCGGTTACTCAGGTATTCTGGGATCAGATAACTACACCTCTGTGCTGTTGGGAGGTGCATTTGGTTTACCTGTTGGTGCGATCTCACTGGATATTACTGGGGCTCAGACAAAATATGGTGATGAGAAAAAGCAAGGTGTAAGTTATCGGGCAACTTATAGTAAGAAGGTTTCTCAGACTAACACGAATTTTACTCTGGCGGCTTACCGCTTCTCATCATCCGGTTATTACAGTTTTGATAATGCATTACAAATCAATAACTATTATAAAAAAAATCATAAAAACAGTTCGTCAAATTATCTTTCGCGCCCCAAACAACGTTTTTCTATGACGGCAAGCCAAAATTTTGGGGAGTCATATGGGAATATCTATCTTACTGGTTTCGTTCAGAATTACTGGGATTCTGCCGGAACAAATACGCAATTTCAGCTGGGTTACAATAATACAATTGGTCGGGTCTCCTATACTTTATCAGCAAACCGATTATTATATTCAACCGGCGGGCATGACACTCAACTGTCACTCGACTTCTCGGTGCCAATTGGTAGCGATAGTCAAAGTTATGTAACCGGAAGTGCGACACATAATAAACAAGGTGTGAATGCACAAACAGCAGTTAATGGTGTTCTGGGTGAACATGACCAATATAACTATAACGTTGGAATAGCGCGCGATACTGATAATGAGAAGTCCGGTTCAGTTAGTGGGCAGTACCGTTCGCCCTACAGTATGCTGACGGCGTCTTATACTAAAGGGGAAAACTATTATTCTGCCTCGGGTGGTATCAGCGGTGCGGTAGTCGCTTTACCTGATAGCATTAATTTCAGCGCTTATCAGTCTACGACTTATGCTGTTGTTACCGCAGAAGATGCAGAGGGCGCGCGTGTACTTGGATATCCCAATATTGTGTTAAACGGCAGCGGCAAAGCTATTGTGCCAAACCTTAACCCGTACCGGATAAACGAACTGGCCATCGACCCAAAAGGAATTCCACTGGATGTTGAGCTTGAATCAACTCAGCAGCGCGTTATTCCTGTTGAGGGTGCAGTCGTCAGACTTGATTATAAAACCAGCAAAGGAAAGCCACTGTTAATTCGGGCTAATCAGCCGAACGGAAATGCCTTGCCATTTGGTGCAACGGTTAATGATGAAGACGGTAACCTTATCACCACTGTTTCACAGGGTGGTCAGATTTATGTGAGGTTAAATAAAGATGTCAGCCGCCTGCATATTTCCTGGGGTAAAGAAGCCAGTGATAAGTGTCTGGTTAACCTGGAGTCCGGTATTGTTAATTCCAGTGAAAACAACACCCTTGCAAGGCTCACAACAACATGCAGCAGCGATCAATCAAAACCTGTTCGCTACGTGTCTAACGGCGAAATGAACAAAGATAATCAGGGTTAATCGGGTGACATTATGATGTTTATTAACTTTAGAAGGACACTGACCAGAATAGTCAGCATCATGATTATGGTATCTGGTTTCGTCATGCTAGCACCAATTAATGCGAACGCGGCAGATGATGTCACACTGACGTGCAAAAAATCTCTTTCTGATGCGGTATTAGATTTCCGCTCACTGGGGATAAATATTTCGGCAGCTGTTCCGGTGGGCACGGTCGTTTATAGTGGCAATTTAACAGTCACGTTCAAATGTGCCCTGGATAATCTGCAACAGTTTTTTGATGGTTTAACGGGAGAAGTGTACTTAAAGCGTAAAACAATTGCTGAAGATGCACTCGGTTATGGCTTAACCATTTATACCGGTTACGGTGGTGAAATGTCCACCGACGCTGCCAATATTCCTACCGGCAACAAGATCGCTACTTACGCGTTAACCAGTGGCGGTACAGTCGGTGCTTATACTGATGTCACATTGAATGTGCCTTTTCAGATTGTGCGGACGTCAAACTCGATGGCTGGCCCCAATTTGCTTCCGGACTATGTCAACGTATTTGATGTAGGCTCATTGGTACCAGGAAATGACCTGAAACTTTATGTCAGATATATTAAAAGCGGCATCACTGTGAGGGATCAAACCTGCTCAGCAGCAGGCGATGTTAACCCGAGGGTGTCATTAGGGAGTTACACAGCGAATACCAGCAGTGGGTTGGGTTCCGGTATTGGACAAACCAGCCCATCTACCGCTTTTAATCTTCAGCTTAACTGTGAGGCACTTCTTTCAGGTACCTTTGACGTTATGATGCAGTTGGATGGGGATGCGGCTGATGGGCTATCGGATGTCGGCGTAGTTTCTCTGAACTCGACCTCAACTGCCAGCGGAGTGGGTGTTCAGATTCTGAATGAAAGTCAGCAACCTGTTGCACTGGCAGCACCATACAGAGTTGCAGCTTATCCACTGTCGTCAGCATTGATAACAGTGCCCTTATATGCACGTTATTACCAGACTGCTGCCACAATAACCCCTGGTAGTGCTAACGCAGTTGCTACCTATACCATTAGTTATCAGTAACCATATGGGCTCTTCGGAGCCCTTTACCAGACTTTATAAACTGAGAAAGGATTTTATCAGTGGATAGGCCATTAAAAGGAAGGAGGTTTAAAGTTGGTGTCTCTGATGAGAGTCCTTTTATTTTTTATTCAATACAAAAAATACTCTCAACCGGATTTCACAACCTGGACATTGCAGCATACCCGGTAGAAGCAGAAAATCTTTTTGTAAAACTGAATAGCGATCCTCCTGATATATTAATTACTGATTTTTGCTTTAACTTTGAACGTAATGATTTGAACGGCGTTAGAAAGCTAGAAGAAATTTACAACCATAATGCTAACCTTAAAATCATTATCTTTACGGCACAGAATAGCCCGGCCATTTTGAAAAGAATATTGCAAATTCCGGTAAATGCAATAGTGAGCAAACGTGATGATATACGGGAACTGGTAGAAGCTTTGCACTGGGTTTGCTCATCGAATTCTGAAATATTTTATTCAGAAAAGATGAAAGATCTGGCGCAATCTGCTTCAGATGAGCCCGCACAGACTCTTTTATCACCCGCAGAAGTTGAAGTAATCAGGCTTTTTGCTATCGGGTACAGTTTAATGGAGATAGCTAAAGCACGTAAACGTAGTATCAGTACGGTTGCAACGCAGAAATATAACGCCATGCGTAAACTTCAGCTGCAGTCTAATACTGATTTGATTAAATATGTCTTTGCCCAGCAACTCATTTAATTTCGGGCTTAATTTTTAAGAAACAGCGAGCATCATGAAATTTTATAATTTTAAAATTGCATTTATTGTACTGTCCTGCGTGCCATTTGGATCTTATGCAACCAGCTTACAGCAGGCTGCCCGTGCCGCATTAACCTATGACTCTGCATTGCAATCCAGCCAGATGACCAGTGAAGCCGATCAGCAAAAATACTGGCAGGGTATGGCCGGAATGTTGCCCACATTGACGCTCGAAGGAAACTGGGATCGTCAGGAACAGCCGGATAAAAAATATCAAAGTGGTGTAACAAATCACAGTTACGATCTCAGTGTCAGACAACCCCTGTTTGATATGAGTAAATATGCTGGCTGGCGTAAAGGCGTTGCTATTGCCAATACCGCTGAAGCCCAGTCAAAAAAAGCTGAAGAAAAGTTATTAAATGCGATCAGTAATGCATACTTTTCGGTGCTCTATCAGCAGGAAGTTTTACAGGCTGCGAAAGCTGCCAGTCACAACTTCAAACAACAGCAGCAAAAACTGCAGGCCGGTATTCTGAATGGACAAAACACTCGTACAGAGCTGGATGAAGCTAAGGCCAATTACGCTCTTGCTCAGGCCAAAGAAATAGAGGCGAGTAGTCAGTTATTGCTGGCTGGAGAAGCATTTCGTCGCTTATCGGGTGTCAGCCCGGACACTGTCGAGCCGGTAAACTTTCAGTGCCTTAACGCTTCGCCCTACGCTTCTTTAACTGATGCGATTAATGCCAGCCAGCAACGTAACACTGAAATCAAAATTGCCCTGTTTCAGAATGATCAGGCCGATGCTGATGTATTGGCTGCAGATGGCGCACATATGCCTGTCGTGTCACTTTACGCCAGATATGGCAAAAACTGGAGCCGTAACGATAACGACGATAATTTACTTTATGATGCTATTTTTGGCACTAACTCTAAAAGTAATAATCTGCAGTATGGCGTTAACGTTTCTATTCCATTATTCGCGGGTGGCAGCCAGATTTCACAATCTTATGAAGCAGCCTATCGCCGTCAGGCAGCGAAATATTCCACCATGGAAGCACAACGCAAAGCGGCTACAGATACACGTTCAGCATGGCTTAGTCTTACGAATGGAAAAGCGTTAATCAACGCGCAGAAAAATGCCGTCGAGTCTTCACGCGAAAAAGTGGTGTCTGTTCAATATGGCCGGGAAATGGGTTTCCGTACGGTAAATGATGAGCTTGATGCCCAGCAAAAATATTTTAGTGCGCTTAAAGATCAGGCTGAAGCTCGCTTCAATTACCTGAACGCCCTCATTAATCTGGCACAAAGTACCGGATCACTATCAATCGACATGCTGAATTTTTTTCAGTGCCGTTAATCCCTTACTCATGATGATTATATAAATGGAACAGTCACTATTCCGTCAGGAGGCACTTGATGCAGCCAACCGTGGAAACCTGGGCATTGTGGCACTCTATTGCCCACCTTATCGCTGGTTAGTTATTTCCGTTGTAGTGCTGATCACTGCCGCGACAGCGCTGTTTTTTATATTTGGCAGCTATACAAAATATGAATCCTCTACCGGAGAACTGCTGCCTAAAAATGGCATGCTGATCATTCCGCCCCCCGTAAGCGCTACGGTGGTCGATATTCCGGTAAAAGAGGGCCAGCATGTTGAAAAAGACGATGTGCTGATGGTGTTGTCATCAGAGGTTTCAACACAGTTAGGTCAGACTCGTCAGGTTATTGCCGAGAATCTGAAAGGCCAGCGTGAAAGGCTTCAGCAGGATCTGGTGACGCTTGAAAAGCTTCACCAGGTTGAAATGAAGGGCCTGACCGACACTATCGCCAGTCTGAAACTGCAGCAGGAGCAGTTGAAGCTGCAACTGACACACCGTCGGAAACAGGTTTCCCTGGCGAAAATGCAGTTGGACAAGCTGGAAGCCATGCACAACGAAGGGTATGCCTCAAGCCGTCAGATGGAAGAGCAGGAGTCTAATCTGCTCGATAGCCAGGCGCGCTACCAGGAATATCAACGTCAGCTGTTGGACATCTCGCAAAAAATTGTTCAGACCGAGCAACAACTGCATGAAAAACCGCTGGATGACGAGAAAAAGCGTAACGATATCGAGCGCCAACTGGCTGATAACCGGCAGTCGATGGCTGAAAATGAAGCGCGCCGCTCGTTTGAATTACGTGCGCCTAAAAGCGGGTATGTCGGCATGATTATGGTCAAAAATGGACAGATGCTCACCGCCGGTCAGTCAGCCATAGCAGTTTTGCCAAGCAATACTGAACTTGTCGCCCGCATCATGGTAAACACGCAGTCCATTGGTTTTATCCAACCGGGACAGCGGGTGGTGCTGCGCTACAAAGCGTTTCCTTATCAAAAGTTTGGTCAACAGTATGGAAAAGTTATCGAGGTTTCACGCACCGCTCTGTCTCCTCAGGAAGTCACTACGTTAACCGGCAAAAACAATATTCAGGAACAGCAGTACCGCGTGCTGGTCTCCCTGGACAAACAATCAATTACTGCTTATGCGCAGAATGAAAAACTCAAGCCGGGTATGGCGCTGGATGCCGATTTTATCGTCGACAAACGTCGTCTTTATGAATGGGTGCTGGAGCCAATTTTTGCGCTTGGACACAAAATCTCTCTCTGATTAAAAGGTCTGTTCTGTGTTGTTATTAGAGAAACTCAATTTTAAATGGTTTAACCGCCTGCCGATGATTCGTCAGTCACAGGCGACGGAATGTGGTCTTGCTTGTCTGGGGATGATTGCCAATTATCACGGTCATGAAATCGACATGATCACCCTGCGTCGCAGGTTCGCAACGTCGCTTAAGGGCGCAACACTTAGTGATGTCATTGCCATGGCACAACAACTCAATATGAGTTCCCGTGCGTTACGCGTTGATATGGAAGAGCTGTCTAAATTACGCATGCCCTGCATTCTGCACTGGGAATTGAACCATTTCGTTGTGCTAAAAAAAGTGCGTGGCAATAAGATCACGCTTCACGATCCTGCACGCGGCATTCGGGAACTGACATTTAAAGAAGCATCACCGGCGTTCACCGGCGTTGCACTGGAGCTGGTTCCCTCCTCCACTTTTGAGGTCAAAAAAGAAAAAGAAAGCATCTCGATGATCAAGCTGGTGGGCAGTGTGACAGGGGTGAAATCTGCCTTTGCCCAGGTGCTTATCCTGTCCATCGCTCTGGAGCTTTTCGGCGTACTCTTTCCCTTCTTTATGCAGTGGGTGATGGATATGGTGCTGGTCTCCGCAGATTACTCGCTACTCTCCTTGCTCGGGATCGGCTTTATCATGATTGCGTTGTTTCAGACCATGATTACAGCGCTGCGCTCATGGGTGATGAGCTGGTTCTCAAGCCAGCTCAGCGTGCAGTGGACGGTCAATGTCTGTCACCATATGTTAAAGCTGCCACTTGAATGGTTCGAATCCCGTCACGTTGGTGACATTCTGTCCCGCTATGGCTCGCTAAACACCATCCAAAGTACGCTGACCAGCCGCTTCATTAGTACTGTGCTGGATGGGGTAATGTCGATCGTGACAGTAGTGATGCTGTTTATCTATAACGCTAAGCTTGCCTGGCTGGTAATTGGCCTTTTTGTCGCCTATGCACTGTTACGCTTCATGGCTTATGATCCTGTTCGCCGCGCCAACGAAGAGCAAATCATCAGTTCAGCCCGCACGCAATCTTCATTACTGGAAACGCTTCGCGGTATCCAGGCGGTAAAAACCAACAACAAGCAGGTGCCTCGTCTCTCCGCCTATATGAATTTCCTGGTGGATACGACCAACAAAGGCATTGTGATTCAGAAGCTTAACATTTTGTTTGGTTCCGCCCAGGGATTGCTCACTTCTGTAGGCAGGGTCGTACTGGTCTGGCTGGCTGCGCTGCAAGTACTGGATGGCAACTTCTCTGCAGGTATGCTTACCGCCTTTATTAGCTTCTCAGATCAGTTTATGAGCCGCGGTGCAGGTCTGATCAACGCCGTAATCGACTTCAGAATGCTGCGTATGCATGGTGAACGACTGGCCGATATCGTGTTGTCAGAAACTGAAGTCAGCTCAGAAGCCAGTCCGGTACTGGTGAGTAAAGATACGCATGATGAGACAGAAACGCCGCAGGATATCAAACTAACGGATATCCGCTTCCGCTATGCACCTACCGAACCCTGGGTAGTAAATGGTGCCAGTCTGGAAATTAAGGCTGGCGAAAGCGTTGCGATTGTCGGCCCTTCAGGTCAGGGAAAGACCACCATGGCCAAAATCATTCTGGGTCTGCTGCACCCGGAAGGTGGAACAATCACCGTGGGCGGAATGGACATTACCCAGACAGGACTTGAACACCATCGTAACCGTATCGGCTGTGTTATGCAGGATGACATCCTGTTCTCAGGCTCGATCAGTGAAAATATTAGCTTCTTTGATAATAATCCTGACCACGCAAAAATTACCCGTGTAGCACGCCTGGCGCAAATTCACGGCGATATCATGAAAATGCCGATGAACTATCAAAGCCTTGTCGGTGATATGGGATCGTTTCTCTCTGGCGGGCAGCTGCAGCGTATTCTGCTAGCTCGCGCCCTCTACCGCGAACCAAAAATACTGGTACTGGACGAAGCAACCAGTCATCTGGATATCTATAACGAAGCGCAGATCAACAATGCAATAAAGCAAATGAAAATCACCCGAATCATGATTGCACATCGCCCGGAAACCATAAGAAGTGCAGATAAAATCGTCCTGTTAAATAACGGTACGCTCAGTGAAGTTACCGCAGAGCAGTTATTTGGCCAGACAGAAAAAACTAAAGAAATGGAGATTACACATGGATAAAAATATTTGTCGGTTTAGCGAAGGTATGATTACTTTACCGGAAGGCTACTGCGAGCGAAGCCTGAACACGCTGGCGGATCCCCGTTCAGCGATGCCACCCGTCACTATTTCTCGTGATAAACTGGCCAATCACAACAATCCAGAAGAATATATCAGCAGTCAGCTTGCTATTCTGCAGAGACAAATGAAAGACTGGCAGCAGCAGGCAAATCAACCCGTGGTGTTGGGCGATAATCTGAGCACAGGCATCATGATTACTTATGATTTTCTGCGCCCGGATAATATCCGGCTTTATCAAAAGCAGGCGATTTTCACCTTAAACCTGGAGGATGTATTAATTTTCTCTTTGTCAAAGGCTGCCCCCCTGACCGATGAAGAAATTCAGCTGTTTAATAATATCCTGAAGAGTTTCCAGAGCTGACCCTGATACTTTTCCTCAGCAAAGCCTGACGACATAACGTTAAAAGAAAAACCGGGCAGGATAAACCCTTCCCGGTTTCATGCATTCTGAACACCGCTAAATTAGCCGTTTACAGAGCTTAGTAACGCTGGCAGGTAAAGAGATAGGAGATCGGCCCACCGATAATATAGGTATTTTTATCAATCTTATCGACATCCAACTGCAGATGCGTTGGATCCAGCGTGATCTCTGCTAACAACTTATTAAAGATGACATCAGGGGTAGTATCAGTATTCGAAGTGACAACTTTGCTGATCTGATACCGGTAAGTATCATCGGAAATTTTAGCGCCATTGATTAATGCAACCCTTCTGTTAAGAATAGTAACACCGTCATTGCTCGTTGCCTGCCCATTCAGCAACAGATAGCCTGAATCCTTTTTATCAAAACGTAAATCCTGGGCAACAGCGAACTCAATTCTTTTATCATCATTACGACTGAGATCGTAACGGCTAAACGCTGAGCATCGAAAAGGAAAATCTTTGGCCTGATGTGTTAAGTAATAAACCCCTGCAAAAGTCACCATTAATAGCGCAGCCAGCATGAAGATAATATTAATACCAATGCTCCGCTTCATCCCATTCTCCAGTCAAGATAATAAAAATTGTCGCATGAGATGATATGACCATCGCTATTAATTTTACACGATGAAAGAATTGTTCTTCCGAAATTCTTAGTAGTAAAAGAGGTGTTTTTATCAAAAATAATCCGGTGACCCGCATCGCAGGTTTGATTATTTTCCCTTAGAATTTGCACTATTTGCTTACCCAATGCCTGTCGTTCAACCTCATCCAGACCCTGCAATAATACTGCTTCGCAGCCACCTTCAAGTTTAATGGCACTCATTGGAATAATTTGCTCGTCAGGACGCGATACCGTGAAATACCAGAGCACCATGCCCAGCAATATCAGAGCAACAGAAGCAAACCAATATCGCCGGGTGACGTTAACGGACGTAGCTGGCAGCTGATTACCGGGCGGAGTGGCAGGCAGGACAACGTTTTCAGCAGACCCTTCAGTTATACTTCCTTCCGATATGTCATCAGTTAAAACTTCCGTCACCCCCATGACCGGGGCTGATTGACGTTCAATTTTAATATCGGTATTCAGGCGTATACCAATTTTCGGGATGGTGATAATCAGATTTTCACAACCATAAGCCGCGAGCGCCCTGCGCACAATACTCAGATATTGATTCAGATTACTATTCGATCCACGCAGGCCATATTTATCCCAGACCTCGGTCAGCAACGTATCACGCGCCAGTATTTCTCCCCCGGAATTCAGTAACTGTTCAAAAAGCCGACCTGAAGAAATACTGAGGCTCAGCGACTCCTGAGTAGGAATGTGGCTAAGCGTGCAGTCATCAGAATTGTAAGAAACCTGATCATCGATTATGTAAATCATTAAGAAATCACTGAATTTCCGCTCATTTATCGACAGTATAATTCAGCTTATATGAAGAAGCACTACAGACGCGTTAATCAGGCGATTAAGGAAATTTTTACAGATTAGCCAGCAGAACGGGCCGGGCAGAGTCCGCCCCTGCCCGGCAGCTGGTTAATAATTTAAGAAACGACAAAGAATCATAAGGTTAGCGGCGATTTTTATGGCTGATTAGCGGCAGCAAACTCCGCATAATTACTTTGAGTAATGATTTTATAGGGGATCCAGTTCAGTGATTCGACTTTCTGTTTATCCAGTAACGCTTTCACGACTTTCACAGCGCCTGTCGCCTGCCCTTTCGCATCCTGGAAAATAGTCAGCGTCATCTTTCCATTTTTGACGAACTGCTGACCATCAGGCGTGCCATCGATCCCGGCAACCAGAATGTGGCTGTTTTTCGCCTGATTCAGCGCCATAATAGCCCCGATAGCCATTTCATCATTATTGGCGGCGATTGCATCGATCGGTCGCTGATTAAGCAGCCAGCCCGAAACTACGTCTACCGCTTCATTACGCTGCCAGCGTGCAGTCTGTTTTTCGATTACCGCCATTTGCTTATATTTAGCGATCACCGCTTCAACGGCACGCGTCCGTTCCCGCGCTTCTTCATTTGATAATGCGCCCATTAAAATGGCGACATTGCCCCGATAGTTCATCTGTTTTGCCAGCGCTTCCATCTGCATCTCACCCCCCAGGGCAGAGTCAGAACCGACATAGGCCATACTGGACGGTAATTTCACTTCCGGTTTACGGTTAACAAACACCAGCGGAATGCCCGCCGCTTCTGCCGCTTTCACCATCGGCAATACGCCCTGTGTATCGACCGGGTTGAGAATAATGGCATCCACGCCCTGATTGATAAAGTCTTCAACCTGCTGTACCTGAAGAGCTACATCCCCTTTGGCATCGACGAACTGCCCATCCATTTTCAGCGCTTTTATCTCATCCACCATCTGCGTCCGCAGAATCGATACGAAGTTAAGATCGAAATTAGCCAGTGCGACACCAATTTTAGGTGTTTTAGCCCAGGCGGTAACGCTGATCATCAGGCTGAGCAGCAGTGCTAACATTTTGGTTTTCATCGCGTAATCCTGTAGGGTTTATTATTGATAGAACCGCCGGGCAACAGGCAAATACCCGGCGGCAGAGCTCACAACGTAAAGTGATCGCGGAACTGTGCCAGGGCTGTTTCGCTGTCGCCTTCGGCCCAGCCCTCCAGCGCAACGACGCCGCAATAGCCGACCTGCTCCAGCGCACGGGCAATGGCGCGATAGTTAATTTCCCCGGTGCCAGGCTGCATGCGCCCCGGCACATCAGCCACCTGGATTTCACCGATAGCGGGGCCGCAGCGTCGTATCAGCTCTATCAGGTTGCCCTCTCCAATCTGGGCGTGATAGAGGTCCAGATTCATCTTCAGTGCCGGGCTGTTGACCGCTTCGACCAGCGCCAGCGTATCGGCAGCCCGTGCGAACGGCGTACCCGGATGATCAACTGCCAGATTCAGGTTTTCGAGAGTAAATACCCGCCCGGCCTGCTCGCCGAGCGCAGCGACACGCCGCAGGGTGTCGGCCGCTTTAAGCCACATCTCACCGGTAACCACCTCAACCGGACGAACCGCCTGGCCGTGAGCATCCAGCCCGGTGCCATGCAGATTCAGGCTCGGGCAGTTCAGACGATCTGCAATCGCCAGTGAGGTTTCTGCGCTATGCAGCAACTCTGCAATCTCATCATCATCAGTCAGGTTACCGTTGAGGTAGCCGGTCATGGAGGTAAAACGCGCACCTGTCGCCACCAACGCGTCGATATCTTTGTTGGCCCAGTTCCAGATCTCCACGCCAAATCCCAGCGCATGAATCCGCTCAACACGCGCGATAAAAGGCAGTTCGAGAAACACCATCTCCGCACAGACTGAAAGTTGATAACCGGCCATTAGCGTTCTCCCAACAGAATGGGTTTGCGTTGCTGCACCGATTCAATACAGGCCAGCGCAATTTCCAGCGCGTTACGCGCATCAGTGCCAGTAGCGCGCGGCGTGTCACCGTGCAGAATCGCGCGGGCGAATTCTGCCATTTCAGCAACATAGGCCTCACGCAGCAGATCGGTATCCATTCGAGACGTTGCGATGGCAATACCCTCGGCGTGATAGCGCACACAGTTGTCCTGATTGATGTTGCCAGCCTGCAGCATACCTTTACTGCCAAAGACCTCACCGCGAACGTCATAACCGTAAACTGCCTGGAAGTTGGCTTCCGCAGTGGCAATGGCACCGTTATCAAAGCGGATGGTCACCACCGCGGTATCAAGTAATCCCTTATCTTTAAAATCGGGACGCACCAGCGCATCAGCCAGCGCATAGACCTCAACCGGCCGGGAACCCGGATTGAAGTGCAGCAGGGTGTCGAAGTCATGGATTAAGGTTTCAAGGAAGATGGTCCACTGCGGGATCGGGGCCGGATCGCGCAGGCCAGGGTCGCGTGTCACCGAACGGCTTAGCTGGGTGGTGCCATTGGTGCCTGCTCTGACAGCTTCAATAGCTGCGGCGAAGCCTGCACTGAATCGACGATTGAAGCCGACCTGCAACACAACGCCCGCATCCTGTGCGGCGGCAATAGCCCGATCTGCCTCATCCAGCGTTACCGCCATCGGTTTTTCGCAAAACACGTGCTTGCCAGCCCGGGCTGCAGCGATCACCAGTTCGGCGTGAGTGCGAGCCGGCGTAGCAATAGCAACGGCATCGATTTCGCTGTCATTGAGTAACGCCTGGATATCGGTATAGGCTTTCTCCACCCCCAGCCGGTCTGCCAGTTTCTGCGCTGCGCCGGGTTGCAGGTCGGCGACCGCTGTCAGCCGTGCCCCAGGCACCCGCAGCGCCAGATTCTCTGCATGAAAACTGCCCATGCGGCCAGCACCGATCAATCCCACTCGTACTGTATTAAGGTTCATAACTGCTCCTGTTTTTTGTTGTCAGCCCAGTCAGGCTGAATAGGGTGTCCGGATGTCGCCTGCGCTTTGGCGGCAAAACGACGGGATTTTGAAAGCATCAGCGGCTCGATGTGCTCCAGTGAGATGCCTCGGGTTTCAGGCAGAAAACGTTTTACAAACCAGAAGGCCACCAGGCAGCCAGCGGCGCAGAGCATCAGTGGAAAAGCACCATGGAAGTGATCCATCAGCAAACGGCTACGGTTCATCATCGGGAAAGTCTGAGTAACGATGAAATTGGCGAGATACATCGAAGAAAAGGCGTAGCCCATCGCGACGGCACGAATCCGGTTGGGAAATATTTCAGAGATCAGTAGCCAGGCACCCAGACTCCATGACATACCAAAAATCAGTACGAACGCCACCAGGCCCACAACCGGCAGCAGGCCACCGATCTGCGCTATAAAGGCCCAGGCGGTAATCACCAGGCTGACAGCGCAACCCAGCGCTCCCCAGCGCAGCAGACGCGTCCGTCCCCAGCGATCCACTGCGTTCAGACAAAACGCTACTCCGACCAGCAGCGCCAGTCCGAGGAAAATGCTGTGATAGAGGGAGGTCTGTGTATCCGGTGAGATGTTCTGCAGCAGCGACGGTGCGTAATACAGCAGGATGTTGATGCCCGAAACCTGCTGCAGAATAGCAATCGCGCAGCCGATCAGCAGGATGTAACGCATTCTGGCGTCGCGGAGCAGACGGGTTCCCTGCTGACGGGTAACAGAATCCGCGTCCGGCGCACTGATTTCTGCCAGCAAACGCCGCGCATGTTCAGGCGTCGAAAGCCGGGTCAGCACTGCCAGCGCGCGTTCACGCTTGCCGTTTAACGCCAGCCAGCGTGGTGATTCCGGCATAAAGGGCACCAGTGCCAGAAACAGCAGGCAAGGCACCACACCCGACGCCAGCATCCAGCGCCAGCCTTCACTGACTATCCAGGCATGGGGCATACCGCGTGCAATCAGGTAGTTCACCACATAGACCGTGACCTGACCGCCAACCATCAGCATCTGCTGCAGCCCAAGCATGCGCCCTCGCCAGTCCTTAGGTGAGACCTCTGCGATATAGAGCGGCGTAATTGCCGACGCCATCCCGACCGCCAGGCCACCCACCAGTCGGTAAATCACAAAACCGGTTAGGGAATCTGCCAGCGCAGAACCCACCGCAGACACGGCAAACAACAGCGCGGTGATCACCAGTGTAGGTTTACGCCCGATCCGATCTGAGATCGCGCCGACACAGCCAGCGCCGACGATACAGCCGAGAATGACATTTGAAACAGCCCATCCACTTTGCCACGGCGTTAGCGCAAGGTGTTCCGTTAATGACTCAATAACGCCGGAAATCACTGAGGCGTCATAACCGAGGATCACCCCGCTCAATGAGGCGATGGAACAGATGAACAGCAACAACTTCAGATTATGTTTACGCATAACACCTTAACTTTCCCATTGTTTTTGACAGGTAAGAGTTAGTGTCAGCGTTGCAAAGTGGATGCCAGTTTTAAAGCGGGCTTTTATGTGAACGCGCTCGCAGATGACGCGTCCTGATTGAAAATAAAATTTACATGTCAACTTAACATGTCATTAAAATGGACATTCCATCGACCACGGGAGAGTGAAATGCAATCTCTGCATGATTTGCTGCCTAATAAAGAAGAGAGCGATGCCATATTCAGCCTGCCGGAAGGCGGTGATGCGGCACAGTGGGAAGCTCGGTTTGCCCGGGGCTGGCAGGCATTTAGCCAGGGTGAACAGCCACGCTGGATCCGCCGCAGTATTTTGCAGTCATGGAACCGCTCGCACGAACATGGCATCGATCCGGTATCTTTTGAGTACAGTGCCTCCGATCCAACGGAGCTGGCCGCCGTTCTGCGTCATAACAGTGAGCTGATTACTGTGGCGCATAGCGTGATGGAGAACCTGCTGGCTTACAATCCCGACGGTCATATCAATCTGACAGATGCGCAAGGCATCGTACTGAGTTTTTGCGGCAGCGACCTGACTCCGGTCGGCAGCATCCTGCGTGAGGAGGTGCTCGGCACCAACTGTACCGCGCGCTGCCTGCGAGAGCAGCGGCTGGTCTATGTACTCAGCGGAGAAAACTGGAAAATCGCGCTGCGTGAACGTAACCGGCAGTGCGCCGCAGCTCCTATCCGTGATGCCAGCGGTCGTATGACCGGCGTACTGACGCTGACCGCCACGCCTGACAATTTCAGTGCCCATACGCTGGGCACCGTGCAGGCTGCCGCAGAGGCAATTGGCCAGCAACTCACCTTACGCCGTCTGCTGGCCGAGCAGCAGTCGATACTGGAGACCCTGAATGAGGGCGTTGTGGTCTGCGACCGCGACGGACGCATCAAAACCCTGAACCGCTACGCTCGTCAGATCTTTGCCGGTATTGATACCGACAACGCCCTGATCGATCAGGTGCTGCAGCCCCAGTCCGGTTCATTGCTCACACTGCCCTGCTGTAATGACCGCGAGATGGTGTTCCGCCCCGATGGCAGACCCAGTGTTTCATGCCTGGTCTCGCTGATGCCGGCACCGGACGGCGGTCGCATCCTGTCGCTGCGGGAAAATCAGCGCATCCGTGCCATTACCCGTCGTGTGCTCGGCGTCAGCGCCAGCTATACCTTTGAGATGATTCGTGGTCAGGCACCCACGCTGCAGAAGGCTCTTCAGGATGCCCGCGCCAGCAGTCGCAGTGACAGTACCGTTCTGCTGACCGGTGAAAGCGGAACCGGTAAAGAGCTGTTTGCTCAGGCGATCCACAATGCCAGCAGCCGGGCGCATGAGTCCTTTGTCGCGGTTAACTGCGGCGCACTGCCGCGTGACCTGGTGCAGAGTGAGCTATTCGGCTACGTCGATGGCGCGTTCACCGGCTCACGGCGCGGCGGTTCGGCAGGTAAATTTGAGCTGGCCGACGGTGGCACGCTGTTTCTGGATGAGATTGGCGAAATGCCACTGGAGGCACAGACCAGCCTGCTACGCGTGCTGCAGGAGAGTGAGGTGCTGCGCATCGGAGCGGCGCATCCGCTGAAAGTGGATGTCCGCATCGTGGCGGCAACCCATTGCGATCTGCTCAGTGCAGTGGAACAGGGTGCTTTCCGCCGTGACCTGTTCTATCGCCTCAATGTTATCTCCCTGACCATCCCTGCCCTGCGTGAACGCCAGAGCGACATTCCTGATCTGGTGAATACCTTCATTCACGCCCTGTGTCAGCGGCTGAATAAAACGCCTCCGCAGGTGAGCATTGAAGCAATGAACGCCCTGCAGGCATGGCACTGGCCCGGCAACGTGCGCGAGCTGGAAAATCTGGTCGAGCGGATCGTTAATCTTTGCCAGAGCAGCATCATCGACCTTGCCGATTTGCCGCCAGCGATGGTGACGCGCGCAGCCGAAAACAGACCAGCGGCCAGCAGCCTGTTGCAGGATAATGAACGAGCCTGCATCCTGCAGACCCTTCGCGCGCAGGGGGGTAATCTGCGGCAGTCCGCTAAGCTGCTGGGCATTTCTCGCACGGCGCTCTATAACAAGCTCAATCACTGGAATATCTCTATAGATACGCTGCGCCAATAACCGGCTGGTGGCACTCAGCAACACCAGCATACATTCAGCCCGTTCAAAACATGGCTTTTGATCGCAACAGGGCCTAAAATGTGACCACCCCTAACAGTGGTCACTGAATTTTTTCACCCACCTTTGATCTGCCAGGTTCTGACAATGACTCAATCCGTAACGGAAAATGGCACACGCGGCCCGGCCGGGCACAATGTGCGTGACCAGATTGTCGATGCTGCCATGCAGCACTTCGCGCATTATGGTTACGAAAAAACCACCGTCTCCGATCTCGCCCGTGCTATCGGCTTTTCCAAAGCGTATATCTACAAATTTTTTGAATCGAAACAGGCGATTGGCGAAGTGATCTGCTCCACCCGGCTGGCGATGATTATGCAGCGCGTCGAAGCCGTGATCGCCGATGCGCCTGGAGCATCGGAACAACTGCGGCGACTGTTCCGCACGCTTTCCGTCACCGGCACTGAACTCTTTTTTCACGAACGTAAACTCTATGATATTGCTGCCGTCGCGTCGCGTGACCGCTGGCCATCGGCGATGGCGCATGAAGAACGACTGCTCAGCCTGATTCAGCAGATCCTGCGCCGAGGGCGTGAAGCAGGTGAGTTTGAGCGTAAAACCCCGGCTGACGAAGCGGCGGAGGCAATCTATCGGGTGATCAAACCCTACGCCAGTCCGGTACTGCTGCAGTACAGCCTTGATGACGCTGAAGAAGCCTCTGCACAACTGGCAGCGCTGGTGTTACGTAGCCTTGCGCCCTGAACAATGCGCATGATGTGACTATTGACTTATTTAGTCACAATAGCAACGATAGCACTCTGTCTGGTTATCGCTCAGGATTCTGATGCTGCTAAGCTTATCTCTCTCTGCTCTATTCCATCCCTGCGTTCGTCCATCGCACCATTCTATGCAGGGTCTCACCTTCCGCGCTCAAGGCGTGTATCCATTGTCTGCGGCAGCATTTCAATCACTGTCCGGACTCTCTACGGGAGTAATCCAATGAGTCACTTAGCCTCATCACAACGCATTGTCATTACCGGCGCGGGCATCGTTTCGCCACTGGGTTGTGGCGTTGAAACCGTCTGGCGGCGATTAACGGCAGGAGAATCAGGTATACGTACCCTTCCCGATACGCTTACTGCTGGCACCGGTATTTCAGTAGGTGGCAGCGTGCCGGGCATCGATGAAGATCCGCTGGCAGGTTACGACCCCGAGGCGTTCATTGCGCCGAAAGAGCGTAAAAAGATGTCGCGCTTTATAGAATTCGCGCTACTGGCAGCAGAAGAAGCGCTGAATCAGGCGGCCTGGCATCCTGAAGATGAGGCGACGCGTGAACGTACCGCGACGATTATTGCTTCAGGCGTCGGCGGCTTTGGTGCCATTGCCGACGCGGTGCGCACCACCGATGCACGCGGCCCGCGCAGGCTCTCACCCTTTACAGCACCTTCGTTTCTGGCCAACATGGCCGCGGGTCATGTCTCGATCAAACACGGCTTCACCGGCCCGCTGGGTGCGCCCGTTACCGCCTGTGCGGCGGGAGTTCAGGCAATTGGTGATGCAGCCAGGTTGATCAGAAGCGGTGAAGCGGACATTGCTATTTGTGGCGGCACAGAAGCGGCGCTTGATCGCGTCACGCTGGGCTGTTTCGCGGCTGCACGTGCGCTATGTGTGGGCTATGAAGATCAGCCGCACCATGCCTCACGTCCGTTTGATCGTGACAGAAACGGCTTTGTGATGGCCGAAGGTGCAGGCCTGCTGGTGATTGAGTCACTGGCCCATGCCGAAGCACGCGGCGCGACACCGCTGGCGGAGATTGTCGGCTATGGCACCAGCGCCGATGCATACCATTTAACCGCGGGTCCGGAGGATGGCAGCGGGGCTGCGCGGGCGATGAGAACCGCCCTGCGTCAGGCGGGCATCAGCCCGGAAGACGTCCAGCATATCAACGCACACGCAACCTCAACTCAGGTTGGCGATCACGGTGAGCTGGCGGCTATTCGTGCAGTGTTTGGCGATGATTCGCAGGTCGCGATCGCCTCAACTAAATCCGCCACCGGCCATCTGCTGGGTGCGGCAGGCGGCGTTGAGGCGATATTCACCCTGATGGCGCTGCGGCAGCAGCTTATTCCGCCGACGCTGAACCTCCATCATCCCGATGAAGCCGCAGGCAATCTTGACCTGGTGGCGCTCAATGCACGTCCCACGGCGCTGACTTATGCCATGTCGAACGGTTTTGGTTTTGGCGGCGTCAACGCCAGTCTCCTGTTGCGTAAGTGGCAATGACTTCAGAGTGACGATTAAGCCCGCGCTGCCAGACACCCTCTCAGCGCGGGTAATACATCGGACGTCCTTAAAAATCATGCACAGCTGTTCCCTGTGTGCCGGGGTTTATCAAAACACCCTCTGTACAACTCTCGCTTTATAAATCTGTACCTTTCCTGACAAAATTGCCTCCGCCAGACCTCCTGCCCTTTTTCTTTCAGCACTACAATTAATCGGATGAAAACAACCTCAGAGAACGTTAATGAAGATTGCAGCTTTCGATATTGGTGGTACCTCTTTAAAAATGGGCGTGATTGATGAGCAGGGAAATATTCTGACCAGTGAGAGTGCTGATATTTCCCATAATTCACGCGACAAAATACTTGATGAGATCCTGGCCTGGCTGGAGAAAAATCCCGGCTGTGCTGGCATCGCCGTCAGCACTCCCGGTTATATTGATGCAGAAGCCGGATATATCGACATGGGCGGCACCATTCGGGACTTCGACCAGTTTCATCTGAGCCAGTGGCTGACGGAAAAAACCTCACTGCCTGCCACGGGGAAAATGACGCCCATTGCGCCTTACTGGCTGAACAGTGGCTGGGCAAAGCAAAAAAGCTCAGTGATTTTCTGATGTTAACTATCGGCACAGGATTAGGCGGAGCGGCCTTCTGCAACGGCGCGCTGATCCGGGGCGGTCGTAATCGCGCGGGCGAGTTTGGTTGCCTGCTGACTTCGCGCCCCACCAGCAGCAATATTGAACGCCATACCATGAGCCAGAGTTGTACCATGACGGCGCTTCGGGAGAATTACAGCCAGCTCATCGAAAAATCTTCCGACGACGTCACGGGTAAAGATGTCTTTGACGCATACGATCGCAAAGAAGAAGCCGCGCAGCAGGTGGTGAATAAATTCTACCAGGATCTCGCAGCCTGCTTATATAACCTCTTCAGCGTGTTCGATCCGCAGATGATATTTATCGGTGGTGGAATTACCGAGCGGGAGCCGTTCCTCGAGGAACTGGCAGAGCAGCTGGCAAAATATGATCTTGATATCCGCATTGATACCGCGACCTACGGCAACGACTCCGGCATGTTGGGCGCAACCTGGAATTTCCTGCAGCGTCAGCCAGACAAATAATAGCTTGTAGTTCAGGACGTATGCAGGTTACGCCTTTCTGATAATTATAATGATTTATCTGGTGCGGTATTTAAAACGATAACCCGGTCATGACCGGGTTTACTCTTGTTTATATTAGTGTCGTATTTGCGCCAGATCGTCTGACGTCAGGCCGGTCATTTCTATGACAGTTTTACGATCAAGGCCATTTTGTAGCATAGTGCGCGCAATTTTCAGGGTAGCTTCACGCTGTCCTTCAGTACGACCTTTCTCAATACCACGCCGTTCACCAAGCTCGATACCTTCTGCGCGACCTTTTTCGATCCCTTTTTGTTCAAGCTGCTGTGCGATGGTCATCAGTGCGTCTCCGTGTTGTGGCACCCGCTGTGCCAGTTCGCGAACGAAAGCTTCGTAGTCCGCTGACTCACCAGCCTGCAGTAAATAGTGTATCAGCGTCATCACCTGGGGTGAAGAAAGATAATCGGCCATGAGTAGCGTGACCAGATGGTCAGTCAGGCTTGCAATGTCGCGTTGATGAATATGTTTCTGCAAAAGCGTCAGGACGGCCATACTGCGATGAGTCATGATCTCATCATCCGGGATGACCGTAATGTCCACCAGCGGGAAGGCGCCTCTATAAAGGCTTTCCGCCACTACCGGATCATCAAATTCGTCGAACCAGCGGGTCGACCACGGATAGGGAGTGCGCTTACCGGTATAGAACAGTACAGGTATGACTAAAGGCAGTTTTTTATGGCCAGCTTCAAGGTGGCGCTGCATAGCGGCTACCGCATAACGTATCAGGCGGAATGCCATATGCCTGTCAGGGGTGGATTGGTGTTCAATCAGAACATGAATATATCCGTTACCGGTTGAGGTTCTGAGACTATACAAAACGTCACTGAAGTATTGACGCAAATCGTCTTCAACAAATGATCCGGACTCAAGCTTCAGTGTGGTGAGATCGCAGATTTTAAGCAATTTCTCCGGAAGGTGGATCTGCATAAAATCTCTGGCAACATCCGGATGCTTAAGAAACTGTCGAAAAGTAGCATCATGAGGTGTAGCACTTTTTTTATTTTTCATCAGTTCAGCCCCTGTAAATTCCATGCGCTGCTACCACAGCGAAGAGGCTATCTTAATGGAACAGATTTTAATTTATAATATTTAAACCTTGCCCAGTCCATATAGATTAACCACACCAATGCTCTTTTAAAAAATTTATTAGCAAGATGCATTATGACGCAATCTAAATTAACCACCTTAATCAATTTATATAGCGATAATTAAAACCTCCGGATGTACCCGAAACTTCTAACGCTGACCATTAATGTCTGAACCGCTTTACGAAAAGTTAATTTTCTATTTAAGTCACGGCATAACCAGCCCGATCACGCTGTTTATACCGCTCGCTCCCTATCCCCGTCCCGGCGCATCCAACAGGCTAAGCGCCACGCCTGTCAGGGTATAGACCACTACATACAACAGAATCAGTGCCGCAAGCAAAAGACGGTGGCTGCGCATCTCACTTTTCTTCATGGTGCCATTCAGAAGGTGTAGCTCAATGCCAGGGTGGCCGATGCGCCGTTGTGCCGTGCAACGATGGGGCTATCTGAAGCATGCTTATCCAGCCAGCTGTAGTCACCGATCACACTGGCCGCCCAGGCGGGTGTGAACTGATGGCTCCAGGTCAGGCTGGTGTCGGTGCCATAAAATCCACCCGCGGCGTCATAGCGTTCAAAACCACTGCGCGCACTTTGCTTGCGGTTAACGCCATACCAGGTATTCATATAACGCCCGTCGCCAAACAGTCCCGCCACCTGCAGTGCCACGGTATCGTCACTGGTCTGCCAGGGGATCAGGGTTACGGAAGTCCGGTACTGCACACCCTGACTATCACTTAATGGCAGCGTCGCTTTGCCCTCCAGCACCAGCCACGGCGTTACCGACCATCCCAGCGCCAGCGCGGTGTTCATCGTTGCGTCGATGTTCCCCATGCCTCTGAGCCGGTCATCCCCGTCACGCCAGGATGAATTCTGGTCAGAACGGCCCAGCCCGTAGCCCAGCGTATGTTCCAGATACAGTCCATTATCTGCCTGCAGGTCATAGCCAATGCCTTTCTGTGAGTCTAAAAAGAAGGCCCCGTCGCGTGCCTGGATCACCGGCATCAGCTGCCAGTGCTGCTTATCTGCGCCGCTATAGCGTGGTGCATTGATACCTGCAATGCCCAGCGTGACGCTGGGCGGCGGCGTGGTACTCTCATCAGCCATGGCAGTCGCGGCACTGAATCCCAGCGAAAAACAGACCATGTGCAGCGTTATTTTTCCGGTTATCATCACGTTTCCTCATTATCACATCAGGTGCGGAGCTGAGGGGTTCAGAGCCGCGTCAATGGCCGGAGTATGCGAGGCGAGTGTCAATTAACGACCAGGGATTTATGAAGAAACAGTCAAGGTGATCCGAAAATGCAGTCAAAACGTGTACTGATAATTGAAGATGATGCTGATGCGGCGGGCGTACTTGAGGCCTATCTGAAACGTGAAAATTATGAGGTCATGATTGCCGGTGATGGGCCCGGCGGGCTGGATGCCGCCAGACGCTGGCAGCCCGATCTGATCCTGCTGGATATCATGCTGCCCGGCATGAACGGCACTGAAGTGCTGGCAGCGCTGCGACGTCGTGACGATACCCCGGTGATCATGGTGACCGCGATGGGTGATGCGCCGGACCGCATCGGCGCACTGCGCTATGGCGCGGATGACTACGTGGTCAAACCCTATCATCCGGGCGAAGTGGTGGCGCGCGTTCAGGCAGTACTGCGCCGCAGCCAGCAGAGTCAGGTGCCCGCGGCAGAAACCTTGCGCTGGGCGGGTTTAGTGGTGGACCCGGTGGCACTCACCGCAGTGGTCGATAGTGACAGTGCTTCACCGCGCCGCCTCGATCTGACACCGACCGAATTTTCCCTGCTGGTCACCCTGATGCGCGCTCCGACGCGTCCGTTTACCCGCCTGTTTCTGCTGGAGCACTGTCTGCCGGAAAGCGATGCGCTTGAGCGGGTGGTCGATACCCACGTCTATAACCTGCGTCGCAAACTGGAAGCCGCGGGCATCTCTGATGTCTTACCGGCAGTGCGCAGCGTCGGTTACCGGTTCAGACAGCCATGAAGAACGATACGCATACTTCATTGTGGCGCTGGATCTGCATCCGGGTGCTGTTTCTGGCGATTGGCAGCGTGGTACTCATCGCCATCTGTATGTGGCTGCGCTTCGCAGTGCAGGCGTACTGGGTCTATTACCGGATGCCGCCCGCGCTGCTGGAGGAGTTCACCCGGTTGCGCCACCACCCTGCCAGCGATCCGGCACGCTTTCATCAGATTATGGACCAGTGGTGGGGCATCAACTTCTCCGATCCGTCGCTGGCCTCGTCGGACTGGCTTACCGTGATCGTGCTGGTCGTGGTAACGATTCCGTTTATGGTGCTGATGGCGCTGCGTTTCGCCCGTCCGCTGTCGGCGCAGTTCAGCCAGCTGGCTACCGCGGCGCGAGCGGTTTCAAAAGGCGAATTTGGCCGATCGGCGGTAATCGTAAAAGAAGCCCCACAGGAGCTGGTGCGCTTTACCGAAGATTTTAATCAGATGACGCAGCAGCTGGCGCGTTACGAGCGTGAGCTGCGCACCTCGCATGTGGCGATGGCGCATGAGCTTCGCTCGCCACTGACGGCCGCAATGGGCCGCCTGCAGGGCATTCTGGATGGCGTCTTTCCTGCCGAACCGCAACAGCTGGCGATGATCATGAAGCAACTGACGCAGCTCAGTCGCCTGACAGACGAACTGCATCTCTTGTCACTGGCGGATGCCGGGCAGCTTACCCTGAACCGCGAGTGGTTTAATCTCAGCGAGTTACTGCGCGAGCGCTCCGGCTGGCTTCTGCCGCAGGCAGAACAGGCGGGGATTGCCATCAGCGTGACATCACCCAACGATCTGCGGCTGTATGCCGATACCTTCCGGCTGGGCCAGGTAGTGACCATCATCTGTGAGAATGCAATGCGCTACGCTGCCGACGGTGGCGCGTTGCTGATCACGGCCAGCCAGAACGATCAGGCGATCATAATGACCTTCCGCGATTATGGTCAGGGTGTGGAGCCGGACTTCCTGCCGCAATTGTTTGACCGCTTTACCCGCGCTGACTCCTCACGCGCCCGCCACTCCGGCGGCAGCGGTCTGGGACTGTCGATTGCCAAAGCGATTGTCGAGGCGCACGGCGGGTCGCTTCACGCCACACTGCCCGCCGACGGCGGTCTGCTGATCGGGATAACGCTGCCGACGAGATAAATTGTTCTGGCTTGACCATTTCTTGATGGTTCATGGAACGTTTCTGGACACATGCCGGGTTCAATGAGCACAACTCATTAAAGGAACCCGGTTATGACAGACTTCTTATCGGATGCTGCCCGCCAGGTGTGGCGTCATCTCTTCGGTATTCACATCTTTGCGCCGATCATCTTCGTGCTGCTCGGGGTATTCATCATGACCGGTTGCCGGGACAATAGTTCTGCTCCGCCTGCCGCCCCGCTCCGCCCGGTTAAATCGGTGATTGCTCCACCGCTCAGCAGTGATGCATCGCTGGTGCTGACTGGCGAAATCCGCGCTCATGAAGAGGTCGCGCTGGCCTTCAGACTGGATGGCCGGGTGGTGAGCCGTGCGGTTGAGCTGGGCGATCGCGTCAGCGCCGGGCAATCGCTGGCAGCGCTGGAAAATGATCAGTCACGCAATCAGCTAAGCAGCGCACGGGCCGATCTCGACAGCGCACGCGCCGCCGAACGGGTCGCCGCGCTTAACCTGCATCGGATGCGGCTGCTGATGCCCGGAGGGGCCATCGCCCGCAGCCAGCTGGACAGCGCCCAGGCGGACTGGCAGAGCGCACAGTCCCGCCGTCTCAGCAGCGAAGCGGCTCTGAAAAATGCCCAGGATAACCTCAGCTGGACTCAGCTGACTGCGCCTGCAGCAGGCCGGATCACCGCCATCACGGTTCAGCCAGGTCAGGTGGTCAGCGCCGGACAAAATGTGATGACGCTGGCAGCAGGGGATGCACGCGATGCGGTGTTTGACCTGACAACGCCTGCGCTGCTGCATCCTGATGATCGGACACCGCTGAAAGTAACGCTGCTCGCCGATCCCGGCGTGCAGGCCAGTGGCACAGTGCGTGACATCAGCCCGCAGGCCGATCCGCAGACCCGCACATGGCGGCTGCGCATCTCACTGAATCAGCCGCCTGAGGCGATGGCACCCGGTGCCACAGTCATTGTCACCCTTCCCGATGCGCAGCCGCCGGTCATCGTCCTGCCCGCCAGCGCCCTGACCCGCTCCGCAGACAAACCCGCGCTGCTGGTCGTTGATGCGGCGTCACGCCTGCAGCTTCGTCCGGTAGTGCTGGCCCGCTTTAACGCGCAGCAAATCTTCGTCACTGCCGGGATCAAGCCGGGAGAGCGCGTCGTCACCGCCGGAGTCAGCACCCTGCAACCTGGCGAAAAAGTGGCGCTTTCGCAGGAGGCTCCATGAAAAAAACGTCTGGCTTTAACCTCTCCGGCTGGGCGCTGGCACATCAGCAACTGGTGATCTTTTTCATGCTGCTGGTCATGGCGGCGGGTGTGCTGAGCTATGAACATCTGTCACGCAATGAAGACCCGGCGTTTACTATCAAAACCGCCGTAATATCAGCCCAATGGCCAGGCGCTGATGTGAACACCACGGTGCAACTGCTCACTGACGTACTGGAACAGAAAGTTCAGGAGATCCCGTCACTGGATGCGGTTGAGAGCGAAACCCGCGCCGGACAAACCGTCATCTATGTCAACCTGCGCGATGACACGCCGCCCTCTCAGGTGGCCGGCATCTGGTACCAGCTGCGTAAAAAGATGCAGGATGTTGCCCCTTCACTGCCGCAGGGCGTGCAGGGTCCGGCCGTTAACGACGAGTTTGATGACACCTTCGGCACCATTTATGGCTTCACGGCGGAGGGTTTTACCGCCAGAGAACTACGCGACCGGGTCGATAACCTGCGTCGCAATCTGGCCAGTCTGCCCGACATCGGTAAAACCAGCCTGTTAGGTGTACAGGAGCAGCAGGTGGTTATCGCCTTTTCGCCGCGCAAGCTGAACGGCATGGGGCTCGATTTACAGCAGGTCAGCTACGCCATTAAAGCCCAGAACGATGTCGTCCCGGCGGGCAGCCTGCGTACCGATCGCGAGAATATTGCGCTGCGGGTCAGCGGCACCCTGACTTCGGTTGAAAATCTGCGGGCGATTACCCTGCATATCGGTGAGCGTTTTATTCCGCTGACCGATCTGGCCACCATCAGCCTGCAACCTGCCGAACCTCCGGCGCCGACGTTCCGGGTTAACGGCGTTCCGGCTATCGGGCTGGCGATCTCCATGGCCGGCAGCGGCAACATGCTCGATTTCGGTCAGCAGCTCAGTCAGCGCATGCAGATGCTGGCCAGTCAGTTACCGCACGGTATTACCATGACCCGCGTGGCCGATCAGTCTTCCGTGGTGAAAAACGCGGTCAGCGGCTTTGTCCGGATACTGGGCGAAGCGATCGTCATCGTGTTAGCCGTCTCCTTTGTCTCGCTGGGACTGCGTGCCGGTCTGGTCGTTGCGGCGGCGATCCCGCTGGTACTGGCAATGACCTTTACCGGCATGTTAATGGCAGGCATCGGACTCCAGCGCATCTCGCTTGGCGCGCTAATCATCGCGCTGGGGCTGCTGGTGGATGATGCCATGATCACCGTCGAGGCAATGGTGGCGCGACTGGAAGCGGGCGACAGCAAGTGGCAGGCCGCCACCTATGCGTTTAAAACCACCGCCTTTCCGATGCTGACCGGTACGCTGGTAATGATCGCCGGGTTCATTCCGGTCGGGTTCGCCGCCTCCAGTGCCGGAGAGTATTGCTACTCATTGTTTGTGGTGATTACCCTGGCGCTGCTCTGCTCGTGGGTCGTCGCGGTCATCTTCTCTCCGCTCACCGGCTGCTGGCTGCTGTCGGCCAGGCACATCAAGGCCGATAAGCCGCCGGGCGTGCTGACGCGCAGCTATCACCGGCTACTGGAGGTGATTCTGCGTCACCGGCTGGTGACGATTGGCACAGCGATGGCGGTGCTGCTGGTCAGCCTTTACGCCACCACTTTTATGCAGGGTGAATTTTTCCCTGCGTCGGATCGGCCCGAGCTGCTGGTCAGCCTGACGCTTCCCGCCAGTGCAGCCCAGGCTGAAACCACCCGCCGTACCGCACAGCTGGAACAGATGCTGCGCAACGATCGGGATGTGGCGAACTACACCAGCTACGTTGGCTCGGGCGCGATACGCTTTTATCTGCCGATGGATGTGCTGCTGGATAATGAAAACATCGCGCAGCTGGTGGTGGTGGCGAAAGATCTGGCGGCACGCGATCGGCTGCGCAGCAGGCTGGAGCAGAAGCTGGCGGTGGATTTCAGTGATATCACTACCCGGGTATCGCCGCTGGAGCTGGGGCCACCGGTCGGCTGGCCGCTGAAATATCGCATCACCGGCCCGGATAATGCCAGGGTGCGTCAGGCGGCCGATCGGCTGGCGGCGCTGATCGCCCGCTCATCGCTGACACGCGAGGTCAATCTTACCGCCGGAGAGCCAGAACGGGTCATGACGCTGGCGGTGAACCAGACCGCAGCCCGCGCAGCCGGACTCTCTTCCGAAACGATAGCCACCGCGCTGAATACTCTGATGTCCGGCAGCGTGGTGACCACCCTGCGCGATCGTAACCGCCTGATCGACGTCGTGCTGCGCAGCAATGACCCGGAGCGGCAGGACACTGACACACTGGCAGGATTGATGATCACCAATGCCAGCGGACAGAAAATCCCGCTGCGACAGGTGGCAACCCTGAACTGGGGAGTGGATGACCCGGTGATATGGCGACGTCAGCGGCTGGCTTACATCACCGTACAGACCGATATTGCGCCCGGTCAGCGGGCTGAACAGGTCTCGCAGCAGCTCGCACCAGCCGTCGCCGCCCTGCGCGCCTCGCTGCCGGCCGGATACGGTATTGAAGAAGGTGGCGTGGCGGCCGAATCGGACAAAGGCAACGGTTCAGTGTTTGCTCTGCTGCCGGTAACAATCTGCGTCATGCTGGTCTTGCTGATGATTCAGCTGCAACGCTTCTCCGGTATGCTGCTGGCGCTGAGCATGGCACCGTTTGGCCTGCCCGGCATCGTATCCGCGATGCTGCCGGCTGGCACACCGCTGGGGTTCGTGGCGCTGCTGGGGATTATTGCCCTGGCGGGGATCATCATCCGCAACGCGGTGATCATGATCAGTGAAGTCGATGCGAATAGCCGGGCCGGACTGTCCGCGGGTGAGGCAATCCGGCAGGCTGCCCATCACCGTGCACGTCCCATTCTGCTGACCGCCTGTGCGGCAATACTCGGCATGATCCCCATCGCCCATCAGGTTTTCTGGGGGCCCATGGCACTGGCGATTATTGGCGGTCTGATCAGCGGTACGCTGGTAACGCTCACGGTGCTGCCCGCCGCGTTAAGTCTGTTGATGCAGCGCGGCTCACGTTAAAACAACACCCGGCGATCCCGTGCTGAGAACGGCGGGATCGCCGGAAAGGATCAGTTCATCACCTCGACCAGAATCAGCGGGCACTTTCTGACTTTGCAGGCCTGACTGTAGGCTAGCGAGCAGACCGAGCAGAGATCGCGCACGTCAGACTGGTACTCATACTCCATGAAATAGCGGAACTGGCCGCCCGCAGAATCTGTTCTCCAGAATCGCTGCGGCTCCAGAATTTCATCCAGTTGCCTGAATGTCAGGGCTGACGGGTTGTGAAACCCGACTCTTACGCGGTATGTAGTCATGCACCGATTATTGGCATCCCGGCCCCGTGCCGCCAGTTGATTATTGTTTTCAGTTCAATAGCTGGCGCTTATCAACCCGCTTCGCCTGGTGCCGCAGGCTGTTCTGCCAGCAGCGCCAGCAGGTGCAGCACCGCTTTTGACGGATGAAGCCGACGCCAGGCAAAGGCAACGTCGGTAAATAGCGTGTTGTTTTCGATATCGCAGAAGCTGACCCCGGGGTTATCGACGCAGCGCATCGACTCCGGCACCAGCGCAATCCCGCAGCCCGCCGCCACCATGCCCAGCGACGTAGTGATCTGCGGAGCCTGCTGAAAAGTGTGGCGCGAAAAGCCCGCTCGCAAACAGGCTGTGACAATCAACTCATACAGGCTGGGCGAGACGTCGCGTGGGAAGATCACCAGGGTTTCTCCCGCCAGCGCGGATAGTGCCACGGTGGGTGTGCCGCTGAGGGGATGGCAGCGCGGCAGCGCAATCAGCATCTTTTCGGTGGAGATGACGCGCAGATTAAACGCCTTGCTGCTTTCACACGGTAGCCGGATAAAAGCGGCATCCAGCAATCCCTCCTGTAAATCCTGCATCAGCAAAGACATATTCTCTTCGCGGGTCAGCAGCTCCATCGCCGGATAACGTTCTTTAAACTGGCGGATCAGGGTGAAGATGCGTGGATTAAACGCCACCGAGCTGGCAAAGCCCAGCGACAGCTGACCACTGATCCCGCGCGCAATACCGCGTGCGTTCTCCAGCGCCTGATCGGCCAGTTGCACAATCTGCCTGGCATCTGCCAGAAACGCTTCGCCCGCTTCGGTGAGTTCCACTCCGCGCGTCAGACGCTTCAGCAACGGTGTGCCAATTTCCTGCTCCAGCCGCAGTATCTGCTGACTCAGCGGCGGCTGCGATATGCCCAGTATCTCGGCGGCACGAGTGAAGTGAAGCGTCTCGGCTACGGCAACAAAATAACGCAGATGGCGAAGTTCCATATCAAAAACGTCTCAAAGTTAACAGGTTTCGCTATTGGACCCACCGACTGAATCGGTTCACCATTAGGTTAACACGGCTTAACGGTTAATCGATGAGGCATCAAATGAGCAATTGTGTAACTGATTGTTCCTGTGAGGATCAACTAAAACATACTGTCCTGAAGCTTTCACAGGATGCACCAGAAAGCGTTATCTATCAGACCTCTTTAATGAGTGCGCTGCTGAGCGGCGTTTACGACGGCAATGTCCGTATTGCCGACCTGCTGCGTAAAGGGGATTTCGGCCTGGGTACCTTTAACCGGCTGGATGGCGAGATGATCGCGTTTGACAGCAAGGTCTATCAGCTGCACGCCGACGGCAGTGCGCACCCGGCCGATCCGGCGCAGAAAACTCCGTTCGCCGTGATGACCTTTTTTAAACCGCAGCATATGTATGAATTTGACCGGCCGATGTCGCGTGAGGCGATCCATCAGGTGATCGACAACGAAATCACCTCCGATAACCAGTTCTGCGCGCTGCGCATCAGCGGTCGTTTCAGTCGCGTCGAGACCCGCACCGTGCCATGCCAGTGTCGTCCCTATCGCTCAATGCCGGAAGTGCTGGGCGATCAGCCGACCTTTGCCTTCAGCCAGCGCGCGGGCGAACTGATCGGATTCCGTACACCGCAATATATGCAGGGCATTAACGTTGCAGGCTATCACGAACATTTTATTACCGACGACCGCGAAGGCGGCGGCCACATTCTCGACTATGCGCTGGAACAGGGCACCCTGACCTTTGGTGCCATCAGCAAGCTGGTCGTGGATTTGCCGCAGGACAGCGATTTTCTCAATGCCGACCTGAACCCCGCCAATCTTGACGCCGCGATTCGTGCGGTAGAAAGCTAATCAGAGGAATGACGATGAAAACTCCAACCGATACCACACTCTGGACCTGTGGCGCTGACCTGGTGGTGGCGCAACTTGAGGCACAGGGCGTCCGCCACGTCTTTGGCATTCCTGGCGCAAAAATTGATAAAGTCTTCGACTCACTGCTGGATTCCTCCATCCAGACCATCCCGGTTCGCCACGAAGCTAACGCTGCATTTATGGCCGCCGCAGTGGGCCGCCTTACCGGCAATGCGGGCGTGGCGCTGGTCACCTCCGGGCCGGGCTGCTCCAACCTGATCACCGGCATGGCCACCGCCACCAGCGAAGGCGATCCGGTGGTGGCTATCGGCGGTCAGGTGAAGCGCTCCGACAGCGCCAAGCAGGTTCATCAGAGCATGGACACGGTTTCAATGTTTCGCCCAATCACTAAATATGCGGTTGAGGTCACCGACCCCGCTGCACTTTCTGAATGCCTGTCGAATGCGTTTCGCCACGCCGAACATGGCCGGGGCGGCGGTGCCTTTATCAGCCTGCCACAGGATATTGTCGATCAGCCGGTTACCGGCAAAGCGTTGAGCAGCAAAGGCCGCCCTGTACTGGGCGCCGCACCTGACTCAATGATCGACGCCGTCAGCGAGGCCATCGCCGGGGCTAAAAATCCGGTCATCCTGCTGGGATTAATGGCGAGCCAGACAGAGAACAGCGAAGCGATTCATGAGCTGCTGACACGCAGTCACATTCCGGTTACCAGCACCTATCAGGCAGCAGGAGCGGTCAGACAGGATCACTTCTCACGCTTCGCCGGGCGCGTCGGGCTGTTTAACAACCAGGCGGGCGACAGGCTGCTGCAACAGGCTGACCTGATCGTCACCATCGGCTACAGCCCGGTGGAATATGAACCGGCGATGTGGAACAGCGGTAACGCCACACTGATTCATATCGACGTAATACCCGCTGAGACCGACAACCGCTATCTGCCTGACGCAGAACTGGTGGGTGATATCGCCGCCACAGTGCGTAAACTCGCCGCGCGCATCACTGCCCCACTCCAGCTGACCCCGGAAGCCGCCACCATCCTTGAGGATCGTCAGCAGCAGCGCAAATTGCTGGCGATGCAGGGTGCCAGCCTCAATCAGTTTGCTCTGCATCCGCTGCGCATTGTCCGCGCCATGCAGGACATCATTAACAGTGACGTCAGCCTTACCGTCGATATGGGCAGCTTCCACATCTGGATCGCCCGCTACCTCTACAGCTTCCGCGCCCGTCAGATCATGATCTCCAACGGTCAGCAGACGATGGGTGTGGCCCTGCCGTGGGCGATTGGTGCCTGGCTGGTCGAGCCGCAGCGCAAAGTGGTTTCAGTTTCCGGCGATGGTGGTTTCCTGCAATCCAGCATGGAGCTGGAAACTGCCGTCCGCTTAAAAGCCAACATTCTGCACATCGTCTGGGTCGATAACGCCTACAACATGGTGGCGATGCAGGAAGAGAAAAAATATCACCGCGTCTCGGGCGTCAATTTTGGGCCGGTCGATTTCAAAGCCTATGCCGAAGCGTTTGGGGCAGCGGGCTTTGCGGTGACCAGTGCGGCAGAGCTGGAGCCGACGCTGCGTAAAGCGATGGATGTTCAGGGACCCGCCGTGGTCGCGGTGCCGGTCGATTACACCGACAACCCGCTGCTGATGGGTCAGCTGCATCTGAGCCAGCTTCTTTAATTTCTCAAAAAGGAAATCATGATGAAAAACAGAGTGGCATTTGTGACCGGCGCAGGCCAGGGCATTGGTGAAGCGATCGCCCTGCGTCTGGCGAAAGATGGACTGGCGGTTGCAGTAGCCGATTTTAATCAGGAGACCGCACGCCAGGTCGCGGAGAAGATCATTAAGCAGGGTGGCAAAGCGATTGCGCTGAAAGTCGATGTCTCGCAGCGTGATCAGGTGATGGAAGCGGTAGAAGAGGCGCGCCGCACGCTGGGCGGCTTTGACGTCATCGTCAATAATGCCGGTATTGCGCCCTCCACGCCGATTGCTGAGATCACCGAAGCGGTGGTCGACAAGGTCTACAACGTCAATGTCAAAGGGGTGATCTGGGGCATGCAGGCCGCGATTAAAGCGTTTGCTGCAGAAGGCCATGGCGGAAAAATCATCAACGCCTGTTCTCAGGCGGGTCATGTCGGTAATCCGGAGCTGGCGGTTTACAGTTCCAGTAAGTTTGCCGTGCGCGGCCTGACGCAGACCGCCGCGCGTGATCTGGCACCTGCCGGCATCACGGTCAACGCCTTCTGCCCTGGCATTGTCAGAACACCGATGTGGGAAGAGATCGACCGCCAGATCTCTGAAGCAGCCGGCAAGCCCGTCGGTTACGGCACCGAGGAGTTTGCGAAACGCATTACGCTGGGACGTCTTTCTGAACCGGAAGATGTGGCTGCCTGCGTCGCCTACCTGGCCAGTCCCGATTCCGATTACATGACCGGTCAGTCGCTGTTGATTGATGGCGGCATGGTGTTTAACTGATCTTCGTTCGCCTGCTGCGTCATCGCGTGGCAGGCGTTTTTCCTGACCGGGTTGAACCGTTAATTTTTTTTATCTGAAAAGCGGTTAACCATCAGCCTCTTGACCGTCTGCCCACGTATTTCCTGCCTTTTTGTCGCCACAGAGATTAAAGCTGCTTATCACCCTGCCGATAAAACAGAGACTCCTCTCCCTGTTCGAAGCGACCATGTTAACGATCAACCATAACGAAACCGCCGCGATTACGAACAAAACGCGGTACACCACTGACTCTGTTCTGGGACGAACGGTTGAACGGTTATCATCAGGGATGAGAATTAACAGTGCCAAAGATGACGCGGCAGGTCAGGCGATTGCCAACCGCATGACGGCCAATATCAATGCCGATGCAGTGGTAGCGCGTGGCCTCAATGACGCCATCAGCTATTCCCAGACCGCCAGTGGCGGCCTTGGCAGCATCGTCGATCTGCTGATCCAGGCGCGCACCCTGTCGGTCCAGGCCGCTAACGGCACGCTGTCGGACGCCGATCGACAGAGCATCAACGGCCAGTATCAGCAGATTATGGCAGGCATCAATGAAGTGGCAGACCACACTGAGATTTTTGGCCGCTATCCGCTGGCGACGAATAATCCCGATCTTCCCCCTGCGAAACTGGGTAACGTTGACCCTATCAACACGAAGTTTCCGGTGCCCGGCAAGAATTACTCCTTCACCTCGGGCGTGATTCCGCTGGCCTATATCCCGGCAGGCTCGACGGCGATAAGCATCACCATCGACTCACTGGGTATGGATGACGATCTCCAGCTCTTTACCCGCGACGGTAAGCACCTGGTCGGTACACCGCTGGACGGCAGTGCGCCTGATTACACCTGGGCCAGCAAAAGCATCACTAATGCGGCTACCGCGGATAGTCGCCTGCTGACCAGCAGTAACGGATTTGCCAGCGGTGCGGCTTATGACAGCTCGCAGTTGCTGGAGGGCGGTCCGAGCTGGACGCTGGCGGGCAGTAACAGCAGCACCTACAACGGCATGAACATCACTTACAGCGGTGACGGCGATCGCTATGAGGATGTCGCCAGCGGCGATTTCAACAACGGCACCATCACCAGTAACCGGCTTGAGCGCATCACGCTGGATACCGTCAGCGAGGATTTGATTGTGGTGGTGGTGGGCAATGGCTCCTTCACCGGTAATCTGACCTGGGGAAATCTGCCGGAACCCAAAGGTGTGCCTGCGACGCCGCCGAAGAAGAGCGAACCTATGGAGGTGGTCACCAGCGCCGATTACGGTCAGCCGATTCAGTCGGATACTATTCCGGCAACGCCATCGGATACCAAAACGCTGGGGCTGAACAACACAACGCTGCTTACAGAGGGCGATATCTCAACCACCATGAAAGCACTGGATAGCGCGCTCGAGAAGATCAGCGGTTATCAGTCGACCTATGGCGCAAAGATCAACCGTTACGAATCGAACCGTAATGTGTTATCGCAGCAGGGCGTGGATACCTCAGCGGCTCGCAGCCGCATACAGGATGCGGACTATGCTGAAGAAGCAAGCCAGCTGGCACGCAGCCAGATTATTCAGCAGGGTCAGACGGCCGTCAGCAAAATGGCGAATAAAACCCCTGAAATGATTATTCAGCTGTTAGGCAGCTAATAACGTTAACCGGCTGAGCATCAAGGCTCAGCCGGTTACCCTGTTTCTCCACCACTCTACTACCCGCCTGATTCAGCCCCCAGCTGGCCCGAAACCCCGGTTACACTTCGACACCCTTTGATCTCAGTCACACAATCTCGTTTAAGAACCGTTTAAAGATGATCATGATCACCCTTCTTTGTTAAAGAAATGCTAAATACTGACAACTATTTATTATCATCTTTGAATGCAGGGTTAATTAAAACAACAGGTTAATCATTACCACGCTAAGTAATTACCTGAATTTTCCTGCCGGTATGTAACTTTTTCATTACTTTTCCGCCATTGCGAGGGCTGTTAATTTGCTGACGATACTGGGTTTTTCCATGGTTGTTTGCTTCATGTATCTGATCATGACCAAACGCATGTCAGCCTTGATTGCGCTGATCCTGATACCAACCATATTTGCGCTGATTGGCGGTTTTTACGCAGGTCTGGGTGCCATGATGCTGGACGGCGTCAAAAAGCTGGCCCCTACCGGCGTGATGCTGACCTTCTCCATTCTCTATTTCGGTCTGATGATCGATGCCGGATTGTTTGACCCACTGGTGCGCTTTATTCTTCGGATGGTGCGCGGTGACCCCCTGAAAGTGCTGGTCGGAACGGCGGTACTAACGCTGCTGGTTTCTCTGGATGGTGACAGCTCAACCACTTACATGATTGCCATTGCCGCATTCCTGCCGCTCTATCACCGGCTGGGCATGAACGTGCTGATGATGACCTGCCTGGTGAACCTTGCCAGCGGCATCATGAACCTCTCCCCTTGGGGTGGCCCGACAGCCCGTGCCGCGGCGGCACTGCGCATTGACGCCCTCGATATCTTTATTCCGATGCTGCCAGCCATGCTGCTGGCCTGTGCCAGCCTGGTGGCAATGGCGGTGCTGTTTGGCCTGCGTGAGCGTAAGCGTCTTGGCGTGATGACCATGAAAGATCATCATCTCGACAACATTGAGCTGGGGCTGGGCGATGCCGAAGAGTGCGCAGCCAATCGCCGTCCGAAAATGTTCTGGCCTAACTTCATCCTGACCACCGTGCTGCTGGTGCTGCTGGTGATTGGTTTAATGCCGATTCAGATCCTGTTTATGCTGGCGTTTGCGATTGCGGTGATGCTCAACTATCCCACGCTGGAGGAGCAGAAAGCCCGCATCAGCTCCCATGCCGGTAACGTGCTGGCGGTGACCGCATTAATTTTTGCCGCCGGTATTTTCACCGGCATCCTCTCCGGCACCGGCATGGTTGACGCCATGGCGAAGAGTCTGCTGGCTGTGATCCCGCCCAGCTTCGGCCCTTTCCTGGCGGTGTTCACCGCGCTGGTCAGTCTGCCGTTTACCTTCTTTATGTCGAATGATGCCTTTTACTTCGGCATTCTGCCGGTTATCGCCCAGACGGCGGCCAGCTACGGCATTACCGCAGAAGAGATTGCCCGCGCTTCTATTGTCGGCCAGCCATTCCACCTGCTGAGTCCGCTGGTGCCGTCAGTCTACCTGCTGGTGGGTCTGGCGAAAGTCGACATCGGCGACCACCAGCGCTTTGCAATTAAGTGGGGGATTCTGGTCAGTCTGGTGCTGATGGCGGGCGGTCTGCTGACCGGTGCTTTCCCGCTGTTCCACACCTGATAATCCTCTGCTTTCTGGCGGATAACCGGCAATTTTGCCCGGTTATCCGCGTCACCGCTCCGCCTACTGCGTCATCCCTCTCTACACTCTATAGCCAGGCTGATGTGCTACGCGCCGGACAGGCCGTAGCCTCTCAGAGATATCCCCATTGCCCCTATGGAGGCCCAATGAAAATTCACCACCTTAACTGTGGCTGTATGTGTCCGCTGGGCGGCGCGTTCTATGATGGATTCAGTAAAGGCCTGAAAGCACATCTGGTCTGTCACTGTCTGTTGATTGAGACGGATCGCGACGGGCTGGTGCTGGTGGATACCGGCTTTGGTCGCCAGGATATCCATACGCCCGGCAGCCGCCTGTCCGGCTTTTTCCGCGCATTAAACAATATTCAGCGCCGCGATGAACTGACCGCACTGTCACAGGTTACGTCACTGGGTTTCCGGGCTGAGGATGTGCGGCATATTATTCTGACCCATCTCGACTTCGATCATGCTGGCGGACTAACCGATTTTCCGCAGGCGCGAATCCATCTGTTGCAGCAGGAGGTTGATACCGCACATCAGCGCCATAGCTGGCTGTCACGGGAACGTTACCGGCCCGGACAATGGGGTGGGATCAGCAACTGGGAAACCTATCAGCCGCAGGGAGAAAAGTGGTTTGGTTTTGAGGCGGTTAATCGCCTGCGTGACTTACCGCCGGAGATCTTGTTAGTTCCGCTGGCGGGCCATACGCCGGGTCACGCGGGTATCGCGATTCAGCAACCCGATGGCTGGCTGCTGCACGGCGGCGATGCCTGGTTTTACCGCGGCGAAATGCGGCAGCAGACGCGACACTGCACGCCGGGACTGCGCTTTTACCAGTGGATGATGGGCATGGATAACGTGGCCAGACGACACAATCAGCAGCGACTGCGTGAGCTCTCCTGCCAGCGCGGCGGCGAAATCACCTTTTTTTGCAGTCACGACGCCCGTGAGCTGGATGCGTTACAGGTTAATGCGCCGCTGCGCTGATGAGAAAATACCCGTATTCACTGATTCGAGCAGCATGGTGACCGGATGAAAACTCAGGGTTATGGTTTGTCAGGCGCCTGTTACTTTGTCGCTTTCGCGATTTCATATCCAGTCTTCTCACTTAAGCTTCCTTGTCATAGCTTATCATTGTACAATGATTTGTATTACTTACTACGGAGGTACTATGAGAGCAATCAGTTACAGCGAAGCCCGACAGAATCTGTCTGCCACTATGGTTCAGACAGTTGAAGATAAAGCGCCGGTATTGATCACTCGCCAGAACGGTGAATCCTGCGTGCTGATGTCGCTTGAGGAATATAACTCACTGGAAGAGACGGCATACCTGCTGCGGTCACCTAAAAATGCGCGCAGGTTGATGGATTCTATCGAAAGCCTGCAAAGCGGTAACGGGACTGACAGGGATATTATTGAGTGAAACTAACCTGGTCCGCAGAAGCCTGGGAAGATTATCTCTACTGGCAGGATGCCGATAAAAAAACCGTTAAAAAGATAAACGAGCTGCTCAAAGATGCCAGCAGGACGCCTTTTGAAGGCAAAGGAAAACCCGAGCCGTTAAAGCATAATCTTGCAGGTTTCTGGTCACGCAGAATCACGGCAGAACATCGGCTGGTGTACGCTGTCAGCGGGGATGCTCTATTGATTGCCTCATGCCGTTATCATTACTGACGGGCTCAGGAGCTTGCGCCTGAGCCCTTACAATGCACCAGTTTCAGCGGCGTAATCATCCACCGCAATCCGGATCGCCCGCCCTCTTTTTCAGCTGTGCGGAAAGCCAGGGCGCAGTCAGACTCTCTGCAGATGCGCTGACCTCTTCCGGTGAGCCGGAGGAGACAACCCTTCCTCCTTTAAGACCCGAGCCGGGACCCAGATCAATCACCCAGTCCGCCTCTGCCACTATGCGCATGTTGTGTTCCGCCATAATTACGGTATGACCACGCTTTACCAGTTCATCCAGCACTACCAGCAGCTTATCCATGTCAGACGGGTGCAATCCTGTTGAAGGTTCATCAAGCAGATAAAGCGTGGGCGTACGCTGGACCCGCTGCAGCTCCCAGGCAAGCTTGATACGCTGGCACTCGCCGCCAGAGAGTTCAGTGGCGGGCTGACCCAGGGTCAGATATCCCAGCCCCAGCGACGTCAGTGCCTTAAGCGAACGCTGGATCCCGTCATGTCCATGAAACACCTTAGTGGCGTCGTCCACGGTCAGATCAAGCACATCCGCTATCGTCAGGTTGTTCCATTTCACCTCCAGCGTTTCGGGGTTATAACGGCTTCCCGCGCAGACGGAACAGGTTGCGGTAGCGCTCGGCATGAAGAGCAGCTCAATCGAAATCTGTCCCTGCCCTTCACAGGCAGGACAGCGTCCGGCTGGCAGATTGAAGGAAAACCGGCTGGCGCTGAAGCCTTTGGCTTTCGCCGCGTCGGTGTCTGCAAACAGCCTGCGGACAATGTCGAAAAATCCGGTGTAAGTGGCCAGATTTGAGCGTGGTGTCCGGCCAATAGGACGCTGATCGATTCTGACCAATCGGCCAATGGCGTCACTTCCGCTGACAACCTGACCCTTAACGTCCGGCACCAGATCCTCTTCCTCGCCCTCCTCGATGTCAGGCGTTTTGTCAAAACGTCCGAGCATTTCCGGAAGCACGCGATTCAGCAGCGTCGATTTTCCGGAGCCGGACACGCCGGTGACGGCCGTCATTCTCCCCAGAGGGATGGCGATATCCACTCCGGCAATATTGTTGCAATAGACCTGTTCAAAGCAGAGCCAGCTCTCTGCGGGCCGGCGCTGGCGCAGCCCGGTATAGTTTCGTGAGAAAAGATAGCCCGAGGTGGGTGACGCACTGACTTCTTCAAGCCCTGCTGGTTCGCCGTTATAGACGATCTCGCCGCCATGCGTTCCCGGACCGGGGCCGACCTCAATGAGCCAGTCTGCCTCGGCGATGAGGTCAATATTATGTTCGACGACCACCAGAGAATTACCGGCACGCACCAGGTTCTTCAGGGATGCGAGCAGCGATTTGACATCATCGGGATGCAGTCCGGCTGACGGCTCATCCAGCACATAAAGCACGCCAAACAGCCGCGATATCAGCTGGGTGGCCAGACGCACGCGCTGCAGCTCGCCGGATGAGAGTACGGTGGTACGGCGTCCCGGCGCCAGATGACCCAGACCCAGCGTTTCCAGCTGCTCAAGCCGCATACAGATATCCGACGCCATCCGGATGACCGCCTCACGCAGTGCCGCCTCTGCCGGCAGGTCCGGTGATGCGCCACGCGCATAAGGCTTCAGCAGTTCAGCGAGCTCTGAGACCGACAGCTCACTCAGGCTGGCAATGTCATGCCCGGCAAAGGTCACGGACAGCGCATCCCGGTTTAGCCTTTTACCGTGGCATTCAGAACAGGGAGTGACCGTCACAAAGCGCGCCAGCCGTTTCTTCGTCGTCTCGCTGCCACCCGAATAACTCTGCAGCACGATTTTTGCTGCACTGGTGTACGTGCCGGTATAAGCCGGCTCTTCGCCCGCCGCCAGCGCGTTTTCGCGCTGCTCAGCGTTCAGACCGACAAAAATCGGCACAGATGGTTGTTCGTCAGTCAGTAGTATCCACTGCTGGTCGCGGGCTGAAAGCGTATTCCAGGGCGCATCGACATCGTAGCCGAGCGTCTCAAGGATGCTGCGCAGGTTTTTGTTATGCCAGCCTCTGGGCCAGGAAGCGATAGCCCCCTGGCGGATGCTCAGTGAGCCATCCGGCACCATCGACTCGGTTTTAACGGTGTGCACTCTTCCCAGTCCCTGGCAATGCGGACAGGCACCTTCAGGATTGTTAGGCGAGAAATAATCGGCGGTCATAAAGGGAACGCCTTCAGGCCTTACGCCCGCACGGGAAAACAGCAGGCGCAGCGTGACAGAAATTCGGGTGAGGCTGCCCACCGTTGAACGCTCCTGCGCGCCAGCCCGGCTCTGCTGAAGCGCCACCGCGGGTGGAAGTCCGTCAATATTATCCACATCCGGCGCAGCAGCCTGATCGATCAGACGACGGGCATGTGGTGACACCGACTCGATAAACCGGCGCTGGGCTTCCGCATAGAGGGTATCAAAGGCGAGGGACGATTTACCGGAGCCTGAAACCCCGGTGAACACCACCATGGCG